>NZ_JAODYH010000004.1:0-718679 GCF_025421555.1 Acidovorax bellezanensis
GTGGTGATCACGGCGGGCATCGACAGGGCCAGGGTTTCCAGGCCACCGTCGATTTCGCGCGTCACATTGACTCGGGGCGCGCCAGCCTTGTCGCCAGCGACTTCCACCTTGGAAGCGAACGTGGCTTGGGGCAGCTTGGCTAAGGCCGCGAGCATTTGCCCCGTCTGATTCGCGTCGTCATCGATGGCCTGCTTGCCCAGGATCACGAGACCGGGTTGTTCCTTGTCGACCAGGGCCTTGAGCAGCTTGGCCACGGCCAGGGGCTGGAGTTCGACGTCGGTCAGCACATGGATGGCGCGGTCGGCGCCGATGGCCATGGCGGTGCGCAGGGTTTCCTGGCACTGGGTCACGCCGCAGGAGACGGCGATGACTTCGGTCGCAGCGCCCTTTTCCTTGAGACGCACGGCTTCTTCGACGGCGATTTCATCAAACGGGTTCATGCTCATCTTGACGTTGGCGATATCCACGCCTGTGCCGTCGGACTTGACGCGGACCTTGACGTTGTAGTCGACCACGCGTTTGACTGGGACGATGATTTTCATGGAAAGAGGTTCTCCAATGGGGTTTTGAAAAGGACGGCTCTAGGCCGTCGGTTGCAGCATGGAGGCCAGCCGTGCGCTGATGAGCGCGTGGGCCTGGGCCATGATGCTGTTGATCAATTGCTCGACAGTGGGCACATCGTTGATCAGGCCCGCGACCATGCCGCAGGACCAGGCACCGGCCTGCATCTCGCCTTGCTGCATGATGCGCGGATAAACGCCTGCCACTTCGGGCAGGATGTCCTCGAATGTGAGCGCCGCACCGAGTGCGCGCTCCTTGGCGATCAGGCGCTCGACGGCGTCGTTGGTCAGCACGCGCTCGGTGTTGCGCAGCGAGCGCATGACCAGGCGGGTGTCCAGCTCGCTGGCCGCGACAATGGCCTGCTTGACGTTGTCGTGCACGGGCGCTTCCTGCGTGGCAATGAAGCGCGTACCCATGTTGATGCCTTCGGCGCCCAGCGCCAGGGCCGCCACCAGCGAGCGGCCGTCGGCCATGCCGCCCGAAGCGACGAAAGGAATCTTCAGCTCATCGGCCGCGCGCGGCAGCAGGATGAAGTTGGGCACATCGTCTTCGCCGGGGTGGCCGCCGCATTCAAAGCCGTCGACGCTGATCGCGTCGCAGCCAATGGCCTGCGCCTTGAGCGCATGGCGCACGGAAGTGCACTTGTGGATGACCTTGATGCCGGCCTCCTTGAGCGCTGGCATCCATTTTTGCGGGTTGTTACCTGCGGTCTCGACGATCTTCACGCCGCCGTCGATGATGGCCCGGACATAGCCGGGGTAGTCGGGCGGGTTCACCGAAGGCAGGAACGTGAGGTTCACGCCGAAAGGTTTGTCCGTCATGGCGCGGCAACGCGCGATTTCGCGCGCCAGCAGCTCGGGCGTGCGCTGCGTCAGGCCGGTGATGATGCCCAGACCGCCGGCGTTGGACACGGCCGCGGCCAGCTCGGCCAGGCCCACATGGTGCATGCCGCCCTGGATGATGGGGTGCTCGATGCCGAACAGCTCTGTGATGCGGGTCTTCATGTGCAGATCACTCCGAAGCAATGTGTTTGTCGCGGATCAGCTGGCCCCAGCGGGTGTAGTCCTGCTGGATGCGCTGGCCCATCTCGGCGGGCGACTGGAAATGGGCGATGGCGCCGGCGTTGAGCAAACGGCTCTGGATCTCGGGATCGGCCAGGATGAGCTTGACTTCGTTGGCGATGCGGTCGACCACCGGCTTGGGCGTGCCCTGCGGGGCGAGCAGGCCGCCCCAGGACACGGCGTCGTAGCCCTTGATGCCTTGTTCGGCAATGGTCTTGACGTCGGGCAGCATGGTCACGCGCTGGGGCGAGCCCACGGCGATGGCGCGCAGCTTGCCGGCCTGGATGTGCGGCAGCGCGGCGACCAGGTCGGCGTACATGATGGGCACCTGGCCGCCGATGGTGTCGGTGATGGCCGGCGTGCCGCCCTTGTAGGGCACATGCTGCATCTCGAAGCCGGCCATCTGCTTGAGCAGTTCCATGCTCAGGTGGCCGAAGCTGCCCGCGCCGGAGCTGGTGTAGTTGAGCGCGGTCTTCTGCGTCTTGGCGTGGGCGATCAGGCTCTTGAGGTCGGTGACTTCAGGCAGCAGCTTGGGGTTGACCACCACCACGATGGGCAGGTCATAGACCGTGGCCACGGGCGCGAAGTCCTTGACGGTGTCGTAGCCCGCGGTCTTGTACAGATGCGGTGCCAGCAGCGTGGGCGTGGCCAGCATGACCAGCGTATAGCCGTCGGCCGGGCTCTTGGAGACCTGGGCCGCGGCGATGGAGCCAGAAGCGCCGGGGCGGTTTTCGACCAGCACGGTCTGCTTGAGGCGCTCGCCCAGCTTCTGGCCGACGATGCGCGAAGCCGTGTCCGTGGGGCCGCCCGCGGGGAACGGCACGATGATCTTGACCATCTTGGCGGGCCAGGCCGGCTGTTGCGCGAAGGCGCCGCCGATCAACAGCGGTGCGACCGCCAGGGCCAGAAGGGTGCGCCGCGTGCCGCGCGCCAGGGCGTTGATGCCATGTGGGCTCATGATTGTCTCTGTCTCTTTATTGGTTTGAAAAGGCTCCAGCCGCCACGGGCAGCTGGAGGGTCGGCGCAGGCCCGGCCTCAGGCCGTGGGCAGCGTCAGCACGCCCTTGGCCTGCAGGGCCAGAAGTTCCGACTCGGACAGCTGCAGCAGTTTCTGCAGCACGTCCTTCGTGCCTTCGCCCAGCGTGGGCGGCGCCTTGCGGATCGGCAGGCGCTGGCCGTCGAGGCGATAAGGCGGCGCGAACACATGGGTGCTGCCCGCCACCGGATGGGGCATTTCCTGCATCAGGCCGCCTTCGCGGGTGCGCTCGCTGGTCAAGGCCTCGTGCAGTCCCGCGACCTTGCCGCAGGGAATGCCGTGCACGGCCATGCGCTCTATCAGCAGGTCGCGCGGCAGGCCGCGAATCAGCTCCACCAGCAGCGGCAGCAGCGCCGAGCGGTTCTTGGCGCGCTCCACGTTGCTGGCGAACTGCGCGTCTTGCAGAATGTCGGGGCGCATCAGCACCTGGTTGCAAAAGCGTTCGAACTGCTGGTTGTTGCCCACGGCAATGATCAGCGGGCCGTCGACGGCCTCGAACATGCCGTAAGGCACGATGGAGGGATGGGAGTTGCCGTAGCGCTTGGGGTCATGGCCCAGCTGCATGGCGTCCAGGCCGTAGTAACCCGTGACCGAGATGCCGCAGTCATACAGCGCCATCTCGATCAAGCGGCCCTTGCCCGTGCGTTCACGGCGGAACAGCGCGGCCAGCACGGCCTGGGCGGCATACATGCCGGTCATCAGGTCGACCACGGCCACGCCGAATTTGAGCGGCGGCTGCTGGGCTTCGCCATTGATGGCCATCAGGCCCGACTCGCCCTGGATCACCAGGTCGTAGCCGGGGCGCTTGGCTTCGGAGCCGGCGCTGTTGTAGCCGGCGATGGCGCAGTAGACCAGGCCGGGCTTGAGGGCCTTGAGCTGCTCGTAGCCCAGGCCCAGCTTCTCGGCGCCGCCGGTCTTGAAATTGTGGATCACCACGTCGCACTGGGGCAGCAGCTCGTGGATGATCTTCAGCCCTTCGGGCGATTGCAGATCCACCGTCACGGACCGCTTGTTGCGGTTCATGGCGTTGTAGTAGGTGGTCTCGGTCTTGCCGATGCGCATGCCCCAGTCGCGCGTGTCGTCGCCGCGTTCGGGGTGCTCCACCTTGATGACTTCGGCGCCGAAGTCGGCCAGCACCATGCCGCACATGGGGCCGGCAAACACGCGCGACAGATCAAGCACGCGTACGCCTTCGAGCGGAAAGTCCATACCGTCTTCAGCGGACTGGGAAGTGGTGGTCGTTTTGTCGTTCATGTTTTTTGTCTCCTTGCCGGGGTTCAGACGCGCGACTGGCGCAGCTGCGTGAAATCCGGCGTACGTTTTTCCAGGAAGGCCGCCATGCCTTCGCGTGATTCCTCGGTCGCCTGCGCGCGCACCATGCGCAAGGCTTCCTGCTCCAGCTGCTCTTCCAGCGTGTTGCCGTAGGCCTCGCGGCACAATGCCTTGATGCTCGCCATGGCCTGGTCGGGTCCGCTGGCCAGCTGTTCGGCCAGGACCAGCGCCTGCGCCAATGCCTGGCCGGGCTCGGCCAGACGGTTGACCGGACCCAGGGCGTGCAGACGCTCGCCGGAGATGCGTTCACCCGTCAGGCACAGCTCGGTCAGCACCTGGCGCGAAACGAACTCCGCCAGGAAAGCCGTGGCGCCGCCATCGGGCGTGAGCCCGACCTTGACATAGGCCACCGAGAACACGGCGTTGCGCGCCGCCACGAGCATATCGCAGGCCAGGGCCAGCGACAGGCCCGCGCCGGCCGCCGCGCCTTCGACGGCGGCAATCACCGGCTTGGGGCAGTCGCGCACCGCGCGCACCAGGTCGTGCAGGCCTTCGAGCTTGGCGCGGCGGTCTGCTTCGGGCAGGTCGCGGCGCTTGGCCAGTTGGCGCAAGTCGCCGCCCGCGCAGAAATGGCCGCCTTCGCCGGTGAGCACGATGGCGCCCACGGTGGGGTCATTTTGTGCGGCCTGCAGCGCCTCGGTGAAGGCCGCATAGAAGCCGGGCGACAGCGCATTGCGCGCGGCCGGGTTGTTGTTGGACAGCACCAGCACCGCGCCTTCGCGGCGGCTGATCAGGGGGGCGTTGTTCGCGTCGCTCATCAGGCGCCCCGTCCCAGCGCCATGAAGCGCGCCAGATGGTGGTCTTCGTCACCCAGTTGGTGGTCGATCATGACCAGGCGCTTGGCGTAGTGCGACAAGGGCAGTTCCCAGGTCATGCCGATGCCGCCGTGCATCTGGATGCTTTCTTCCGAGACCAGCGTGCCGATGCGGCCGATGGTGTACTTGGCGGCGGACAGTGCGCGTTCGCGCGTGCTGCGGTCGGCGTCCATGGCCGCGGCCGCATTGATCACGGCCGAGCGCGATTGCTCGATTTCCAGCAGCAGATCGGCCATGCGGTGCTGCAAGGCCTGGAAGCTGCCGATCACCACGCCGAACTGCTTGCGCGTCTGCAGGTATTCCAGCGTGTCGCGCTTGGCGACTTCCATCGCGCCCAGCGCTTCGGCGCACAGTGCCAGCAGGCCCCAGGCCTGGGCCAGTTCCAGCGTGGCAAAGCCCTGGCCTTCAGCGCCCAGCAGCGCGTCGGCGCCCACTTGCACGTCGTTCAGCGTGACTTCGGCCACGCGGCCGCCGTCCATGCGGCCCATGCCGCGCAGCACAACGCCAGCGGCATCGGCGGGTACCAGGAACAGCGAAATGCCGTCCTCGCTGTCCACTTCGCCGCCCGTGCGGGCCGACACCAAGAGCAGTTGGGCGTGTTCGCCCTGCACCACCACGGCCTTGGCGCCCGACAGCTTCCAGCCGCCGTCATTGCGCAGCGCACGCGTGGCGACGCGGGACAGCTCGTAATGGCTGCCCGGCTCATCGTGGGCCAGGGCGGCGATGGCGGAGCCGTCGATCAGGCTGGCGATACGCTCTTTTTGCGCCTCCGTGCCGGCCGCGACCAGGGCGCGACCGACCATCAAGGCACCCAGGAAAGGCTCGACCACCAGGCCGCGGCCCAGGGATTCGAACACCACGGCGACATCAAAGCCCGCGCCACCAAAGCCGCCGTCGGCTTCGGGGAACAGCGCGCCGATGGCGCCCAGCTCGGCAAACTGGTTCCACAGGGCCGGCGCCATGCCGACGTCGCCATAGGCAATGGCGTTGCGCGTTTCAAAGCCGTATTGCTCGGCCACGAAACGGTCCAGGGTGTCCGCCAGCATCCGGCGGTCTTCGCTATGTTCAAAGTTCATCGCAACAATCTCACAGGCCCAGGATCATCTTGGAGATGATGTTCTTCTGGATTTCGTTGGAGCCGCCGAAAATCGACAGCTTGCGGTAGTTGAAGTAGTTGGCTGCAGCCGTGGCTGCTTCGGCCGGGCCCACGGGAGCCTCGGCATAGCCGGCGTACTGGGCTTCGTCCGTGAACGGCAGCGCGTACGGGCCCATGGCGCGGCGGATCAACGACAGGATTTCCTGGCGGATCTCGGTGCCACGGATCTTGAGCATGGAGCTTTCCGCGCCCGGCACGCCGCCACCGGCCACGGCCGCGATCACGCGCAGGTTGGTGGTCTTCATGTTTTCCAGGTCGATCTCGACCTTGGCCATGCGGGCCGCGAACTGCGGGTCCTGGTCCAGCGGCTTGCCGTTGCGCTGCGCGCGGCTGGCCACGGCCTTGAGCTTTTCCAGACCGGCCACCGAGAAGCCCACGCCGGCGATGCCGGTGCGCTCATAGGTCAGCAGGTACTTGGCGTAAGTCCAGCCCTTGTTCTCTTCGCCCACCAGGTTCTCGGCCGGCACGCGCACGTCGGTGAAGAAGACTTCGTTGACTTCGCGGTCGCCGTCCAGCGTGCGGATGGGGCGGATTTCCACGCCGGGCGTGTTCATGTCGACCAGCAGGAAGCTGATGCCCGACTGGGGACGCACGCTCTTGTCGGTGCGCACCAGGCAGAAAATCATGTTGGCGTGCTGGCCCTGGGTGGTCCAGGTCTTCTGGCCGTTGACGATGTAGTGATCGCCTTGGGCGTCGACACCGCGCTGAGCCGTGGTCTTGACCGAAGCCAGATCCGAACCCGAACCGGGCTCGGAGTAGCCCTGGCACCACCAGTCGGCACCGCTCAGAATGCGCGGCAGCCAGTAGCTCTTTTGCGCTTCGTTGCCGTACTTGATCAGCACCGGGCCCAGCATGTTGACGCCGAACGGCACGATGCGCGGCGCACCCGCGACAGCGCACTCGTTGTCGAAGATGAACTTCTGCACCGGGCTCCAGCCCGGACCGCCGCATTCTTCAGGCCAGTGGTTGGCGAACCAGCCGCGCTCGTTGAGCAGGGCTTGCCAGTTTTCCTGGTCGCCCTTGCTCAGGCGCTGACCGGCCTTGACCTTGGCAGCCAGCTCCTTGGGCAGCTTGTCTTTCAGAAAGCCCTGCACTTCAGCGCGGAAGGCTTCCTCTTGGGGAGTGAAATTCAGATCCATGGGGTGTTCTCAGTAAATCTCAAACAGGCCGGCAGCGCCCATGCCGCCGGCAATGCACATCGTGACCACGCCGTACTTGGCCTTGCGGCGACGGCCTTCGAGCAGCAGATGGCCGACCAGGCGTGCGCCCGTCATGCCGAATGGGTGGCCGATGGAGATCGCGCCGCCGTTGACGTTCAGGCGTTCCGAAGGAATGCCCAGGCGGCGCTGGCAGTACAAGGCCTGGGAAGCGAAGGCTTCGTTCATTTCCCACAGATCGATGTCCTCGACCTTGAGGCCGTGGCGCGCCAGCAGCTTGGGCACGGCGAACACCGGGCCGATGCCCATTTCGTCGGGCTCGCAACCGGCCACGGCAAAGCCGCGGAAAGCACCCAGGGGTTGCAGACCCAGGCGCTCGGCTTCCTTGGCTTCCATCAGCACGCTGGCCGACGAGCCGTCGGACAGCTGCGAGGCATTGCCCGCGGTGATGAACTGGCCGGCGCCCTTGACGGGCTCGAGCTTGGCCAGGCCTTCCAGGGTGGTGCTGGCGCGGTTGCAGTTGTCCTTGGTGGCGACCACGTCGCGCAGCGTGACTTCGCCGGTTTCCTTGTTCTTCTCGGCCATGCGCGTGGCGCAGGCAATGATTTCGTCGTCGAACAGGCCCTTTTCCTGGGCGGCGGCCGTGCGCTGCTGGCTCAGCAGCGAGAACGCATCCTGGTCTTCGCGGCTGATGCCGTAGCGGTGGGCCACCACGTCGGCCGTATCGATCATGGCCATGTATAGCTCGGGCTTGTTCGCCAGCAGCCACGGGTCCATGTCGCCCGGCAGGTTGTTGCCCGGGCGCAGGCCGGAGATGGTTTCCACACCGCCGGCCAGCATGGCGGGAACGCCTTCGGCGACGATGCGGCCCGCGGCGATGGCGATGGATTGCAGGCCCGAAGCGCAAAAGCGCGTGATCGTGGTGCCCGCGACCGACAGCGGCAGGCCCGCGCGCAGCACGGTCTGGCGGCCCAGGTTGCGGCCCTGGAAGCCGTCGGGGTTGCCGCAGCCCAGGATCAGGTCTTCGAACATTTCGGGGTCCACGCCCGAACGCTCGACGGCCGCCTTGACGGAAAACGCGGCCAGCTGGGCAGCCGGCGTGACATTGAACTCGCCGCGGTGTGACTTGGTCAGCGGAGTGCGGGCGGTGGATACGATTACGGCTTCACGCATGATGATTGTCTCTTTGGTTGGGTGGCGTGGCGTCTGCACCGCCCTTGGGGGCAGCGCAGCGCCAGCTCTAATTCAAAATGTCATCGGCCCACCGCGCTCTTCCTTCGACAAGCTCAGGACGAACGCCGTGGGTGGTCTTCACTCAGCCTTGGTTCAGGCTGTCGAAGTTGCGGCCTTCCTTGACCAGTTGCACCAGCAGCGGTGCGGGCTGCCAGAACAGCGGGTCTTCCTTGGCAAAGGCTTCGATGTCGGCCAGGATGGACGGCAGGCCTTGCATATCGGCCCACTTCATCGGACCGCCGCGGTGGCGCGGGAAGCCGTAGCCGGCGACAAAGGTCACGTCCACGTCCAGCGGACGCAGGGCGATGCCTTCGGCCACCACCTTGGCGCCTTCGTTGACCATGGCCGCCATGTAGCGGCGCAGGATCTCTTCCTGGGTGAAGGCACGTGGCGTCACGCCCTTCTTGGCGCGCTCGGCATCGACGATGGCCAGCACTTCGGGGTCGTTCTGGCCCACGCGCACGCCTTCGGGGTAGAGGTAAAAGCCCCGGCCCGTCTTCTGGCCGTACCAGCCGCGTTCGCAGATGCGGTCAGCCACTTCCACGTAGCGGGCCAGCGGGTTGCGCGTGGCGGCGCGGCGCTTGCGCGTCGCCCAGCCGATGTCGCCGCCGGCCAGGTCGGTGACCTGGAAAGGGCCCATGGGGTAGCCGAAAGCGCGCACGGCGGCGTCGATTTCGTAAGGGCTGGCACCGTCTTCCATGATGAAGTCGGCGGCCTGCTTGTACACCGCCAGGATGCGGTTGCCGATGAAGCCGTCGCAGACACCGGCGCGCACCGGCACCTTCTTGAGCTTCTTGGCGAGTTCGAAGGCCGTGGCCACCACGTCGGGGCTGACCTTGGACGGCACGACGATTTCCAACAGCTTCATGATGTTGGCCGGGCTGAAGAAGTGCAGACCGATCACGTCCTGCGGACGCTTGGTCGCGTCGGCGATGGCGTCGATGTCCAGGTAGGACGTGTTGGTGGCCAGCACGGCGCCGCTCTTGCAGACACGGTCCAGCTCGCGGAACACGGCCTTCTTGACTTCCAGGTCCTCGAACACGGCTTCGATCACCAGATCCACCTGGGCGATGTCTTCGTAGCGGGTCGTGGGCGTGTAGCGCGCCATGATGGCGGCCTTGGCTTCAGGCGTCATGCGGCCCTTGGCGATCAGGCCGTTGTAGACCTTTTCCACGTTGGCCTGGCCGCGCGCGATGGACTCGGCATCGCGCTCGATCATGGTCACGGCGAAGCCCGCGTCCAGGGCCGAGACGGTGATGCCCGCGCCCATGGTGCCGCCGCCGATCACGGCAATCGTGGAGAACGGGCGTGGCGCGGCCAGCTTGGCTTCAGGAATCTTGGCCACTTCGCGTTCGGCGAAGAAGGCGTGGACCAGGCCTGCGCGCTGCGGGCTGTCCAGGCATTCCAGGAACAGGGCGCGCTCCGTGGCCAGGCCCTGGTCGAACGGCTGCTGCACGGCGGCTTGCACGCATTCGATGATCTTCAGCGGCGAGAACAGGCCGCGGCTCTTCTTGGCGGTCTCGGCCTTGAGCTGCTCCAGCTCGGCCAGGGCCGCTGCCGGGTCGGCAATGGCGATGTCGCGCGTGCGGCGCAGGGGGGCTTTTTGCGCCAGCAATTCGTTGGCATAGGCCAGACCGGCGGCCAGGGCGTCGTCGCCTTCGGCCAGGCGGTCGACCAGACCGGCCTGCAGTGCGGCTTTGGCACCCAGTTGCTTGCCGCTGAGCATCAGCTCGGTGGCGGCCTTGACGCCCATCAGGCGCGGCGCGCGCTGCGTGCCGCCCGAGCCGGGCAACAGGCCCAGCAGCACTTCGGGCAGACCCAGCTTGGCACCCGGCAAGGCCAGGCGGTAATGGGCCGACATGGCCACTTCCAGGCCACCGCCCAGAGCGGCGCCATGGATGGCGGCGACCACCAGCTTGGAACATTCTTCCATGCTGCGGCAGACTTCGGGCAGCGACGGCGGCACGGCAGGCTTGCCGAACTCGCGGATGTCCGCGCCGGCGATGAAGGCCTTGCCGGCAGCCACCAGCAGCACGGCGGCGACGGCGTCATCGGCTTCGGCCTGCTGCATGGCAGCGGCCAGGCCCTGGCGCACGGCCTGGCCCAAAGCATTGACTGGGGGGTTGTTAATCGTCACGACCAAGATGGCGCCCGTGCGGACAGTAGTGACAGCGGAAGCGAGGGGGGCAGCGCCCATGGACGATTCTCCAGAATGGCAAGTGAATCGCCGATTGTGAAGCCGCCAAACAATCTTGACAATTACATCAATCATTGACAGACTGTCAAACAATTTTTGACAAACATCCATGGAACTGACGTCCCTCACCGTACTGGTAGACATTCTGGATGCCGGCAACCTCAGCCAGGCCGCGCGCAACCTCAAAATGACGCGCGCCAATGTCAGCTACCACCTGACCCAGCTGGAGAAATCGGTGGGCGTGCAACTGGTGCGCCGCACCACGCGCCGGGTCGAGCCCACCGAAGTCGGCCTGCGCCTGTACGCCCATGGCCGCGCCATCCAGAACGAAATGCTGGCCGCGCGCGAAACCATCACCATGCTGGGCCAGGGCCTGCAAGGCCGCGTGGGCCTGAGCGTGCCCAGCGGCTACGGCCAGCTGGTGATGTCCGACTGGCTGATCGACTTCAAGCGCCTGTACCCGGGCATCGTGCTCGACGTGCTGTTCGAGAACCGGGTCGACGACCTGATCCGCGACGACGTGGACATCGCCGTGCGCGTCATGCCCGAGCCACCGCCGACGCTGGTGGCGCGCGACCTGGGCCGGGTGCGCTACATCGCCTGCGCATCCCGCGCCTATGCCCAGACCCACGGCCTGCCCACCCAGCTCGAAGCGCTGCGCAGCGCGCCGCTGATCACGGCCGGCGTGGTCGGCCGCCAGCTGCGCCTGCGCGCCTACCAGGGCACATTGCGCGAGGAAGTGACGCTGGAGCCGACGCTGATTTCCGAGCATTTCCCGTTTCTGCGCCAAGGCATCCTGGCCGGCCTGGGCGTGGGCCTGGTGCCGGACTATGTGATGCAGGACGCCGTGGCCAGCGGCGAAGTGCTGACCACGCTGGACGAATGGCGCCTGAGCATCTTCGGCAACCAGATGTACCTGCTCTACATGCCCCAGCGCCACCAGACGCGCGCCGTGCGCACCTGCATCGATTACCTGCTGGCCCGCGCCCGGCCCGGTTCGGACCCGGCCTTGCCGGAAGCCGCGGCCAGCGACTGAGCCTCGGCCGGCGCGCGCCTCAGGCCAGCGCGGTGCCCAGCGGGGGGCCCTGCTCGCCCGGCGAGACCGCAGCGGCGGCGTCCGCTGCCCCGCTGTCCATGGCCTGCGGCGGCGTGAAGAACACGTTGCCGTCGTTGTCCGGATCGCTGCAGGTGTGGCGCGCCAGAAAATCCGCCACATCCGTATCTTTCAACAGGTCAAAGACCTTGCCGCTTTGCCCGCACAGCACGAACACCCGGTCCTGGCCGCCTTGTTCCGCCGGCCCCATATTGACGATATTCATCGCATGCCCGAATGCCCCCAGCGCCGAAGTGACGGGCACCGAAATGCAGGCGAGCTGCCCGGGACGGACAATGCCTTGCAATTGCTCCAGGTACTGGCCGCCATCGTTGGGCTTGCTGGAAAAGTTCTGCAACCGGTCCATGCCGCAGATCTCATAGAACTCGCCCATTTTTCGCTGATTGACTTGCAGCAGATCCATCTGCGCGCCAGCGCCGGCCTTGTGCGAAAACGCCAGGCGCAATGTCTGATCGACGGCACGCGCGCAATGCACGCAGTTTTGCGACAGCACGACATTGACCAGAGGCGACAGCGACAGCTGCCTGGCACAGTCGGCGATCGCCGCCAGCAGGTTCTTCCAGGAGAACAGCACTTTGCTGGGATTCGTGTGCTTCACGATGAATCGCAGGAATTCGGTCGGATTGTGGTGCGGCTCGCCCGCCATCACCCGGTCCTTCAACTCCGCTTTCAATGCGCTGCTCGCCGATTGGTAGGTCACAGTCTTGGCGTCGAACAGCCGCGACATTGCCAGTTCGGTTTCGGCACACTTGAAATCCACATCTTCCTGCTGAAAAGCGTCGTCCCATTCATCCCCGGCGTCGACGCTGCCCAGCGCCGCGGGACTGGTGCTGCCCAGAGATTGGCTCTGTGTCGGATTCACTGCAGACCTTTCATGAATTGAAGCCAGGCAAAGCTCACTGCTGAAGCAGCAGATGTGGTTTCGTAACACCTGCGCCCACTTGGTTCCACCGCCCCGGGCCTGTCATTCATGCACTTGACCCGCTCCCACGGCCTCTCGATCTCCTTCGCACCGCGCCAGGCCCACTTGCCCGCCGCCAGGCAGCCCTCTTTACGGGGTGCAATCCTACATAATGATAGTCGCATGCTATTTAAAGTAAATGATTGATAGCCAAATCAATCATGCAACCTATTGTAGTTCTGGTCGCTGCGAGCAGCGGACCTGACTGCGTCGGTGTCCAGCCACTGGGCTGAGATGACCGGTCTGGACATTTTTTAAACCCTTGATTTCTTTAAATCACCATGAGCCGCAACGAAACAAAAACCCAGCCGAGGAAGCAAACGGCGCTTGCGCCGCAACTTCTGACCCTTGAGACCGTCAAGTTACAGTTGCTGCAGGAAGAGCTGAAACATCAACGGCAACAACAGACGACCATGGCGGACCAGGTGGCGGGGCGGCTCGGCTGTATTGGCTAGAGCGGCCGGATCATCCGGATGCTCGGCAGCAAGAGGAGAAGGCGCTGAAGGCGCAGCTTTTGACGCTGAAAGCGCAGAGCAAGGAGGTCGGCCTGCAACAGAAGGACACCCAGAAGCAGTTGGATGCGACAACGAAACAGTTGCGCGAAACACTGCAGCGCCTGAAGGAGGAGCTGGAGGAAGAGCAAGAGCGGCATACGCAGGCAGAGGCAGAGGCAGAGGCAGAGTCCGACTCCGACTCCGACTCGGCATGGGCACCGAAGATGGAAACGATCCAGACAATTGGTGCAGGCCTGGACTTGGACCCGGATGAAGACTACGTCTCAGGCCCGTGCTCAGGCCCAGGCTCGGACCCTGACTCCGGTCCGGACTCGGGCCCAGGCTCGGACGCGGATCCGGACTCGGACCCGGACCCGGACCCGGACCCGGACTCGGACTCGGATTCGGATTCGGATTCGGACTCGGACTCGGACTCGGACTCGGACTCGGACTCGGACTCGGACTCGGACTCGGACTCGGACTCGGCGTCGCAGCCGGTTGCGGAGCAAGAGCAGCGGCAACAGGTGACGCCGGATTTTGATTCGGCGTCGAAATCGAAGCCAGAGCCGCTGCTTCTGCAGGAGTCCGCCACCGGCAGCCATCTCCCATCCTTCCTGCTCACTGGCGCCGCGGTCGTGGCGACAACGGCCTATTACTACACACACCAAGACGAGATTTCCGCCTTGTTGACGGGATATGACAGCGCCTGCGCGTCCGGCTGGACATGGGGCTGCGGCTTGTGATTCCTCTGCGGATCGGCGGTCGGACAGCTCCAGCCCCAGAAATGGGGTGAACGCCCGGGGGCAACGCTTTGGACGCTGCCCTCAGGCCCCCATAGGCCTTGCCCGACCCCAAGGTGGCTTCCGCCGCCCTGGGAAAAGGCGCGCTGCGCCAAGGCATGCCCGCCGAGCTGGGCCTGGAACTCGCGGCAGGATGACGCAGGCGCCGCGCGCACCTGTCATGCATGCACTTGCCCGCTCCCCCGACCTCTTGATCCCCCTCATACCCCAGGCGCCACGCCTCCCGACAGCGGCCGGTCTTCGCCAGGCCGCAGCCCCCGTGCCCGCCGGCCCAGCCCCCCCCCTAAAAACCCTGATGCCATCCCCGGTGGACGGCCTCGATGTATGTGTTTGTAATAATTTGAGCAACAATAGTTGTCTAGGCAATCAATTTTTTGAACACGCGTCGATGACCAGCCCGCCTCTCCCTCCTTCGGACTACTACCAGGCCGGCGTCTACACGCCCGACGAGAGCGCGGGCTTTCTGATGCGCCGGGTGCTCAGCTCCATCCTGCAGCAGGCCGATGCCGAACTCGCCGTGCACGACCTGACCTATGTGCAATGGCTGCCGCTGTACAAGCTGATGCTCAGCAGCGACACCACCAGCGCCAGCCTGGCGCGCGACCTGTGCAGCGACCCGGGAGCGATCACGCGCGCGCTGGACCGGCTGGAAGCCAAGGGCATGCTGCGCCGCGAGCGCTCCACCACCGACAGGCGCGTGGTGCATCTGGTGCTGACCGACGCCGGCCGGGCCATCGCCGCCCAGGTGCCCCAGGCACTGGCCAGCGTGCTCAACGCCCACCTGAGCGGTTTCAGCCACGACGAATGCCGCCTGCTGATAGGCATGCTGCGGCGCATGCTGCACAACGGCGAAGCCCTGCGCGCCGCCCAGGCCCCGAATGCCCCGCCCGCCAACGGCTGAATACCCAGCACTGTCCGCGCCCGCGGGCCGCCCTTCCGTGGGCCGCCCCTGTTTTTCTCGCACCCTCACCCCTTCATCGCCATGCATCCATTTCCCTCATCGCCCAGCCCCCGGCTGCTGGCGCTTTGTGCTGCGCTCGCTCTCACGGGCTGCGCCCTGCCCGGCCCGGACCGCACACCGCTGGCCCAGTTGACCCCCACTGCGGCCGGCCTGGGCGCGACCGACCTGCCCGGCGCCGCCGCCCTGCCCACGGCCGCGTGGTGGACCGCTCTGGGCGACGCCCAGCTGAACGCACTGGTCGCCCAGGCCTTGCAAGGCAACCCCAGCCTCGCAGCCAGCCGCGCGCGCTTCGAACGCGCCGCCGCCCTGGCCACGGCCAGCAGCACGGCCGGCCAGGTCCATGGCAGCCTGGGGCTGGACGCCACGCGCCAGCGCTACAGCGCCAATGGCCTGGTGCCGCCGCCGATCGCCGGCCACACCTATGACAGCGGCAACATCCAGGCCGGCCTGAGCTGGTCGCCCGATTTCTTCGGCCGCCACGCGGCCGAGCTGGAATCCGCGCTGGGCCAGGCGCGTGCGGCCCAGGCCGACAGCGCCGCCGCCGCCAACCAGCTCGCCGCCCAGGTGGCGCGCAGCTATGTGGCGCTGGCCCGCCTGCGGGCCCAGCACGATGTGGCGCAGCGCACGCTGGAGCAGCGCCAGCAACTGCTGTCCCTGAGCCAGCAGCGCACCCGCGCCGGCCTGGACAGCCAGGTCGAACTCACCCAGGCCCAGGCCGGACTGCCCGACGCGCGCACCCAGCTCGAAATGCTCAGCGAGCAGATCACCCTGGCCCAGCGCACCATCGCCGTGTTGTGCGGCCAGGCGCCCGATGCGCAGCAGGGGCTGCAGCCGCAGCTCAAGCAGCTGGCCTTGCAAAACGTTCCCGAAGTGCTGGGCTCCGACCTGCTGGGCCGCCGCCCCGACGTCGTGGCCGCGCGCTGGCGCGTGGAAGCCGCGGGCCAGGACATACAGCGCGCACGCACCGACTTCTACCCCGACATCAACCTCACGGCTTTCGTCGGCCTGAACTCCATCGGTCTGGACCAGTTGCTCAAGGGCAGCTCGCGCCAGATGGGCGTGACGCCCGCGCTGCGCCTGCCGATTTTTGACGGCACGCGCCTGCGCGCCCAGCTGCGCGGTCGCCAGGCCGAGCTGGACACGGCCATCGCCCAGTACAACGGCGCCGTGCTCGACGCCGTCAAGGAAGCCGGCGACGCCATCGCCTCCGTGCAGTCGCTGGGCCGCCAGCAGACGCTGCAAACCGAATCCGTCGCCAAGGCCGAGCAGGCCTACGACTTCGCCGTGCAGCGCTACCGCGCCGGGCTGACCGGCCAGACGACGGTGCTCACCACCGAAAACCAGGTGATCGCCCAGCGCCGCCTGGCGGTGGACCTGCAGGCCCGCCAGCTCGACACCCGCATCGGCCTGATGAAGGCCCTGGGCGGCGGCTGGAGCGACGACACCGCCCAACTGCAGGTCAGCCAACACTGAACCGCACGCCCATTTCCAGACCTGGGGGCAGCCAGCCTGCCCCGGCCGCAAAAACACTTACTGCATAACAAAGCGCCGATTCCATGACCGACAACCAAACGCCCGCCAACGCCGCTCCCGCCGCTCCCAAGACCGCCGGCAATCCCCCCGCCCGCCGCAAAGGCCTGCTCCTGATCGCCACCGTCGCCGCCATCGCCGCCATCGGCTGGGGCGGCTGGCACTGGGTGCATGCGCGCAACTTCCAGACCACCGACAACGCCTATGCCTCGGGCAACGTGGTGCAGATCACGCCGCAGATCGGCGGCACCGTGATCAGCATCGGCGCCGACGATACCGACTTCGTGCGCCCCGGCCAGCTGCTGCTGCAGCTCGACGCCGCCGACGCCCTGGTCGCTCTGGCCCAGGCTGAAGCCCAGTTGGCCCAGACCGTGCGTGACGTACGGACCCTCTACGCCAACAACGCGCCGCTGCAAGCCCAGGTGGCGCTGCGCGAGGCCGACCTGCAGCGCCTGGAAGCCGACGCCGCACGCGCCAAGGAAGACGTGGACCGCCGCCGTCCGCTGGTCGCCACCGGCGCCGTGGGCAAGGAAGAGTTCGAGCATGCCCTGACCCAGTCCACGTCCAGCCGCAATGCGGTCAACGCGGCCCAGGCCGCCGTGCGCGCGGCGCGGGCCCAGCTCACCGCCGCCGAGGCGCAGACCGAAGGCAGCACGCCGCAAGACCATCCCAACGTGGTGCGCGCCGCCGCCAAGGTGCGTGAAGCCTATCTGGCCCTGCAGCGCACACGCCTGCTGTCGCCCGTGGAAGGCCATGTGGCCAAGCGCGGCGTGCAACTGGGCCAGCGCGTGGCCGCCGGCGCGCCGCTGATGACGGTGGTCGGCCTGCACGACCTGTGGGTGGACGCCAATTTCAAGGAAAGCCAGCTGGCCGAACTGCGCATAGGCCAGAGCGTGGAAGCCACGGCCGACGTCTATGGCGACAAGGTCACCTACCACGGCAAGGTGCTGGGCCTGGGTGCGGGCACGGGCGCGGCCTTTGCGCTGCTGCCGGCCCAGAACGCCACGGGCAACTGGATCAAGGTGGTGCAGCGCGTGCCGGTGCGCATCACGCTGGACCCCAAGGACCTGGATGCCCACCCGCTGCGCGTAGGCCTGTCGATGGAAGTGCGGGTGGATATCCGCGCCCAGGACGGCGAGCCCGGAGCGATGCTGGCCAGCGTGCCACGCACCACGCCCGTGGCGTCGACGGCGATCTATGACACCGGCCTGTCCGAAGCCGATGAGCGCATTGCGCGCATCGTCGCCGGTGCGGTTCTGCCCCCGCTCAAGGCCTTGCCGGCGGTCGCCGCCCAGTCCGCCACCAGCCAGGCGGCCGGCCAGTAAGGCGGGTGCGAAGGAAATCGCATGAGTTCCTCCTCTAACGCCCCCCAGCAGCCGCTCAAGCTGTCGCCGCTGCACGGCCCGGCCCTGCTGCTGGGCACCATGGCGCTGTCCCTGGCGACCTTCATGAACGTGCTCGACTCGTCGATCGCCAACGTGGCGATTCCGTCGATTTCCGGCGACCTGGGGGTGAGTCCCGCCCAGGGCACCTGGGTCATCACCAGCTTCGGCGTGGCCAATGCCATCTCGGTGCCGCTGACCGGCTGGCTGACCCAGCGCTTTGGCGCCGTGCGGCTGTTCACCATGAGCGTGCTGCTGTTCGTGCTGACTTCCTGGCTGTGCGGCTTTGCCACCTCGCTGGAAATGCTGGTGTTTTTCCGGGTGCTGCAAGGCCTGGTCGCCGGCCCCATGATTCCGCTGTCGCAAACCCTGTTGCTGTCGAGCTACCCCAGCGCCATGGCGGGCACGGCGCTGGCGCTATGGGGGGTGACCACGCTGGTGGCCCCCGTGGTCGGGCCGCTGCTGGGCGGCTGGATCACCGACAACATCTCCTGGCCCTGGATCTTCTACATCAACGTGCCTGTCGGCCTGTTCGCCGCCGCGCTGACCTGGGGCATTTACCGCCAGCGCGAAACGCCCACGCGCAAGCTGCCCATAGACACCATAGGCCTGACCTTGCTGGTGCTGTGGGTGGGCTCGCTGCAGCTGATGCTCGACAAGGGCAAGGAGCTGGACTGGTTCTCGTCCGGGGAAATCATCACCCTGGCCGTGGTGGCGCTGCTGGGCTTTGCGGTGTTCGTGGTCTGGGAACTGACCGACGATCACCCGGTGGTGGATTTGCGGCTGTTCGCGCGGCGCAACTTCGCGGCCGGCTCGATCTCGCTGTCGATTGCCTATGGCCTGTTCTTCGGCAACGTGGTGCTGCTGCCGCTGTGGCTGCAGCAATGGATGGGTTACACCGCGACCACGGCCGGCATGGCGCTCGCGCCCGTGGGCATTTTTGCCATCCTGCTCACGCCGCTGGTGGGCAAGAAGGTCGCCCAATGGGACCCGCGCAAGATGGCCACCGGGGCCTTCGTGGTCTTCGCGCTGGTGCTGTGGATGCGCTCGCAGTTCACCACGGAGACGGATCTGGTCCACATCCTGATCCCCACGGTGATCCAGGGCGGGGCCATGGCCTTCTTCTTCATTCCGCTGACCACGCTGACCCTGTCCGGCCTGCCGCCCGAGCGCATTCCGGCCGCGGCCGGCCTGAGCAACTTCGTGCGCATCACGGCCGGCGCCATGGGCACCTCGATCGCCACCACGCTGTGGGACAGCCGCGCCACCCTGCACCACGCCCATTTGACCGAAGGCCTGATCCAGGGCCAGGGCGTGTTCGCCATCACCTTGCAAAACCTGCAGGCCAGCGGACTGAGCCAGGTGCAGGCGCTGGCCCAGATCAACCGCTTGATCGACCAGCAGGCCTATACGCGCGCCGCGGACGACATCTTCCTGGGCTCGTCCTTCCTGTTCCTGACGCTGATCGTCCTGATCTGGCAGACCCACCGACCCAAGCCGGGCGGCGCCGGCAGCGCCGATGCGGCGGGAGCGCATTGAGGGCCTGACCGGCAACCAACCCGCGCTGGGCGGGCGGTTGCCCTGGCGCCTTCAGAAGTCGTGCCGCAACCCCACGCCGAACACGCGCTTGTCCAGTTGGGGCTTGCTGGAGTCGACCTTGTCATGGTCGTAGAAAGCCTGGAACTCGGTGCGCTTGGACAGCGCATAGGTATAGGCCAGTTGCTGGCGCGGGCGCTTGGCCGTGCGCGAGGTCTGCACGTCACGCTGCATGACGTTGAGCACCACGGCATGCGCCTGGTGCGCGAACTTCACGCCCAGCAGCCAGTAGTCCGCATTGCGCCGGCTGGTGGCGGTGTTGGCGTAGCTGTCCCGCCCCAGCAGCACATAGGGCGCGACCCAGCCGATGTCGTAGCGCAGGCCGGCCTGCCATTTGCGGGAAAACTCATTGGGCAACAAGCCGCCCGGGCGGGAATCCCGGCCATAGCTGATACCCGTGCGCCAGGGGCCGTTGGCGTAGCTCAAGCCCAGATCCAGTGATTTGGCGCCGTTTTCCGCGCCCACATCGTCGGGCGGGCCGCGGAAATAAAAGCGTCCGCGCAGCACGAAGCCCGCCATATGGGGGCTGACGTAGCCTATGCCGTTGGACGTGCGGTTGCGCAGGTTCAGGTAGTTGGGGCCTATCTGCGTGGCACCGGCGTCATTGGGCGCGAGGTTGATGATGCTCAACGCCTGCGAAAAAATCGGTGAGCCCACGGGCGTGCCCGAGTCCAGCCGCCCCAGCGCCAGGGCGCCAAAGCCGCCTTTGAGTCCCACATAGCTGTTGCGCAAGGGCGGCTTGGTGTTGACGCCCGACGAGGTGTCGAAGCCCATCTCCACGCCAAACTGCGCGGCCAGGCCGCCGCCCAGGTCCTCCACGCCGCGAAAGCCCAGTTTCGAGCCGTTGTCTTCCAGGTGGGTCTGCCGCACGTCGCCGGTGCGCACGCTGTTCACCGACGAAATCACCCGGCCGTAGACCTGCACGCTTTGCGCCTGGGCGGGGGCCATGCCGGCTGCCAATGCAAGGGTTCCGAGCGCACTCAAATAAAAACGATGCATCACTGGTTTGTCTCCTTATGTGGTGCTGGCGATCTTCCGATTCGCCCCGCGCCCGCACAACGCACGCCCGGCAGCCAAAGCAACAAACGCAACAATCGCCGCGTTTTATGCCTGGCCTGGCACGGCAGCGCTGGAGACACTGACATGGCATCTGACAACCACCACGAAGGAACACTGTGAACAACGCGAACTTCCACCTGGGCCGCTACCTTGTCAATGGCCAGACCGTGATCGGCCGCCGCGCCGGCGACTGCATCGACGTCGTCTGCGAAAACGACGATCTGCCGCTCGTACTGGGCAATCCCCCATCCGACTTCCCAGCCAAGCGGCGCCTGGCGGCCGCCGACGTGCAATTGCTGGCCCCGCTCGATCCGCGCGCCCGGGTCTTCGCCATCGCCATCAACTACCACGCCCACGGCGCCGAAGCCAAGGCCCAGCCGCCCAAGCGGCCGCTGATGTTCTACAAGGCGCCGTCGAACTTCGTGGGCCACGGCGGCAGGCTCAACCCGAACAAGCAGCTCACGGCCAAGTTCGACTACGAAGGCGAGATCGCCGTGGTCATCGGCCGCAGCTGCAAGAACGCCACCGTCGACAACGCCCTGGACTTCGTGGCCGGCATCTGCGCCTTCGACGACGGCAGCGCGCGCGACATCAGCAAGGTCGCGCTGGGCCAGGCCGGCCCCACCGCGACCTACTGGCCGGACTGGACCGCCAACAAGGGCCTGGACGGCGGCTCGGCGCTGGGCCCGACCATCGCCTGCGGCCCGGACATCCTGGCCCAGCTGCGCGCACGCAGCCTGCACATCACCACGCGGCTCAACGGCGAGCAGGTGCAGCACGAAAGCATGCGGGAAATGATCTTCTCCACCGAGCAGATCATTGCCACCCTGTCCTCGTACATGACGCTGCTGCCCGGCGACGTCATTGCCACCGGCACGCCGGCGGGCGTGGGCGTGGCCCGCAACCGCTTTCTGACCACGGGCGATACGCTGGAAATCGAAGTCAGCGGCCTCGATACACTGCGCGTCACCGTGGGTTGAGGCCCGCAACAACCGAGATCAAGAACATGCTGAACAGACGAGTACTGATGAAAGCGGCAGGCAGCCTGCCACTTGCGTGGTCCGCCACCGCGTCGCTGGCACAAGACAACGCCTACCCCAGCAAACCGGTCACGCTCGTGGTGCCGTTCGGTCCCGGCAACGCGGCCGACATCATCGGGCGCTTGATTGCCATGCATCTGGGCAACTTTCTCGGCCAGCAGGTGATCGTCGAGAACCGCCCGGGCGCGGGAGGCGTGGGCGCCGTCAAGATGGTGGCTGCGGCCAAGCCGGACGGCCATACCCTGCTGTACATCGGCGCCGGCGTGGCGATCAGCCAGGGGCTGTTCAAGCCCCAGCCTTACGACATGCTCGCCAGCTTTGCGCCGATTTCCATCGCCAGCAGCAATGACGTTCTGCTGCTGGTGCGCAAGGACTCCAAGCTCACCCAGCTGGAAGACTTCATCCGCCTGGCCCAGGAGAAAAAACGCAATTGCATGGTCGGCGTCAGTCTGCTGGGCACCACCCAGCACCTGTGTGCCGAACTGTTCAAGCAGCGCGCCCAGGTCGATTTCACCATCGTACCCTTCAAGACGGCCGCGGCCGTCGCCACCGCCTTGGCCGCCGGCGACATCGACCTCGGCTTCGAGTTCGTTCCGCCCACGCTGCCTCTGGTCAAGA
This sequence comes from Acidovorax bellezanensis, assembly GCF_025421555.1. Taxonomy (NCBI): domain Bacteria; kingdom Pseudomonadati; phylum Pseudomonadota; class Betaproteobacteria; order Burkholderiales; family Comamonadaceae; genus Acidovorax; species Acidovorax bellezanensis. Next base: position 22,103 of record NZ_JAODYH010000004.1, read on the forward strand.
GCGGCCAGCTGCGGGCCTTGGCCATCGCCAATGGCAAGCGCTCCGCGGTGCTGCCCGATGTTCCTACCGTCTCCGAGCAAGGCGTGGCTGGCTTCAGCGTTTCGTCCTGGGGAATGATCCTCGCGCCCGCGAACACGCCCGATGCCGTGGTCCAGCGCCTGAACCGAGGCGTACAGCGCGCCCTGGAGCAGCCCGACGTGGCCAAGCGACTCGCCGACATCGGCGTGCGTGCACCCGGCGGCACGACGGCCCAGGCCTACGAGCTGCTGTCCAGCGAAATCGTCCGCTGGCGCAACGTCATTACCGAATCGAAGATCTCTCTCAAATAAAGCGCCAGCCCACGGCGCCCAACCCACAAGAGCACCACCATGACCCACAGCGATAGCCCCTCCCTGTCCCAGGATCCACGCGCCTCCATGGCCGCCCGCATGGCCCAGCTGACCCAGACTTCGGCCGACACGCCCATGGGCCAGCTGCTGCGCAAGTTCTGGCACCCCATCGCCCTGTCCAGAAGCGTCGCCCCGGGCCAGGCCCGCGAAGTCCGCCTGCTGGGCGAAGACCTGGCGCTGTACCGCGGCGAAGGCGGCACGGCCCATCTGCTGGCCAACCGCTGCGCCCACCGGCTGACCAAGCTGCACACGGGCTGGGTCCAAGGCGACGAATTGCGCTGCATGTACCACGGCTGGAAGTACGACGCCCGCGGCCAATGCGTGGAGCGGCCGGCCGAGCGGCCGGGCAGCCACGCCAGCATCCGCGTCACCTCCTACCCCGTGCACGAGTACTGCGGCCTGGTCTTTGCCTACCTGGGTGAAGGCACGCCGCCGGTGTTCGACCTGCCGCGCAAGCCCAAGTTCGAGGAAGACGGGGTGATGCTGTTCCAGCGCCAGGAAATCTGGCCTTGCAACTGGCTGCAGCATGCCGAAAACTCCCTGGACGCCGTGCACGTGAGCTTCGCCCACCAGATGGGCAAGGTCGGTGTCTTCGGCGACGCCATCACCAGCGGCGTGCCCACGCTGAGCTATGAAGAAACGTCGGCCGGCATCCAGCAGACCGCCGTGCGCGAAATCGACGGCAAGTCACAGGTCCGCGTCAGCGACTGGACTTTCCCCTATGGCAACCACGTCGCCATTCCCGCCGTCCATGCCGGCGGCCCCTGGATGGAAAGCGCGAACTGGATGGTGCCCATCGACGACACCCACACCTTGCGCATCTCGCTGCGCGCGGCGCCGTCCACCACGCCCGAAGCCGATGCCCAGCTGCAGCAGTATTTCGACGGCTGCGATGACTATTGCGCCGCCGACCACCACGACGAACTGTTCGCCGGCCAGTACCCGGACGATCCGCTGGTGCGCCTGACCAGTGCCCAGGACTACGTGGCCCTCATCGGCCAGGGCGCGATCGCCGACCGCGTGCACGAGCGACTGGGCGCGTCCGACATGGGGATTGCCATGCTGCGCCGGATTCTGGCGCGCGAGCTCGAAGCCCTGCGCAGCGGAGCGCCGACCAAGCCATGGCACCGCATCGGACAGGCCTCGACGCTGTTCCAGTACACGGCCGCCGACGCTGCGGTCTGAAGCCTGCTCCCCGCCGGGAAACCGCGGGGACTGTGATAGATTCAGCGCCGATCACGGCAGCCGCGCCGCCGCTGCCGTGATTTTCGACCCGCCGCCGCCTTGGCGGCGCGGCAAGGATGTGGCTTGGAATGAATGACACTCTCGTACGGCTCGCGATCACCCAATCCGAGCTTTTCTCCCCATGGCCCGACGACGCCATCGCGCGACTCATCGCCCACGCGACCGTGCTGATGGTGGAGCCCGACACCTGCGTGCACCGCGCTGGCGATGCCGCCGAATATGTCTCCTTGCTGGTCGCCGGCTCGATGAACCTGTCGCGGGAAATGCCTGGAGGGCGCCATTTCACCGGCGGACTGCACCTGGCGGGTGAATTCCACGGCCTGGGGCCGGTCCTGGCCCAGGCCCCGCATATGTTCACCGCGGTCTGCAAGGAAAAGAGTGTGCTGGTCCGGATTCCCGGCGCGCTGTTGCGCGAAATGATCGCCGGCAATGGGCGCCTGTCCTTTTCCCTGTTTGCCGCACTCGAGCGGCGTCACCTGCGGGCCCAGCTGCGCCATGCCAGCGCTGCCGTCGACTCTACCCAGGCGCGCATCGCCGGCCTGCTGCAGTCGATTGATGCGCGCAGCGTGCACGGCCGCGCCGACGCCGAAGTCAATCTGTCACAGGATGAAATCGCGATGATGCTGGGTACGCGCCGACAGGTGGTGAACCGCGTGCTGCGGGAGATGGCGGAAAAAGGCGCCGTCCAGGTGCGCTACGGCCGCATCTCGATCACCGACAGCGACAAGCTCAAGCAGATGGCCCTGGGCGCGGAGTAGGCAGCCCCCCACACTCACCCACAGGGCAGGTGGTTCGCTGCCCCCCCGAGGGGGCCGTCCGCCAGCTTGGGGCGGCCCGGCGCCGGCGGTACACGGCCGTCAAGCCCCCGCGCTGCGTGGACCCTGCGCCAGGCGTGGCGTGATCCGCACGCCCACGCCGCCAAAGCGTGACTGGCTGCGCACCGCGGCCAGGTTCGCATCCATTTCACCCACATGCTCGGGCAGCCAGTGCAGCAGCTCCAGCGCCAGGCTGGAAATCAGCCGCTGTGCCATCGCCTGGCTGGTCTGGGGCTCGCCCAGAATCAAATGCACTTCGTCCAGCGAAGCCAGCACGGCCGCGTGTTCGTCGAGATGGCAGTCGGCGTTGTTGCCGCCCAGCCCGCGCAGATTCGCGTCCTCGCTGGCGAAATGCGCGCGCATCTCGGCGCGCAGCTGCTCGACGGCCGGCCGGATGGCGTCGCTGGGCACATCCAGCAGCGCCCGGCACAGCAGAAACAGTTGCGCGTGGTCGTGGTCCAGCAGGGCATCTCCCAGCATCGGCGGTTCGGAAAAATCGATCATGGAGGGGGACTTTCGTGGGTCAGGGCGCATTCACCTGCCAAGTCTGCACAACGGCCGCACCGCCGGCAAGGCACAAAGCGCCGCGATTGTGCGCTTTGTTGCGATGCGCGGCGCTGGACGGCCGCGCCGCCGGAGGACCGGTGGCGCAGCGCCCCCCGGCCACCGGCCGGCGCCCCTCAGGCGGGCACTTCGCCCTTGAGGGTCACCCGGTTCAGCAGACGCTCTTGCGTGCCGTAGTCATGCACCGCGTAATGCATGGTGCAGCGGTTGTCCCACATGACGACATCTCCGGCACGCCACATGTGGCGGTAGATGTTGTCCGGCTGCGTGCTGTGTTGGTAGAGGAAATTCAGCAAGGGCCGGCTTTCGGCCTCGCGCATGCCTTCGATGCCGACGACGTTGTCGGCGTGGCCGATATAAAGCGCCTTGCGGCCGGTCTCCGGATGCGTGCGCACCAGCGGATGCACGGCCGAGGGCAGGTCGGAATCGGTGACGCCCTGGGAGCGGGCCAGCTTCACGGCGCGGAAATGCACTCGCAGACCTTCCAGCATGCCTTGCATGACAGGCGACAGGCCCTCATAGGCCAGGTATTGGTTGCTCCACATGGTGTCGCCCCCCGCCGGAACCACCTGCGCGCTGAGCATGGTGATCTTGGGCGGCACGGGCGTGTGCGGCGCGTCGTAGTGCCAGGCCTCGGTGGAGACGAGCTCCTTCGAGGTCGTGCGGACCTGGATCACTTCGGGATACGTCTCAAGTTGCAGCTTGGAGAGCAAGGCCGACACCATGGGCTCGCCCCAGCGACGGGCGAAAGCCAGTTGAGGCGCGGGGGCGAGGTGCTGGTCGCGCAGCACCAGCACGCAGTGGCGCTGGAAGGCCTCGCGCAACTGCTCGAACTGCTCAGAGCTCAAGGGCTCGGCGAGCGAAATGCCTTCGACTGCGGCTCCGACCGAACCGGTGAGCGGGGTGATCTTCAGAGTCATGCCATCTCCTTCGTTGCTTGCTGCGATGTTGGTGTGCCGGCGTCCATGGCGCTGTCGTGCACGGCCAGGATGATCTTGCCGAAATGCTGGTCGCTGGCCATGTGGGCATGGGCCTGCGCGATATCGTCGAGCGCAAAAATGCGGTCGATCGGCTGTTTCAGGCGCCCGTCGCCCAACAGCGGCAGCACGTCGCGCGCGCAGGCTTCGATCAAGGCGAGCCGCTCTTCCTCGGTACGGGTGCGGAACGTGGTGCCAATCACCTTCAGGCGGTTGAGCCACAGGTGCTTGAGGTCGACCTGGGCCGTATCGACACCGCTCATGCGCGCGAGGATGACCAGCCGGCCGCACACCGCCAGGCTTTTGAGATGGGCGTCGAACACCGAGCCACCCACCGAGTCGATGATCACATCCACGCCGCGCCCGTCGGTGGCATCCATGACGGCCTGCACGCTGTCCGGCTGCGAAGCGTCGATGAGGTGCGTCGCGCCATATTCGCGCAGCCGCGCCAGCTTTGCCGCCGAGCGCGAGCTGCCTATGACCCGGCTGGCGCCGAGCTGGGCGGCCAGCTGTATCGCGGCCAGGCCGATGCCCCCCGTGGCGGCATTCACCAGGACGGACTGGCCGGCGCGGAACTCGCCATTGGTGACCAGCGCATCGTGGGCGGTGATGAACACATTGGGAAAGGCCGCCGCCTCGGCCCAGGACAGGCTGGCCGGCATGGGCATCAGCGCACGCGCCTCGGCCAGCACATATTCGGCCTGGCCGCCCCAGCCGTGACCGGCGACGCGGTCGCCTTCGCGCACATTGCGCACGCCCGGCCCGACTTGGCTGACGATGCCGGCGAATTCGATGCCGGCCTGGATCGCGGCCCCGCTTCTGGCTTCACGCACGCGCACCAGCTCGCCCCGGTTCAGGCCCGAAGCCATCACCTGCACGACCACCTGGCCCAGGCCTGGCGCCGGGCGCGGAATCTGCTGGATTTCCAGGCGGCCGCCTTGCGGGCCCGCAACAATCATGGCTGCTTTCATATCTGACTCACTTCCTTCAAAGGTTGGCTGGGCTTTATTGCTTCAGGGCGAACGTGCGATTCAGGGCGCCAAAGTGCTCGTGGTCCGACTGCAGGCGCTGCGCGAACTGCTGCGACGAATCCGGCAGGACCGGCTCGAACCCCATGCGGGCGATCTGGTCATGGAATGGCGCCAGGCCAGCGATGCGCTGCACGGTGGCGTAGAGCTTGTCGACGATGGCGGCCGGCACCTTGGGAGACACCGCAATGCCCTGCCAGCTGCTGAAATCACTGAACTCCGGGTAGCCCTGCTCGGCAAAGGTCGGCACCTGCGCCATGCCGGCGTAGCGGGTGCTGCCGGCGATGGCCAGCGCCTTGAGCTTGCCGCCCTGCAGCAAGGGCCCCGAAGTGACGACGCTGTCCAGGTACATCGTGATCTGCCGGGACATCACGCCGTTGAGCGCCGGGGGCGTACCCGAAAACGGCACATGCTGCATGTTCACGCCGAGCTTGCGGTTGAGGATCTCGCCGCCGAACTGCGCAATCGTTCCGGGACTGGGCGACGCGAAGCTGCTCTTGTCGGGCTCCGCCTTGAGCAGGCGCGCCATGCCGGCCAGGTCGTTCGCCGGATAGTCAGCGGCTACCACCAGCACGTAGCGGTACTTGGCGAGCGCCACCACCGGCCGCACGTCCTTCATCGGGTCGTAGGGCACTTTCATGACATGCGGTATCTCGGTCAGCACGTTGGAGCTGGTGTAGAGAATGGTGTGCCCGTCGGCCGGCGCGTTCAGCATGGCCTGCACGCCTATGCTCCCGCCCGCGCCCGCCTTGTTCTCGACGATGACGGGAAAGCCGACTTCCTTGGACAGGAAGTGGGCAAAGACCCGTGCCGGCACGTCCATGTTGCCGCCGGGGGGCGCGGGGACGATGATCTTGATGACCCGTTCGGGCCAGGCCTGGGCCAGCGATGTGCCGGCCAGGAGCAATGCGGCGAGCGTGAAACGACAAGCCATGTGGATCGAAGTCTTCATTGATGTCTCCTTGGGTTTTGCGCGCGGCCTTGCGCTGCGCGGGCAATGGAATGCAATGGATCCGGTTCCTGGATGCGCCGGAGGCCATCCAGACAGGGGGCAGGTCAGTTGGGCTTGTAATGCACGGCCTTGAGCATCTCGCCCGTGGCCTGGTAGTCAGCGACCAGGCTGGCGGAAAGCTCCTCGGGTGAACGCGGATGCTTGACGTTGACGACCAAGCCCAGGCCGGTCAGGCGCTCCATGACTTCAGGCTGCGCCAAGGCCTTGAGCGCCTCCGCGCGGATCCGCTGCTGCATTTCGCTCTTCACTCCCGGCAGCGTCCACAGCCCCATCCATGAGACCCGGCCCATGCTCTCGTAGCCGAGTTCCGCAAAAGTAGGCACGTCCGGCAGCGCTTCGAGCCGCTGCGCCGAGCCCGTGGCAAACGCCCGCAATTTGCCGCTCTTGATCAGGGGAATGGAGGTGACCGGGGCATCCATCATGAATTGCACGTTGCCGCCCATGACATCCACCAGGCCCGGGGTGGAGCCGTTGTAGTGCACGATGTTCATATCCAGCCCCGCCAGCTGATTGAACCGCAGTCCGAGCACATGGGACATCGTTCCCGGCGAATACGAGGCGATGTTGACCTCGCCTTTGTGCGCCTTCACGTAAGTCACCATCTCCGCCAGATTCCTGGGGGGCAACTTGGCATTGCCCACCAGGACCACGCCAAAGCCGCCGAGATCGGCCAGCGGCTTGATGTCCTTGAAGGGGTCGTACTTGGGCTTGAAGGTATAGGGCAGTTCCGACACCAGGGCACTGATCGCCAGAAGATAGGTATGGCCATCGGCCGGAGCCTTCAGAAAGGCGTCCATGGCCACGGCCCCACCCGCCCCCGGCTTGTTTTCCACAATCACGGGCTGCTTCAGGCTCCGGGAGAGGGCATCTCCCACGGTGCGCGCCAGGATATCCGCGGTGGCCCCGGCGGTGCCGACGGCAATGATGCGTATGGGCCGATCCGACAGCGGCTGGGCTACCGTCAGCAGCGGGGCTGCGGCGCACCAGCCGGTCATCGCCGCCATGACAAAACGGCGCGCCAGGACCTGGGAAGTGATCGACGTACGAGCAAGCATGATGTGTCTCCTGAATATTCTTGAGGGCGTTGCGCGGGATGCCGCAGGCTCGGGTTATGCCGGACGCATTAAACCCGGGACGAGTGGATCCCTGCGAGTCGGCTCACGCCGCAGCGACCTCGGCGGCCTGGTGCGCGGCCGCCTGCCGTTGCATCTCTTCCCGCAACATGGGGGCCGCAAGACTCATCGTGTGCAAACCCAGCGATGCCGTCAGTTGCAGCACCGCCAGGATTTCCTGCGGTTTGACGCCGATCTCCAAGGCGCGGCGCATATGCCGGCGCGTTCCCGGGGCATACATATGCGTCACGGAAGCATCGATCGCTATGCATACCAGTTCGAAGATCTTCGGATCGAGCACGGCGGGATCCATGCAGGGCTGGACCATCTGCATGAACCGCTCCGTCCACTCCGGCTGCAACTCCGCCATCGCCTCCCAATCCGCGTTCCAGTCACCCGCTTCGCGCATGGCATGGCAATGGGGCATGGACTTGCTATCGATATTCATGACAATTCCTTCCGAATGATTTTCGACACCACCGCTGGATGGCGTCGGCCTTGGAATGCGGACGCTGCCACCATCACGCGGCCTGCCCCACGGGCATGGGCGCGGCAAACGACAGTGCGCGCACCAGTTCCAGCGCCGCAGGCCAGGGGCCGAAGCCCGAGGCTGGATTCAGGTGGCCGCTTTCGCCCAGATCGAACAGGCGCGCGCCCCAGTCCCGCGCCAGTGCGCTGACCCCCTCGTAGGAGCCCAGGGGGTCGTTCCTGCTCGCCGCCACGACGCAGCGAAACGGCAGCGGTGCGCGGGGAATCGGCGCCCAGCCGTGGCGCTCGAATTCGGCCAGCTCTGGAAACCCGGGGCCCAGCGGCCCGGCGAATAGCGGCGGCGTCGCCAGCAGGGCGCCGTGGATGACGGCGCGCGTGCGCTGGGCCCAATGCGCCGTGGCGATGGCGCCGCCACTGTGCGCGACCACCACCACCGGCCCCTGAATGGCCTGGACCGCGGCTTCGATCTGCGCCAGACGGGCAGCCAGATCGATGTTGCGCCGGCCCAGCGCCGGCAGCGACACCGCGCCCGGACATTGGCCGGCGAGGATCGCCTGCCAGTGGCCCGGCGCTTCCTCGCGCAGGCCGGGCACCAGCAGCAGCGTGGCGCTGGCGCTCATGCCGCCACCTTGCGTTCGGCCAGCGCCGGGTGGACCGGGCGGCGGGCGCTGGGATAGCGCAGCTCGGACAGCGTCTGCTCCACCGTCTGGTATTGCGTGCCGATCTTGAAGATCTTGCGCGCCTCCTTGGCCGACGCGACGCCACGTCCCAGTTCACGCGAGATGCGCACCAGTTGCTCGATCTGCTGCACGCTGCTCATGTGGTCCCCGCTGGGTCCCCAGAGCGTGTCCTCGATGCCGCAGCGCACATGCAGGCCCATGGCGATGGCCATGGCGTTGATCGGCAGGCAGGCACGCATCTGGGCTTCCAGCGTGAGCGTGGAGCCGTCGGGCACCAGGCGGATGAACTCCATCATGCTGTAGGGATCGGGGTTGTCGAAACCGCCGCTGAGCGCGACCCAGTTCACATTCATCGGCCCCTTGTAGACCCCCTCACGGATCAGGCGTTCTAGAGTGACCAGGCCCGACTTCTGCGTGATCTGGAAGTGCGGCTGGATGCCGTTGGCCGACAATTGCGCCAGATGCTCGCGCAGCCAGGCGGGGCCGGCCGGCACGATCATCTCTTCGTAGGCGTCGTAGACCGCCTTGCGGGCGAACGAAGTGCCTGCGCGGTCCTCGGGGGTCATCAGCTCCACCATGTTCATCTGGCCGGTGTTGATGGCCACGGTGACCTGCTCGGGCGTGGGCTTGAGGCGCGCCAGCATGTGGCGCGTCTCGTCGCTCAGCCATTCGGCGTTCGCGCCTTCCTCGACGGGAGCGAAGGAGATCGAGCCGCCGACCTGGATGATCATGTCGGGCACCGCCTGCTTCAGGCGCGAGAGCACCTCGTTGAAGCGGTCCAGGTTCTTGCAGCCCGAACCATCGTCTTCGCGGACATGGAAATGCAGCACCGTGGCGCCGGCGTTGTAGCAATCCACGGCCTTTTGCACCTGCTCCGCGATCGTGACCGGGATGTCGGAGCGGAAATCGCCCGGTTCCCATTGCGGGCCATAGGGGGCAGCGGTAATGACCAGTTTTTCCTGGTTTTCGGGAAGCAGGGCGCCGTCGAGGAAGTGCATGGTATTCCTTGGAAGCTGCGGCGTCTGCGATGGCAGGCTGTGACCGCGCTTGCCGCTATGATGCGTAGCCTCGTCCCCGCCGAATTGATCCGTCGTCTCGACGAATTGATGATTTGTCTCAAGCGGGGGGCAGGAAATCCCCATGACCCTGACTTCCCACCTCATCCGCAGCGCCAGCCTGACCGGCTTCACGGACCTGGCGCAATCGGCCGGACTCGACCCCTTCGAGATGATGCGCAAGGCGGATCTGCCGCGCCGTTGTCTCGACGACAACGAGACCTTGATCAGCATGGAGGCCGTGTGCCACCTGCTGACCGATTGCGCGCAGGCCGCGGAAATGGAGGCCTTCGGGCTGCGCCTGGCCAGCCGTCGCCATATCTGGGAACTCGGCCCCGTCAGTCTCGTGATCAAGCAGGAGCGCACGGCGCTGGCCGCGCTCAAGACGCTGCTGAGCTACAACCGGGTGCTCAATGACGCACTGCAGGCGCAAACCGAGGAAGAAGGCGATGCCGTGGCCATCCACGAGGAATTGATGCTGGGCAAGTCCGTGCCCACGCGCCAGGCGATAGAGCTGACGGTCGGGGTCATGTTCCAGGTGCTGCGCGACCTCCTGGGCCCCGGATGGCAGCCGCGCCTGGTCTGCTTCACCCACAGGCCACCGCGCGACCTGCGGTTTCACCAGTCCTTCCTCGGCAAGAACATCGAGTTCAACAGCGCGTTCAACGGCATCGTCTGCTCCGCCAGCGACATGGCCCGTAAGCTGACCCCGACGCAACCCGGGCTGGCCAGTTTTGCGCGCCGCTTTCTCGACACCGCGCTCCACCAGCGCAAGCCCGCGCGGCGGGAAACCGTGCGCCACCTGATCATGGCCTTGCTGGGCAACGGTCGTTGCACGGTCGACAAGGTGGCGCAGCACCTGGGTGTCAGCCGGCAGACCCTGCACCGGCAGCTGACGCTGGAGGGCGAACAGTTCACGTCGGTGCTGGATTCGGTGCGCCGCGAAGTGGCGGTGAAGCTGTGCAACGACAGCGACCACTCGCTGGAGGATGCTGCCTCGATGCTCGGTTTCTCCTCTGCCAGCGCCTTTGCGCACTGGTTCCAGGCCAGCTACGGCACCAGCTTCATCCGATCCCGGCGGGCCCACCGCATATGAGACGGGAAAACAATTCCCTGCAACGATTGATCAATTTCCACGCATGACCCGATCGCATGATGTCACGCATCCAAACACCGAAGGAGGCAAGCACATGGCACGCATGAAGATGGTCGACACCGACACCGTGGACCCGGAACTCAAGGACGTCTTCGAGGCAATGAAGCAGCGCGGCACGGTGCTGAACGTCTACCGCATGATGGCCTGGTCCCCCCGGCTGGCCAAAGTGTGGGCGCCTTTCGCGCGCGGCCTGCGCAACGATCTGTCGGTCCCGCGCCGGCTGCGCGAGTTGCTGATCGTGCAGATCGCCTGCCGGCACGAATCCCGGTACGAATACGGACACCACGCGCACATGGCGCTGGCCGAAGGCGTCACGCAGGCCCAGCTGGCCGCATTGCCCCATTGGCACGATAGCCCGCAGCTGTTCGACGCTGGCGAATCCCTGGTGCTGCAGCTCGCGGACGACCTGACGCATGCCCGCGGCGCGACGGCGGCGACCATGCAGGCCTTGATAGCGCACTTTGGCGAGAAGCAGGTGATGGAGCTGCTCGCAACCGGCGCGTTCTACTGCTGCGTGGCGCGCATCGTCAACTCGCTGGACTGCGATCTCGAACCCGAAGCCGGCCAGCCCCACGCCTTCCCGCCGGCGGCGTGATCGGGCAAATGCAACATCGACAACAGTTGCACGCCGCAGACGTTTGAACCGCCTGCGCCACTGCCCAAGAATGGGGGCATGAAGACACTCCAAGCCCGACTGCACGCGATTGAGCAACTCGCTACCGGAATTCAGCGCTTTGAATTCCGCCCCACCGATGAGACGGCATGGCCGGCGGTCTGCGCCGGCGCCCATGTGGACCTGCACCTGGCGCCCCGGCTGTCACGCAGCTACTCGCTGGTCAATGCACCCGGCGAAAGCCACCGCTACGTGGTGGCGGTGCAGCGCAATGCCACGGGTCAAGGCGGCTCGCGCTACCTGCACGACACGCTGCGCGTAGGCGACGAACTGCAGATCTCCGCACCGCGCAATGCTTTCCCGCTGGAGGAATCCGCGGCGCAGTCCATCCTGATCGCCGGCGGCATAGGCATCACGCCGCTGTGGAGCATGGCCCAGCGGCTGGCGCAACTGGGCCGGCCCTGGACGCTGCACTATGCGACGCGCACGCCTGCCAGCGCCGCATTTGCCGAGCAGTTCGTGGCGCTGGCCGCCAACAGCCTGGGCAAGGTGATACTGTATTTCGATGGCGGCGTCAGCGACCAGGGGCTGGATTTGCAGGCCATCGCCCAGGACAGCCCGGCCAATGCCCATCTGTACTGCTGCGGCCCGGCGCGCATGCTCCAGGCCTTCGAGGCGGCCACGGCACAGTTGCCCCCCGAGCGGGTACACCGGGAATATTTCGCCGCGCCGCCGGCACCGGCCCAGGACGCAGCAAGCGCCAACCAGGCCTTCAGCGTGCGCCTGTCCAAAAGCGGCCGGCTGATTCCGGTACACAACGACACCAGCATTCTCGAAGCCCTGCTCGACGCCGGCGTGGACGTGCCCTACTCCTGCATGAGCGGCATTTGCGGCATGTGCACCACTGGCGTGCTGGGCGGCGTTCCCGACCACCGCGACCATGTCCTGTCCGACGCCGAGAAAGCCTGCGGCCAGCAGATCATCCTCTGCTGCTCACGCGCGAAATCCCCGGAGCTGCTGCTCGAGCTGTAAGCAGCGGGCGGGCGCCGGGCCGCTAAAGCAGGAACGTCAGGCAGCCACCAGCAACGGCGCCGCGCCATCAAAAACCACGATGCGCTGGATGAAGGCGCCCATGTAAGTCTTCATCTCCACATGGGCCGGGCTGACCTGGTAGTCGTCGTGGGCCTGGGCGCTCTCGAACGCGGAAACGACGGCGTGCATGAAGCCCAGGGAGCGCGCGGCCTCGTTGCTGCCGAAATGGTAGATGCTCAGGCCCTTGCATTCCTGGCGGATGCGCTCGGCATAGGCCTCCACGCGGGCGAAAAACTCGGCGTCCGCGGCGGGACTGAACTCCATCATGACGAGATGCAGGTACATATCTGTGCTTTCCTTTACATGCGGGCCAGCATGCCGCCGTCGATCGCCAGCACGTGCCCGTTGACAAACGCCCCGGCGTTCGACGCCAGGTAGACCACGGCCGGCGCGATGTCGTCCGGCTCCCCCCAACGCCCCAGCGGCACGGCGCTGTGCAGAAAATCATCGAAACCTTCGCGCTCCTGCAGCCCGCGGGTGAACTGCGTGCGCACAAAGCCCGGTGCCAAGGCATTGCTGGTGATGCCCGCGCTGCCGTACTCCACGGCCAGCGCGCGGGTGAACGCCGCGATGGCCCCCTTGGCGGAGGCATAGGCGGCTATGCCGGGCATGCAGGCCTGTCCGGCCACCGACGACATCAGCACGATGCGCCCGAAGCCTTTTTTCACCATGTGCGGCAACACCGCGTGGGCGCAATTGAAGGCGCCGTCCACATGCACGGCGAACAGCGATTTCCACTGCGCCAGCGTCATGTCCGTCACGGGCTGGCGATTCTGGTTGCCGGCATTGCTGACCAGGATGTCCGGCGCCCAGCCCTGCTCGGCCAGGGTGGCTATGGCCTGGCCCACGGCATCGGCCTGGGAGACGTCGAACACCGCGTACCGCGCCTCTATGCCCGCGGCGGTGAGCGTTCGCACCGCGTCCTCGCAACGCTGCGCATCGAGGTCGTTGACGACAATGCGCGCGCCCGCCTGCCCCAGGTGGGTGGCGATCGCCAGGCCCAGGCCGGCAGCGCTGCCGGTAATACATGCCACCCGGCCTTGCAGGCCGAATGTTTTTTCAAGATAAGACGCCACCATGTCGAACTGCTTTCAACGTAAGGATTGGATGCCGGCGCAGACGTTCAGGCTCTGCCCCGTGAAACTGCGCCCGGCCAGGGACGCGAGAAAGAGCGCGGTGTCCGCCACGGCCGACAAAGGCACACGGCGGTGCAGCGCGACATTGCCCAGAATGTCGCTCCACATGTCGGCCTCGCTGATGCCGCGCGCCTGCGCCTTGGCGGCCGTCACCTGGCGTGAGCGGTCACTGTCGACGATGCCGGGAAGAATGGCATTCACCGTGATGTCGTCCTCGCCCAGCTCCAGCGCCAGGCTTTGCGTCAGCCCTATCACCGCCCACTTGGATGCGGCATAAGGCGTGCGCAGCGGATAGCCCAGGCGCCCGGCCACCGAACTCAGATTGATGATGCTGGCCCGGTGCGAGGCCCGCAGCGCGGGCACCGCCTGGCGCACGCACAGGTACTGGCTGCGCAGGTTGACCGCCATGGTCTGGTCCCACTGTTCGGGCGTGACGTCCTCGATGCGGGCCGTGGGCCCGGCGATGCCGGCGTTGTTGACCAGCACATCCAGCCCGCCCAGCGCCGCCAGCGCCTGCCCGAACCAGGCCTGCACGGCCTCGGGGCTGGACGCATCGGCGCACATGCCCGCCCCGCCGGGCAAGGACGGCAAGGCTGCGGCCAGCGCGCCTTCGGAAATATCGCTGATGTGCACGCGGGCACCGGCATGGGCGAACGCCTGGGCGATGCTCAGGCCAATGCCCGAAGCGCCGGCCGTCACCATGACGCGCAGGCCTTGTAAGTCGCGGTTCATTTCAATAAGCCTTTGTCGAGCGGGCAGGCCCGGCGCTCACCGGCTGGGGCCCGCACTCAGGGAAAGGGGCAGGAAGGCGGCCCGCGCACTTCCTGCAGCGGCGCTCAGGGGGCCTTGCGCGCCGTCTCGATGGTGGCCAGAGTCTTGTTGACCAGTTCCACGCCCAGCTCGGACTTGTATTTCTCGATCACCGGTGCCGTCGCCTGCACCATGCGCGCGTGCTCCTTGGGCTCGATGGTGTTGAACTTCATGCCGGCCTTGATCAAATCCTTGACCACGTCCGCTTCCATCTTGCGGCTGACTTCGCGGTGGTAGGTCTGCGCTTCCTTGCACGAGGACTCCATCACGCCGCGCTCGTCGGCGCTGAGCTTGTCCCAGAACTTCTTGCTCACCAGCACCACGGCCGGCAGATAGACGTGGCGGGTTTCCGTCAGGTACTGCTGGATGTCCTGGTAGGAGCTGGACTTGGTGACAAGATAGGCGCTTTCCTGGCCGTCGATGGCCTTGGTTTCCAGCGCCGTATAGGTTTCCGGATAAGGCAGCGGCAGCGGCGTGGCGCCCAGGCCCTTGAAGATGTCGAGGTAGACCCGGTTTTGCAGCGTGCGAATCTTCAGGTCACGGAAATCTTCCAGGCGCTTGATCGGGTGCTTGTTGTTGGTGACCTGGCGAAAGCCGTAGTCCAGGTAGCACAGTCCGATCAGGTTCTTGTCGGCGAACTTCTTGAGCATGGACTGGCCCACGTCACCGTCGACCACGGCATCGGCCTCTTTTTCGCTGCGGAAGATGAACGGCAGATCGAAGACCGCCAGTTCCTTCACATTGCCCGCCGCGCCGGCCGTGGACACCACGGTCATCTCCAGGATGCCGCCCTGCGCCGACGACATGGACTGGATTTCATTGCCCAGCGTGGCATTGGGAAAGCCCGACACCTTCAGCTTGCCGCCGCTCTTGCCGGCGACGATCTGCGAGAACCTGTCCACCGCCAGGCCGATGGGGTTGTCCTTGGCCACGGCGTAGCTGAACTTGATCTTGCGGTCCTTGATGTCCGCGGCCTGGGCCTGCAGGCCGGTGAGCGCGAACAGGCCGGCGGCGATGGCGAAGCTGAGGCGGCGAACTTGGGGGGTGATTTTTTTTGTCTGCATGTCTGTCTCCTGTGGATCGAAGGGGGAAAGAGGGGCTTACTTCAGTTCCTGACCGTCCAGTTCTCCGCCCAGGAACTTGTTGGGCTTGAGAAAGAAGCACAGCACCAGGGCACCTTTGGGGGAGCGGGCAATATGGCGGTGGCCCTTGGGACGCCAGGCGAAGTTGCCGGCGGGGTAGACGCCGTCGTCGTCCTCGAACTCGCCTTCGAGCACATAGCTTTGCTCGATTTCCACATGCTCGTGCAGCGCCAGCACCGTGCCCGGCTGCCAGCGGAACAGCGCCGTCAGCAGGCCGGTCTCATCGTCCTTGACCAGCACTTTCATATCGATGCCCGGCGTGGGCGTGGGCTTCCACGGCAGCGCATCCACCGCCATGTTGCGCGAGTCGAGGGGGCCGTACTTTTCAGCATTCGGCAAGAAGGGGGTCATCACTGCCATGGGGATCTCCTTGGGGGTTCGGGTGCGGTCAATCAGGCGGCCGCGCGGGCGCACGGCCGGAATCTGTCAGGCGACGACGGTGTTGCTGAGCTCGCCAATGCCCTGGATGCGGGCGTTCACGGTCTGGCCCACCTGCAGGCAGCGCGGCGGGCGCATGGCAAAGCCCACGCCCTTGGGTGTGCCGGTGGCGATGACATCGCCCGACAGCAGCGTCATGCCGGCCGACAGCTGGGCGATGATCGCGGCCACGTTGAACAGCATGTCGCTGGTGTTGTCGCTCTGGCGCTGTTCGCCATCCACGTCCAGTTCCAGGGCCAGCGCATCGGGATTGGCGATGGCGCTCGCATGCACCACCACCGGCCCCAGCGGGCAGCTGGTGTCCAGGCCCTTGCCCTTGAACCACTGGCCGTGCAGGCGCTGCAGGTCGCGCGCGGTCACGTCGTTGAGGATGGTGTAGCCAAACACATGGGCATGCGCCTGCTCCGGCGCAATGTCGCGCCCGCCCTTGCCGATCACGATCGCCAGCTCGACTTCATAGTCCAGGCTGTCGGTCAGCGCCGCGTGGCGCAGTACGTTTCCGCGGTGGCCCACCAGGGCCGTGCGCGGCTTGGTGAAGAACTCGATGGCCGGCGGAAAGGCGTCGGCCGGCCGGCCGTTGGCCAGATTGCCTTCGATGATGTGGTCACGGTAGTTGCGGCCCACATTGAAGATATTGCGTCCCGTGGGTGCCACGGGCGGCAAGATGGTGGTGTCCGCATAGGCCAGCAGCGCATGGCCTGGCGCCGCGATGGCCTGGCGCGCCAGCGCCAGCGCCGCATCACCGCCGGCGATGAGCTCGTCCACCGACGCGGGGGCTGGCTCGGCCGGCCAGACGGCCGTCAGGTCCAGGATGTTGTCGTCATCCAGCAGGACACCCAGTCGAGGACCTTGGGCATGGAGAAAGTTCAGGAATTTCATGCGGACTCTTCAGTGTTGGAATAGCGTGCGCTGGCGTCGAGCTTCTTACGAGGCTTTGTGTTCCACCGCCACGTGCAAGGCGCGCACATGGGCGCGCGCCAAGGCTTCGGCCTGGTCGGCATCACGCTGCTCGATGGCGGCGATGATGGCCAGGTGTTCGCGCAGCGAATCGGCGCTGCGGTGCAGGCGCGCAATGGTCTGGCGGCGGTAGCTGGTCTGGCGGTGGCCGAACGAGGCCCACACGCGCTCCAGCAGGTGGTTGTTGGCCAGGCGAATCACTTCGGTATGGAAGGCGACGTTGGCCTGCGCATATTCCTTGGGCTGGGCCTCGGCCACGCCGGGTTCGAGAAACGGCTCGAAGATCGCCTTCAAGACCATCACGTCGCGCTGCGAGGCGTTGAGCGCGGCCTCGCGCGCGGCGAAGCCTTCGAGTTGCTCGCGCAACTGCAGCCACTCCAGGTAATCGCGGTCGCTCACCGGTTGCAGCAAGGCGCCGCGCCCGGGGCGCAGGCTGATCAGCCCGGTGCTGTCCAGGCGGATCAGCGCTTCACGCACCGGCGTGCGGCTCACACCCAGCTGGTGGGCCAGGTCTTCCTCGCGCACCCGGATGGGCTCGGTGATCTCTGAACGCAGCGCGTTCAAATGGGCGCTCACGGCTTCGAGTACGCCCTGGCTCGTGGGCTTGGCGGAAAGCTTGGTGCTCATGGCTGCAAAATCATTTCGTCAAAAAGTTCAGGGGCACCATCACGATGGCTGGGAAGAACACCAGCAGGAACATGACGATGAACTGGGCGATCATGAAGGGAATCACGCCCTTGGCCACGTCGTCCAGGCGCATCTTGCCCACACCGGCCACCACGTTGAGCACCGAGCCCACGGGCGGCGTGACCAGGCCGATGGCGTTGTTCATGATGAACAGCACGCCGAAGTACACCGGGTCGATGCCGGCCTCCTTGATCACCGGCATGAGCACGGGGGTGAGAATCAGGATGGTGGGCATCATGTCCATGGCCGTGCCCACCACCATCACCAGCACCATGATGGCAATCAGCAGCAGCGTGGGGCTGTCCAGCAGCGGTTCGAGCAGGGCAATGATCTGGTCCGGGATTTCCGCCACCGTGATCAGCCAGGCCGAGACCATGGAGGCCGCCACCAGGAACATGATCACGGAGGTGATCTTGGCCGCCGTGACGAACACCGCGTACAGCTGGCGCAGATTGATTTCGCGGTAGACCACCATGGCCACGAAGAGCGCATAGACCGCGGCCACCACGGCCGCTTCGGTGGGCGTGAAGATGCCGAATTTCAGGCCGAACAAGACGATCACGGGCAGGCCCAGGGCCCACAGCGAGTCCTTGAACGCCTGCAGCTTCTCGCGCGTCGTGGAGACGGGCGGCAGGCTGACGTTCTCGCGGGAGGCGACGATCCACCAGGCGATGGCGATGGACACGCCCATCAACAGGCCCGGCACGATGCCCGCCATGAACAGCTTGCCGATGGACACGTTGGCGGCCACGCCGAACACCACAAAGCCGATGGAAGGCGGGATGATGGGCGCGATGATGCCCGCCGAGGCGATCAGGCCGCCGGCACGCGCCTTGTCATGCCCGGCCTTGACCATCATGGGCAGCAGCAAGGCAGCCAGCGCCGCGGTATCGGCCACGGCCGAGCCCGACAGCGCCGCCATCAGGCAGGCGGCGATGATGGCCACGAAGCCCAGGCCGCCACGCATGTGCCCGACCAGGGTGATCGCCAGATGGACGATGCGCTTGGACAGGCCGCCGACGTTCATGATCTCGCCGGCCAGCATGAAGAAAGGCACGGCCAGCAGCGGGAAGCTGTCCGCGCCATTGATGACGTTTTGCGCCAGGATCTGGGCATCGAACAGGTCCAGATGCAGCATCAGGGCCAGGCCCGAGAACAGCAGCGCGTACGCGATGGGCATGCCTATGGCCATGGCCCCCAGCAGTGCGCCGACGAAAATCAACACGGTCATTTATGTCTCCGGTATGTCTGGAAGTGCTCAACGCTGGCCGTGGGAAGTGCCCGGCGCCGGGTCATCGGCCTCTGGCGGCAGGGCCAGGTGGGCCATCTCTTCCGATTCCTGCACCATGACCAGCTCCTGGTCGGACAGCTGGCCGCTCACCGTGAGCCACAGCTGGTGCAGCAGGATCACGGCCGTGGACAGGGCAAACAGCACGCCGGCAAAGTAGAAGATGCCGACCGACAGGCCGCTGACCGGCGCTTCCGTCTCCCGGTTCACCGCCACCTGGCTCCAGCTGCCGTCGAGCATCAGCCAGGTGATGTAGAGCATGACGATCTGCGCCACCACCAGGCACAGGCGCTGCGCCCATGCCGGCAGGCGCACCACCACCATGTCGGTGCCCATGTGGCCGCGCTCACGCATCACCACCACGGCGCCCATGAACACCATCCAGACAAACATCCAGCGCGACAGCTCTTCGGAAAGCAGCAGACCGGTGCTGAAGAAGTAGCGCAGCACCACATTCCCAAACACCAGAAACACCATGGCGGCCATGAGCAGCGCACACACGGCCTCCAAGGCCCGGCAATAACGATTCAACAAGCGGTTCATGGACCATCCTTTGGCTTAGCCGTCAGCGGATACACCAACAGACTTAGGTATGCAATTATCTGTTTTGTATGCAAAACTGAATTCTAGTGCACAGACTATCCATCCCAGGCCGCAAAATCACCTAGGGTTTTCACCAGTTGCCGGGTTTTCTGCGCTTTTCCGCGCCGTTCACTGCACAGGCCCGGCACTCCAACGAAAAACAGCTTCTGGCGCGCCGACACGCCAGAAGCTGTTTTCAGGTGCCGCGCCCGGCGTTCAAGGCTTGCAGGCGTCCGACTGCCCGGCCTTCTTCAGGTAGGCGATCAAGTCCTGGCGCTCCCCCGCATCGGCTACGCCGTCGTAGGTCATGGCCGTGCCGGGCACGAACTGGGTCGGGGCCTTGATGAACAGGTCCAGCGTTTTTTCGTCCCAGACCAGCTTGGAATTCTTCATCGCCGGCGAATAGTCAAAGCCCGGCACGCTGCCCGCGCGCCGCCCCAGCAGGCCGCAGTGGCGCGGCCCCACACGGTCGCTGGCCAGTGCATGGCAGGCCATGCAGCGCACGTAGATCTGCTCTCCGCGCAGGACATCAGGCGCCGCAGTGGCAGCCGATGCCGCCGCGCCCAAGGCCATGGCGGCGAGCAGCCCTCGCGCGGCAGTCATGACATGAAGGCCGAGGGCACGGCGACTTCGCCCAGGGCCTGGCGCAGCACGGCCCAGTGCATGGCCTCGTCGCCCAGGATGCTCGCCGCCGCCTTGGCCAGGTCGCGGTTGCCGAACAGCGGCACGGCCCCCAGGTAGGCGCTCACAGCGCCCTGCTCCAACTGGGCCGCGAACTTCAGCACATCGGCCTGGGCCTTGAGCTGCGCCACCGGGAAGTCGTACTTACTCTTGGCCGCCACAGGCTTGCCGCCCAGTTTCTCGACGGTCTTGGCCAGCAGTTCGGCATGCTGCTTGTGGTGGCCCTGAAAGCTCAGGGCCAGCGCCAGCACCGGTTTTTCCAGCAGCTGGCTTTCCGCGCCCAGCTGATACGCGGCAATCGCTTCGAGCTCGGCGCCCAGCGCGGTGTTGAGAATCCGTGCGTCGTCCGCCTTGTGCCCGCCGGCCTTGGCCGCGAGCGCCTCGTTGCCCGACAGCAGCGCAACGGCCGCTCCCGACAGCACCAGGCCGGACTGGCCCAGAAACATTCGCCGCGCGGACGCGGGGCTGGTCATTTGGAAGAAGGACATGGCAGTCTCCTGGTGGGTCAAGAAACGGGCGGCGCGCTGGCCCCCGGCGTGATGTCCGCCAGCACGCGCGCCACGATGCGGTCGCAGCGCGCTCCGGCAAACGAAAAAGCGTCTTCCATGGCGAAGTCCATGTCGCGCGACAGGCTCTCGCGCAGCAGGCTGCGGGCGCGAAAAAAGCGCGTGCGCACCGTGGCCTCGGGAATGCCCACGGCGGCCGCCACTTCTTCGACCGACATCTCCTGCACCGCGCGCAGCACGAACACCGTGCGAAAGGCTTCGGGCAAGGCATCGATGCGCCGCTCCACCAGCCGGCGCATTTCGGCGCGGGCGGCCAGGCGGTCGGGGCGCTCGTCGGGATCGGCTGGCATCAAATCCTCCGCGGATGGCCCGTCCAGGGTCTGGCCGGTGTCGAATGCAATCACCTGGCCCGCATGGCGGCGCACCCGCCCAAGCGCCTCGTTGATGACGATGCGCACCAGCCAGGTGGAGAGCTTGGCGTCGTCCCGGAAACTGCCCAGCGCACGCCAGGCGCGCAGATAGCTTTCCTGCACCGCCTCCTCGGTTTCGGCATCGCTTTTCAGAATGCTGCGCGCCGTGCGGAACAGCAGCCGGTTGTGGCGGCGCATGATGCGCTCGAAAGCGCCGGCGTCGCCCTGGGCGGCACGCAGCGCCAGCTCGGCGTCGGGCGTGGCGTCGGACGGTACGGCTGAGGGTTGGCTGGAGGAGTGCATGGCGTGTGTCCTGTCCATTGGATGGCGCCAGGATGCGCCACGTTCCGGCGACGCCCAAACCCCCACGCCGAGGATGGGCACCCGGCACGGCGGCCGTCAGCGCGGGGCGAGAACGGACCTCGCCCCATCCCCGCGCCCCCGCCGCTCCTTCATGGCGCGAGCAGCAGTTCCCGCAGCTTGAACTTCTGGATCTTTCCAGTGGGCGTGGACGGCATGGCCTCACGCACGATGAGGCGCTCGGGCATGTACTGCATGGCGACTTTCTGGGACTTCAGGAACTCGACGATGGTCGGCAGGTCGATGTGCTGGCCCGGCTTCACGACCACCACGGCGCAGGCGCGCTCGCCCAGGCGCTCGTCCGGGTAGGCGACGATGGCCGCCATGGCGATGGCCGGATGCCGGTACAGCAGGGCTTCGATCTCCACCACCGGAATGTTCTCGCCGCCGCGAATGATCACATCCTTGCTGCGGCCGGTGATGCGCACATAGCCCTGCGCGTCCAGCTGCGCCAGATCGCCGGTATCGAACCAGCCGTCGGCATCGGTGGCATTGAGCTGCGGGCGTTTCAGGTAGCCGCCGAAGTTGGAGCAGGAGCGCAGCAGCAGCTTGCCGGCCTGTCCCGCAGGCAGCGCGCTGCCATCGGCGTCGACCACCTTGAGTTCCACGCCCGGCAGCGGACAGCCATCGGTGGTGACGGCGCGCTGGTCGTCATCGTCCGGCTGGATCAGGGTCACGGCGCCGCTTTCCGTCATGCCCCAGGCCGAGATGATCTTGCTGCCCAGCACCCGCCGGGCGTGCTCGACCAGCGCGCCCGGAATGGGGGCGCCCGCGCACACAAAAGTGCGCAGCGTCGGCACAGCCAGGCCCGATTCGTCCACGCCGCGCGCCAGGTCGGTCAGAAAGGGCGTCGAGGCCATGGTGAAAGTCACCCCTTCGTGGCGGATCAGGTCTATGCCCTTGAGCGGCTCCCAGATGTCGAGCAGCACGGCGCTGGCGCGCAGCATGATGGGCATCATCAGGCCATACATGAAACCGGTCTGGTGGGCCATGGGCGAAGCCATCAACACCACGTCGTCCGCACCCAGGTGCAGGCGCCGGGCGTAGGGAATGATGTTGGCCATGGTGGTATTGGCGGTCTGCATCACCCCCTTGGGCTCGCCAGTGGTGCCCGAGGTGTACAGCAGTTGCGTCACGTTATCGGGGCCGGGCCGGTGGCGCGTCAAAAGGGTCTGGGCGTCCGGCGCCTTCTCCCACGCCGGGCCGCTGAGCAGCGCCTCGAAGCTGTTGGCCCCCGCGCCGTCGACGACGACCAGGTGCTTGAGGCAGGGCAGATCGGGCTGCAGCGCCGCGGCCATCTTCTCGAAGTCGAAACCGCGAAAGCGCTGGGGCACGATCAGCACCTTGGCCTCGCCATGCTGGAGCATGAAGGACAGCTCGCGCTCGCGGAAGATGTGCATCAGCGGATTCATCACCGCGCCTATGCGCGAGCAGGCCAGGTAGATGACGCTGAACTGCCACCAGTTGGGCAGCTGGCAGGCCACCACATCGTTGTGCCCCACGCCCAGGCGGCTCAGGCCGACAGCCACGCGGTCCACCATGGTGGCGAGCTCGCGGTAGGTGAAGCGTGTGGTCTCGCCGCTTTCCGCCCGCAGTGCGGTCAGCGCCATCTGGTCCGGGCAACTGGCCACGCAGGCGTCCAGGTCGTCGTTGATGGTGCGGTCGTGCCAAAAGCCCTGGGCTACGCTGTGCGCCCGGCGGGGCGCGATCAGGACGGGGTCGAATTCCATGCGCTTGTCTCCTGGTATTTTTTGTCGATCACGCCGTCAGGCGGGCACGAACTTGCGTCCGGCGCGTACGCGAGCAATCACGGTTTTCATGATCTGGGCCGTGCCGTCGCCGATCTGGAAGCCCAGCACATCGCGCAGGCGTTGCTCCATCAGACCCCGGTCATAGCCGCCGTGGCCGAAGCACAGCAGGCACTGGTGGATGGTGTCGTAGGCCAGCTTGGGCCCCCACCACTTGGCCATGCCGGCTTCCGCCGAGTGCGGCAGACCCTGGTCCTTGAGCCACAGGCCTTGCAGGCACAGCAGGCGCGCACCTTCGACTTCGGTGTCGAACTGGGCCAGCGGATGCGTCACGCCCTGGAAAGCCGACAGGGGCTGGCCGAAGGCCTGGCGCTGGGTGATGTATTCCCAGGTCTCATCCAGGGCCGCGCGGGCGACGGCCAGCACCTGCAGGCCGATCAGCGAGCGCGAGAAATCAAAGCCCTGCATGACTTGCACAAAGCCCTTGTTCTCTTCGCCCAGCCGGTGGCTGACGGGCACGCGCACGTTCTCGAAGAAGATGGAGCCGCGGCCGATGGCGCGCTGGCCGTGGCAGTCGAAGCGGTTGGTCGTCAAGCCGGGCAAGTCCATGGGCACCAGCAGCGCGGTCACGCCGTGGGCGCCGTCCTCGGGTGAACCCGTGCGGCCGAACACCACCGTGATGTCGGCCTGGTCGGCCGCCGAAATCGACGTCTTCTCGCCGTTGATGACGTAGAAGTCGCCGTCGCGCACGATGCGCAGGCGCAGATTGGCCGCGTCGGAGCCGCCGCGCGGCTCGGTCAGGGCGATGGCGCAAATGGCTTCACCCCGGGTGAGCTTCTTCAGCCAGGGGCCGACGATCTCGGGCTGGCCATGCTGGGACAGGATCTGTCCGTTCAATGACGCCAGCAGGTTCAGATAGGAAATGCTCAGGTCGGCCCGGGCGATTTCCTCGTGGATCACGCCCGCGGCCAGGCAGCCCAGCCCCAGGCCGCCGAAGGCTTCGGGCAGCTCGGGACAGATGAACCCAAGTTCACCCATCTCGCGCAGCAGCGTGCGGTCCAGAACACGGGTCTGGTCGCGCGCCAGAAAACCGGGTGCGACACGTTGGGTGGCAAAGCGGCGCGCGTGCTCGGCCAGCGCCTGCAGGTCTTCGTCGATATAGGGGTTGGGATTCATCGCGGGTCTCCAGGGGCTTACTTGGCGTGCTTGCGGAAATCGGGCTTGCGCTTTTCCTTCAGCGCATTGACGCCTTCGCGCGACTCCTCGGTGTCGTAATACAGCTTGAGCGCGTACATGCCCAGGCCCGCAATGCCGGCCTGGTGGGCGGTGTCGGCGTTGAAGCTGCGCTTGGCGATCGCCAGGGCCGTGGGGCTGCGCTCGCAGATTTCCTCGCCCCACTTCTGCACTTCGGCGTCGAGCTGCTCGTGCGGCACGCAGACGTTGGCCAGGCCCATGGCCACGGCCTCTGTACCGGAGTAGCGGCGGTTCAGGTACCAGATCTCACGGGCTTTCTTCTCGCCGACCACGCGGGCCAGAAAAGCCGTGCCGTAGCCCGGATCGACCGAGCCCATCTTGGGGCCGACCTGACCGAACTGGGCCTTGTCCGAGCAGATCGTCAGATCGCAGATGGTGCACAGCACGTTGCCGCCGCCGATGGCAAAGCCCTGCACGCGGGCAATCACGGGCTTGGGCACGTTGCGGATGGCGTCGTGCAGCTCTTCCATGGGCAAGCCTATGGTGCCGCGCCCGTCGTAGTTGCCGTCATGGGCCGACTGGTCGCCGCCGGTGCAAAATGCTTTCTCGCCCGCGCCGGCCAGCACGATGGCGCCCACGCTCCGGTCGTAGCCGGCCTTGTTCAGCGCCTTGATCAATTCATCGCAGGTCGTGCCGCGAAAGGCGTTCATCTTCTCGGGGCGGTTGATGGTGATCCAGGCCACGCCGTTGCGTACTTCGTAAAGAATGTCTTCGAATTGCATGCTGTTCTCTTTTCGTCAGGGTGGAAAGAAAGTGCGGCCGATCAGCCGTGCATCGTCAGGCCGCCCGACACGCTGATGACCTGGCCGGTGATGAAGGCGGCGTCGTCGCTGCCGAAGAAAACAATGGCGCCGGCCAGATCGTCGGGCTGGCCCAGGCGGCCCATGGGAATGGCGTTCTTGAACGCCTCGATGAGCTTGGCCGGGTCACGCGCGCCGTCAACCACATCCGCCAGCAAGGCGGTATCGGTGGGGCCGGGGCAGACCACGTTGACGCTGATTCCCTGGCGGGCGTGTTCCCGTGCCAGGGTCTTGGACAGGGCGACCAGGCCGCCCTTGCAGGCCGCATAGACGGCCTCGCCGGAGGAGCCGCCGCGCGCCGCATCGGATGCCACGTTCACGATGCGGCCGTACTTGCGCTCGGCCATGCCCGGCAGCACGGCGTGGTGCATGTGCAGCGCGCCCGTCAGGTTGATGGCGATCAGTTGCTCCCACTCGGCCGGCACGGTCTTGAGGAAAGGCTTGAACACGTCCCAGCCGGCGTTGTTCACCAGCACGGCGATGGGCCCCAGCGCCGCTTGCGCGGCCGCCACGGCGGCATCGACTTCGGCGCGGTCCGTGATGTTGCACCGGAAGGCCTGCGCCGTGCCGCCCGCGGCCTGGATCTCGGCCACCACGCGCTGGGCGGCTTCAAGGTTCATGTCGAACACCGCGACCTTGGCGCCTTCCGCGGCAAAGCGCCGGCAGGTCGCCCCACCGATGCCGCCACCACCGCCCGTCACGATGACCGTCTTGTTTTCCAGTTTTCCCATGCTTTTCTCCATGCGCCATTGAGGTTGGTATGCTTGCTGCATCGACCGGCAAATTACGTCAATACATTTACGTATATTAGGTCACGCCGCTTTCAAGAGCAAGCGCATATTTCTGCAGGATTTTTATGGTTAACCCTAGTGAACTGAGTACTTCCGCGCGTGCAGACCTGGCCAACAGGGTGTTTTTTCGCCTCTATCAATGTGCAAACATGTTGCATAAAACAGGGACGCGCGCCGTGGAAGCCGAAGGCCTCACCACGCAGCAGTGGGCGGTGCTGGGCGCCTTGTCGCGCCCGGATGCCGAAGGCGGCATGAGCGTCGGGGACCTGGCGCGCTACCTGATGGTGAGTCGCCAGAACCTGTCGGGGCTGATCAGCCGCATGGAAAGCGCCGGCCATATAGGCTCGGCCCCCGATGGGCGCGACCGCCGCTCACGCCTGGTGACGATGACGGACTCAGGCCGCGATGTCTGGACCCGGCTGGCGCAACCCAAGATCCACGACTATTACGAGCAGGCGCTGGACGGCTTTTCCAGCAACGACCTCACCCATACGCTGCACTACCTGCTCAAGTTGCTGGAGAATATGAAGCGTCTGGACAACGACAAAGAGCCCGCTTCGGCAGGCGACTGACAAACCGCACCCCGGCTTGCCGCCCAGCGCCGCCAAGGACCTTGACCGCACTGGCGGCCCACCATCGAATCACCATGGCACAAGAACTGCACTCCAAGAACATCGTCATCACCGGCGCTTTCGGCGTCCTGGGCCAGGCCATCGCCAGCGCGGCGGCGCAGGCCGGCGCGCGCGTCTGCCTGCTCGGCCATGGCGCGGCGCAGGCGCCAGCGCCGGACAAGGCCCTGGTCATCGCCAACGTCGACCTGACCGACCCGCAATCCGCGAACGCCGCGCTGCAGCGTGCGGCCGACGAACTCGGCGGCGTGGACGCGCTGGTGAACGTGGCCGGCGGCTTTCAGTGGCAGACCGTGGAAGGCGATGCCTTCGAAGCCTGGGAGCGGATGTTCGACATGAACCTCAAGACCGCCGTGCTCGCCACGCGCGCCGCCCTGCCCCATCTGCGCGCCCGGCCTCAGGCGCGCATCGTCAATGTCGCGGCGACAGCCGCGCTCCACGCCACCGCCGGCATGGGCGCCTACGCCGCCTCCAAGGCCGGCGTGCTCAAATTGACGGAGGCGCTGGCCGCGGAACTCGCCGACGCGGGAATCAACGTCAACGCCGTACTGCCCAGCATCATCGACACGCCGCAAAACCGCCGCGACATGCCCGGCGCCGACACCAGCGGCTGGGTGCGCCCCGCCGATCTGGCGCAGGTGGTGCTGTTCTTCCTGGGCCAAGCCTCCGCGGCCGTGACAGGCGCTGCGCTGCCCGTCACGGTGGGCCACAAGCCCTGAACCCAGCCCATTCACTGTTTGCTGAAAGTATCTTCATGACCTCTACCCGCGCCATCTTCGTCAACGCCCCCGGCGGCCTGGACCGCATCGAGCAGGGCACCGTGGACACACCCGCCCCCGCCGCCGGCCAGATCACCGTGCGCCTGCTGGCAAGCTCGCTCAACTTCCATGACTACGCCGTGGTCGCCGGCCGCGCCAAGCTCAGCGTCGACCGCCGCATTCCCATGGCCGACGGCGCGGGCGAAGTGACGGCCGTAGGCGACGGCGTCAGCGAATTTGCCATCGGCGACCGCGTGGTCAGCACCTTCTACCCCGGCTGGATCGACGGCCCGCCGCGCATTTCCGGCTTTGCCACCACGCCCGGCGACGGCATCGACGGCTACGCGCGCGACGCCGTCACGGCCCCGGTCAGCTACTTCACGCACGCACCCAAAGGCTACAGCCATGCCGAAGCCGCGACGCTGACCACCGCCGGCGTGACCTCCTGGCGCGCGCTGTACACCGACGGCGCCATGAAGCCCGGCGCCACGGTGCTGGTGCAGGGCACGGGCGGCGTGTCGATTTTTGCGCTGCAACTGGCCAAGGCCGCGGGCGCCACGGTGATCGCCACCTCGTCCTCCGACGCCAAGATGGAGCGCCTCACGGCCCTGGGCGCCGACCACGTGATCAATTACCGCAGCAACGCCCAATGGGGCCAGACCGCCGCGGAAATCTCCGGCGGCGGCGTGGACCATGTGATCGACGTGGGCGGTGCCAACACCCTGGACCAGTCCATGCTGGCCGCGCGCCCCGGCGGCCACATCGCGGTGATCGGCATTCTGGGCGGCCTGTCCGGCAATGTGATGGTGGCCAACATCCTGCGCAAGCAGCTGCGCCTCACGGGCCTGCTGGTGGGCAGCCGGCGCGACCAGCTGGACCTGGTCCGCGCCTTGAACAGCACCGGCGTCAAGCCCGTGCTGGACCGCAGCTTCGCGCTCGACGCCATGGGCGATGCTTTCCGCCACCAGGAAAGCAACCAGCATTTCGGCAAGATCGTGCTGGAGTATTGAGCCGGGCCGGCGCGAAAGGGGCCGCACAAAGCGCTTGACCCTCTCGTAACGGCAGGGTTTAGCATGCCTTCAACTTGAGAGGGAAGGCATGCTTTTGAAGATTGGTGAACTGGCCCGGCGCACCGGGCTGACGGTGCGCGCCTTGCGCCACTATGACGACATCGCCCTGCTGGTGCCTTCCCAAAGGTCCAGCAGCGGCTACCGCCTGTACGACCACAAGGACGTGGCGAGGCTTTACCGCATCCAGGCCTTGCGGCGACTCGACCTGTCGCTCGCCGACATACAAGCCCTGCTCGCCAACGCCGCCGGCGACATTGCACAAGTCGTCGCCCGGCAGCTCGCGCAACTCGACCACGAAATCCAGCAGGCGTCGGCGCTGCGCAGCCACCTGCACGCGCTGCAAGCCCAGTTGCGGGCCGACCACGAGCCCGGCATCGACGACTGGCTTTTCGCGCTAGAAAGCATGGTCACGGGCACGAAGTACTTCAGCGACGCCGAGCAGCGCACGCTGCAGGCGCAGCGTGACAGCGCCGCGGCCGCGCCCCTGCGCGCCGAGTTGTCGGCCTGGCTGCGGCGCCTGGTAGCGACCGGCGTGGCGCCCGAGGACCCGCAGGCCCAGCCCCTGGCGCAACGCTGGATTGCCATGCTGCTCGAAGAGACCGGTGGCGACGAAGGCCTGCTGATGAAGCTCTACGCCATGCACTGGAACGAGCCGTCGCTGCACGCGCTGACCGGCGTGGACCGCGCCGGCATCCGCTACATCTCGCAGGCCATGGCCTTTGCGCGCCTGCAGCGCTACGCCCCCCACTGCAGCGCCGACGAGATGCACACGCTGCGCCAGCACTACGTCGCTCAGACCGATGCCTGGCCGCCGCTCATCGCCCAAGTGCGCCAGCAGATGCTGGCAAGCGCCCCCGCCGATGGGGCCACCATGCGGGCGCTGGCCGAACGATGGCAGGCGCTGTCGCTGGCCAAGGCCGGCGGCGATACCGCTTTGCACGCCAAGCTGCAAAGCGCGTTCCGCCACGACGCGGCCCTGCGCTTCGGCTCCGGCATCGACGAGACGCTGGCCGCCTATGTAGGCCAAGCCATCGCGCAGCTCGGCGCCGTATCCCCCTCCTGACCGCACCCCAAGGCCTCCCATGAACGCAGCAGCGCAGACCTACCCCCACTTTTTCACCGGCAACTATGCGCCGCTCACCGAAGAGCACGACATCGCGCAGCTGCCCATCGACGGAAAGTTGCCGCCCGGGCTCTCCGGCAGCCTGTACCGCGTAGGCCCCAGCCCGCAGTACGCTCCACGCGACAACAACTACCACTGGTTTTCCGGCGACGGCATGGTCCATGCCTTCCACATCGCGGGCGGCCAGGTGGCCTACCGCAACCGCTGGGTGCGCACGCCCAAATGGCAGCTCGAACATGACGCAGGACGCGCGCTCTTCGGCACCTTCGGCAACCCCGCCACCACCGACCCGCTGGCCCAGGGCCGCAACGGCGGTACGGCCAACACCAGCATGCTGTGGCATGGCGAGCGGCTTTTCGCGCTCGAGGAGTCGCATCAACCGTTTGAACTCGACGCCCGCACGCTGGCCGCCAAGGGGCACCAGAGCTTTGGCGAGCGCCTGACTTCACGCTGCACCGCGCACCCGAAGGCGGATCCGGACAGCGGCGAACTGCACTTCTTCGCCTACTCGCCCGACGGCCCCTGTTCGCCGACCATGCTGTATGGCGTGATGGACCCGCACTGCGAAGTCACGCAAATCCAGTCCTTCACTGCGCCGTACGCGAGCATGGCGCACGACTTCGTGCTGACGCGCGGCCATGTGCTCTTCCCCGTCACGCCGCTGACGCTCAGCATGGAACGCGCCATGCGCGGCAAGCCCCTGCTGGCCTGGGATGAAGGCCTGCGCACCCACGTCGGTGTGATGCCGCGCGGCGGTACGGCGGACCGCATGCGCTGGTTCGACACCGACGCCTGCCATGTGTTCCATGTGATGAATGCCTGGGACGACGGCGACACCATCGTGGCCTATGTGATGCAGTCGGACACCGCCCCCGGCCTGCCCGACGCCGAAGGCCGCCCCGGCGACCCCGACGCCATGGCCGCGCGCCTGTGCCGCTGGACCTTCGACCTGGGCAGCGCCGACATCGGCTTCCGGCGCGAGTACCTCGACGACCTGGTGGCGGAGTTTCCACGCATAGACGAGCGCTACACGGGCCGGCGCAACCGTTACGGCTTCTACACCTGCCATGCGACGGCGCGCGCGCGGGATGATTCCGAAAGCGTGCTCTTCGACAGCCTCGCGCGTTTCGACTTCGACAGCGGCGAGCGCCAGCTGTACACGCTGCCCCACGGCGACGTGGTGTCAGAACCGGTGTTCGTGCCGCGCGCGAGCGACGCGGCCGAAGGCGACGGCTGGCTGCTCGCCGTGGCCTGGCGTGCGCAGGAACAGCGCAGCGACCTGCTGGTTTTCAATGCCATGCAACTGGCCGCAGGGCCCGTGGCCGTGGCCCGTTTGCCGCATCGCGTGCCATTCGGGTTTCATGGGAATTGGCGGGCGGGGGTGTAAGGGCCGCCTGGACACATTGCAAGAAATCAGCCCAATACAGGTCTGTCCCCCTGCCGTCGCAGGAGGAGTGCCATCCCCAAGGGCTCCCGCCCCAAGGAATAACAGGAAAAGGGTGCTGCTTGCCCCCAGTGCGATGAATACCAGTTCATTGTGATCCGCTATGTATTCAGCGCGTGCGACTGCCCGCACCAAGGCATTGTGGAAACGATATTCACCGACCGCCCTGAAACCGACATCATCCAATGCTTCGCGGAGCGTGGTGACAAACGCGCGGCATTCCTGATGGGAGAACAGTACATCTGGGGCCATTTTGGGAAAAAGGATTACGCAGGCGCAGCACCTTGGTACCTGCAGGCAGCCCGAGCTGGCGAGCCTTTTGCACAGGAAATACTGGGAAAAATGTACAACACGGGGAGCGGCGTCGAAAGAAATCCGGCACTGGCCAAGGAATGGTTTGCCAAGGCGGCAAAGGCGCCCAGTACACCATAGACCACTGGACGGACTGAAGCCAGCGCATCCATTGGCCTTTAGACGCGGGCTCTGGAGCTCAGCCGCGATGGTGAATTCATCGCTTGAACCACTCAGATCCAGGCAGAGACCCTTTCGCCTTCGCGCGTCATCCCGTGAGTGTTTGGCATATCAGTGTCTGCCAAGACAGGGGTATCCGGTTTCTGTTCGGCTACGCGCTCGACCGTGGCACCGCTGAGGTCCACCCCGCTCACCCCGCGTTTCTTCATAGCCAGGATCGTGCTGCTGGAGGCAATTTTTTCGCCTGCATTGCTGTCGGTTCAAGATTTTCAAAGCACCAAACCATTGGCGCTTCTTTAAGTGGAATTTAAGCTCGCATTAACTGCACAGCGGCCAACCATCCATTCCCTACCAACTCCCAGCCGGCATTTTGAATTTTTGATCAGCTGCTTTCCAGGCATCCCGTCCACCTCGATACCAGTACACGTTTGAGTAACCCGAATCTACGGCATGCAAAGTTGCGTTGTAGGAAAGCCAGCATTTCGATCCGTGGCAATAAAACACGATAGGTTTTGATTTATCCCCTGCCGTCAGTCCAGACAGGGCGTTGTCAAATTTTTCCTTGTCCAGCCCCAACAATCTATCTTCACCAGCGCCATCCATCACGACGCCACCGGCCACCGTTTTTTCGGCGCGATACGCCGCCACCACGATGGGCTTGGTGTCACTGGCCAGCATGCTGATCAGATCCTTGGTCGTCAGCACTTTGGCACCGGGAATTTCCGTCGGTGTAGCCGTACCGTAGCCGGAACTTCGCGGTCTGGGATATTTGGTTGCTGCAACCCCGTAATCTTTAAGTTCGTCAGCAAATCCCACATCCTGTGCAAAAGAAGTCATGGCACAGAGAGTGAGCGCAAAGGCGCTGGAAAGATGCCAAAAATTCGAGATTTTCCTCATGGCCCGCTCCTCAATCGTGATCGACATTTCGCCACCCATGGCCGAGATCATCGATCATGCGAAAAATTTCGAACCACTCATATATGGGTTGACAGGTGCATCAATGGAGGAGTTGTCGGGAGCACAGCGGCGTGCCCCCTCTCCGCTTATACCTGCCCAGCCCCCTGCTCCCAACTCCCCCCCAACGCCCGGATCAGCATCACGGTAGTGGTGTATTGCGCCGTGCGCACCTGCAGTGCGTTGCGGCGCTGGCGCAAGGCGCTGCGGCGGGCGTCCAGCAGTTCCAGCTGGCTGACGAAGCCATTGCGGTAGCGCACGTCCGACAGGTGGCTGGCGCGCTCGGCCGATTCCACGGCCTGGTCCAGCACCTGGGCCTGGCCGGCCAGCAGGCGCAGGGCGCTGAGCTGGTCTTCCACGTCGCGAAACGCGCCTAGCACCTGGCCGCGCTGGGCCGCCACGGCCGCTTCCAGTCGGGCTTTGGCGCCCTCTTCCTGGGCCGCGCGCTGGCCGCCGTCGAAGATCGGCAGGGACAACAGAGCGTTCAGGCCCCAGGAGCGGGCCGACCAGAGGAACAGATCACCGAGTTCGGGCGAGGCATAGCCGCCCTGGCCGGTCAGCATGACGGTCGGAAACCAGGCGGCCTGGGCCACGCCGACGCGGGCCAGCGCGGCCTGCACCTGGGCCTGGGCGGCCGAGACATCGGGGCGGCGCGCCAACACCGTGCCGGGCACGCCGGCCGGAATCTGCGGCAGCGTGGCCTGGGCACTGGCTTCGGCCAGCGTGAAGCGGCCCGCGACGTCGCCGGTCAGCACGGCCAAGGCATGGACCAGCACCGCCTGCTGGCGCTCCAGCGCCAGCACTTCGAACTCGGTGGCCGAGACTTCGGTGCGCATGCGCGCCACGTCGAGCTCCGCCGCATCGCCGGCCTGGTAGCGGCGCTCGATCAGGCGCAAGGTATCGCGGTAGGAGACCAGGCTTTGCGCCACCAGCGCGCGCTCGGTCTGCACCGCGCGCAGCTGCAGATAGCTCTGGGCCACATCGGCCTGGACCATCAGCCGCGTGCTTTGCAGCAGCGCGGCGCGCGCCTGGGCGTCCTGCAGCGCGGCGGCGCTGGCCTGGGACAGCTTGCCGAACAGGTCGACTTCGTACGACAGGGTCAGGCCCGCCGTGCCCAGCGTCGTCGGCGTGCTGCCGCCAGCGGACTGGGCACCGGCCTGGCGTGCCACACCCGCCGAAGCACCGATCTGCGGCAGGCGCTGGGCGTCGGCCGAACGCAAGAGCGAGCGGGCTTCGGCCAGGCGCGCGGCCGCGACCTGGATGTCGGTATTGGCGTCGCCCGCGCGCTCGACGAGTTGGCTCAACTGCGGGTCGGCAAAAGCCAGCCACCAGGCGCCGCGCGGCTGGGCTTCAGAGGCAGCGGCCTGCGTCCAGGTGGCGCCGCCTTCGGCGCTGCTGAAGGTGGCGGGCAGCTCAACGCCCGCATGTTCGGCCGGGGCCGGCAAGGCGCTGGCGCAACCGGCGAGCACCAGGGCGGCGAACAGCGGCGCGAGACGCGCCAGGGGGAAAGGCATGGGTTTCATGGAATGACTTCTCTTCTTATTCATCGTGGCCCCGCGGCGCGGCGAGCACGGGGTGGGCGACGGCGCCCGAGCCAGGCTGCGCCAAGGGCGCTGCGGGGCTGGGGTGCTGCAGCAGCGGCCGGTTGCCGGCCAGGCGGCGCAGTACGACGTAGAACACGGGCGTGAGGAACAGGCCGAAAGCCGTCACGCCAATCATTCCGAAGAACACCGCCACGCCCATGGCGCTGCGCATTTCCGCGCCCGCGCCGGTGGCCAGCACCAGGGGCAGCACGCCCATGACAAAGGCCAGCGAGGTCATCAGAATGGGGCGCAGTCGCAGGCGGCTGGCCTCGATGGCGGCCTGCACGGGCGTGCGCCCGGCAAACTCCAGCTCGCGCGCAAACTCCACGATCAGAATGGCGTTCTTCGCCGACAGCCCGACCAGCACGATCAGCCCGATCTGCGTGAACACGTTGTTGTCCCCGCCCGTGAGCCAGACCCCCGTCATCGCCGCGAGCAGGCCCATGGGCACGATCAGGATGATGGCAATCGGCAGCGTGAGGCTTTCGTACTGCGCGGCCAGCACCAGGAACACCAGCAGGATGGCCAGCGGGAAGACCAGCACGGCGGAATTGCCGGCCAGGATTTCCTGGTAGGTCAGCTCGGTCCACTCAAAGCCAATGCCTTGGGGCAGCGTTTCGGCGGCCACGCGCTCGATGGCGGCCTGGGCCTGGCCCGAGGAGAAGCCGGGCGCAGGGCCACCGCTCACGTCGGCGGCCAGGAAGCCGTTGTAGCGCATGGCACGCTCGGGGCCGAAGCTGGGTTCGAGCTTCATCAGCGCCGACAAAGGCACCATTTCGCCCGTGGTGGAGCGCACTTTCAGCAGGCCCACGTCTTCGGCGCGCGCACGGTAGGCCGCATCGGCTTGCACGCGCACGCTGTAAGTGCGGCCGAACTGGTTGAAGTCGTTGGCGTACAGGCTGCCCAGGTAGATTTGCAGGGTCTCGAAGATGTCGGTCACCGGCACGCCCAGCTGGCGCGCCTTGGTGCGATCGATCTGCGCATAGAGCTGCGGCACGTTGACCTGCCAGCTGGTGAACAGCCCGGCGAGTTCCGGCGTCTGGTAGGCCTTGGCCATGAAGGCTTTGACGGCCGAGTCCATGGCGGCATAGCCCAGCGAGGCACGGTCTTCGATCTGCAGCTTGAAGCCGCCGGTCGTGCCCAGGCCCGCCACGGGTGGCGGCGGGAACATGGCGATGAAGGCTTCCTGGATGCCGGCAAAGTCCTGGTTCAGCTGACCGGCCACGGCGGCGCCGCTCTGGTCGGCGCGCTTGCGCTCGGCAAAGGGCTTGAGGGTGATGAACACCACGCCCGAATTCGAGCTGTTGGTGAAGCCGTTGATCGACAGGCCCGGAAAGGCCAGCGCGTCTTCCACGTTGGGGTTGTTCTTGACGATCTCGCCCATGCGGCGGATCACGTCCTCGGTGCGGTCCAGCGTGGCGCCGTCGGGCAGCTGCGCAAAACCGACCAGGTACTGCTTGTCCTGCGCCGGCACGAAGCCGCCGGGAACGATCTTGAACAGGCCCCAGGTGGCGCCGACCAAGGCCAGATAGATCACCAGCATCAGCGCCTTGCGGCCGATGACGCGCTGCACGCCGCCGCTGTAGGCATTCGAGCCGCGCTGGAACAGACGGTTGAAGCCGCGGAAGAAGCCGCCGAAGACACGGTCCATGCCGCGTGTCAGCGCATCCTTGGGCGCGTCGTGGCCCTTGAGCAGCAAGGCGCTGAGCGCGGGCGCCAGCGTCAGCGAATTGATCGCCGAAATCACCGTGGAAATCGCAATCGTCACCGCGAACTGGCGGTAGAACTGGCCCGTGAGCCCGCTGATGAAGGCCAGCGGCACGAACACCGCGACCAGCACCAGCGCAATCGCGATGATGGGGCCCGAGACTTCGCGCATGGCGCGGTAAGTGGCTTCGCGCGGCGTCAAGCCCATCTCGATGTTGCGCTCCACGTTCTCCACCACCACGATGGCGTCATCGACGACGATGCCGATGGCCAGCACCAGGCCGAACAGGCTCAGCGCATTGATGGAAAAGCCCAGCAGGTGCAGCACGGCGAACGTGCCCACCACCGACACCGGCACGGCCAGCAGCGGAATGATGGAGGCGCGCCAGGTCTGCAGGAACAGCACCACCACCAGTACCACCAGCGCCACGGCTTCGAGCAAGGTGGTGATCACCGAGCGGATCGAGGCGCGCACGAACTGCGTGGGGTCGTAGGCGATGCGGAACTCCACGCCTTCGGGCATGTTCTTTTGCAGCTCGGCCATGGTGGCGCGCACATTGGCCGAGATGTCCAACGCGTTCGAGCCCGGGGCCTGGAACACGCCCATGCCCACGGCGGGCTCGTTGTTGAGCAGCGAGCGCAGCGAATAGTCGGCCGCGCCCAGTTCAAGGCGGGCCACGTCGCGCAGACGCGTCACGGCGCCGTCGGCACCGGTCTTGACGATGATGTCGCCGAATTCCTCTTCGGTCTGCAGTCGGCCCTGGGCATTGATCGACAGTTGCATGTCCACGCCGGGCAGGCCGGGCGAAGCGCCGACCACGCCGGCCGCGGCCTGCACGTTCTGGCCGCGGATGGCGGCCACCACGTCAGCCGCCGACAGGCCGCGCTGCGCGACTTTCTGCGGATCCAGCCAGGCGCGCATGGCGTAGTCACCGCCGCCGAAGATCTGCACCTGGCCCACGCCCTGGATGCGGGCCAGGCGGTCCTTGACGTTGAGCACGGCGTAGTTGCGCAGGTAGTCGATGTCGTAACGGCCGTTGGACGACACCATGTGCACGACCATGGTCAGGTCGGGCGCGCTCTTGATGGTGGTGATGCCCAGGCGGCGCACTTCCTCGGGCAGGCGCGGCTCGGCTTGCGAGACGCGGTTTTGCACCAGCTGCTGGGCCTTGTCCGGGTCGGTGCCCAGGGCGAAGGTCACCGTCAGCGTCATCACGCCGTCGGTCGTGGCCTGGCTGCCCATGTAGAGCATGCCTTCGACGCCGTTGATGGATTCCTCCAGCGGCGTGGCCACGGTTTCGGCGATCACCTTGGGGTTGGCGCCCGGGTACTGGGCGCGCACCACCACCGAAGGCGGCGCGACGTCGGGATACTCCGAGATCGGCAGCGCGCGCAAGGCGATCAGGCCGGACAGGAAGATCAGCACCGACAGCACCCCGGCAAAAATGGGGCGGTCAATGAAAAAGCGGGAGAGATTCATAGATTGTTCTTTTCAGTCACCACTCAAGCGGCGGGCTGCGCCAGCTCGGCCTTGGCGGACATGGGCACGTCTTGCGGGGCGATGTGGGCGCCGGGGCGCACGCGCTGCAGGCCGTTGACGACGATGCGTTCGCCGGCCTTGAGGCCCGAAGTGACGATGCGCAGGCCGTTGACCGGCGCGCCCAGCTGCACTTCGCGGTACTCGGCCAGGTTGTCCGCGCCCACCACCATCACGAACTTCTTGCTCTGGTCCGTGCCCACGGCGCGCTCGTTGACCAGCACGGCCTGGGTGCTGCGCGCCTGGCCCATGCGGATGCGCGCGAACTGGCCGGGAATGAGGGCGCCGTCGGCGTTGTCGAACATGGCGCGCACGCGCACCGTGCCGCTTTGGGCATTGACCTGGTTGTCGATGAGCTGCAAATGGCCGGTATGCGGCGTGCTGCCGGCCGTGCCCGTGCCCATTTGCACGGGAATGCGCTCTATGCGCCCACGCCCGCCCTGGCCGCCTTCCAGTCCGTCCAGCGCCCGGACCACCACCTGCTCGTCGCTGTCGAAGCTGGCGTAGATCGGGCTCACCGAGACCAGCGTGGTCAGCACCGGCGCGCCGGCGCCCGAGGCCACCAGGTTGCCCACGGTGACTTCCACGCGGCCCACGCGGCCGGCGATGGGCGCGCGCACCTGGGTGTAGCCGAGATTGAGGCGCGCGGTCTGCAACGCGGCCTGGGCGGCGCGCAGGTTCGCGTCGGCTTCGCGCTGGGCGTTCACGCGCTCGTCGAGCTCGCGCTGGGCGATGGCGCGCTCTTCCCACAGCCGGGTCGCACGCTCCATTTCGCTGTGGGTGTACGACAGCCGGGCCTGGGCCGCGACCACCTGGGCCTGGGCGCGGTCGACTTCGGCCGCAAACGGCGCGGCGTCCACGCTGAACAGCAGGTCGCCCTGCTTGACCAGCGCGCCTTCGCGAAAGTGCACGGCCTGCACGGCACCGGCGACGCGCGGGCGGATGTCCACGCGCTGCACGGCTTCGAGCCGGCCCGAGAACTCGTCCCACAGCGCCACGTCCTGCTGCACGACCTGGGCCACGGAGACGGCGATGGCCGGCGGCGCGCTGGCCTGCGCCGGCGCATTGGCCGAGGCCTGCAGGCCGAACGCCGCGCCGCCCACGGCGGCAATGGCGGCAGCCGCGATGGCCGTGGTGCGCCAGCGGCGGCGCAAGGAGGAGAGGAAGGAGTGGTTCATGGTTGGTCTTTGGAAAACGAGGAAGCGGACGGTTTTTTGGGCGCAGCAATCCCTTCCGGCGCGGGGGCCGGAAAAGAGCGAAAAATGGCGAAACCGGGGACAACCGCGCCCGGGGAGCCAGGCGCGGCGGTGTCAGGCGGCGGAGATCAGGAGATCAGATCGGGCGGTCTACATCGCGTCGCCGCGAAGAACTGCTGGAACTGTTCCTGCACTTCCTGTGCGCAGGGACAGGGCCGTGGATCGGGTGTGAGCAGCGCATCGGGCCACTGCTGGGCCTTGTCGAAGACATGGCGCGTCACGCTCAGTCCCGCGGCTTCAAGCCGGCCCGCATAGGCCAGGGCTTCGTCGCGCATCGGGTCGTTAAGGCCGACCAGCATCAGCGTGGGCGGCAGGCCTGCCAAGCGCTGGGCGGTGCTGGGCACGGCATAGGGGTGTACGGCGTCGCAGGCCGAGCGCAGGAACTGCAGCCAGCCCTGGGCCCATTTGCAGTCGGTCGCCGATCCCGTGGCGGCGCGCAGCGAGGGCGTGCCCACGCAGGGGTCGAGCATGGGAGACAGCAGGATCTGTCCGGCCAGCGGCGGATGGCGCTGATCGCGCGCCATCATGCATACGCCGGCCGCCAGATTGCCACCGGCC
The DNA here is from genome assembly GCF_025421555.1 of Acidovorax bellezanensis. NCBI lineage: Bacteria > Pseudomonadati > Pseudomonadota > Betaproteobacteria > Burkholderiales > Comamonadaceae > Acidovorax > Acidovorax bellezanensis. The sequence goes on from NZ_JAODYH010000004.1 coordinate 61,010, forward strand.
TCCTCGCCCGCCAGGTAGACCTGGGCCCCCTTGCCCGCCAGCCGCGTGCGGTGCTTGAATGCCCACTGCAGCACGCCGTAGCCGATTTCCAGCGGCTGCGGAAACGGATGTTCGGGCGCCAGCGGATAGGCCACCGACACCACGCGGGCACCGACGGCCTCGAACAAATGGGCGACGGTGCAGCCATTGTCCAGGTCACCGGAAATGAAGGCGCCGCCATGGAAGTGCACCACCAGGGGCGAGGCTTCGCCCGTCTTCTTGCGGCCATAGAGGCGCACCGCCACCTCCTGACCGGACGCCAGGGCAATGACGTCGTCGGACTGGAGGGTGGGCAAGAGGCGTTCAGGCAGGGTAGAGGACATGGTGTGATCCGGACGAAACCGTGGAGACACAAATGTAAACGCTGCGGCCCAGGCCATAAACCCGACAAATGCGGCAGCAGTGTTTCCAATTCCTGAACAATCAGGGGTCAGGCAGCGTGTCAGAATTCTTTTCCCTGCGGCGGGGTACCGCTACCGCCATGCCAGGGTCTGGCTACACAATTTTTACCCGATGCGTGGCGCGCATAGAAGGAGAGCCCATGGATCAGATACAAGCCATGCGCACGTTTGCCCGCGTGGTGGAAGCCGGCACGTTCACGCATGCGGCCGACTCGCTGCAATTGCCCAAGGCCACCGTGACCAAGCACGTGCAGGCGCTGGAAGAGCGTCTGCGCGTGAAACTGCTCAACCGCACGACCCGCCGCGTCACGGTGACCACCGACGGCGCCGCCTATTACGACCGCGCCGTGCGCCTGCTCGCCGACTTCGACGACATGGAAGCGAGCATGACCCATGCACGCGCCAATCCGCGCGGCCGGCTGCGCGTCGATATCGGCACTTCGGTGGCGCGCATGCTGATCATTCCGCGGCTCGCCGAATTCCAGCAGCGCTACCCCGACATACAGATCGACCTGGGTGTCAGCGACCGCACCATCGATCTGATCAGCGACAACGTCGACTGCGTGATCCGCGGCGGCGAACTCAGCGACCAGTCGCTGGTCGCGCGACGCATAGGCAACCTGGAGTTCATCACCGTCGCCACGCCCGACTATCTTGCGCAGCACGGCACGCCGGCCCATCCGCTGGACCTGGAATCGGGCCACCGCATCGTGACCTATTTCTCGCCGGTCTCGCAGCGCCGCTATCCGCTGGAATTCCACCGCGACGGCGAAGTCGTGGAGGTTGCCAACAATCCGCACCTCACGGTGAACGAAAGCAATGCCTATGTGTTCGCCATCGTCGCCGGCCAGGGCGTAGGCCAGATCACCACCTTCCAGGCCCAGCCGCATCTGGAACGCGGCGAACTGGTGGCCCTGCTGCCCGACTGGCCCCAGCCCGCGCTGCCGGTCTATGTGGTCTATCCGCCCAACCGCCACCTCAGCGCCAAGGTGCGCGCGTTTGTCGACTGGGCCGCCGAGCTGTTCGCGCAGAACCCGCTGCTGCAGCGGGCCTAACCTGGCCTACGGGGCCGCGGCCCCTTCGGCAATGCGGCGCAGCAGCGGCAGATCGCGAATCGTGAGACTGCCGTAATCCGCCGCGACGGCGCCTTGCTGGGCCAGCAGGCGCAGTTCCTTGTTCATGGTCTGGCGCGAGACCGACAGCATGGACGCCAGGTCGCTTTGCGAGGTTTTCAAGCGCAAGGCCGGCCCCGCGTCAACGGGCTGGCCGTACCAGCCGGCGAGCTGGACCAGGATCTGCGCCAGGCCTTGCTGCAGGTGGCCCAGCGCGCGGCGCTGCATGGCCGCGATGCTCTCGCTCTGGCGCTTGAGCGCGAGCATGGCCACATCCTTCCACAGCAGCGGCGTCTCGTCGAGGATGGCCGCCAGCGCCTCGCTGGGCAAGTGCACCAGCATGGTGTCCTCGTGCGCGTGGTAGTTGTAGACCAGGGGCACGGCCTTGAGCAGCCGAATCAGTCCCACCACATCGCCGGGACCGAGCAGCGCCAGCAGGAACTTCGTTCCGCCCGCATTCAGCCCGCTGGTTTCCAGGCAGCCCGAGACCACCAGCAACAGCTCGCGCCGCTGCCTGTCCTGCGCCAGGACCTCGGTGCCGCGGTCATAGCGCTCCAGGTGCGCGATGCGCGCAATGCGGTCCAGCGTGATCTCGGGCCAATCGCGAAACAGCTCGCAACTGCGCAAGGCATGGTGGATCAGCGCAAGCGTTTCCACGGGAACCAAAACTTGGGACATGGGGCGAACTCCAGGGCAGTCAAGCAGCGCCGGGCGCTGAACAATTCTTCGCGGCGCGCACCAGCGAGGGTATTCCATCAAGCCCATTGCCGGCCACTGTCAATCGCTTGACAGAGTGAGTCTACCCCCCATTCATACAGTGGGAACCGGGTCGCGCACTGGCGCTCCCACCGGTCCAGGCCCCACGCATGAAAGCCGCCAGCACCCATGAAAAACATGACCGTTGCCGCCCCGTACCACGCCATCGCTCTGGACCTTTGCCACCCCTTTTGAGGCACTCCATGCACCACGACATCGACTCCTTGTCCGCGCTGTTCTCGCCGCGCTCCATCGCCATCGTCGGCGCCTCGGCCACGCCCAGCAAGATCGGCGGCATTCCGCTGGACTACCTGCTGCGCTTCGGCTTCCAAGGCCCGCTGTACGCCGTCAACCCGCGCGGCGGCCTGGTCCAAGGCCTGGCGGCCCATGCCAGCCTGGACGCGATCGGCGCGCCGGTGGACCTGGCGATCTTCGCCATTCCCGCGGCCCTGGTGCCCGCGGCGCTGGACGACGCGATTGCCGCCGGCGTGAAAAGCATCGTGCTGTTCTCCTCGGGCTTTGCCGAGATCGGCGACCAGGGCGCGGCCGAGCAGGCACGGCTGGCGCACAAGGCGCGCGCTGCGGGCATACGCCTGATAGGCCCGAACTGCCTGGGCTTCATGCATCTGGCGCGCAATGTCTACGCCACCTTCTCCCCCGCTCCGGGCGTGGGCCGGGTGCAGCCGGGGCGCATCGGCCTGGTCAGCCAGTCGGGGGCCTTCGGCGCCTATGCCTACTCCATGGCGCGCGAGCGGGGCATAGGCCTGTCGCTGTGGGCCACCACGGGCAACGAAGCCGACGTGCAGGTCGCCGACTGCCTGGCCTGGCTGGCCCAGGATCCGGGTACCGACGTCATCATGGCCTATATGGAAGGCTGCCGCGACGGCCCCAAGCTGCGCGCCGCCCTGGCCCTGGCGCAGGCAAACCACAAGCCGGTGGTGATGGTCAAGGTCGGCACCACGGCGCTGGGCGCCGAGGCCGCGGCCTCGCACACCGCCTCGCTGGCCGGTGACGACGCGGTCTACGACGCGATCTTTCGCCAGTACGGCGTGCTGCGCGCGCACACCCTCAGCGAGTTCTTCGATCTGGCCGCCAGCGCCGCCATCGCCGGCACGCCGCGCGACCGCTCCATCGGCCTGTTCACGCTCTCGGGCGGCGTCGGTGCCATGATGGCCGACGACGCCAGCGCGGCCGGTCTGGACGTGCGGCCGCTGTCCAGCGAGGCCCAGCAGACCCTGCGTGACTGGGTGCCGTTCGCCGCGCCGCGCAACCCGGTGGACATCACCGGCCAGGTGACCAACGATTTCACGCTCATGGAGCGCAGCGCCCGCGTCATGCTGGAAGACCAGAATTTCGCCTCGTGGATGGGCTTTTTCGCCGCGGCGGGCGCCTCGGACAAGGTCTGGCCGGTGCTGCACCAGCTGGTCACCAGCCTGCGCGCCGCCTACCCCGATACCGTGCTGGCCATCTGCACCCTGCTGTCGCCCGCGCGCCGCGCCGAGATCGAAGCCCTGGGCTGCCTGGTGTTTTCCGACCCCTCGGTGGGCATTCGCACCATCGCCGCGCTCGCGGGCCGCGGCGCGCGCCCCGTGTCCGCCCCGGTGCGCACGCTGGCCCTGCCCGAGCCCGTACGCCTGCCGCCCGGCACCCTGTCCGAGCCCATGGGCCTGGCCCTGCTGTCGGGCGCCGGCGTGCCCGTGGTCGAGCACCACCTGGTGCAGTCGGCCGACGAGGCCGTGCTGGCCCTCACGGCCCTGGGCGGCGAGATCGCGCTGAAGATCGCCAGCGCCGACATCCCGCACAAGTCGGACATCGGCGGCGTGGCGCTGGGACTGCGCAGCGCGGAACAGGTGCAGGCCGCGTTCGCGCGCATGCAGACCAGCGTGCGCGCGGCCCAGCCCACGGCCCGCCTGGACGGCGTGCTGGCGGCGCGCATGGTGCGCGGCGGCGTGGAATGCATCGCCGGCGTGCACCGCGATCCCGTGTTCGGCCCCGTGCTGATGTTCGGCCTGGGCGGCGTGCATGTGGAGATCCTGCGCGATGTCAGCCTGCGCGCCCTGCCCGTCACGCGCGCCGAGGTGCAGGCCATGGTGCTGGAGCTCAAGGGCTTGCCACTGCTCCAGGGCGCGCGCGGCAGGCCCGCCGTGGACCTCGAATCCATCGCCGACAGCCTGCTCGCGCTGGCCGACTTCGCCACCGCCGCCGGCGACACGCTGCAAAGCGCCGAAATCAACCCGCTGATCGCCCGGCCCGCCGCCGAGGGCGGCTGCGTGGCCGTCGACGCCCTGGTCATAGGCCACGCCGCGCCGGCAGCGGCCAGCCCCGTCCCACCCCTTTCCCAGCCACTGCAGGAAGCCATCGCATGAGCACCACGACTTCAACCACTCCCCAGGCCGGGCCGCCACGCCAGGCCCTGGCCCGCTCCATCGGCCTCGCCGCCTTCGTCTATGGCTACCCGCTGGTGGAATCCATGCGCACCTGCCGCTTGCAGACCGGCGGCAGCGCCTCCTCGCCCGCACGCGCGCCCATCGATGCGCTCTACCACATCACCCAGGCGTCCACGGACCGTGACCGCGACATCGTGACGCCGGCCAACGACCTGCTCTACAGCACGGCCTGGATTTACCTCGGCGATGGCCCGCGCCTGCTCACCGTGCCGGCCGCGCGCCGCCACCCGGGCCGCTACTTCGTGCTGCCGCTGTACGACGCCTACACCGAGAACTTCGAGAACCTGGGACCGCGCAACTGCAACCCCGACGGCGAAACCGTGGTCCTGGTCGGCCCCGGCGGCGAAGTGCCCGCCGCCTTGCAAGGCCACCGCGTGGTGCGCTGCCCCACGAATCTGGTCTGGCTGATAGGCCGCATCCTGGTGGGCGACGCCGACGACCTGCCCGCCGCGCGCGCGCTGCAAGCCGAAATCGCCCTCGCGCCCGCCCCGGGTACGGCTTTGGGCCGCCGCCCCGTGGCCGTCGAGCAGTGGCAGGGCGAGCCGCTCGATGCCATGGCCGAAGTCCATGAGCAGCAGCGGCCGCCCGAGGACGTGGCACCGCGCTTTTTCACGGCCCTGTGCCAGGCCCTGGCGGATTCCCCGGCGCGCAGCCAGGACCAGGGCCTGCTCGCCTGGCTGGGCCAGGCCGGTCTGCACGCCAGCCCGGCTTTCGCCTGGGAAGCACTGGACGCGCCCACGCGCGCCGGCCTGATCGAAGGCTTTGCCGATGCCGTGGCCCTGGTGGCCTCGGCCGCGCGCAGCCGGCGGGCCAAGCCCTGGGTGCTGGCGTCGCGCGCCGGCCGCTATGGCAACGACTATCTGGTGCGCGCGCTCACGGCCTACATCGGCCTGGGCGCCCTGGCCACCGATGAGGCCTTGTACGGCGCGGGCCACTTCGACGCCCAGGCCCAGCCGCTCACCGGCCAGCGCAACTACCGCATGCGTTTTTCCGCCGACGAGATGCCGCCGGCCGACGCGTTCTGGTCGGTCACGCTGTACGACGCCGACCGCTTCCTCTACCCGAATGCGGCCCGCCGCCATTCCATAGGAGACCGCACGCCCGGCCTGCGGCGCGATGCGGACGGCGGCCTGGCGCTGACGTTCTCCCACCAGGCGCCGGCCGACAGCGCCAACTGGCTGCCCACGCCGGCCGGGCCTTTCTACCTGATCGTGCGCCTGTACCACCCGCAAGCGGATGCACCCCGCTGGCAGGTGCCCGCGCTCCAGCCCGAGGAGAGCTGAATGCACGCCCCACTGACGCCCCCCGCCGTGGCCGACCAGGCCTTGCAGGCCCTGGCCATGGAAGCCGTGACCTACGCCTATCCGCTCTATGAAATGAGCCGCATGCGCGCCAACACCTCGCCGCGCCAATGCGCGCTCGGCCCGGCCGGCGACGCGCCCGACAGCCCACAGCGCTGGAACAACGTCCTCATCCACGCGCGGGCGCTGCTGGGCGCCGGCCGCAGCCGCGTGGTCACGCCCAACCACGACACGCTCTACACCAACGCCTGGCTGGACCTGAGCGACGGCCCGCTGGTCATCGACGTGCCCGACACGGCCGGGCGCTACTACGTGCTGGGCCTGCTGGATTTCTATACCAACCCCTTTGCCGGCATAGGCCAGCGCACCACGGGCACGCAGGCGCGCTCCGTCGTCATCACGCCGCCGGGCTGGAAAGGCGCACTGCCCGCGGCCCTGCATGCCCGCATCGAAGCACCCACACCCTGGGTCTGGATCATCGGCCGCATCCTGGTCGAAGGACCTGACGACGTGGCCGCCGTCAACGCCTTGCAGGACGGCTTTTGCCTGCGCACGCTGGCCGACTGGAGCGCCGGCAACGACGCCACCCGCACCGGCAAGCGCTTCGATCCGGATTTCGACACCCACGCCCGCAGCGAAGCCGCGCCCGAGGCCCTGCGCTTTGCCGCCGTGGTCAACCGCGCCCTCCTGCACAACCCGCCGCCAGCCCATGAGCAGGCCATGGTCGAACGCTTCCGGGCCCTGGGCCTGGGCGCCGATGCCGCGGCGGCCGATGCCGCGGCGCTCACCGCCCCCCAGCAGGCGGCCTTGAACGCCGCGCTGGCGCAGTGCCTGGCGCTGTGGCGCGAGGCGGCGATTGGCGCGACCGGCCCCACGGGCTGGCAGACCATGCCGCTGCTGGAGCAAAGCTTCGGCGACAACTACCTGGGCCGTGCCCTGGTGGCGCTCAAGTACATCGGCGCGCTCGAAAGCCGCGAGGCCAGCTACCCCATGGCCCATGCGGACAGCCAAGGCCGACTGCTCGACGGCCGCAACGCCTACCGCCTGCGCTTTGCGCCCGGACAGCTGCCGCCCGTGCAGGCCTTCTGGTCGCTGACGATGTATGACGCCAGCGACTACATGCTGGTGCCCAACGCCATCGACCGCTACGTCATCGGCGACCGCACGCCGGACCTGCAGCGCGACGCCGATGGCGGGCTCACGCTGCACATACAGCACAGCCCGCCGCTGGACCCGGCCGCGCGCGCCAACTGGCTGCCCGCGCCCGCCGGCGGCTTCTACCTCTGCCTGCGCGCCTACCTGCCCGATGCCGCCCTGCTGGACGGCAACTACACCCTTCCCCCCCTGGAGTTGACAGCATGAGCCTCGCATCCGACGAAAAATCCCCGCTGCGCACGGGCTCCGGCGCCCAGGCCATCGCACCCGGCCTGTGGGTGCTGCACGGCCAGGGCCAGTCCTTCGTGGCCGAAACCTCCGCCGGCCTGGTGGTCGTCGACGCCGGCCCCGGCGGCAAGCCCACCGACGCCATGATCGCCGCGCTGCGCGGCTGCAGCGACGCTCCCGTGCACGCGCTGTGCTACAGCCACGGCCACATCGGCTACAACGCCGGCGTGCCCCAGTGGCTGGCCCATGCGGCCGAACGCGGCGAGCCCGCGCCGCGCCTCATCGCCCACCGCAATGTGCCGCGCCGCTATGCGCGTTACCGCGAGACCCAGGCCCTGCAGCAGCACCTGGCCGAGATCCAGTTCCGCCTGCCCACGGGCTCTTTCGACATCGTGCTGCACGACCCCATGGAACTGTTCGACGAGCTGCTCGTGATCGGTGAAGGCGAGGGCCGCGTCGAGCTGCGCTGGGCGCCGGCCGAGACCGACTGCGGCATCGCCGTCTGGTGCCCCACGCAGCGCGTGCTGTACGGCGGCCCGGCCGTGATCGACTCCATTCCCAACGTCGGCACGCCGCTGCGCACGCTGCGCGACACCGTGCGCTGGGCCGATACGCTGCAAGCGCTGGCGGCCTTGAAGCCCGACCAGCTGGTGCGCGAATTCGGCAGCACGCTGGACGGCGAGCAAGCCCAGCGGGTGCTCGCGCACACGGCGCGTGCGCTGCGCTGGCTGCGCGCCGAAGTCGTGCGGCGCATGAACCAGGGCCTGGACGAACGCGAAATCCTGGCCAGCATGGACTACCCCGCGGAACTGTTCGGCACGCCCTGGATGCGCCCGGTCTACGGCGACCCGAGCTACATCGTGCGCGACATCTACCGCTCGGAAAACGGCTGGTGGGACCGCAACCCCACCACGCTGCACCCCGCCGCGCCCGACGCCGTGGCCCGCGCCCAGGCCGCGGCCATCACCGACAAGGCCGCCGTGCTGGCCCAGGCGCGGCAGCTGGCCGCCAGCGGCGAGTTGCAGCTCGCCCTGCATGTGATCGACCTGCTGGCCCTGGCCGAAGGCCCGGCCCCGGAAATCGCCCAGGCCAAGGCGCTCAAGGCCGGCTGGCTGCGCGAGCGCGTAGCCCAGGTGCCCAGCTACGTCTCGCGCAGCCTCTACAAGAACGGTGCCGCACAGATAGAGCGCTCCCTGGAGCCCGCCCGCTGAAGTCGCCGTCGATCCACGCCTTCCACGCCAACCTTGAGCAGGACTTTTCATGACCCGTTTTGTACACCTCGGCCTGGGCGCTGTGCTGGCTGCTGGCGCCGCGCTGGCCGGCGCCCAGGACAGCTATCCTGAACGATCCGTCACGCTGGTAGTGCCCACCGCCGCCGCGGGCGGCTCGGACACCGTGGGCCGCCTGATCGCGGACCGGCTCGGCCACGTGCTCAAGCAGCCTTTCATCGTGGACAACAAGCCCGGCGCCAACGGCGTTCTGGGCACCGACAGCATCGCCCACGCCAAGCCCGACGGCTACCGCCTGCTGTTCACCTACGCCGCGGCCCATGTGGTCAACCCCTTCCTGCTCAAGAAGATGCCCTACGACGTGCTCAAGGACTTTGCCCCGGTGGTCCAGATTGCGCGCGGCGGCAACGTCCTGCTGGTCAACCCCCAGCTGCCGGTCAAGACCTTGAAGGAGTTCGTGGACTATGTGCGCGCCCGCCCCGGCCAGCTCAACTACTGCTCCTGGGGCACGGGCTCGGGCGGTCACCTGACCATGGAAAGCCTCAAGCACCAGGCCGGCCTGGTCATGACCCACGCGCCCTACAAAGGCAGCATGCCTTGCGTGCAGGACATCATGGCCGGCCAGATCCAGGCCGGCTTTGCCGACGTGTCCTCCACCGTAGGCCTGGTGCAGGCCGGCAAGGTCCGCGCCATCGCCATCAGCGGCCCGCAGCGCGTACCGAGCTTCCCCGACGTGCCCTCCATGAACGAGGCCGGCTACCCCTTCACCACCTATTCCTGGTACGGCATCTTCGCCCCCGCCGGCACGCCCAGACCCATAGTGCAAAAGCTCAACGCCGCCGTGCAGGAGGTGCTCAAGGAGCCCGCCACCATCAAGCGCCTGCAGGAACTCAACTTCAGCGATCTGGCGCAGACCACACCCGAGCAGTTCGCCAGCGTGGTGCAGCAGGACATGGCCCAGTGGGGCGCGCTGGTGCGCACGCTCGATCTCAAGCCGCAATAGGCGCAAGCGCCCCGCCTTCCTTTCGCAGGAGTACTCATGACACGTTTGCTACATGGCCTTGGCTTTTTTCTCGCCGCTTTCACCGCGCTGGCCGGCGCCCAGGAGCGTTATCCCGAGCGGCCCGTCACGCTGGTCGTGCCCACGCCCCCGGCAGGCGGCACGGACATCGTCGGCCGCCTCATCGCCGACCGGCTGGGCAAGATCCTGCAGCAGTCCTTCATCGTGGAGAACAAGCCCGGCGCCAACGGCGTTCTGGGCACCGACAGCGTCGCCCACGCCAAGCCCGACGGCTACCGCCTGCTGCTGACCTACGCCGCGGCCCATGTGGTCAATCCCTATCTGCTCAAGAAGATGCCCTATGACGCGCTCAAGGACTTCGCGCCGATTGCCCAGGTCAGCCGCGGCGGAAATGTCCTGCTGGTCAACCCCCAGCTGCCGGTCAAGACCGTCAAGGAGTTCGTGGACTATGTGCGCGCCCGCCCCGACCAGCTCAACTACTGCTCCTGGGGCACGGGTTCAGGCGGGCACCTGACCATGGAGAACCTCAAGCAGCAGGCCGGCCTGGTCATGACCCACGCGCCCTACAAAGGCGCCATGCCCTGCGTGCAGGACATCATGGCCGGCCAGGTCCAGGCCGGCTTCGCCGATGTCACCTCCACCATCGGCCTGGTGCAGACCGGCAAGGTCCGCGCCATCGCCCTCAGCGGCCCCACGCGCCTGCCGAATTTCCCCGACGTGCCCACGCTCAACGAGGCCGGCTACCCCTTCAGCAACTACGCCTGGTACGGCGTGTTCGCGCCGGCCGGCACGCCGCGGCCCATCGTGCAAAAACTCAACGCGGCCATGCAGCAGATGCTGCAGGAACCCGCCACCGCCAAGCGCCTGGCCGAGCTCAATTTCACCGACCTGCCGCTGACCACGCCCGAGCAGTTCGCCAGCGTGGTGCAGCAGGACATGGCCCAGTGGGGCGTGCTGGTGCGCAAGCTCGATCTGCAGCCCGAATAGCCGTCCCTTCACTTTCACCACCGCAGGAATCCCATGAACGCAAACTCCCAGCACCAGCCCCTGGCCGGCAAAGTGGCCGTGATCACCGGCGCGGGCCGCGGTATCGGCCGCGCCATTGCCTGTGCCTACGCCCAGGCCGGCGCGGCCGTGGTGTGCAATGCCCGCCAGGAAAAAGAGCTGCAGGAAACGGTGGCGCTGATCTCCCAAGCCGGCGGCACAGCCAGCCTGTTCGCCGCCGACGTGGTCGATCACGCCCAGATGACGGCCTTGTTCCAGCATGCCGCCGACCGCCACGGCGGCGTCGACATCGTACTGGTCAACGCGGGCACGGCCGGTGAATCCCGCAAGCTGCACAACAGCGATCCCGCACGCTGGCGCGAGACCATGGAAGTCAATGTGATCGGCGCCTACCACACCGTGCACGCCGCCATCCCCCACCTGCAGGCGCGGGGCGCGGGAAAGATCATCCTCACCGGATCGGGCAGCCGCCACCGCCCCGTGCCCGGGATGTCGGCCTATGCCTGCTCCAAGAACGCGCTGTGGATGATGACCCAGGTCCTGGCCGTGGAACTCGAGGAGTTCAACATCAGCGTCAACGAGTTGATTCCCGGGCCCGTGAAGACCGCCATGACGCGCTTTGGCGAGCAGACCTTTCCGCCGCAGGAGTGGATCAAGGAGCCCGCGGACGTCGTGCCGCTGGCCATGTTCCTGGCCACCCAGGCCGACCGCGGCCCCACGGCGCAAAGCTACAGCCTGATGCGCCGGGCCTGAAGCCAAGCCGATAGCGAGCCGTCAGCCCCCTTCTTTTTGGAGCATCGTCATGAAAAGCACCTTGGTGAGCCTGGTTCTGGGCTCTGTTTCCTGGCTGGGTCTGTCCCTGGCCCATGGGGCGCCGCCGCCCTACCCCAGCAAGCCCATCACCGTCATCGTGCCGTTCTCGGCGGGCGGCGTGGTCGACGTGCAGACCCGCGCGGTCACCCAGCGCCTGGCCGTGGAACTGGGCCAGCCCATCGTGGTCGAGGCCAAATCCGGCGCGGGCGGCAACATCGCCGCCGACTTCGTGGCCCGGGCCGCGGCCGACGGCTACACCTTGCTGGTCTCGGCGCCCTACATCACCCTCAACCCCCTGCTGGAGAACAGCCTGCGCTGGTCGCCGAAAAGTTTTGCGCCCGTGGCGCGCTTCGCGCAGTCGCCCAGCTACCTGGTCGTGCCGGCGTCCTCGCCCGTCCAATCGCTCAAGGAATTCGTTCAGCTGGCCAAAAAGGCCACACCGCCCCTGCAATTCGCCAGCGGCGGCGTAGGCACCACCCAGGACATGGCCGTGCAAATGCTCCAGCACGAAGCGGGCATCCGGCTGGAAGCCGTGCTCTACAAGGGCGCGCCGCCCATGATTCCGGACCTGCTCAACGCCGTGCTGCCCATGAGCGTCGTGCCGTCCAGCGTGGCCTACCCACACATCCTGTCCGGCAGGCTGCGCGCCCTGGCCAACACCAGCGGCAGCCGCTCCACGCAATTGCCCAAGGTCCCGACCATCGCCGAAGCCGGCTATCCGGGCTCCACCGCCCTGTCCTGGTACGGCTTGCATGCGCCCGCGGGCACGCCGCCCGAAATCATCCAGAAGCTGGAGGCCGCCATCCAGGCCGCCACCCGCACGCCCGAAGTCAGGGAGCGGCTGGTCAGCGCCAGCGGCGAAGAGGCGTTTCTCAATACCGCCGATTTCGCCCATTTCGTGAAAACCGATGCGCAGCGCTGGGAAGCCGCGGTCAAAGCCGTCAAGCCCTGATGAATAGACCTGCACCATGAGCCTGACCCGCCCCGCCACCGAATTCGCCGCGCTGATCGCCGGTCTGCGCGATTTCATCGACCAGGAAGTGATTCCCCGCGAAGACCTGCGCTCGGCCCACGACGGGGCTGCCGTGCAGCGCCTCAGCGCCGAACTGGGCCTGCGCGCCCAAGCCCTGGGTTTTGGCGCGCCGCGCCTGGCCGTGAGCGAAGGCGGCCTGGGCCTGTCCTGGGAAGAGTGCTGCGCTTTTCTCGAAGAGGCCGGGCGCAGCTTTCTGGGCCCCGCCATCCTGCAGTGCGCGCCGCCGGGCCAGCCCGACATCGCCGCGCTGGAACAGCTCGCCAGTCCCTGGCAGCGCCAGCGCTACCTCGATCCGCTGGCACGCGGCCAATCGCGCTCCTGCTTTGCCATGACCGAGCCGGCCCCGGGGGCGGGCTCGGACCCGCGCATGCTCGCCACCACGGCACGCCGCCAGGGCGACGGCTGGGTGCTCGACGGCCACAAATGGTTCATCAGCGGCGCCATGCGCGCGGATTTCGCCATCGTCGTGGCGCGCAGCGACAACGGCGTCTGCTGGTTCCTGGTCGACACCTCCAACCCCGGCTTCCAGGTGCTGCGCGATATTCCCTCGATGGAGCCGTTTGACGTCGGCGGCCATGCCGAAATCCTGCTCAAGGATTGCCAGCTCGGCCCCGAAGCCTTGATCGGCGAGGAAGGCAAGGGCCTGGAGTACGCACAGCTGCGCCTGGAAGGCGCGCGCCTGTTCCACTGCATGCGCTTCATCGGACTGTCGTCGCGCGCCATGGACATGGCCCAGGACTATGCGGCCCAGCGGCAATCCCATGGCGCGCGGCTGGCCGAACACCAGATGGTGCAGGCCATGGTGGCCAACGCGCACATCGACCTGTATGCGGCGCGGCTGATGACGCTGGACGTGGCGCGCCGCCTCGACCTGGGCGAGTCCATACGCCACACCTCGTCCATGGCCAAGGTCTTCGTTTCCGAAGCCGTCAATCGCGTGGCGGATTCCGCCGTGCAGATCACCGGCGCCCTGGGCATTTCCGAGGATGTGCCGCTGTCCATGATTTTGCGCATGCTGCGGCCGTTTCGCATCTATGACGGCGCCTCCGAAGTGCACCGCGCGGCCATCGCCAAACGGGCCTTCAAGCAGCGTCTGCACGCTTGACGCCGCATCTTGATGCGGTCTTGACGCGCGAGGATGCAATCTCGATGCGGTCTTGAGGGGCGATTCCTTAGATTCAAGGTCTCGCAACAACCAGCCTCTTGCAAGAGGCTGTGTCCCCATGAAACCCATCGCCATTCTCCAGCACGAAGCCACGCAAGGCCCGGGTGTGCTGCGCGAGCATCTGGACTCCCTGGACATTCCCTACCAACTTTTTTGCCCGCCCCTGGAGGGCAGCGCGCCCCGGCAGGCCCACGACTACAGCGCCGTGGTGTCCCTGGGCAGCAACCACTGCGCCAACGAACGCCTGGCGTGGATTGACGCCGAACTGGCCTTGCTGCGCGACGCCCAGCAGCACGACCTGCCAGCGTTGGGCCATTGCTTTGGCGCCCAGATGCTGGCGCGCGCCATGGACGCACGCGTCTGGCGCAATACCTGCGCCAATATCGGCTGGAGCAAGGTCTGGGTGACCCAGCCCGCGCAGCAACTGATGCACCTGCCCGGCCAGACCACCATTTTTCACTGGCACTACGACACTTTCGACATCCCGCGCGGCGCCGTGCGCACCATGTACGGCAAGCACTGCCTGAACAAGGGCTTTCGCCGCGGCCGGCAGTGGGCCTTCCAGGGCCACCTCGAAGTCACGCCCGAAAGCGTCCAGGCCTGGTGCGCCGCGGGACACGATGAACTGCAATGCGCCCGCGGCCCGGCCGTGCAGACCGAGGCGCAAATCCTCAGCGAACTGTCAGCGCGCGCGCCGGAACTGCGGGCCACGGCCTACCAGGTGTATGGGGCCTGGACCGATCAGATCGAGCGTCCGGTGATGGCCGTGAGCGCTGGCTGGAGCGCTTGAACACCTGCGTCCCTATGGCATCTCGCTATCCCAATCCGCCCCCAGGCCGAGGCAGCATGGAGGTGCCTTTACCCCAGCGCCTGCACTTCCTGGCGCATGTCTTCCACCAGCCGGTGGACGGCCGGCGCGTTGAGCAGGCTGCTCATGCCGGCCGCGACCACCGTGTGGGTGAGCTGTCCGCGCACGTTGAACACCGGTAGTGCCACCACGCTCAGGCCGCGCACGAAATTGTCGCGGTCCAGCGCCCAGCCCTGCTGCCGCGCCAGTGCGACTTCGTTCTTCCAGGTAGTGAAGGACGGTGCATCATCCCAGGCGATGGCCGCAAAAAGCTTCTTCAGCTGGGCGGGACTGGCGTCGAGCTGGGCGGCGATCAGCCGGCCCGTGGCGCTGACCAGGCTGGAAAACTGGCTGCCCACATCGGTGTGCAAGCGAAACGGCTGGTTGGACTTGGACAGGGCCAGCACCACCACGCTCTGGTGCTGGGTCACTTCCACGCCCATGGCCGTCACGCCATGCCGGGCGGCCAGCCGGTCCAGTCCCGGCTGGACCTGGCTCGCGAAGCTGCCGCCTTCCAGCACGCTGCGCGCCAGGCTGATCATGCCCGCGGCCAGCGTGTAGCGCTTGGTGGCGGTGTCGATGCCGACCAGGTCTTCGCTGACCAGCACGCGCAGAATGTGCAGGCAGGTGCTGGGCACCAGGCCCAGCCGGTCGGCGATGGCTTTGACGCCCAGGCCCGGCTTTTCCTCGCCCAGCAAGCGCAGGATGGCGATGGAGCGACTGACGGCGGGAACCGGACGGACCCGGACCTCCTTGGGCTTTTTACTCGGTTCAGCGGCCATGGTGCGGGTTTTCTGCTTGCGGTGACGCGTGGATGGGCTGTCCAGCTTACCCCAAACAGGCTGGCCGAAAGGCATCCAGGCAGGCCGCATTTCGCTTGTCATCTCGTGCATCACAGCTCCTTGTTAGCGGTTACCGGCCGCCGGCCGGGCCGACCCCGGCATGGGCCGCCCCGGCATGGGCCGCCCGTCAATCTGCCTTGAGTCCGGCCGTGGCGATTACCACTTGCCACTTCTTGCGTTCGGTCTTGCCAAAGCCCGCCAGCCATTCGGGCGTGCCGCCGGCGGGCTCGAACCCCAGCTCCAGCAGCCTTTGCCGCGTCTCCGGGCGTTGCAAGGCCTTGTTGAAGGCGGCGTTGAGCGTGTGGATGATGGGCGCTGGCGTGCCTTTGGGCGCGTACAAGGCATTCCAGGCGATCACGTCAAAGCCCGGATAGCCTTGCTCGGCGATGGCCGGCACGCCCGGCACCAGGGCGCTGGGCTGCAGCGAAGTCACGGCCAGGGCGCGCAGCTTGCCCGCCTGCAGGTGCGGGCGCAGGCTGGTGGGAGTGTCGACGATGGCCGTGAGCTGGCCGCCGATGAGATCGGTCACCGCCGTGCCCGAGCCCTTGTAGGGCACGCCGAACAAGGCCACGGCCGAACGCTCCTTCAGCAGCTCGACCACCAGCCGCGCACTGGTGCTGGGCAGGGCGATGTCCGCGCCGCGCGGCGTGGTGCGCACGGTGTCGACCAGCTGCCGGGCCGACGTCAGCGGCGAGCTGCCGACCACCGCCAGCACCATGGGGAAAGTGCCGACCATGACCACGGGCTCGAAGTCGTTGCCGGCGTTGAACGGGATCTTGCTATAGAGAAACTCGTTGAGCACATGGGTGGCGTTGGTGCCCATGGTCAGCGTATAGCCATCGGGATGGGCCTTGGCCGTGGCATCCGTGCCCACATTGCCGCCGGCGCCGGGGCGGTTGTCGATGACGATGGGCTGGCCCAGATCCCGGGAGATCTGGTCGGCCAGATAGCGCGTGGCGATGTCCGTGCCCTGGCCGGCGGGATAGGCCACGATGATTTTGATGGGTTTGGACGGGTAGGTCTGCGCCTGCAGCGCAGGCGCTGCTGCAAGACCCACCGCGACCGCCCATCCCAGTGCTACGACTCTCATGTCTGTCTCCTCTTGGTGCAATGATTGAGCTACACAAAGGCTTTGTCTGGACTGGAGGGCAGCACTGAAGCTGTACCGTAGCCGTCGCCTTCGGGTAGACGTTTTCTGCCAGCTACAGCGGAGTGGTGATATGGCCCTCCCGCATTCTCAGGGTCGACCGATGGGCTTGTACAGGCGGGGAAGCGCCAAGTGCGGACGCCTCGGCCAGGCCCAGCCCTGCCAGGATGGCCGCCCGGTCCTGGTCCAGGTCCGGCGGCGGGCCGCCCGGGCAGGCCGGCGTGCCCAGCAGCCGCACGGGCGAGCGGATGCCGGTGTAGCGCCCTCGGCGCACCAGCAGCTGCCGGTGGGCCGTGTGCGGATGGTTCAAGGCCGCAGCCACGCTGTTCACCGCCCCGGCCGGCACGCCGGCGCGCATCAAGGCCTCGGCCCAGAATTGCGCCGGCTGGGCGCTGATCGCCGCGGCGATGCAGGCATACAAGGCCTGGCGGTGCGCCAGGCGTTGCGAATTGCCGCAAAAGCGCGCATCCAGCGCCAGCGCGGGCTGCCCTATCACGTCGCAAAAGCGCCCGAACTGGCCGTCGTTCAGAATGCCGATGAACAGCGCGCCGTCCGCTGCCTGGAACCTGTCGTAGGGCACGATGTTTGGGTGGGCATTGCCCAGGGGCTGCGGGCATTCGCCTGAACTGATCCAGTTGGCCGCGTGCGGCAGCAACAGGCTGATGGCCGTGTCGTACAGCGTGGCTTCGACGCGCTGGCCCCGGCCGTCGCGCGCCCGCGCCTGCAGCGCCATGAGAATGCCCGACAGCGCGACATAGCCCGTCAAATGGTCCACGACGGGAATCCCCACCTTGGTCCCGCCCGCCTCGGGGCTGCCGTTGACGCTCATGATGCCGCACATCGCCTGCAAGACAGCGTCATAACCCGGCAGCCCGCCCAGCGGGCCGTCGGCGCCGAAGCCGCTGATGCTGCACAGCACCAGACGCGGGTAGCGCGCGGCCAGCACCGCCTCGTAGCCCAGGCCCCAGCGCTCCAGCGTGCCGGGCACGAAGTTCTCCACCAGTACGTCGGCGTCGGACAGCAGCGCATGCAGCACGTCCTGGCCTTCAGGCCCGGACAGGTCCAGGCGTATGGATTGCTTGCCGCGGTTGAGCGCCGAGAAGTAGGCGGCCTGGCGGCTGGGCGTATAGGGCGGCGCGAGCTTGCGGGTCTCGTCGCCCGCCGGCGGCTCGACCTTGATCACATCCGCCCCGTGGTCGGCGAGGATTTGCGTGCACAGGGGCCCGGCCAGGACCCGGGTCAGGTCCACGACCTTCAGCCCCTGCAAAGCACCTGCGCGGTCCATGGCTCAGGCTCCGCGGCTGGGCAAGACCACCGTGCCGCCACCGACCACCGACAGCTCGTTGTCCTGGTTGTGCGCGATCTGCTCGATCTCGACCAGGTGCTTGCCGTCCTGCACATACTTGCGCACCACCTTGCCGGTGATGAACAGCATGTCGCCTTCGGGGTTGTGGCGGCGGATCTTGCAGCTGGCCTTGTGCAGAAAGCCGGCGTCGCCCATCCAGTTGGTCAGATGGTGGGTCAGCCAGGATGTGCGTTCCGGACCGTAGTCGTAAGCCCCGGGCGCGCCCACTTCCAGCGCGAAGTCCTCTTCCCAGTGCACGCGCTCCGGCACGTCCGGGATGCCGAAGCGGTTCTTGATGCCCACGCCCGGATGGGCGTCGATCAGCTTCCAGGCCAGCTTGTTGGCGCGGATGTACAGGCCGCCCCAGCCCTGGGCGTAGGCGATGAAGCCGGTCACCGTCATCGGCCCCTTGAACATGGTCGGCAAGGCTTCGCCTTCCTTCACATCTTCCCAGTAGCGCGGCACGGCGCCGCGCACTTCCTCGCCGCGGTACAGCTTGAAGGCTTCGGCCAGCTCCTCGTCGCTGTAGACGCGCTGGCCGCGCTCGCGCGCTTCCTGGTACTTGGTGCCTTGCTCACGCGCATGGTCGCGCTCGGTGCGAAAGCACCAGCTGTCGGCTTCGGCCACCTTGTCGCCACTCTGGTTGAAGAAGTCGACGTGGTAGATCTGCTGCACGGCGCGGCCGGCAAACCGCGTCTGGTGCTCGACCAGGTCCTTGAGGTGGGCCTCGGTATGGATTTCGTCGTTGCGCAGCACGGGCTTGTGCCAGGTCCAGTCGGCGCCCGACCACATGGCGTGCACGCCCGGCAGGCCGCCCACATAGCCCGAGACGATGCGGCTGGTGGAAAACAAGAAGCTGGGCAGGGCCACGATGCCGCCGTAGTGGGATTTCGCGGCGTAATCCGGGTCGCACCACAGCGGGTTGTCATCGCCGATGCCGTGCGCGTAATGCCGGATGTTGTCGCGCGTGGCCTCATGGCACCAGGGCTCGACGGTATGGCCGATCTTCGTGCCTATGCGCTGGCGCAACTCGTCCAGGCCGCTTTCGGTGATCTTCGGGAAGTTGCGCTGTGCTTTCATGTCCATGGTGATGGCTCCTGGTGGTGGGATGGGAAAGTGAGGACGGGGAAACGGGGGGGCTCAGGCGACGCCGGCGGCGCAGGCCAGGGCAGCGGCGTGTTCGCGCTCGCGCAGTTGCTTGCGATGCACCTTGCCGGCGGGCGTCTTGGGGAGTTCGTCCACCAGGGCCACATGGCGCGGGTATTCGTGCTGGCTGAGCTTGGTTTTCACCAGCGCCTGGATTTCGGCCGCGAAGGCCGGCGCCTGGGAGGCGGGCCGCTGGCCCACGACAAAGGCCTTGACGACCTGGCCGCGCAGCGCATCGGGCACGCCGATCACCGCGGCTTCGAGCACGTCCGGGTGCATCAGGATGACGTTCTCGATCTCGACGGCGCTCATGGTCCAGCCCGCGGAAATGATCACGTCGTCGGCGCGGCCGCCGTGGTAGAAGTAGCCGTCCTCATCGGTGCGGCCCAGGTCTTTCGTCGCCACCCACTGGCCGCGGCGCAGCACCATCAACTGGCCGGTCACGCCGGGCGCGCAGACCCGGCCTTCGGCGTCCTGCACCTGCACTTCGGTGCCGGGCACGGCCTTGCCCAGCGAGCCGCGCTTGACCGCGAAGTCGCCAGCCCCGGGGTAGCTGGCCAGCACCACGCCGATTTCCGTCGTGCCGTACATGCTGCACACGTCCAGGCCGAAGGTGGCGCGGACAAAGTCGGCCGTGTCGTCGTCGATGGGCTCGCCGGTGAACGACAGCTTGGTCAGCGCGTAGGCATGGGCGCCGGCCTGGCCGCAGTTCTTCATCATGCGGTAGTGCGTGGCCGCGGCTGACATATTGGTGAAGCCATGCTGGGACAGGCCTTGCAGCAGCCGCTCGGGATGGAAGCGCCCGCTGTAGGCGCCCACCGTCAGGCCCAGCGCCAGGGGCGCGAGCGTGCCGTGCCACAGCCCATGGCCCCAGGCCGGCGAAGACGGGCAGAAATAGCGGTCGCCTGGGCGCAGGCCCGTGCCGTACAAGGCGGCGACCATCAAGGTCACCAGCGCCTTGTGCGTGTGCTTGACGGCTTCGGGCAGCTCGCGGGTCGTGCCCGAGGTGTACTGGAACACCGCCAGGTCATCGGCCCGGGTCTGGGACTTGTAGGCCGTGGGGTAGGCCTTGAGCATTTGCGCAAAGGCCGCGTCGAAGACCTGCACATGGGCGTGGCCGGTGGCCCGCGCGGCTTCTTCCTTGTCGGCATTGGTGATCAGCAGCGCGGGCTGGCAGTCCTGCACCCGCAGACGGATGCCGTCGGGCCCGAACAGCGTGAACAGCGGCACCGCAATCGCGCCGCGCTTGATGACGCCGAACATGGCCGTGTAGAAAGCCCGCGAAGGCTCGAGCATGATGGCCACCCGGTCGCCGGCCCCTATGCCTTGGGCTTGCAGCCAGAAGGCCAGGCGCGAGGAATCTTCCGCCAGCTGCCGGTAGCTGATGACTTCATCGCCGCCTTGGGCCTGCACCACGATCAGGGCATCGCGCTCCGAGCCCGCATGGCGGTCCACGCACTCGTGGGCGATGTTCAAGGCATCGCGCTGACCGTCGAACAGATCCCACAGGCGCTCGGGCGAAAACTGCAGCTGTGCATCGGCATAGCTCTGGTAGGCGGTCAAAGGTGTCATGGCTGCATCCAACGTGGTTGATGGGGTTGAATGCAGTGTTCAGTTTTGGCTAGTTTTTGTCAAATAGCGTTATTGTTTGTATTAGTACAAAAATAATCTAAATAGATCGAACGCCAAACCCCGCACCGAGCCGCTTTTCCGCTGGCTTGCAGCCCCCTCCATGCAGGCCTACGGCAGGCGATCAAGTCCTCCAGACTCTATATCTGGGCAGGCTTTGCTGCTCTTTTTTTGCGAGTTTTCGCGCGCGCCTCTCCGTGCCGCGCGGCATGGCTTTGGGATCAGTGTCGATGTCGTCGGGAAAAGGCCAAAACAGCGCTGCCTGGCGCTGTCAGCGGCGCATCATTCAGGGTTTATCCGGGGCAGTGCGCTGGAATTCGCGACCGCAGGCACGCAGCGCAGCCTGTGCGTCCATCAGGACCATCATCTGCAGGTGATATTTGCGAAATATCATTTAAAGGTGTTCACTCTGAACTATCACTTCATGCTTGTTTTTATCCAAGGCAAAGGCAATGGACTGCGCATTGAATTTCCCCGAGCAGCTCAGCCTGCACCTGAAATCCTTGCGCAAGACGGCAGGCATGAACCAAGCCCAGCTCGCCCAACCGCTTGGAGTGACGCAGTCGCGTGTCTCAGCCATTGAAAAATGGCCCGGCGGCGGTCAGCCTGGGTCAATTTATGGCAGTTTTGCAATTGCTCGATGCCGAACTGGTCATACGCACTCTTGCAGCAAGCCCTCTACCGCATTCAGCGCCGCGCACCACGGGTAGTTCGCCGGCGGAGTTCGCCCCATTGCACGGCCTGGGGCCCAAGATCCCAGGCGCAAAGACCGCCAAAGCAGCCCGCATGGGCATAGGCCCCTTCAAGACCCAGACGCTGCCACCTGGCTGGCAGGACAAGAAGCCGAAAGGAAGCTGGTAATGCCCGCACTCGGTGTCTGGATGAACGGCGAGCGGGTCGGCTGCTGGGCGCCATCGATGGACACGCCAAGAACTTCTCCCTCTTCCTCCAGCCCGGAGGCCTTCAAGGAAACGCGTGCCCAGGCGCACAAGTTCCGCCAGGGCACGGACACCTGAAGCGCTCAGGCCCACCTTCGTTGAACCGCCGGTCGACGATGGCCTAGGGCGTGGCCTGAAGCTATCGGAGTGTGAACGGCAGTTTTCCGCCACTTGCGGCGAGCTGGCTCATCACGTGGCGATGCATCCAGACATTTCTCGTGGCCGAGTCGCCCATTGCGCCGGTGTACCGGCCCTCGGCGGCGACTCGCTGGCGAGCGGCGAGCGAACTGTCTTGCCCGAGCAGCTTCAACAGATCGACGACCGACGTGGCCCAGTGGAGCTTCTGTGGCGCTTTCCGTGCCAGAGCGTCGAGCATCTCCCGGACCTGGGCTTCGGTCATCGCCTCCGCTCTCGCCGACGTGTCGACCAGCATGCGTACATTGCCCTCGGAATCGACCACCCCGGAAAAGCGTCTATCCCCCACGCTCAGTCCTTCGACCTCTTCGCCCACAACGACCGAAATGACCTCGCCAACCGGGTAATTTCTGGTCTGCACCCACAGTCCGACATCGCTGCCCGACGGCACAGTGTCGATTTTCTGCGTGAAGTCGCGGTTCATCCATTGAACGGAAACGATCTCCTTTTTGGACGACGCTCCGGAGCTTGACTCCGGCACGTCCTCGACGCCGCTGGAGATGGACGCTTGCGTCGCAGGCCCGTCACGGCTTGCCACGCAGCTGGCCAAGACGGCCGAGCAAAGGCAGACAAGCGCAGTTCTGGCAATGGTCTTGAGAATAAAAATGCTCCTTGCGGATGGTGTCCATGGCTACGGCCAGGCTGTCGGGCAGTACGGGTGCGACAGGGGGAAACATGCCATCCACAGCCTGCCAGCGCCGAGCGTATCACCGGTGATCGCAGCTGCCATTTCTTTCACTGCGCAGGGCTTGCGTCGCGGCTTCGTGCGGGCCGCGGTTGGACCCTGGCGGTTACAATTTCGCGCTCCGTACAGCCTTCGACGAACTCCGCCCGCCCCCAGGCGACGGCTCGCAATGCCTGCGTCATGCGCACGCGGTTCCATTTTTTCGCACGACCATGCCCTTCAAAGAAGGCGCTTCCCCTTTTCGGAGCCCACAGTGAGCGATCAAAGCACTGAAAACACCCTGCAGTCGTCTGCGCCCTTGGCTTGCGCCACGCCTGCCGTTCGCGGCCCCATGGACCTGCGCTTCCTGGCGATCTGCATCGTCCTGGTGCTCGTCGAGATCGCTATCGCCAAATACTTGCATGGCGGCTTCATACGCTCGTTCGTTGGCGACGTGATCGTCGTCGGCGTGGTCTTCAGCCTGCTGAAAACGTTTGTGCAGGCGGCCTCCGCCAAGCTGGCCGCTGGGGCGCTGGCTTTCTGTGTCGTGATCGAAGCATTGCAGTATGTCCATCTCGCCGACTGGCTGGGCCTGAAGCGGGGCACGATTCTTCACATTGCATTGGGCGCCACGTTCGACTGGCTGGATCTGCTGGCCTACGCCATCGGTTTTGTGCTGATCCTCGCAGCGATCCGGATCCAGCAGCGCCGCACCCATGAAAGTTGACCTCCTGATCGTCGGCGCGAGCTTCGCCGGACTGGCTTGCGCCCGTGCGGCGGCACTGGCCGGATTGAGTGTCGTGGTGCTCGAAAAGAAGTCCAACTCGGGCGCCAAGCTGCACACCACCGGCATCATCGTCAAGGATGCCGTCGACAGCACGCCCTGGCTGGCCGAAGTGCCGCCTGCGCTGGTGAGGCGCATCGAGGGCGTGCGCCTCTATGCGCCGAACATGCGCCACGTCGATCTGCACGCGCCGGGATACTACTTCTGGGCCACGGACACCGCCGCGATGCTCGCCTGGATGGTGGAAGACGTGCGACGCTGCGGGGTGGAAGTCCGGCTCGACACCTTGTTCGACCAGGCGCAATGGGCAGGCACGGCGTGGCAGGTCCCGCTGGCCACCGGCGATGCCTTGGAGGCGCGTTTCATCGTGGGCGCGGACGGCCCGCATTCGCGCGTCGCGAAGGCCCTCGGACTCTCGCGCAACACAGAGTTTCTCTATGGCGTGGAGCATGAGTACCGGGATGCCCTGCTGGAGCCCGATCTGCTGCATTGCTTCATTGACCGCCAACTCGCACCGGGCTATATCGGCTGGGCGCTCAACGGCGTCGGCATGAGCCAGATCGGCATCGCCCGGCGCATGACGGGCCGCAAAGGCACGCCGCTGCGACTGGACCCGCTGCTCGCCAAGATTTCGAATGTGGTTTCTCCTGGCGATGAAGTTCCCTTGGCCATTCGTGCCGGCATGATTCCTTGTGGCGGCGTGCTGCCGGTCGTGGCCCGCGAGCGCGCCCTGCTGGTGGGCGACGCCGCGGGAATGGTCTCCCCCGTCACCGCGGGCGGCATCCGCACAGCGCTTCAGCACGGCGAGAGCGCGGGCGATGCGGTGGCGCGTTTCATCCGCGGCGAAGCCGATGACCCGTCCACATGGTTTGTGCGAAGCTATCCGCGCTTCAGGATCAAGCGCGCGTTGCGCTGGGCTTTCGACCATTTCCAGAACGACTGGGTGTTCAACCACTTGCTGGCCACCTCGACCATGCGGCGTGCGGCCGAGCGGGTTTACTTCCATCGCAAGGGTGACACCTCCGCCTAGGGCATGATTCGACTGCAACTTCCATTGCAGGCCCATCACTTCACTGCCTACCACCCATGAAACGCATCCTCTCGTCCCTGACCCTCGCTCTGTTGATGCCCGTCGCCGCCCACGCAGCGGGCGAATGCGACAAGTACCGCACCAGCTACGACAAGACCTACTGCATGGCGAAGATCTTCTTCGAGTCCGACAACGAGTTGAACGCCAGCTACAAGGACTTGCGCAACCTCGTCAACGACACGACCAAGCAGCAGCTCAAGGAGTCGCAACTCGATTGGATCCGCTACCGCAATGGCGCATGCGAATCCGGTGGATCCATCGATGTGGACTGCAACTACCGGGTCAATCGCTCCCGGACGGAATACTTGCGCGACCGGGTGCGCGAATGCAAGGCCGGCACCTGCCGCAACGAAATGGTCGCCAAGAAGTCCTGGGACTGAGGCCATGGCCTACCCCGCATCCTTGCGCTCCTGGCAAGGGATGCTGGCCGCGCTCGCCATGTCGGTCGCGGCCTGCCTGCCGGCAGTGGCCACGGCCGGCGGGAACGCTGCGGCACGCATCGTCATCGATCCGGGCCACACGCCCGCGCAAGGCGGGGCCCTGGGCGTGCGCGCCATCCACGAGGTGCGCTACAACGACCGGCTGGCCTCGCAGGTGGTGCAGGCGCTGACCCAGGCCGGCTTCGACGCCTCGCTGACGCGGCGGCCGGACGAGAAGATCTCGCTCGAAGAGCGCGCCCGCATCTCCAACGCACGGCGCGCCGACCTGTTCCTGTCTATCCACCACGACTCCGCCCAGCTGCAGTACCTGGAAAAATTCACGCTGGCCGGGCAGGAGGCGTATCGGACGACGCGCCCGATCGCGGGCTATTCGGTCTTCGTGTCCAAGCGCAACCCGCGCTTCACGCAAAGCCATGCGTTCGCGCAGCTGCTCGGCGAGGAAATGCGCAAGCTCGGCCGACCGCCGACCCTGCACCACGCGGAGCCCATTGCGGGCGAGTCGCGCGAGCTGCTCGCGCCCGCTATCGGGGTCTACCGTTTCGACGATCTGGTGGTGCTGCGGCAGACAGAGATGCCGGCCGTGCTGCTGGAGGCCGGCGTGATCGTCGATCCGGTCGACGAAGCCTACGTCAACGATCACCACCACCAGGCCGACATCGCGCGCGAGGTGGTCGCTGCCGTGCGCCGGTATGTCGCAACGCTGTCAGCAAGGCCCTAGCTCACCTTGTAGCCCGTCTCCTTGACGATGCGCTGCCAGCGCGCGTAGTCGTCCACGAGGGTCTTGCCGAACTCGGCGCCGGTGCCGCCCACGGGCGTATGGTCGTAGCCGCGCAGACGCTCCTGGATCTGCGGGTCGCGCACGATCTTCTGCACTTCGCTGGTCAGCCGGTCGACGACGGCCTTGGGCGTGCCCTTGGGCGCCAGCAGACCGGTCCAGCTGCCCAGCACCATGCCCTTGTAGCCCAGCTCCTCCAGCGTCGGCACATCCGGCAGCGAAGCCACGCGCTTGGCCGAGGTGACCGCCAGCGGGCGCAGTTTGCCGGCCTTGATGTGGGGCATGGTCACGAAGGAGTCGAGCGAAATGTCCACCTCGCCCGACAGCACGGCCTGGGCCTGGGGCGCCGTGCCTTTGTAGGGCACGTTGATCAGCGTGGGCGCGTCGATGGTGCGTTTCAACTCGTCGGTCAGCAGCGTCAGCATGCTGCTGCCGGCCGAAGCCTTGATCGGCGGGTTGCCGGCCCTGGCCAGGGCCACCAGCCCGGCGAAGTCCTTCACCGGCAGCTTTTCCGTGGCGACAACGACGAAGGGCAAGGTGCTGACCAGGCTGATGGGCTCCCAGTTGTCGGCGGGGTGCAGCTTGGTCTTGTAGAGCACGGGCGTCAGCGTCTGCGCGCCAGCGGTGTTGAACAGCAAGGTATAGCCGTTGGGCTCGGCGCGCGCGGCGGCTTCCATGCCGATCAGGCCGTTGGCGCCGCCGCGGTTGTCGACGACAAAAGTCTGGTGCAGGTTTTCCGACAGCTTCTGCGCGATCAGGCGCGCCACGATGTCCGTCGTGCCGCCCGCGGGAAACGGCACGATCAGCGTCACGGTGCGGCTGGGGTAGACATCGCTGGCGTAGGCCGGCAGGCTCGCGCACGCGGCTGCGGCGGCCATGGTTTTCAAAGCATTCCGGCGAGAAACCGGCTGTTTCGTGTCTTGGGGCATGACTGTCTCCTGGATCCAGGTTGCAAAAAACACCGATAGCGCCACGAGGAACGCATACACCGCTGCGCGGCGGACCGCCAGGCGCCGAGGCCTGTCCGGTGCACCGCGCTGTCGCTAATTGTTCAATGGTTAACCATTGCGCCCTGCTATTATGAAAATCAAACTTCCGTGGTGTATATGCTGGTAAGTTCTAATGCATTGGGGCCCATCAAGGGCCAGCGCACCCGCGACGCGCTGGCCGATGTGCTGCGTGACCAGATCCTGGACGGGCAGCGCCAGCACGGCAGCGTGCTGCCCGCCGAACGCCTGCTGGTGACGGAAACCGGGCTCAGCCGCGCCGCGGTGCGCGATGCGCTGCGCATCCTGGAAACCGAGGGCTTGATCGAAACCCGGCCGGGGCGCTACGGCGGCTCCATCGTGCGCCAGCCGGCGAGCGACGCCCTCGACAAGCCCATTGCCGTGTTCGTGCGCGGACGGCAGGTGTCGCTGCGCGAAATCGTGGAAGTGCGGGTGATGGTCGAGCCCATGGTCGCGGAACTCGCGGCCGGCCGGCGCACACCGGAGGAACTGGCGGCGCTGGAGCTGCTGACGCAGGAACTCGCGGCAACCATCGACGACGTTCCCTTGTTCCTGGACGCCAATGTGCGCTGGTACCTGGCACTGGCCGAGGCCTGCCACAACGACCTCTTGCGCGCCTTCTTTTCCTCCATCGCCGGGCCTATCCTGGAGGAGTCGGGCAAGGAAGGCATTGCCACCGCGCAAACCAGGCAGCTGATCCTGCAGTCGCACCACCGCGTGCTGCAGGCCGTGCAAAGCGGCGACCCCGCCGCAGCGCGCCGCCGCATGGAACGCCATGTCGCCGGCTATGCGGAGCACTTCCTGGGGCAGCCGCAGGATCTGGCACGCGGCGGGGATTTTTCGATTGCCGCAGGGACAGTCCAGCCCGCACGCCTGGGCGCTGAACGCGAAGGCCCCGTGCCTGGCACCGGCCTCAGATGACGAACTTGTGGAACTCGCGCACGCACTCCTTGGCTTCGCGCAGGTTCAGTTTGCGCAATTGCTCGGCCTCCTCGCCATCGCCGCGCTGCAAAGCCGCCAGTACCGCGCGGTTTTGCTCCAGACCGCGCTCGGCGCGTCCAGGAAGAATGATGGTCCGCCGGACGATCATCTGGGTACGCTCCAGAATGCTGTCGAGCATGCCCTGCACCACCGCGTTCTTGGCGGCAGTGAACACCCGGGTTCTGAGCTTCTCATGCCCTGCCAGGAAGGATTCAAAGTCGCCGGCTTTCAGATAGCCGAGCATGGGTTCGCCAAACAACACGCACAAATCATCCCAGTAGCCCGGAGGACTGCGCTCGGCCGCCAGCCGCACGCACAGGCCTTCGAGCGCCTCACGCGCCTCGTAGATCGCCAGCACCTGGTCCAGATCCAGACGCATCACCACCGCACCCTTGTTGGGAATGCGTTCAACCAGACCACGCTCTTCCAGGGTCGAAAGGGCTTCGCGAATGCGCGGTCTTGGCACGCCAAATTCGAGCGACAGTTCCACCTCCTTGAGCTTGCTGCCGGGCGGGAGATCGTGGTTGGCGATGCGCCGGCGCAGCACCTGCGCCACATCGACCCGTTCCCCGGCAGGCTTG
Source organism: Acidovorax bellezanensis (assembly GCF_025421555.1). Lineage (NCBI taxonomy): Bacteria > Pseudomonadati > Pseudomonadota > Betaproteobacteria > Burkholderiales > Comamonadaceae > Acidovorax > Acidovorax bellezanensis. The sequence goes on from NZ_JAODYH010000004.1 coordinate 89,126, forward strand.
GTGGGCTTGACGCCTGACGGGGTCGGGCTCGCAGACTGAGGAACGGGGGAACGGGGCATGAGAATCTCCTTGGTGCAGCGCATCCTATCTGCTAAGAAACATTGTTTCCATCATTTCTGGATACAAATTTGTATTCTGGAGATAGAACTGCATTCCCGACTCAGGTCTCGATCACGGCCACGACCTGCCCGTCCTCGACGGAGTCCCCTTCCTTGACCAGAATTTCCAGCACCCGGCCGGCACCCGTGCTGACCACGGGAATTTCCATTTTCATGGATTCGACAACCATGATCGAGTCATCGACACCGACCTGAGCGCCTTCCTGCAACTGGATCTGCCAGATCTTGCCCGTGACTTCCGCTGCGATTTCAATACGTGCCATTGCGATACTCCTAGAGGTGATATGCCGACCTGCCGGCCGGCGGGGATAAGCCCGTCAGGCGACGGCCTTGCGTTCTTGCGCCAGAACTTCGGCGCCCAGTCCGGTATGCACCCGTCCCGCGCGGAATTCTTCGCTGTCCAGCACCTGGCGGATGAACGGAATGTTGTGTTTGACGCCTTCTATGCATGTCGCATCCAGCGCGGCAATCAAGCGGTCAATCGCGCTGGCGCGGTCCGCGGCATGCACGATCAGCTTTGCGATCATGGGGTCGTAATACGGCGTCACACTGCAGCCTTCGGCAAAGCCGGTCTCGACCCGGATGCCTTCGCCGCTAGGCAAGCGCAGCTTCTTGAGCAGGCCAGGCGAAGGATAGAAGCGCACCGGGTCTTCGGCATAGATACGGGCTTCGATCGCATGGCCCTGGGTGGTGATGACAGGAGGCAGTACGTCATCGATGCGCTCCCCTGCCGCCAGGCGGATCTGGGCAACCACCAGGTCGATGCCGGTCACTTCCTCGGTCACCGCGTGCTCCACCTGCAGCCGGGTATTCATCTCGAGGAACTGAAAGTCCGAGCCTCCACCGTACAGCGTTTCCACCGTGCCGATCACGTCATAGCGCAGCTTGCCCAGCACCTTCACCATGTTCTCGCCGGCCGCCGAGGCAAGCGCGCGCGGCAGCAGCGGCGCGGGCGACTCCTCTATGACTTTCTGGTGGCGCCGCTGGATGGAGCAATCGCGCTCGAACAGATGCCGCACGTTGCCATGGCGATCGGCCAGGATCTGGAACTCGATATGCCGCGGCTTGAGCATCAAGCGCTCCAGATAGATCTCGGCGCAGCCAAAGCTGCGTTCGGAAAGCGAGCCGGCCCGCGCTATCGCCTGGACCAGTTCGTCGGCGTCATGGGCCGCGACCATGCCTATGCCGCCGCCGCCCGCAGCGGGCTTGACCAGCACAGGAAAGCCAATTGCCTGCGCGGCTTTCAGTGCCTGTGCCGGATCGCCAGTCAACAGGCCGGAGCTAGGCGCCATGGGCAGGCCATGCTGCGCCATCAGGTCACGCGCACGGGTCTTGTGGCCCATGGCTTCAATCCACTCGGGACTTGGGCCGATGAAGCGCGCCCCGCTGGCATTGACGCGCCGGGCGAACTCCGCGTTTTCCGACAGAAAGCCATAACCGGGATGCAGGCCGTCGGCGCCCGATTGGCGCAGCACGTCGAGCAGGGCGTCCTGATTCAGGTAACTGGCCTTGGGCTCGGCCCTCCCGATGCAGAAAGTCTCATCGGCTTCGGCCAGATAAGGCAGGCCCGCATCGGCTTGCGAATACACCGCGACCGACCGGATGCCGAGCTTCTTCAAGGCACGCAGCACGCGGGCGGCAATGGCGCCGCGGTTGGCAACAACGATCTTGTGGAACATGGGCTTCTCCGTGAATGACTGAGATGATCAGGGGCGCACGCCGTACCGCGGCTTGGGTCCCAGGCTGGTTTTCAGACGCAATTGCGCGGCATCAATGAAGTGGCACAGATAGCGGCGCGTGTCCCGCGGGTCGATGACATCCTCCACGCCGAAAGCCTCGGCGGTGCGCAGCGGCGAGGACAGCGCGCGCAGTTCGGCCTCGAGCTCCAGTTCCTTTTGCTGCGGATCGGCGGCTTCGGCAATTTCGCGCCGGAACGCCGCCGCCACCCCGCCTTCGATGGGCAGCGAGCCCCATTCCGCCGACGGCCAGGCGAGCTTCAAGCCGATGCCATTCTTGTCGGTGGTGGCCATGCCCGCCATGCCATAGCACTTGCGGATCACCACGGTCACCATGGGCACGCTGGCCTGCAGGCTGACGTAGACGCTGCGCATGCCTTCGCGCAGCGTCCCGGCCATCTCGGCGTCCTTGCCGACCATGAATCCCGGCACATCGACCAGGAAGATCAGCGGGATGTGGAAGGTGTCGCACAGCTCGATGAAATGGGTCTGCTTGCGCGCCGCCTTCACGTCCATGGCCCCGCCATAAACCATGGGATTGTTCGCCACGATGCCGACGACTTTGCCATTGAGGCGCGCCAGCGACGTGATGACCGCCTTGCCAAAGGTCGGCTGGAGTTCGAACACGGAATCCGTGTCGACCAGCAAGCTGATCAGCTTGCGCATGTTGTAGGGTTTGCGCCTGTCCTTGGGCACGATGCGCGCGAGCTCCTCCTCGCGCCGGTCAATAGGGTCCTGGCAGGGCAGCACCGGCGGCAGCTCCCAGACATTGGAAGGCATATAGGACAGGTAGCGCCGGATCATTTCGAAGCACTGCGCTTCGTCGACGGCAATGTTGTCGACCAACCCGGCCTGGTCCACGGCCGCCTTGGGCCCACCCAGTTCTTCCTTGGTGATCTTCTGACCCAGCGAGCGTTCGACCACTGGCGGGCCCGCGGCGAAAATCTGGCTCGTGCCCTGCACCATCACCGACCAGTGCGACAGGATCGCGCGCCCCGCAGGCCCGCCAGCGGCGGTGCCCAGCACCGCACTGACCACCGGCACGACCCCCATCAGCTCGACCGAAGTCTCGAAACCATGCACGCCGGGGAACACCGTGTGCCCGCGCTTTTTCTGCGAGGAAACGCTGCCGCCCGCGCCGTCAATCAGGTTGACCAGCGGGATCCGGTATTGCAGCGCCAGTTCCTCGACGAAACCGCCCTGCCCGCCTTTCTTGCGGTCGCCGCTCCAGCTCGATCCGCCGCGGATGGTGAAGTCCTCGCCGCCGATGGCCACCGAGCGCCCGTCGATGGACGCCAGACCCATCACATAGGGTGCGGGCGTCACGCCCTTGAGAACACCCTGCTCGTAATGGCCTTGGCCCGTCAGCTTGCCGACTTCCTGGAAGGACTGCGCATCGGTGAGCTGGACTATGCGTTCGCGCACCGTCAGGCGCCCGGCTGCGTGGTGGCGCTCCACGGCAGCGGTGCCGCCCATTTCGTGCGCATAGGCCGCGCGTTGCTCCAGCTCCTGGATCTCCAGGCTCCAATCCGGTGCATCCATCATCTTGTTCTGCTCAGACATGTTGTCTCCCATAAAAACTAGGCCGTCACCACCACGCGGCTACGGATCAAGGTATCGATTTCTTCGTCGGCCAGATCCAGCCACTGCGCCAGCACCTGCCGCGTGTCGGCGCCCACGGCGTGGCCCGCATGGCGGATATGCCCCGGCGTGGCGCTGAGCTTGGGCACGACGTTGGCGACGGTGACATCCGTCAGAAGTTCGTTCGAAGGCACGGAGGCGAGCATTCCTCGCGCGCGAAAGTGCGGATCGGCAAACACGTCGGCAATGGTGTAGATCGGGGCCGCCGGAACATCCGCCTGCAGCAGCGCCGCCTCGACTTCTTCCAGCGTGCGCTCGCCCACCCAGTGCTGTATTGCGCTGTCGACCATGGCCGCCTGCTGGATCCGGTCCTTGGCAAGCCGGTACATGCTTGCCAGGTCCGGGCGCCCCATGGCCTCGCACAGGCGCCGGAAGATCGCGTCGGCCATGGCCGTAATGTGGATGTGCCGGCCGTCGCTGCAGGTATAGAGGTTGTTGGGCACCGAGCCAGGCAGCGCGGATCCCGTGCGCTGGGCCACGATGCCCAGCCGGTCATAGGCCGGCACGTGCGGCTCCATGAAGCTGAAGGCGCACTCGTACAGGGCGGCGTCGACGACCTGCCCCTTGCCGGTCTGCCGGCGGGCATTGAGCGCGACCATGGCACCGAAAGCCGCATACAGGCCGGTGACATAGTCGCCCAGCGATGTGTTCATGCGCGTGGGGGGCCTGTCGGCATCGCCGGTCAGATGGCGCAGCCCGCTCAACGCTTCACCGATGACGCCATAGCCGGGGCGGGCGCTGTAGGGACCGGTCTGGCCGAAGCCGCTGATCCGGACCATCACCACGCCCGGATTGAGGGCGCTCAGGTCCTCATATCCCAGCCCCCACTTTTCCAAGGTGCCAGGGCGGAAGTTCTCGATCACCACATCGCACCTCGCGGCCAGGCGCCGCACGATGTCCTGACCTTGCGCGGTGCGCATATCAACGGCGATCAGCGACTTGTTGCGAAAAATGCTGGCTGCATACAGCGACGTGGACCCTTCAATGCTGCCCATGGTGCGCACCGGATCGCCTTCGGGCATTTCGACCTTGATAACTTCGGCGCCGAAGTCTGCGAACAGGCGCCCGCAAAAAGGACCGGCGACCGTAGAGCCGAGTTCCAGGACGCGGTAATTGCCCAGGGAACCAAGTCCGGGTGTGAATCCATGCGTCATCATTCGGCCTTGATGCCAGCCTGCTGGCTGACCCTTTTCCACTTGGCCACCTCGGTGTGCACCAGTTGGCCCATCTGTTCCGGCGTTCCGCCCGACAGCTGCAAGCCGCCGCCGCTGACCAGCGTGGATTTCACGCCAGGATCCTTGAGCACCTCATTGAGTTCCCGGTTGAGCTTCTCCACAATGTCCGGAGCCAACTTGGCCGGTCCCATGATGCCGAAGAAGATGGAGGCATCAAAATTCGGCAAACCCACTTCAGCGAAAGTGGGCACATCCGGCAGGACCGGCGAACGGGTTTTTCCCGTCACTGCCAGCGCACGCACCCGGTTGGTCTTGACTGACTGCGATGCCAGCATGACGGTGTCCATCAACACCTGGACCTCGCCCGCCATCAGGGCCGAGGCGGCCGGTGCATTGCCGCGATACGGCACGTGGGTCATCTTGATACCCAGGGTATGGCTCAGGAGTTCGGCCGACAGATGTGTCGATCCACCATTGCCCGAGGAGCCATAGTTCAACTGGCCCGGTCGCTTCCTGGCCTGCTCAACGAACGCACTGAACGAGTTCACACCCAGCGACTCATTGACCAGCAGCACCGTGGGCAGCGAACCCACGAGTCCGATGGGGGTGAGGTCCTTCTCGACATCGAACTTGAGGTTCGAGTAGACGGCCGGCCCGATGGCCAGCGCCCCCGACACGGTCATCAGCGTGTAACCATCGGGCGATGCGCGGGCCACCGCGGCTGTGGCGAGCGTGGATGCGGCGCCCGTGAGGCTCTGAACCACGACGGGCTGCCCCAGGCGCTCCGACAACTTCTGTCCCACCACCCGGGCCACGATATCGGTGGCGCTGCCGGCGGCGAAGCCCACATACATGGTGATGGGCTTGGCGGGATACGCGCTCTGCGCATGCGCAAGACATGCCGCAGACGCGAACAACATGGCGCCAAGCGCCTTGCCTACGGGGGAAATCCTGAACCTCATTGCCGTCTCCTTGGTAGTTGGAAGGGTGCTCACTCAGATGACAAACTGGTGGTGCTGGCGAACGCACTCCTTGGCTTCGCGCAAGTTCATTTTTCGGATCTGCTCGGCCTCGGCCGCGTCGCCCCGTTGCAGGGCGGCCAGCACCGCGCGGTGCTGCTCCAGACCACGCTCGGCGCGTCCGGGCAGGATGATGGCGCGCCGGATCACCATCTGGGTGCGCTCGAGAATGCTGTCGAGCATGCCCTGCAGGACGTCGTTCCTGGCAGCAGCGAACACCCGGATCCGGAATTTCTCGTAGCCCGCCAGAAACGCATCGAACGCCCCCGCGCGCAGATAGCCGAGCATGGGCTCGCCAAACAGCACGCACAAGTCATCCCAATAGCCCTGGGGGCTGCGCTCGGCCGCCAGCCGCACGCACAGCCCTTCCAGCGCTTCGCGCGCCTCGTAGATGGCCATCACCTGGGCCAGGTCCAGACGCATCACCACGGCGCCCTTGTTGGGAATGCGTTCCACCAGACCGCGCTCCTCCAGGGTCGACAAGGCTTCGCGAATGCGCGGTCTTGGCACGCCGAATTCGAGCGACAGATCCGTCTCCTTCAGCTTGCTGCCGGGCGGCAGACCGTGGCTGGCGATGCGACGGCGCAGTTCCTGCACCACGTCGAGCCGCGGCGCGCCCGGCGTGACGCGCCGGGTCGCTGCTGGGGGTGTACCCGTTGTGCGCGGGGAGGCCGAACTCGACATGTGAATCTCCTTGTTGGATCGCATGCTAACTTTGAAGAATCATTATTGCAATCAATTTTGTAATCAATTTTGTAATCTTTAAAAGTCACCCCGCCCCCAGGGACTGCTCCGCAGCGCGGCCGCGGGCCAACGCACTGCAGCGCTGGGCCCTTGCCATGGGAAAAATTGGGCTGCAGGCCTGCGGGTGCATGTCCGGCGGAAATCGCTGCGCATACTGCGGCAACTGCGGATTGCGCCGGTGCTCGAAGGCATGCGCGGCAAGCCTGCGCTGGACATCCAGGCTGCGGCCGACGCCGTGTCGCACCTGAGCTGGCTGGCCCACGACTGGGGCGCGGGCCTCCAGGAGTTGGATATCAACCCTCTGCTGGTACGACGCGCCGGCCTGGGCTGTGTGGCGGTCGATGGCCGGGCCTTGCTCGCTTGAACCCTGACGCGGGTCGGTGAATAGGCGGGGCGCATGCAGGGCCACGGCCGCCTTCTGCAAAAATTCCGCTGACCACGGAATAAAACCGGCGCACCGCCCGTCCACCTCCATGACAGACGGCGCCCGGCATCCGCCCCGCGCCGCAGCCTCCATGGGCCTGGGCATCCGCTGCTGTCACACTGCCACACCATGCCCACCACCGACCACCAGCAACTGTTGACCTGGCTGCCGCGCCTGCGCCGTTATGCGCGCGCGCTGGCCGGCAACCGTGACGACGCCGACGATCTGGTGCAGGACACGCTGGAGCGGGCCTGGAACCGGGCCGGCCTCTGGGGCGGCGTGTCCGACATGCGCGCCTGGCTGTTCAGCATCATGCACAACCTGCATGTGGACGGTGTGCGCCGCCCCCGCGTGCTGACCGTCAACCTGGATGCCGACACGCCGGAAATCCCGGTGGCCGCGACCCAGGGCGAGCGCATCGCCGTGCTGGACCTGCAGGCCGCCCTGGAGCGACTGCCCCTGGAACAACGACAGGTCATCCTGCTGGTCGCGCTGGAAGATATGGCCTATGCCGACGTCGCCCAGACGCTGGGCATTCCCATAGGCACGGTGATGTCGCGCCTGGCCCGGGGCCGCGAACGCCTGCGGGCCTTGATGGAAGACTCAGGCCAGCCGGCCGAGCCCGTGCGCCTGAGGGTGGTGAAATGAAAGACATACCGATGAACGCCCCCCCGCCGATCAGCGAGGCCGATCTGCATGCCTGGCTTGACGGCCAGCTGGCGGCAGAGCGCGCACGCGAAGTCGAAGCCTATCTGGCGACGCGTCCCGAGGAAGCCCAGCGCGTACACGCCTGGCGCGCGCAAAAGCGCGAGCTGCGCGCCCTGTTCGATCCCGTGCAGGACGAGCCCCTGCCCTCACGCCTGATCCGCAGCGCGCGGCCGCGCACGCCTTGGTACGCCCAGCGGCTGGTGGCCGGCCTGGCCTTGGCCCTGGTCAGCGGCGCGCTCGGCTGGAGCCTGCGCGGCGCCCAACTGCCCGCCCCCGCCCCGCAATTGGCCCGGCAGACCGCGGGCGCCATGGCGCAGACCGTGGGCTTCGTGCAGCGCGCCGCCGTCGCCCACGCGGTCTATTCGCCCGACCAGCGCCGTCCCGTGGAAGTCGATGCCGCCCATGAAGACCAGCTCGTGGCCTGGCTCAGCAAGCGCATGGGCGCGCCCATGCGCCCGCCCCACCTGCAGGCCACGGGCTACTCCCTGGAAGGCGGGCGGCTGCTGCCCGGCGGGCAAGGCCCGGCCGCGCAGTTCATGTACCGCGACGCCCAGGGCCGCAAGCTGACGCTGTATGTCTCCAACCAGATCAACGACCTGGCCGAAGTCCAGGGCAGCCATGTGAACACCGACACCGCGTTCCGCTTTGCCCACGAAGGCGGCGTCAACGTCTTCTACTGGGTGGACGGCCCGTTCGGCTATGCCTTGTCGTCCGAGGCCGACCGCGCGGAGCTGGCGCGCATTTCCATCGCCGTGCACCAGCAGCTGTCGGCGGCCGCCAGCCCCTGAGACCTGTTCCCGGCCTGCGCCGCGTGCGCCGGCCGCTTTTCTTCACCCACCCCTGCGCGTGCACCTGCGGCCGACCCGCGGGTCTGGCGCGCCCACACTTCCATGACACAAGACCGCCGCGAATTCCTCAAGCACTCCCTGTCCGTCACGGCCCTGGCCGCCCTGCCCGCGGCGATGGCCCAGCCCGCGCCCGGCGCCGCCTCGGCCATGGACCCGCGCGACCGGGTCTTCATCACCAACGAAGACTCCAACACCGTGGTCGTGATCGACCCGCGCAGCAATACGGTCGAGCAGACCATCAATCTGACCAGCTTCGACGAAGACCCGCGCCCGCCGTTTCGCTTCGTCACCGGCGGCGTCGCGCCCACGCACGCGGCCATGATCCACAAGCCGCTGTACCACGGCTGCATCGATGCCCATGGCGCCGTGCCTTCGCCCGACGGCACGCTGCTGGCCACCAGCGGCCGCGGCTCGAGCAACATCTACCTGATCGACGCCGTCAAGCGCCAGGTCATAGGCAACACGCCCAATCCGCTGGCCGGGCCGAGTACCAATGCCGAGCGCGTTTCCGGCGGCATTCTGCTGGGCCGCGAACCGCACGAACCCACGTTCACGCGCAATGGCAAGGAGCTGTGGGTCAGCCTGCGCGGCGAAGACCGCATCGCCATCCTCGACGTGGCCCAGGCCCTGCGCCACCTGCGCGGCGCCGACCAGTCGCCCGTGCGCCAGTACCTGCCCACGCTGCACGGCCCGGCCCAGGTCTGGTTCAACCGCGAAGGCACGCTGGCCTTCGTCGCCAGCCAGAAAGTCGCGCGCATCGACGTGTTCCGCGTCCATGCCGGCGCCGACGGCCATTCCCAGCCCCGGCGCCTGACCACGCTGGATATCGCGGCCCAGGACAAGCCCGGCTTCACGCCTTTCCTCAAGACCACGCCCGACGGCAGCGAGGTCTGGTTCTCGCACAAGCTCGCCGACGCAGTCTCCTGCCGCAGCACGCAAGGCGACTTCGCGCTGCTGGACCATGTCTTCCTGGGCGCGGGCGCGCGCCCCAACCATGTCGAATTCGTCGCCAATGCGCGCGGCAGCGTGACCTACGCCAGCCTGGCGCGCATCGACGATGGCGGCCCCGGCGGCGTGGCGGCTAGCCGCATCGCCATCATCGACCGCTCGGCCCCCGCGGGCCAGCGCAAGGTCGTGGGCCAGTTCTTCACCCACGGCCGCGAAGCCCACGGCCTGTGGACCAACCCGGAAAACACGCTGCTCTACGTCGCCCATGAGCAGGACGAACTGCCGGGCACGCCTGGCGCGGGCCAGACCGTGTGCAGTGCCTTCGATGTCAGCGATCCGCTGCACCCGGCCTTCATCGCCCAGATTCCCCTGGGCGATCTGGCCCTGCCTTCGGGCGGACTGCGCAACAAGAAGAGCATCAACCTGGTCTACGTGCGGCCGGGCACGCGCGGGCAGACGGCATGAAGAACGGCGCGCACCACCACGCGCCTGCGGCGACCGCGGCCGACAGCCTCTTCGCCCAGGACATGGACCGCAGCATGGCGCGCATGATGCAGTCCATGCACGCGCCGGGTTACAGCGGCGATGCCGACCAGGACTTCCTGGCGATGATGATTCCCCACCACGCGGGCGCGGTGGACATGGCACGCCTGGTGCTGCAGCACGGCCGCGACCCCATCACGCGCCAGCTGGCCGAGGAAATCATCGCCGGCCAGACGGTGGAAATCGACAGCATGCAGCGCCGCCTGGCCTTGCTGCAGCGCGCGCCAGCCGCGGGCCTGGAAGAATTCCCGGCACTGGGCGGCACGCGCGGGCGCTGACGCCGCATGGGTTTTAGCGGCTAAAAACAGAGGCCCCGCCTTTGCTTCAGACCAGGCCTCGGCAGTTCACCACCCAGGCCGGCGCTTCCTGCAAGGCCACGGGACGCAGAAAGCGGTCCAGCGCGGCATAGCCCACCGAGGTCGTCGCAGGTGCGGTCGACGCCGGAAAAGGCCCGCCGTGCTGTTGCGCGGCCGTGACGGCCACGCCCGTGGGCACACCGGCAAACAGCACGCGCCCCGCGACCTGGGTCGCAGCACGCACCAGGTCGCGGTGCTCCGGCGTGTCGCTGTCGGCGCCCCATAGCGTCACGGTGAGCGCGCCGCCCACGGCCCGCAGCACGGCAAGGGTTTGCGCCAGCGAGTCCACGCGCACCACCAGGGCCGCCGCACCAAAGACTTCCGTCTGCAGACGGGCATCGGCGATGAAGTCGCCGGCCTGCACCTGACCGAGGAACGGACGGGGCAAGGCATCCATGCCCGCCCCGCCAGGCACCAGGGTCTGGACTCCGGCATGGCAGCTCCAGGCGCTGACACCTTGCTCGAACGCATGGCGGATGCCGGGCGTGAGCATGGCGTGCGGCGTCTGTGCAACGAGCCTGTCGGCCAGGGCCTGGACGAAGGCATCGCCCGCGGCGTCCTGGCGCACGATCACCAGGCCGGGGCTGGTGCAGAACTGGCCAGCGCCCTGGCAGATGGACGCGGCCAGTGTTTCAGCCAGTGCCGCGCCCTGGGACGGCACCACCGGCGGCAAGACCACCAGCGGATTCACCGAGCCCAGCTCGCCATAAAACGGTATCGGCCGCGCGCGCTCGGCCGCCACCCGGGCCAGGGCCATGCCGCCGTGAAAGGACCCGGTGAACGCGACGGCCGCAATGGCCGGCGCCTGCACCAGGCGCACGCCGGTTTCGACCGCAGCGCCTTCCACCGACTGGAACACCCCCACCGGCAGGCCGCGCGCTGCCACCACCTGCCGGGCCAGAGCCACGGTCTGGCGCGACAGCTCGGGATGGGCCGGGTGGCTTTTGACCACCACCGGGCAGCCCGCGGCCAGGGCCGCGGCCGTGTCACCACCCAGCACCGAGAACGCGAACGGGAAGTTGCTGGCAGAAAACATCGCCACCGGGCCGAGCGGCACGCGCACCCGCAGCATGCGCGGGCGGCCTGCGGGAGGCATGCCGGCCACGGCGGCATCGTCGATGACGGCGTGCACGATGCCGCGCTCGAGCACATCGGCAAAGCCGCGCAGCTGGAACGCCGTGCGATCGAGCTCGCCTCCCAGCCGCGCCAGGCCCAGACCGCTTTCACGGTCGGCCAACGGCACCAGCGTGTCGCGCCCCGCCAGCAAGGCCTCGGCCAGATCGCGCAGCAAGGCCGCGCGCTCGGCGGCCGACGTGGCCGCGAACAGCGCAGCCGCCTGCGCGGCTGCCGCCACGGCCGCATCGATCTCCTCGGCCGTCGAAGCCGCCCAGGCAGCGCCCAGAGGCTGACCGGTGCGGGCGTTTATGGATTGAAGATCGGCCATCAGCTTTGCAGGGACCGCAGCAAGTCCTTGAGCACGTCCAGCGACTGCGGCGCCATGGGCCAGGCCGAAGGTGGACGCGTGGCGCCGCAGTCCATGTCCAGCAACCGCAAGGCCGTCTTCACCACGGTCACATTGGCGCCGTTGTTCTCCTGCGCGCGCAGCTCCTCGAACGGCAGCATCTGCTCGATCAGCTGCAGTGCCAGGGCATAGTTGCTGCTTTCCAGCGCCGCATGGATGGCCATGGAGCGTTCGGGCAGGACGTTGATCAGGCCGGAAGTGAAGCCGCGCGCGCCGGCCGCATACGAAGTCGGCGCCCAGGTCTCGGCCAGGCCGCCCACCCAAGCGATGTCCAGATCGCGGGTGCGGCGAATCGCTTCGGCCAGCAGCAAGGGCGTGGGCGAAGCCCATTTGATGCCGATCACGCCCGGAATGCGGCACAGGGCTTCGATGGCCGCCATGCCAATCGATTCGTTGCGCAGATACAGCACCAGGGGCAAGCCCGGGGCAGCTTCGGCGATGCGCTGCACATAGGCCACCACGCCGCGCGGGGACACAAACGGATCTGGCGGCTGGTGCACCATCAAGGCATCGACGCCGGCGGCCTGCGACGCAGCGGCCAAGTCGCAGGCTTCTTCGACGCTACGGCCCACGCCCCCCAGCAGCGGCACGCGGCCGTCGATCAGCTGCGCCGCCGCCCGGACCATGGCTTCACTTTCGCTGTAGCGCAGACCGTAGTACTCGCTGGTGTTGCCATTCGCGACCAGCACATGTACGCCGGCGCCAATCGCCTTGTCAACAATGGGCGCCAGGCGCTGGGGCGCAATCTGGTTCCGGCCGTCGAAAGGCGTGACCAGAATGCCGGAAATGCCGTTCAAGGCAGCGCGGACTTGGGAGGGGGTGAAACGGGACATGGAGGCTCCTGAAAAAGGAAGAGGAATGGATACGGTTAAAACATGTGGCGCATGCCGACGCCTAGCGCGCGCACGTCCTGCCCGGCCACGGCCGGCGCCGAGTCCTGGCTGATGGGGAACAGCATGGTGGTCGAACGGCTGCCGTTTTTCAGCTGCGCAAACGTCCCATACAGCTGGGTGCGCTTGGACAGGAAGTGGGCATAACCCAGCGCCAGACGCTGCGCGCTGGCATCGCCCGGCCGCGACCAGCGGCCCAGTGCCAGGCGAAACTCGCCCGCGCCCACGGGAATGGCGGCGCTGGCGTTGACGGAATTGGCGTCGGCCAGGCCGGGCACATGGTTGCGCTGGTAGTAGCCATGGATGCGCGCCACGCCGAAGTTGTAGGCGCCGCCAATGCCCAGCGTGTTGGCGCGCACTTGCGGCGTGCTCAGGCCTACCGCCGAGCCCGCGATCTGCGCGCTGTCAAAGGCCAGGCCCAGGAAGGCCGGACCGCGGCTGTAGTCCAGCGCCAGCGCATAGTTGCGGCCCGTGGCCGCGCCTTCGGCGGCCTGCACGTAGGCGCGGCCGAACACATTGCCTATCCTGGGGCTGATGTACTGCACGGCGTTGTCGAACTTGAAGGTGTTGCCGCGGTTGTTCGCGCCTTGCAGCAGCGTCTGCACCGCGCCGAGCTGGGCGCGACCGAACGCATCGGCCTTGCCCGAAATCCAGACCGACGGGCCCCACATCGAGCCCAGCTGCAACGTGCCCAGACGGCGATCCGACAGGCCCACATAGGCTTCGCGATTGAAGAAGGCCGTGCTGCTCGCGCCGCTCGACAGATCGAGCTGGCTTTCGAGCTTGAACGTGGCGCTCAGGCCGCCGCCCAGGTCTTCCTGGCCGCGCAGGCCGAAGTAGCTGGTGTCCGAAGACAGGGTCCATTGGTTGCTGCCAGGATGCGAGCGTGACTGCGAATACAGTGCGGCGTCGGCACGGCCGTAGAGCGTGACGCTCGACTGCGCGCATGCCGCGGCGCAGCAGCTCAGCAGAGCACCCAGGGCCAGGTTTTGGTGGATCTTGTGGCTCATTTTTTATGTCTCCTTGTTGTCATCGGGCATGGCTGCGCCCGGCCGTCATTGCGGCCTTGTGGTGTGGGCGTAGCGGGGAACCGTCGGTCCGGGCGACGGTCTTATGTGGCGGTGCTGCGGCGCGTGCTGGCTGCTGGGTCGCGCTTGACGCCGGGCGCCAGCGAAGTACCCAGGCCAGGCTTGTCGGGGCGCAGCAGGAAACCGTTTTCCAGCACCGGCAGTTCGGTCACCAGGTCCTTGTAGAAGGTGCTCAGGAAGGCGCGCACCACTTCCTGGAAAATGGCGTTGGGGGATGCCAGCCCCAGGTGCAGCGAAGCCCACAGCACCACGGGGCCGGTGCAGTCGTGCGGCGCAATCGGCTTCTGGTAGGCGTCGGCCAGGCTGGCGATCTTGCGCCCTTCGGTGATGCCGCCGCACCAGGACAAATCCAGCATGACGAAATCCAGGGCGTGGGCCGCCAGGTGATCGCGAAACGCGCCCTGCGCGGCCAGCGTCTCGCTGCCGCAGACCGGTATCTGCGCCAGCTGGCGGTAGTCGGCCAGCGCGCCCGGACTGTCCATCTTGATCGGGTCCTCGGCCCAGAACGGCCGGTACTGCTTGAGCTCGCGCGCAATCGTCAAGGCCGAGGTGAGGTTCCACATGGAGTGGAACTCGCACATCACTTCTATCCTGTCGCCCACGGCCAGGCGGATTTTCTCGAACACTTCCAGGCCCTGGCGCATCGCCTTTGCGCTCACGTACTGACCATCCGACTCGGCCGCGGCACCGTCGAAGGGCCAGATCTTCATCGCGCTATAGCCCTCTTCGATCAGGCTCTGGGCCAGCTCGGCCGGGCTTTCGATGAACGCGATCTGGTCGTCATAACGGTGGCGCACTTTCGCGTCGCCCGGCTGCACCAGGCGGCGCTGGATGCTCTTGCTGTTGTAGTCGACGCCGGCGCAGGTGTTGTAGGTCCGCATGCGGTCGTGGCAGGCCCCCCCCAGCAGTTGGTAGATGGGCTGGCCCGTGACCTGGCCCAGGATGTCCCACAGGGCGATATCGATGGCCGAGGCGGCGCGCGTTTCCACGCCGCTGCCGTTGAAGCCCAGGTAACCGCGCAGCAAGATCTTGTGCAGGCGCTCTATGTCCAGCGGGCTCTGGCCCAGGATCAGCGGCGCGGCCATGGAGTGGATATAGCTTTCGACGGCTTCCGCGCCGCGGAAAGTCTCGCCGAGGCCGACGATGCCGGCATCGGTTTCAATCTCCACCCACAGCAGGTTGGGTTGGGTTTTCAGGCGTGTGGTTTCAATCGCTGTAATGCGCATGCGTGGTTACTCCGCGGAAATCTTTTGCGAGCGGATCAGGTCGGCCCACTTGTCGTGTTCGGCGCGGATGTGCTTGCCCAGCACGGCAGGCGCTCCGCCCAGGGGATTGATGCCGGCATCGCTCATGGTCTTGCGCACCACGGGGTCCTGCAGGCCCTTGTTGAACGCAGCGTTGAGTTTCTGGATCACGGCCGCGGGCGTGCCGGCAGGCGCGCCAATCGCGAACCAGGGCTCGATGACGAAGCCCTTGTAGCCGATTTCCTCCATGGAGCGCAGCTCGGGCAGATTGGCCGAGCGGCCCTTGCCCGTGACCGCCAGGCCCTTGACCTTGCCGCTCTTGACGAAGGGCGCAATCGACGGCTCGTTGTCGAAGAACACGTCGATCTGCCCGCCCAGCAGATCGGTGATGGCCGGGCCCGAGCCCTTGTAAGGCACGTGCAGCAGCTCGACGCCGGCCATCTTCTTGAACATTTCCCCCGCGAGGTGGTTGGACGCGCCCACGCCCGACGAGGCGTAGCTCAGTTGCCCGCGCTTGGCCTTCGCCACCAGGTCTTCGACGCTGTGAATCTCGGACTTGGGGCTGGCCGTCAGCACATTGATCGAGGAGCCGAGCAACACCACCGGCGCGATGTCCTTGAACAGGTCGAAGCCGGGGTTGGCATAGAGGCTGGAGTTGACCGAACAGTTGCCAATGCTGCACAGGAAGATGGTGTAGCCGTCGGCGGGCGCCTTGACGGCAGCGGCCGTGCCGATGTTGCCGGTCGCGCCCGGACGGTTCTCGACCACGATGGCCTGGCCCAGCTCCTTGGCGGCGGCATTGGCCGTCAAACGCGAGACCAAATCGCCCGAACCGCCCGGGGGCACCGGAACAATCATGCGGATTGGCTTGGAAGGGAAGTCCTGGGCGTGTGCAACAGGGTGCAGGACCAGGGTCGCGCCGCATGCGAGCGCAATGGCTACAAGGCTCTTTTTCATGGTTTGTCTCCAGCTCTTGGTTGATTTATGGGACGGTGCTGAGCGTCGGTGGCAATAATACAATCATCATATGATTAACGTCAAGGCGCGATTTGCCAGTCACACAAAGGGCTGCGGTTATGCTTGCGGCCTATGTCTCCACCACGTTTGCGCAACTTTCACCACCAAATCGTTGACGCAGTCGGTGCCAGCATCGTTGCCGGACGCTATGCAGAGGGCTCCCAGCTGCCGACCGAGCCCCAACTGGCCGAAACCTATGGCGCGAGCCGGCTCATCATTCGCGAAGCCATGAAAAGCCTGGCGGCCAAGGGTCTGGTGTCCATCCGCCCGCGCACCGGCACCCATGTACTGCCCCGCTCCGAATGGAATCTGTTCGACCCCGCCGTGCTGGGCTGGCAAAGTGAAGCGCCGCCCGACCCCCAACTGATCGCCGACCTGATGGAGCTGCGCCAGACGATCGAGCCGCTGGCCGCCCGCCTGGCCGCAAGCCGGGCGCAGCCGCAGCAGGTGGCCGACATCCGCGAAGCTTTCGAAGCCATGGCCCAGGCCCAGACCCAGGTCACCTATATCCAGGCCGATCTGCGCTTTCACGGCGCCGTCGTGCGCTCCTGCGGCAACCAGTTCATCATGCAGTTGGAGACGGCCCTGTCGGCCGTCTGGAAAACCAGTTTTCAGGCGTCCAGCGACGCCTGGGGACCGGACGCCCAGGCCCTGGCCTTGCACCAGTCCTTGTTGCACGCCATCGAAGCCCACGACCCGCAGGGCGCGGAAGCCGCCGTGCTGGCGCTCATAGCCCGCGCCGTGGTGCGCATCCACAGCGGACTGGCTTAAGCCTGTCGCAGGGCCTCGTTTCAGGGCGCTATTGTTTTTCCCATCGCCTGCGCCAGGCCCTCGTACGTTCGCTCGCGCAAGGCGTCCACCGCACCCTGCCGGTCCCTCAACTCCTTGTTCTGGCTCAGTTTGGCCTTGCCTTCCAGGCGCGTGATGGTGATTTCCAGGCCCACAATCGCCTGCAGCATGGCGTCGATATAGCCCGGCGCCGCGTCGCCCATCTTCCAGGGCTGGGGCTCGCCAGCCTCGTGCCGGCGCGTCAGGCGCCCCACCACGCCGCGCACGAACTTCTCATCATCGCGCACCGTGAGCCGGCCGTGGGCGTGCACCACTTCGTAGTTCCAGGTCGGCACCTGGCGGTGCGCCTCGTGCTTGCTCGGGTACCAGCTCGGCGAGATATAGCCTTCGACCCCGCGAAAGATGACCAGCACGTCGGCCCCGGCCGCGCATTGCTGCCAGACCGGATTGGCGCGCGCCACATGGCCGGTCAGCGTGCCCAACGGGCCCTGGGCCGCGTCGAACTCAAAAGGCAAATGGTTGGCGTCGAGCCCGTCAGCGCTGTGCGTGACCAGAGTGCCCAGCGCGTAGGTGCGCATGACCCGGTGCAACTCATCCGGCTGCACCAGGGCGAAATGGGAAGGCGTATACATGGCGGCGAAATCCTGGAAAAAACAAGGGAGCGGTGCGCCAAGCTTAAACCGTTGCGCGCAACTGCTTTTTCACCACCGCTTGCAAATGCCCCAGCAGTATCGGGATCAGCGGATGCGCGGGCAGGGGCTGCCACATGGCCTGCAGCACGGACGACGGCGTTTTTTCGGCAATCGCCTTGAACGCCAGGCCTTGCATGCCCGCGCGCTGCAGGCAGGCGGGAACAATCGACACGCCCTGGCCGGCGCCCACCAGGGACAGCACCGACAGCCAGTGGCGCACTTCGTGGCGCAGCTCCGGGTCGAACCCGGCTTTCTGGCACATGTTGCGGATCACCCGGAAGTAGTCCGGCGAAACCGCTTCCGAAAACAGGATCAGGCGTTCGTTGGCCAGCTGGGCGATGGCAATTTTTGCCTCACCCGCCAGCGGGTGGCCGGCCGGAATGCAGGCCACGAAAGGCTCGCTGACCAGGGCTTGGGCGATCAGGCCCACGGGCGGGGCGATGGTGTGCATCAGCCCCAGATCGATCTTGCCGCTTTGCAGCGCCGCGATCTGGTCGATGCTGTTGAGCTCGTGCAGATCCACGCGCACGTCGGGGTACTGGGCGCGCATCAGCTCCAGTGCCTGGGGCAGGCCGCGGTACATGCTCGAACCCACGAAGCCCAGGCGCAGGCTGCCGGCCATGCCATGGGCGACAGCGCGGGTATCCATGGCGGCGCGGCGCGTGCGCTCCAGGATATCGCGCGCCTGCAGCAACAGATGCTGCCCCGCATGCGTCAGACGCACGCCCCGGCTGTTGCGCTCGAACAGCTGGGCGTCGAGCGTGCTTTCGAGCTGCTTGATGGCAATGCTCAGCGGCGGCTGCGAAATGCACAGCCGCTTGGCCGCACGGCTGAAATGCAGCTCTTCGGCCAGCACCACGAAGTACTGCAGCTGCCGGGTTTCGAGATGGCTCATGGGAGGCTCCAGGCCCTGGTAGTGGCGCAATGCGCGAAACGCCGCGCCCCCTTCCAGGAAGCACGAATCATAGTCACTAAATATAGATCAATACATTAATAATATTTGACGCGAATCAGCTCCGTGCACAGAATTTGTCCTATTCCACCCCGGCGGCCCGCCTGCCTTCCAGGAGACAAACACACATGAGCCAAGCAACTTCCCCCGCAGCCCCCGCCCATCCGGTGCCGGATCGCCACGGCAGCAACCTCTACACGACCGACACCCAGTTCGCACCCCTGCTGCAGCTGTACCTGCCGCCGGACGTGGATGCCCACCTGCAGCCCTACCTCGAGCGCATGGGCGCACTCGCGGGCGGCCGCCTCGACGAGCTGGCCCTGGTGGCCGACAAGAATCCGCCGACGCTGGAGCACCGCACCCGCACCGGCCAGGACGCACAGCGCATCCACAAGCACCCGGCCTATGTGGAAATGGAACAGGTCGCCTACGGCGACTTCAGCCTGGCCATCATGTCCCACCGCGAAGGCGTGCTGGGCTGGGCCGGCAAGCTGCCGCCCCTGGCCAAATACGCGCTGACCTATCTGTTCGTGCAAGCCGAGTTCGGCCTGTGCTGCCCGCTGTCGATGACGGATTCGCTGACGCGCACGCTGCGCAAGTTCGGCGCGCCCGAGCTGGTCAGCAAGTACTGGGCGCAGCTCACCGCCACCGACTTCGCCGACCAGGCGCAGGGCGCGATGTTCATGACCGAGCAGGCGGCCGGCTCCGACATCGGCAACACCATGACCCTGGCCCGCCCCGCGGCCGACGGCTCCTGGCGCCTGACGGGCGACAAATGGTTCTGCTCGAATCCCGACGCCGCCTTTGCCATGGTGCTGGCGCGCGTCGAAGGCGACCCGGCCGGCATGAAGGGCGTGTCCCTGTTCCTGCTGCCGCGCACCCTCGATGACGGCAGCACCAACAGCTATCACATCATTCGCCTGAAGGAAAAGCTGGGCACGCGCTCCATGGCCAGCGGCGAGATCCGCATCGATGGCGCCGTGGCCTATCTGGTGGGTGAACAAGGCCGGGGCTTTGCCCAGATGGCCGACATGGTGAACAACTCGCGCCTGTCCAACGGCGTGCGCGCCGCCGGCATGATGCGCCGCGCCGTGGCCGAAGCCGAGTACATCTCGCAGGAGCGCCATGCGTTCGGCAAGGCCTTGCAGGACATGCCCTTGATGCGCCGCCAGCTCGACAAGCTGCGCATCCGCTCCGAGCAGGCCCGCACCATGGTGCTGCAGACCGCCCAGGCGCTGCAGCGCTCGGATGCCGGCGAAGACGGCGGCTACGCCCTGCTGCGCATTCTCACGCCGCTGATCAAGTTCCGCGCCTGCCGCGACGCCCGCATGGTCACGGGCGACGCCATGGAAGTGCGCGGCGGCTGCGGCTACATCGAGGAGTGGAGCGATCCACGCCTGGTGCGCGATGCCCATCTGGGCTCGATCTGGGAAGGCACGAGCAACATCGTGGCCCTGGACGTGCTGCGCGCCATCCGCCGCGAAGACTCGCTGACGGCGCTGCAAGCCCACGCGGCCCAGTTGCTGGCGCAAGTCAAGGCCGCGCCGGCCTTCAAGCAGGCGCTGAAGGACGCCATGGACCGCGCTGCCCGCTTTGCGGCCGCGGCCGTGGCAGCCAATGCCGACGGCGAACGCCTGGCACGCACCGCCGGTTCGGCCTTGTACAACAGCTTCACCGCCATCGCCATGGCCTGGGAAGCCAGCCAGACGGCCAGTGCCGACCGCATGCGCTGGGCGCAGCTGGTGCTGGTGCACCGCGTGCTGCCGCGCGATCCGCTGCAGGACATGGAAATTCCCCAGGACTGGGCCCAGTAAACAAAGCGCCTTGGCGCCCCGCGCACGCCCCGACACAGGGGCGGAGTTTCACGACACATGGAGACAAGCAATGAAAAAGCGTCAATTTCTGCTGGCATGCAGCCTGGCCTGCGTGGCCGTCACCCCGGCCCTGGCCCAAGGTGATGCCTTCCCGTCCAAGCCCGTGACCTTCGTCGTGCCCTTCCCGCCCGGCGGCCCCACCGATGCCATGGCCCGCACCCTGGCCGCGGCCTTGACGGAAGAAATCGGCCAGAGCGTGATCGTGGAAAACCGCGCGGGCGCGGGCGGCAACATCGGCGCCGACTCGGTGGCGCGCGCCAAGCCCGACGGCTACACCATCATGTTCGGCACGTCGGGCCCATTGGCCATCAACAAGAGCCTGTACAGCAAGGTCACCTACGACCCGGTGACCAGCTTCGCGCCCATCATCCGTGTCGGCTACCTGCCCAACATCCTGGTGGTGAATGCCAGCGTCAAGGCCAGCAACCTCAAGGAGTTGATCGCGCTGGACAAGGCCAAGCCCAACAGCCTGAACTACGCCTCATCGGGCAACGGCGCTTCTTCCCACCTGGCGGGCGTGCTGTTCAACAAGATGGCCGGCACCACGCTGCAGCATGTGCCTTACAAGGGCACGGGCCCGGCCCTCAACGACTTGATCGCCGGCCAGGTGCAGATGAGCTTTACCGACATTCTCACGGCCATGCCTTACATCAAGGCCGGCCGCCTCAAGGCCATCGGCGTGGCGACGGAAAAGCGCTCGCAAGCCATGCCCGAGGTGCCCTCGATTGCCGAGCAAGGCCTGCCCGGCTACGACGTGAGCGTGTTCTTCGGCGTGGTCGCCCCGGCCGGCACGCCCGCGGACCGCATCGCCAAGCTCAACAGCGCTTTCATCAAGGCCCTGCAAAAAGACAAGGTGCGCGCCACCTTTGCCGCCCAAGGCCTGGAATCCGCGTCCGACCACACGCCCGAAGGCCTGACCCGCTTCATCAAGGCGGAGACGGCCAAGTGGAAAACGGTGGTCGACGAGTCTGGTGCGAAACTGGATTGACCCCCTGAGCGACTGCGCGGCATGGGCCGCCCCCGCTTCCCCCTGAGGGGGACGGCAGCCTCGCTGCGCGGCGGCGCTTGCTCGCTGCCCCCTTGCTGGGGCGCGCCAGTTTCATGGCGACGGATGGATAGCTGAGACCCTGCATTCAAATTAGGAAAACACATGCAATCGACACAACAGCCAGGCACCGGCGCTTTGCAAGGCACGCGGGTGCTGGATCTTTCACGCATTCTGGGCGGGCCCCTGTGCGGACAGATTCTGGGCGACCATGGCGCGGATGTGCTCAAGGTCGAACCGCCCAACGGCGATGACACGCGCGCCTGGGGGCCGCCGTTCAAGGACGGCGTGGCCTCCTACTACCATGGGCTCAACCGCAACAAGCGCATCCAGTTCCTGGACTTGAGCTCGGCCGAAGGCCAGGAAAAAGTGCTGGCCCTGATGGCGCAGGCGGATGTGGTCATCGAAAACTTCAAGATCGGCACCATGGAGAAGTGGGGCATTGGCTTCAAGCAGGTCCAGCAGCGCTTCCCGCGGCTGGTCTGGTGCCGCGTCAGCGGTTTCGGCGAAGACGGCCCGCTGGGCGCCTGGCCCGGCTATGACGCGGCCATCCAGGCGATGACGGGCTTGATGAGCGTCAACGGCGAGGCCGATGGCGGCCCGCTGCGCGTGGGCCTGCCGGTGGTGGACATGGTCACGGGCATGAACGCCGTGATCGGCGTGATGATGGCCTTGCACGAGCGCCAGCGCAGCGGCCTGGGCCAGTTGGTCGACGCCGCGCTCTATGACAGCGGCATTTCACTGCTGCACCCGCACGCAGCCAACTGGTTCATGGACGGCAAGCAGCCGCAGCGTTCGGGCAATGCCCACCCCAATATCGCGCCCTACGACGTCTTGCAGACCGGCTCCATTCCGGTGTTCTTTGCCGTGGGCAATGACCGGCAATTCAAGCTGCTGTGCGAACACATCGGCTGCCCGCAGCTGGTGCAGGACACGCGCTTCGCCACGGCCGGCCAGCGCTCCATCCACCGCGATGCGCTCAAGCCCTTGCTGGAACAGGCGTTGTCGGCCTTCGAAGGCGACGCCCTGGCCACGGACTTGATGAAGATCGGCGTGCCGGCCGCCCCCGTGCAGGCCGTGGATGCGGCGCTCGACCACCCGCACACCCTGCACCGCGGACTGCGCGTGGACCTGCCGGGCTACCAGGGCGTGGGCTCGCCCATCAAGCTCTCGCGCACTCCGCCCACCTACCGCCATGTGCCGCTGACGCCGGGCGAGCACTTCGAGTAAATCCACCCAGCCTCAGGCCGGCATTGCGCCGCACGGTTTCAGGCCCTGCGGCATTTCTGCGCCTGCCCCTTTTTTCTCGGTGCGCAATATATTCCGACAAGCGATAAATCCATGAAAAATAATCGCTTGCGCCGGATTTCCGGCCGCCGATAACATGCATTACGCGTCATTTCAAAGCAAGATGAGGCGCAATATCCGGGTACACAAGGTCTGCAGCCATTCAGGAAATAGCGAAAAGCAACAAGAAAATACGGCCCGCAGTATTTACCTGAAAACGCCCGGTTAATTCATCAACGGCGAGCAAAGGAGACAAAATGAAAACCCGATTCAGCATTCGAAAAGTGATTTATGCACTGGCCGCGGCCACGCTGCCGGCCCTGGTGTCCATGCCGGCCTCGGCCCAGGCACCCGATATCACACGCATCGTCGTGGGCTTTGCCCCGGGTGGCGTGGCCGACGCCCTGGCGCGCGTGATGGCCGACAAAATCCGCACGCAGGTCGGCGGCACCGTGCTGGTGGAAAACAAGACCGGCGCTTCGGCACGCCTGGCCGTGCAGGCAGTGAAGGCCGCACCACCGAATGGCAAGACGATTCTGATTTCGTCGCCCTCGCCCATCAGCATATTCCCGCTGACCTACAGCAAACTCGGCTACGACCCCGACAAGGACTTGATTCCCGTGGCCCACCTGGCCCAGGTCCGCCTGGTCGCGTCCTCCGGCGTGGGACAGCCTTATAAGACCATGGCCGAATATGTCGCCTGGGTAAAGAAAAACCCCGGCGGCCAAGGCGTGGGCCTGGTGACCATGGGCAGCCCCACCCATTTTGGCCTGCTGGCCATGGCCAAATCGATTGGCGTGCCGCTGACGCCCGTGCCCTATAAAGGCACGCCGCCCATCATTACCGATCTGGTCGGCGGCTCGCTGCCGCTGAGCATCGATGCGATTGGTGCCCAGATGGAGTTGTACAAGGCTGGGAAAATCCGTTTCCTGGGCGTCACCGGCACCGAGCGTTCGCCATTCTTCCCGGAAGTGCCCACGCTCAAGGAAGCGGGCATTTCCGGTTTTGAAGAGGCTTCGAGCTGGTTCGCGGCCTTTGTGCCCGCAGGCACGCCACCCGCGACCGTGTCCATGCTGGAAAAGGCCTTGATCGACGCCACCAAGGACGCGCAAGTGCGCGCAAAAATGGCGACGCTGGCCATGGAAATGACCGGCTACCCGGGCGATACCTTGCGCAAGATGATTCAGTCGGAGCGCGCCCACTGGAAGCCCATCGCCG
Source organism: Acidovorax bellezanensis (assembly GCF_025421555.1). Classification (NCBI taxonomy): domain Bacteria; kingdom Pseudomonadati; phylum Pseudomonadota; class Betaproteobacteria; order Burkholderiales; family Comamonadaceae; genus Acidovorax; species Acidovorax bellezanensis. The sequence continues at coordinate 113,005 of NZ_JAODYH010000004.1, forward strand.
AAGCTTCGGGCTTCAAGGGCGATTGATGGCCGCCCTGGCCGTGCCGCCGCTCGCGCACCGGCATGGCCAGGACCGGCAGTCAGGTCTTCTATCGCACCAGCGACGCCTTGAGCAGGTCGATCAAGGCCTGCGCCGCGGGCGAAGTGCGCGCATTCCAGCGGCGGATCAAGGACAGGGGATGGGCGTAGTCCGCGGGTTGCAGGCGGTGTGACACCAGGCCCAGCTCGGCCGCAAAACCCATGATGTAGCCCGGCAGGACCGTGACGCCCAATCCCGCCTTGACCAGGCCCAGCACGGACAGCACCGAGCCGGCCTCGATGGCCGAGGTATAGACCAGGCCTTTTTCCGCGTACACCCGGTCAATGGTGCGCCGCACGCTGAACGTCGTGTGCAGCGAAATATGCGGACAGGCCGCGATCTGCGCCCACGAGACCGTTGCCTCGCCCGCCAGCGGGTGCTCTGCCGCGCACACGCCGTACATGGATTCCTCGTACAGCGGCTCGATCTGCAGCTGTGGATGCTTCTCGCCCATGGACACCAGACCGAAGTCGGCCTTGCCGTTGAGCACGTAATCGATGCTGGCGTCGGTGGACAACTCGTGCAGTCCGGCATGGATGCCGGGATGCAGCGCATGCAACTGCTGCAAAGGCCCGGCCAGCAGGCCGTACATCATCATCGGCGAGGCCGCGACGTCGATCTGGCCCATTTCCAGGTTCGACAGGCTGCGCATGGTGCGCTCGGCAGCGTCCATGGTGCCGAGGATTTCGCAGGCATAGCCATGCAGATGGTCGGCCCACAGCGTGGGCTCGACTTTGCGCGTGGAACGCTCGAACAGGCGGTGGCCCACCTTGGCTTCCATTTCCTGGCACAGCTTGCTCACGGCCGACTGCGTCATGTGCATGGCTTCGGCCGTGGCGCTGAAGCTGCGCAGCTCGTAAACGGCACGAAAAACGCGGAACTCGCGGATGGTGAGATTCATGCCCGCATGATAAAGGCGACAGCCCCTGGAATGCGGCTCCAGCAGGCCATTCAGCGCCCGCAGCCTCCGAAACCGGCGCCCTCCAAACCAGGGACACCGAGCAAGGGCCGCCCCGCAGCGAAGGTGTCGTCCCCCTCCACCGCAGGTTGAGAGGGGGAAGCCGAGGAGCGGCTCAGGGGGTGCTTCTTACTTCCGCTTGCGGTTGATGAACCGCATCATGTATTCGTGCGGCTCGGAGGTCTTGTACATTTCGCCGAACAGCGCAATGCTGTCTTTCAGGCCGCGCTCGAGTTCGGGCGCTTCCCAGGTGCGCAGCAAGGCCTTCTGGGCGCGCACGCCGCCTGCCGCGCATTCCAGCAGTTCACCCACGGTGTGGGCAATCGCCGCATCGATTTCCTCGGGCGCCACCATCTCGTTCATGAAGCCCCAGCGCATGGCTTTCTCGCCATTGATGGCCGCGCCCGTCAGCAGCAGCCAGCGCGTATTGCCTTCGCCGATCAGGCGCGGCAGCAGGTTGGCGTGGATCACCGAAGGAATGCCGATGCGCACTTCGGGCATGGCGAAGTTCGCCAGCGTCGAGCCGATGCGGATATCGCAGGCCGCGGCCAATTCCATGCCGCCGCCCATGCACCAGCCGGCCAGGCGGGCGATGGTGGGCACGGGGAAGTCGCGCACGGCTTCGCACAGATTGCTCAGACGGGTGATGAAGTCCACGGCCGTGCCGGGATCGAGGTGGGCCAGCTCATTGATGTCGGCGCCGCCGATGAAGGCTTTGTCGCCCGTGCCGCGGATCACCAGCGCGCGCACCTGAGGGTCGCGGGCCAGGGCACGCAGCGTAGCCGTGAGTTCCAGCACCGTGGGGGTGTTGAGCAGGTTGAGCGAAGTGCCGTTGGCGATCTGCAGCGTGGCGACACCGGTCTCGGTGATGGAAAGCTGGGCGTGTTGGAGTGCTTGCATGGCGTAGGTTCTCGAAAAAGGGTCAGAAAGAGGCGGTCAGCAGATCATCCGTGTGCTGGCCGACCTGCGGTGATGGCGCGGCCGTCACCGGCTGGGCCGTGGGGGCGCGATAGCGTGGCGCGATGCGGCGCAGCTGGTGGCCGTCGCTCGCGCTGCTCTCGTCGAAGAAGCCGACGGCGCGCAGCTGCGGGTCTTGCAGCAGGTCTTCCACGCGGTTGACGGGGCAGCAGGGAATGTCGGCGGCGTCAAGCAGCGCCAGCCAGTAGTCGCTGCTGCGCGTGGCCAGCACGTCCGACAGGTAGCCGTAGATCTGGTCGTAGCTGTCGGCGCGCGCCGCCGCCGTCTGGAAGCGCGCATCGGCTTCAAAGACCGCGAGCGCATCGGTGGCCTGGAAGAAGGAGCGCCAGTGCTTGTCGTTGTAGACCACCACCGAGATGTAGCCGTCGAGCGTGCGGTAAGGGCGGCGATGCGGCGTCAGCAGGCGGCTGTAGCCCATGGAACCGGCGGGCGGCTCGAACGAGGCGCCGCCCAAATGGTCGGCCAGCACGAAGGCGGCCATGGTCTCGAACATGGACACGCGAATGCACTCGCCTTCGCCGGTTTCGCGGCGGCGGTACAGCGCGGCCAGCGTGGCGTGGGCCGCCGTGAGTCCGGTGACGCGGTCGGCGATCAGCGTGGGCACATAAGCCGGCGCGCCGCCCGACTGGCGCGCGAACAGGTCGGCCAGGCCGGTCTGGGCCTGGATGATGTCGTCGAAGGCCGCGCGACCGGCGTAGGGGCCGGACTCGGCGTAGCCCGTCAGCTCCACATAGACCACGCCGGGGTGCAGGGCGCGCACGGCGGCCTCACCCAGGCCCAGGCGCTGCATGGCCTGCGGGCGCACGTTGTGGATGAAGACATCGAAGGCCGGCAGCATGCGGCGCAGCGTGGCCACGCCCTCCTCGGTCTTGAGGTCGAGCACCAGCGACTGCTTGCCTTCGTTGGCGTGCAGGAACATGGCGCCCATCTGGGGGCGGGTCTTGGCGCCCGCATGGCGCATCACATCGCCTTCGGGCGGCTCGACCTTGACGACTTCGGCGCCATAGTCGGCCAGGATCTGGGTGCACACCGGCCCCATGATGACGGACGTCAAGTCCAGTACGCGCACGCCCGACAAAGGCCGGCGCGGGGAAGTTTCGGGGATAGGTTTCATTGTTTCTCGACTCCTGCGGCCGCGGCGCGCGCGACCCACACATCGCGCTGGGCCAGCGCGAACGCGGCCTGCTGCTGGGTGCTGTTGGGATTGGCCACCATGCCCAGGCGGGCCAGCTTCTCGATCACGCGGGGGGTTTTCAGCGCCTGGTTGAGCTCCTGGTTCCAGCGCTCGACCACGGGCGTGGGCGTGCCGGCCGGTGCGGCCAGGCCCACCCAGACCACCAGGTCAAAGCTCTTGTAGCCGGCTTCGGCCATGGTCGGGATCTCGGGCAGCTCCGCCGAGCGCTTCTCGCCGGTGATGGCCAGGCCTTTCAAGCGACCGCTTTGCACGAAGGCCGTAACCACCGAACTGTCGGCCAGCACATAGTCCAGCTGCCCGCCCATGAGGTCGGTGACGGCCGGCGGCTGGCCCTTGTAGGGAATGCCGTCCGAAGGCGCGCCCGCGATCGCGCTGAAGGCCGCGCCGGCGATCTGCGCCGAGCCGCTGCCATAGCCATAGCGCAAAGGGCTTTTCTTGGCCTGAGCGGCCAGATCCTTGGCGGTCTTGAATGCTGCATCGGCACGCGCCACCAGCAGCATGGGAATGGTGCTGATGCGCGCGATGTGCACGAAATCCTTGAGCGGGTCGTAGCCTGGGTTCTTGAACAGCGCGCCGATGCCCGAATGGGTGGCGCTGCTGGTCAGCAGCAAGGTGTAGCCGTCGGCCGGGGCCTTGGCCGCGGCGCTGGCACCAATAATGCCGTTCGCGCCCAGGCGGTTCTCGACAATGATCACGCCCATGCTGCTGCGCAATTCATCGCTCAATATGCGCGCCACGGTGTCGGATGCGCTGCCGGCGCTGAAAGGCACGATGATTTTCACGGGCTTGCTGGGATATACATCAGCAGCTTTCGAGAATCCGGTAACCGACAGTGCAAACGCCGCCGCCAGAAAACCCTGCATTATTTTCATTTTCATTTATCTCTCCAGTGCTTTGATCAATGCATGCTATGCGCTGGCCCGACATTCAAACAAACGAATAGTTTTCATGGATTTATCATTTTCTGGAATAAAGAAAGAAAATCGCCAGCCATGGCAGTGTCGACAGGCCGCCGACACTGCCATGCGGCATCAATCGCCCTTGAAGCCCGAAGCTTCGGCGATGGGCTTCCAGTGCGCCCGTTCCTTCTGTATGGTCTTGCGCAGCATGGCGCCAGGCTGGCCCGTCATTTCCATGGCCAGGGTTTCCATCTTGGCGCGCACATCGGGGCTCTTGGCAGCGTCAATGAAGGCTTTTTCCAGGCGCGCCACGGTCGCAGGCGGCGTGCCGGCCGGCAGGAAGGCGCCGAACCAGCTTGATGCCACTTCGAAGCCGGGAATGCCCGCTTCCTTGAGCGTGGGCACTTCGGGGAAGAAGGCCGAGCGCTGCGCACCGGACACGCCCAGGAAGCGGATCTTGCCCGAGCGGTAGAGCTCCATCTGGCCGCCAATCGTGTCTATGCTCAGCGGCAGCGCGCCGCCGACCAGGTCGGTCAGGATGGGCGCCGAGCCTTTGTAGGGCACGGGCGTCAGCGGAATGCCCGTGGTCTTGCCCATGGACAGCAGGCCGAAATGGATGGGACTGCCCATGGTCACCAGGCCCACGCCTTGATCGGCGGGCTTGCCCTTGACCCAGTTCACATATTCCCCGATGGTCTTATAGGGCTGCTTCATGCCCGTGGACGCGACGACACGCACTTCGGCCAGGTGGGCCAGAGGGATCAAGTCCTTGTCGGGGTCATAACCCAGCTTGCTGTAGGTCAGCGGGAAAATGCTCACAGGCGAAGGCGACGACATCAGAATCGTCTTGCCGTCCGGCGCCGCGTTCTTGACCGCCACCAAAGCCAGGCGCGCCGAGCCGCCGGCCTTGTTTTCCACCAGCACCGTGCCGCCCAGCGACACCCGCAGTTTCTCGGCCAGCACACGCGCCAGTACATCCAGCGCGCCGCCCGGTGCAAAGCCCACCACAATGCGCGTCACATCCGGCGCCTGGGCCTGGGCGGGTGCCGCCAGCATTGCCGGCAAAGCGACCGCTGCCATGGCACATATTGCTTTTCGAATACTGAATAGATTTCGCATTTCGTCTCCTATATCCACAGTCTTATTGACATCCAGGTATTCGAAAATCAACATATGACACTTCTTGCCTCAAGAAAATCACAAGCCTGCATTCATTTCATTCGACCTGGAAGATCCCGGTTTTCTACATCTCAAGTGATGTGGATCGCATGCTATCCACTTCTCTCAATTTGTAACAAGCGAATATTTTTCATAATGCTATCGCTCCAGCGAATATATAAATCCAGGCCAGAAATCATCGCCCGCGAACGCTAGAATGTGGCCACTTGGCACCGCCATCGCCATGCGCGTGGCGCACAGGGGCCCCCAGAAGCCGCCGTGCCAGTCGCACTTCCAGAGACAACCGCAGGTACCGCCATGACACAAGCGCCGACGACGATTTTCCAGGCCCGAAAAATCATCACCATGAACCCCATGCAGCCCGAAGCGACCCATGTGGCCGTGCGCGAAGGCCGCATCCTGGGCGTGGGCAGCGCCGAAGAACTGCAGGGCTGGGGCCCGGCCACGCTCGACACCCGTTTTGCCGACAAGGTGCTGATGCCCGGGCTGGTCGAAGGCCACGCGCATTTGCTCGAAGGCGGCATGTGGGATTTCGTCTACGCCGGCTACCATGACCGCCGCGGCCCCGACGGCCGCCTGTGGCCCGGCCTGCAAAGCTTCGATGCCTTGATAGAGCGCCTGCGCCAAGCCCAGGAGAAGCTCAGCGACCCCGCTCAGCCGCTGTTCGCCTGGGGCTTTGATCCCATCCACTTCGGCACCGCGCGCATGACGGTACAGGAGCTGGACCAGGTCTCGACCACGCGTCCGGTGGTGGTGCTGCACGCCAGCGTGCACCTGATGAACGTCAACAGCGCCATGCTGCGGCGCGCCGGCATCGACGCCGACAATGCCACCGAAGGCATCGCCAAGGACGCACAAGGCCTGCCCACGGGCGAGCTGCAGGAAATGGCCGCCATGTTCCCGGTGTTCGCATCCGTGGGCAATGTGTATTTCGAAGCCGGCCAGTCCGAAGCCGGCATCCGCAACTTCGGCCGCCTGGCCCAGCTGGCCGGCGTGACCACATCGGCCGACCTGTCCAACAACCTCGCCGACGACGCCGTCGCCAGCCTGGTCGAAGCCACGTCCGACCCGCTGTTTCCGCTGCGCCTGGCGCCGGCCTACTCGCCAATGCGCGACCTCGACCGCCGCGGCCCGGACTGCGTGCGCCAGGCCATGCTGAAGAACACCGACAAGCTGCACTTCGGCCAGATCAAGATGGTGGTCGACGGCTCCATCCAGGGCTTCACCGCGCGCCTGCGCTGGCCGCTGTACTACCAGGGCCAGCCCAACGGCCTGTGGGTGATCTCGCCGCAGCAAACGCGTGAGCTGATCGACCAATACCACCGCGCCGGCTTCACCATCCACATCCACACCAATGGCGACGAAGCCACCGACCTGGTGCTGGACACGGTGGAAGCCGTGCTGCGCGACGCGCCACGCTGGGACCACCGCCACACGCTGCAGCACTGCCAGCTGGCCGACGCCACCCAGTTCAAGCGCATGGCTGCGCTGGGCATGTCGGTGAACCTGTTCGCCAACCACCTCTACTACTGGGGCGACGCGCACTACAACGTCACCGTGGGCCCGGACCGCGCCAACCGCATGAATGCCGCGGGCACGGCCTTGCGCTACGGCGTGCCTTTCTCGCTGCATTCGGACGCGCCCATCACGCCCATCGCGCCGCTGTTCACCGCCTGGTGCGCCGTCAACCGGCAGACGGCTGGCGGCCGCGTGCTCGGCCCACATGAACGCATTCCGGTCTACGACGCCCTGCACGCCGTGACCCTGGGCGCGGCCCACACGCTGCGCCTGGACCACTGCATAGGCAGCATAGAAATCGGCAAGTACGCCGACTTCGCCGTGCTGCACCAGGACCCGCTGGAAGTGCCGCCCCAAGCCCTGCGCGATGTGCAGGTCTGGGGCACGGTACTGGGCGGCCAGGTGTTCGAAGCGCCGGTCCAGCCATGACGACGCACGACCCCATCGCCTTGACGGTGCTGGGTGGTTTTCTGGGCGCGGGCAAGACCACGCTGCTCAACCACCTGCTGCGCAACCCCCAGGGCGAGCGCGTGCTGGTCATGGTCAACGACTTCGGCGCCATCAACATCGACGCCGAGCTGATTGCCCAGCGCGCGCCGGGCACGCCCGACGGCATCATCAGCCTGGCGAACGGCTGCGCCTGCTGCGCCATCGGCGGCGACCTGATGCAGGCCTTTCTCAAAGTGCTGTCCCTGCCCCAGCGGCCCGACCGCGTGCTGGTCGAAGCCAGCGGCGTGGGCGACCCGGGCCGCATCGCCGAGATGGGCCGTGCCGGTGGGCGTTTTCGCTGCGAAGGCGTGATCACCGTGGTCGACGCCGAGGCCGTGCAGCGGCTGGCCGTCGACCGCTATGTGGGCGAGACCGTGCAAGCCCAGCTGCGCGCGGCCGACCTGCTGCTGCTCAACAAGACCGATCTGGTCACGCCCGCCGCGCTGGCCGGGCTGCGCGACTGGCTGGGCGTGCAGGCGCCCGGCGTGCCTTTACTCGAGAGCCGCATGGGCGAAGTCGATGCCCAGCTCATCCTCGGGCCCGGGCTGCATGCCCAGACGGATGCGCCAGCGCCCGCACTCGACCATGCGGCTCGCTTCGTCAGCACTACTTTGACCTCCACCTACCCTTTCCAGCGCCCCGCGCTCGAAGCCGCGCTGAACGCCCTGCCCGCCCAGGTGCTGCGCGCCAAGGGCCTGGTGTTTCTCGAAGGCGAAGCCGCGCCGCGCGTGCTGCAGCTGTGCGGCAAGCGCTGGAGCCTGGAGCCGCCCGGGCCGGCGCAGAGCAGCCCGCGCTCGCGCGTGGTCTTCATCGCGGCGCGCGACCCGCAGGCCCCGCCTTTCCATCCGTGGAGCCATTTCGGCGCAGCGCTGGCCTCTACTTCGACGGTGGAAAGCTCGCCGCACCTGGCCCCGCCACGCCCTGCGGCCTGAAGACCCGCGCCGCTCGATGGGCAGCGGCGCAGACCCATCAGCCGCCCCAGGCGTGCGCCACCAGCGTCAGGCCGCTGACCACCAGCAGGCCGCAGATGATGCGGCGCAAGGTGGCGGCAGGCACCAGACGCGCCAACCGGTGGCCTACGAGCACGCCGATCACGGCCACGCCCATCAGGCCGACCCAGCGCGTCCATAGCTCGCCGCTGGCCAGCCGCCCGTCCCACCCCATGCCCAGCAACACGGCGCTGGCCGTGAGCACAATCGCCACCGGCGTGGTGGCGCGCAGCACATTGATGTCCGGCAAGCGGCGGCTGAGCCAGGCCACGACCAGGGGCCCGGCGGTGCCGAACAGCATTTCCACCACGCCCATGGCAAAACCCATGGCGTGGGCCCAGGGCGCGGCCGCTGGCGCAGGCGGCACCGCGGGGCGCGGGCGCAGCGCATTGATGCCGACGGCGGCCACATACAGGCCCAGCACCAGCAGGGGCCAGCGCGGCTCCAGCACGCCGGACAGCCACAGCCCCGCCAGAGTGCCCGCGGCCATGCCGGGCAGCAGGCGCCGCAGCTCGGCAAAATTCACCTGGCGCAGGTTCAGGCCGCCCAGCAGCAGGGATGCAGGCACGTCCAGCAGCAGCGTCAGCGCCACGACTTCAGGCAAGGGCCAGCGCCAGGCCAGCAAGGGCACGATGATCAGCGCCGAGCCGAAACCGGTGATGCCCAGCACCACATAGCCCAGCAACACCACGGCGAGGGGGTAGGCCAGCTCAAGCATGCCGCACCCCACGCTCGCAGGGCAGGAATCCGTCCAACGACGGCAGGGAAAAATCGAACAAACCAGACACGGGCATCTCCAGAAATGGGGCTCCATTCTGGAATGTCCGCCAGCTTTGCTCTGTGCGTAAAGTGCCGCCTATTTGATGATTGATGCCATGCCGGCACTATTCCTCACGCTCAATCCAGGGAAACGCCGGTGACCGCCACCACATCCTTCCAGCGCTTGAGTTCCTTTTGCAGATAAGCGCCGTATTCCTGCGGCGTGGAACCCAGAGGCTCGGTGCCCTGCTGCGCCAGCTTGGCCATCACCTGCGGGTTCTTCAGCACCTTGTTCACCGCGGCGTTGAGCTTGGCGATGATCTCGGGCGAGGTTCCAGCCGGCACCATCAGCCCTTGCCAGGCGCCGGCTTCGAAGCCGGGCAAACCGGATTCGGCCAGCGTGGGCACATCCGGGTACAAGGCCATGCGCTGCGGCGTGGTGACGGCCAGCAAATTCATGCGCTTGTCCTTGATGAAGGGGATCACCGAGTTGATGGTGTCGGTCATGAACTCGATCTGCCCGCCCGCCAGTGCCAGATCCGCGGGCGCACTGCCTTTGTAGGGGATGTGCGTGGCTTCGGCGCCCATGGCCCGCAGCATCTGGAAAGCGCCCAGGTGGGTGACATTGCCGTTGCCGGCCGAGCCATAGGACAGCTTGCCCGGGTTCGCGCGCACATAGGCCTGGAACTCCTGCACGTTCTTGACCGGCACGGACGTGTGCACGACCAGGGCCAGCGGCACGACGGCCGCCAGGGCCACAGGCGCCAGCTCCTTGTTCACGTCGTAGCTGAGCTTCTTGTACAAGGCCGGGCTGAGCGCGATGGAAGACGTGTTGTACAGCAGCGTATAGCCATCGGCCGGCGACTTGGCCACGGCCGCATTGCCGATGTTGCCGTTGGCGCCGGGCTTGTTGTCGATGACGATGCTCTGCCCCAGCTCCTGCGACATCTGCTGCGCCAGCAGGCGGGCGACGATGTCCGTGGGGCCGCCGGGCGGGAAAGGCACGACCATGGTGATGGGGCGTGCGGGCCAGGCCTGGGCTGTTGCCTGCAGCGGCAGCACGCACAAAGCGGCGGCTGCCAGGCACAGATGGCGCTTGCTGCGCGAAGTGGGGTGGCGGGTGTTCATGCTTGTCTCCTTATGGTTTTGTCATTGCATGTCCTGGAGCGGCGCCCGGTCTGGCGCCGCGCTCAATCGCCGGCCGGGGCGCGCCCCGCCAGCAGACGTTTGGCCGTATAGCTCATGACCAGCACGTTTTTCTGGTTCCAGACGTCGATGCGCGACGCCACCACGGCGCGGCCGCTGCGCGAGGTGGGCCGGATCTCGGTGACTTCGACCACGGCCTGCACGGTGTCGCCCACCACGACCGGGGCGAAGATCTTCTGCTGCAGCTCCAGCATCGCCAGGCCCGTGCCCTGGATCATGGTTTGCAAGATCAGGCCTTCGATCAGGCAGTAGGTCAGCGCGCCGGGCACCGGCCTGCCAGGCATGGCGCCGCCCTCGTAGCCTTCCTCGATGAAGATGGCTTCGAGCATGCCGGTCACGCCGATGAAGTTGACCAGGTCGGTCTCGGTCACCGTGCGCTTGAAAGTGCGAAAGCACTGGCCGACCGACAGGTCCTGCCAGACGAAGCCCTGGCCCAGCCGGGCCATGGCCAGGTCGGGCGCCTTGGCCGCTTCGGCCTGGGGCATGGAGGAGATGTTTGTATTCATGGGGTCTCTTGAATCGATGGTTCGGCCTGCCGCGCGTGGCCGCTGGCCAGCAGCTGCTCCACGTCCTGCGGCGCCATGCCTGCGGACAGCAGGCTGTCGCGGGTGTGTTCGCCCAGGCGCGGCGGCATGCGCACCGCTGGACGCTGGCCGTCAAAACGCACGGCCGCGCCGGGAAAGCGCACTTCGCCCATCACCGGGTCGCTCACGGTCTGGAAAAAGCCGGTCTCGCGCAGGTGCGGGTCGGCCTGCAGATCGTCCAGGCGGGCAATCGGCGCGGCCGGGATTTCCAGCCGCTCGCAGACCTGCAGCCAGTGGGCCGTGCTGTGCTGGCGGATGAAGCCGCCGGCCAGGGCCAGCAGCTCGGCGATGTGCTGGGTGCGCTGGGCCATGCCGCGAAAGCGCGGATCCTCGGCCAGGCCGGGCTGGCCCACTTCGGTGAAGAAGCGCTGCCAGTGCACATCCGTGTAGGGCATCATGGCCACGTGACCGTCGGCCGTGGCGTAAGGCCGGCGCCAGGGCGCCATCACGCGCGGGTAACCGGCGGGCGAGCGCGGCGGCTCGAAGTGCTGGCCGTACATGTGCTCGACCAGGTTGAAGCCCACCATGGATTCGAACATGGGGATTTCGACGAAACCGCCTTCGCCCGTGCGCTCGCGCCGCATCAACGCAGCCAGGATGGCGTGGGCCGCCACATGGCCGCAGACCTTGTCGGCCGCCACCATGGGCAGGTAGCGCGCTTCACCGCCTTGCTGCAGCATCAGGTCGGCAATGCCCGACATGCCCTGGATCACGTCGTCGTAGGCCGGCCGCCCCGCGTAGGGGCCGCCTTCGGCAAAACCGTGCAGGCCGGCATACACCAGCCGGGGATAGCGCTGCGCCAGTTGCTCGGGAGCTATGCCCAGCTTGGCCAGTTTTTGCGGGCGCATGCTGTGCATGAAGACATCGGCCTGGGAAATCAGCTGCTGCAGGGCCTCACGCGCATCGGCGTGCTTGAGATCCAGCACCACGCTGCGCTTGTTGCGGTTGCAGCCCAGGAACATGGCGGCCATGCCCTCCTGCGCCGACGGGCCGGTTTGCCGCGTCGAATCGCCTTGCTGCGTCTCGACCTTGATCACCGTGGCGCCGTAGTCGCCCAGGATCTGGCTGGCCAGCGGCCCGAACACCACCGTGGACAGGTCCACGACGCACAGGCCTTGCAATGGCATGGCAGTCTGCTTGGTAGTCACGGCGGCGGCTTCAGGCGAATTGCGGCTTGCGCTTTTCCACGAAAGCCGTCACGGCTTCGCGGTGGTCGGCCGTCTTGTGGGCCAGGGCCTGGTAGCCGGCCGACATTTCCAGCAGCGATTCCAGCGAGCTGTGTTCGCCTTCGCGCAGCAGGCGCTTGGTCATGCGCATCACCACGCCGGGGTTGGCCGCGATCTTGGCGGCCAGGGCCAGGGCCTCTGCCTGCAGCTGCTCGGGCGCCACCACGCGCGACACCAGGCCCCAGGCCAGGGCCTGGGCGGCGCTGATGGCTTCGCCGGTGAAAGCCATTTCGGCGGCCCGGGCCATGCCCACGGCGCGCGGCAGCAGCCAGGCACCGCCGTCGCCAGGAACAATGCCCACGCGCACAAAGCTTTCGGCGAAGGTGGCGGTTTCGGACGCAATGCGGATGTCGCACATGCAGGTCAGGTCCAGGCCGGCGCCGATGGCCGGGCCGTTGATGGCGCAGATCACGGGCACGTCCAGCTGGTACAGCGCCTTGGGAATGCGCTGAATGCCCTGGCGGTATTCCTCGCGGATCATGTCGGGCGTGAGCGCGTCGTCGAAGAAGCGCTGCATGTCCTTGACGTTGCCGCCCGAGCTGAAGATGGGGCCGCTGGCCGTCAGGATGACGACCTTGACCGATGCGTCCTTGCGCACGTCGTCGCACAGCTGGACAAACTCGTCCACCGCCGTATTGCCGGTCAAGGCATTGCGGGTTTCGGGCTGGTTCATGGTGACGGTCAGGATGGCGCCGTCGCGCGCGATGTTCAGGAAGGCCATGGTGTTTTCTCTCCGGTCTAGGGGGTGCAAAGTGGGCGGCCTCAGGCGGCCAGCTCCACGTCGGTGATGGTGCGAATCAGGTCCAGCGTCAGGCCGCGGTGGGCCAGCAAGGCCTCGCCGGCGACGCCATGCCAGTAGGACTCGCTGCCCGCGGCCTGGCGCCAGGCGTGCAGGCGGCGGGTCAGCAGTTGCAAGTCGAATTCCTCGGTGAAGCCGATGGCGCCATGGATGGCATGGGCCGTCTCGGCGACGGCCAGCGCCGCTTCGCTGCAGCGCGCCTTGGCCGTGGCCACGCGCAGCCGGTCGGGAAACGGACCATTGGCGGCGCAGCCCAGCTGGGCGGCCATGCGCGCGGCAAACACGTGCTCGCTCATCACCGCCAGCTGGTGCTGTATCGCCTGGAACTTGCCGATGGCGCGGCCGAACTGGCTGCGCTCGTTGGCGTACTGCAGCGTGCGCTGGAACACGGCGTCCAGCGCCCCGGCCATCAAGGCGGCGACCAGGCAGGCCTGCAGCGTGCGCAAGTCCAGGCCTTGCGGCAGCACGACAGCCACGGCGGCGGCGGTCTGCACCTGCGCCGGGCTCCACTGCGCCACGCAGTCCAGCGCGAAGGCATGGGGCGTGTGCTGGGCGTCCATCAGGGCCAGCACGCGCCAGTCGTTCTTGCAGCGCACCAGCGCGCTGTCGGCCACCTGCCCGCTGCGCACCACGGCGCGCCAGCTGCCGTCCGCTTGCACTTCACCGTCGGCCAGCACCAGGCTGCCCGCGGGACGCGCGGCACCGGCCTGGGCCAGCAGCGCGCGGGCGAGCATGGTTTCCCCCAGCGGCAGCGGCAGGGCCTGCGCGCCGCATTGCTCCAGCACGCCAAACACCTGGGCCAGGCCCAGGCCCGAGCCGCCCGCGGCTTCCGCCACCAGCGCATCGGCAAAGCCTGCGTCTTCGAGCTGCGCCCACAAGGCCTGCGCCGCGGCGCGGTCGCCCTGCTCCACGGCCCGCACCACCTGCGGGCTGCACTGGTCGGCCAGCAAAGTCCGGGCCGCGTCGGCAAACAAATCGTCGTCTCTGTCCATGTTCGTTCCTTGTCTGTGGTGCGTCTCAGCGCAAGCCGAGGCCGCGCGCAATCATTCCGCGCAGGATGTCGCGCGTGCCGCCGCGCAGCGAATACGAGGGCGAGGCTTCGGTCACGTACTTGAGCGTTTGCAGCAGCTCCAGCGGCACGTCCTGCGCTTCGCGCGAGAAGAGGTCATCGGCGATGGCGGCGGGAATCATCTGCTCCAGCGTCGTGCCCAGCTCCTTGACCAGGGCGGCTTCGACGATGGGGCTTTTGCCCTGGGTGAGCTTTTGCTGGATGGACACCGACATGGCGCGCAGCGGCGCCAGCTGGGTCAGCACCTTGCCGGCCAGCTGCTGGGCCGCTGCGCTGTGGCCCTGGGGCGTGCGCACCCAGTCCAGCCACTGGTCGAACAGCACGATGCTGGAAAACAGCCGTTCGGGGCCGCTGCGCTCGAAGGCCAGCTCGGCCGTCACCTGCTCCCAGCCCTGGCCTTCGCTGCCGATCAGCGCGTCCGGGCCCAGCTGCACATTGTCGAAAAACACTTCGCAGAAATGGCGGTCGCCCGACAAGTCCTGGATGGGGCGCACGGTCACGCCCGGCAGGCTCAGGTCGACGATGACCTGCGACAAGCCCTTGTGCCGGTCGGCCGTCTCGCCCGAAGTGCGCACCAGCGCAATCATGTACTGGCAGTGGTGGGCGTTGGTGGTCCAGATCTTCTGGCCGTTGAGCACAAAGCCCAGGTCGTTGGGTACGGCGCGCGTCTTCACGCTGGCCAGGTCCGAGCCCGAGTTCGGCTCGCTCATGCCTATGCAGAAAAAGGCTTCGCCCCGGCAGACGGGGGGAATGTAGAAGCGCTTTTGCGCTTCCGTGCCGTATTTGAGGATCAGCGGCGCGCTCTGGCGGTCCGCGATCCAGTGCGAGCCCACGGGCGCGCCGAAATTCAGGAACTCCTCGACCAGCACATAGCGCGTGAACGCGCTGCGCCCGCCGCCGCCATACTCGGTGGGCAGGGTCATGCCGATCCAGCCCTTGGCACCCAGCTGGCGGCTGAACTCCGTGCTGTAGCCGCCCCAGGAACGGGCGCGCACATGGGCCGGCATGGCGCGCGTGGCTTCGGCCAGGAAGGCGCGCACTTCGGCGCGCAGCGCTTCATCCTGTGCCGGAATGCGCGTGAGGTGCAATGGCTCCAAGCTGCTCATCCCAATACTCCTTGTTGTTGCAATGTGGCGATCATTTCGCCTGTCAGGCCCCGCGCGCGATTCATTGCTGGGGCACCTTGGCCTGGGTCACGATGCGTTTCCACAGCGCGATTTCCTTTTGCTGGAACTGGCGCATCTGCTCGGGGCCGCCGGTCATGGGCGTGGCGCCTATGCGCGCATAGAACTCCTGCGTCTCGTCCATCTTGGAGATCTGCGTGAACAGTTCGGCCAGCCGGGCCGTGACCGGTGCCGGCGTCTTGCTGCCGACCATGGCCCCGACCCAGGTGTAGGCCTCGAAGCCCGGCAGGCCGGCTTCGCTCACGGTGGGTACATCGGGCGCATTGGCCACACGCTTGTCCGAGGCCACGGCCAGGGCGTGCAGCAGGCCGGACTTGGTCAGCTCCTGCACCGCCGTGACTTCGGCGAACGCGTAATCAACCACGCCGCCGGCCAGGGCCGTCACGGTTTCGCCCGCGCCCTTGAACGGCACATGCACGGTCTTGATCTGGGCCGCGTCGTTGAGCAGCTCGCCCATGAGCTGATAGCCCGCGGAGCCGGCGCCGAAGTTCACCTGGCCGGGGCGCTTTTGGGCGTCAGCAATCAGGCCGCGCAGGTCTTTGACGGGCGACTTGCCCGGCACCACCAGCATGGCCGGCGCGCGCATCATCATCGTCAGCGGCGCGAATTCGGTGGTCGGGTCATAGGGCAGCTGCTTGAACAGCGCTACATTCACGGCCAGCGTGGAATTGCTGCCGATGAACACCGTATAGCCGTCGGCCGGCGCGGCCAGCACCTGCTTGACGGCGATGAAGCCGTTCGCCCCCGGCCGGTTCTCCACGACCACGCTCTGGCCCGTGAGCTCCTGCAGCTTCTTGCCGAAGTAGCGCGCCGACGTGTCCGTGCCGCTGCCCGGCCCAAAAGGCACGACGAACTTGATGGGCTTGACGGGAAAGCTCTGTGCCACGGCCGGCACAGCGGGAAGAAAGGCCGAAGCCACCGCCACCGCGGCCAGCAGGCGCAGTGGATGTCTGCGAGTGAGCATGTCTTGTCTCCTGTAATAGGGCGGCCAGGTCCTCTGCGGGACCTGTGCCTGGAGAGCAATTTAGGCGAATCACATAACATGCGTCCAATATTAAAAAACGCCCTCCCGATACCGAACACATATCGATATGAACCTGCGCCAACTCCAGCAATTCGTCACCCTGGTGGAAACACGCAACTTTCACCGTGCGGCCGAATTGCTGCACATGGCCCAACCGCCGCTGTCGGTGTCCATACGCCGGCTCGAGGACGAGCTGGGCGGCAAGCTGTTCGAACGCACGCCCAATGGCGCCATCCCCACGCCCATGGCCGAAGCCATGCTGGCCCAGGCCCAGCTGACCCTGTTCCATGCCGAGCAATGCAAGCGCAAGGCCAAAGAGGCGCTGCAAGGCCTGGGCGGGCTGCTGCGCATAGGCTTCATCGGCTCGGCCACCTACCGTCTGCTGCCCCAGCTCATTCCCCATCTGCGCCATGATTTCCCGCAGTTGACGCTGCAGCTGTTCGAATCGACTTCGCTCGAAGTGCTCGACGGCCTGCGCGCCAAACGCCTGGACATCGGTTTTCTGCGCTTTCCGGTGATGGATGCCGGCTCGGTCGACGTCCAGCCGCTGGAGCGCGACGACTTCGTGCTGGCGGTGGCCAGCCACAGCCCGCTGGCCCACAAGGCCGGGCAACGCATCGCCCTGTCCGAAGCCGCCCGGGAGAACTACATCGCCTACCCCCAGCACCAGGTGCCCGGCCTGTCTGCCATGGCCTACCTGCGCTGCCAGCTCTCGGGCTTCACGCCGCATGTGGTGCAGGAGGCCATGCAGGTGCAGACCATCTTGAGCCTGGTCGCCTCTGGTGTGGGCGTGGCCCTGGTCGCGGGCGTGGCCAGACACCATCCCATGGCCGGCGTGGTCTGCCTGGAGCTGTCGGACACGCCGGCCTCGTTTTGCGTGGGCATGGGCGTGGCCACGCTGCGCGAGCAGCGCCACAGCCTGGCCGAGAACGTGCTGCGCCATGTGCTGGCGCACCAGCAGACCGAGGAAATGCGCCGGCTCGCGCAGTCGGCGCATGCCACAATGACGGCCTCCCCTTAACGCTGGGCGCATCCGCCATCGCGTCCGGCTCTCTCCTCCGAGGACCTGCAGATGCCCGCCCACGAAAAAATCAACTACGTCGAATACCCGGCCCGCGATCTGGCCGCCACCCAGGCATTTTTCCAGGCCGCCTTCGGCTGGACTTTCGAGCAGTACGGCCCGGACTACGCGGCCTTTTCAGGCCAGGGCCTGGACGGCGGCTTCTACCGCGCGGACATGGCGTCCACCACCGCCCAGGGCAGCGCGCTCATCGTCTTCTACAGCGAGCAGCTCGAAGACACGCTGGCCAAAGTCACGGCAGCCGGCGGCCAGATCGTCAAGCCGGTGTTCGCCTTCCCGGGCGGTCGGCGCTTTCACTTCACCGAGCCCAGCGGCAACGAGTTTGCGGTCTGGGCGCAGCCGCAGGCCTGAGCGGGCCCTGCCCCCGGTCTGCCCATGCCGTGGGTTTTAGCGGCTAAATAACCAGCGCCACCCGAGGCGCGTTCGCATCCACGCCCGCCACGCGGCTTCGGACTCATGCCTTGACAAAGCTGCCATCGAGCTGTCTGACGCTGCCAGCACCGGCCAGCAACATGGCCAATTGGAGTTCATCGCGTAATTGCTCCATCACGCTTTGTACGCCGGAAGGACCACCCAGCGCCAGGCCATAGAGCACGGGGCGTCCCACGGCGACGGCTTGGGCACCGAGCGAGAGCGCGCGCAGCACGTCAATACCTCGGCGAATGCCGCTGTCGAAAATCACGGGCACGCGGCCTTTCACGGCCTTGACCACTTCGGGCAACACGCTGATCGCACCCGGCACACCGTCGATCTGGCGGCCGCCGTGGTTGGATACCTGAATGGCAGAGGCTCCAGCGCGAATGGCGGCATCGGCATCCACACCACGCATGAGGCCCTTGACGATGACGGGCAGGCCGCTCACGGACTTCACAAAGCCGATGTCGTCCGGCGTGAGCGCCACCTTCTGGTGGCGGAAATTGCCCGTGCCACCCTGGAGGGGATCGTGGTTGCCGAAGGTCAGGCCGGGTGGGAACGGCATGCCCAGCAATTTGAAGGCATCGCTGGCGCCAGGGCCCAGCGCGTCGGCGGTGATGATGATGGCGGTATAGCCGGCGGCCTTGGCGCGCTCCAGCAGGCTGCGTGTCACTCCTACATCGGCGTTGAAGTAAAGCTGGAACCATTTCGGACCGGTGCCGGCCTTGGCAATGGCCTCCAGCGGCTGGTAGGAGGCGCCCGAGCTTTGGTACAGGGCGCCAGCCGCCGCGGCGCCTGCCACCGTGGCCACTTCCCCCTGTGGGTGCGCAAACAGATGTACCCCCATGGGGGCGACCATGATGGGGTATGCCAGCTTGTGACCGAGCAGTTCGATGCTCAGGTCCACGTCCTTGGCCGCCATGCCTTGCAGGCGGTGGGTGCGAATCGGGAAATCGTTGAAAGCCCGGCGGTTTTCCTGCAGGGTCCATTCGTCGCCGGTTGCGCCGGTAATGAAGGCATAGGCGCCCGGCGTCATGACCTTCCTGGCCTGCTCTTGCAAATGGGCGGGGCTGATGATGGCAAGCTTCTTGTCGACCGGCATGGCCGCGGCCTGTGGGCCGGATGAGGCGGCTACAGCGCCAGGCGTATCCACGCCGGGCGTATCCACGCGGGGCGTATCCACGACGGCCTGGGCGGCGGCGCCACCGGCAGCGCTCACCAGCAGGCCGGCACCGGCCATCTGGAACAGGCTGCGGCGGGCTCCATTGGGCACTGCTTCATGCTTTTTGTTCATTTTTATTCCTCGAAAAGGGATGAACCGGCCGCCGCATAGGCCATGACGGGCAAGAGAACGCCGGTTTTTCAATCCGAAAAAGCTTATTTCGCCACGCCGCCCAAACGACGCAGTTCTGCCTGGTACTCGGGGCCGCTGCGCATTTTCTGGTACTGCGCCATGCGCTGTTCGTAGGCGGCATCGATGCTGCTGTTATCGCCCTGGGGGTACATATTCATGCCAGCGCGGTTCCAGATCGCCAGGTCGGCCAGAACTTCTGTACGCGCCAGCGAAGGGCCGGAAATCACGGGCTCGGGGCCGAACCAGACCTGCGGGTTTTCCGCAGAGGCGATGCCGGAAAACGAAGCGGCAGCGATGGCGGCGATGGCGATGATGTTCTTGGTGATGTTCATGACAGTTCTTTCTTCAAAGTCTTGCAGTGCGGGTTTGCGTTCTGCTTGGACTGAAGTTTCTTCTTCTGTCACGAATCTGCATGTGCGAAAACGCACAGTTTTTCGAAGAAAGCGGACCTTCCATGGGACCGCATTTTCGAGGGGCGCCGAGAAGGCCCGCTTGCACCCGTCGGCCAAACGCAGTGCCGGCCAAGCTCGAGAACATGCGTCGCTTCTTCCGCGCATATCCCCAACCTTCAGTTTCCGAAACGGTGCCCAGGAAATTCAACCTGGCCGAACTTTCCCAGGCCTTCACGCTGCCGTGGTCAGCCTGCAAAACGCGCTAAAAGCGGGCGGCGCGGCCACGCCATAGCCGTGTCCAGGGTACTTCGCGTGCGCCCCCACCCACCGCCGCCGGGCCGCCCACGCCGTGGGCAAGCGTGGGGGCTACAAGGTCACTCGACAATCTTGGCAAAGGCCGCCAGATCCGCGTACTTGTCCATATCGGTGCGGATCAGCTGCTGCAGGCTTTCATCGCCCTTGGCCGGGATCGCGCCCGAAGCTTCGATGCGCTGGCGGATCGCGGGATCGCTGAGGCCGGCACGCAGCGCGGTCTGCAGCTTGGCCAGGATTTCCGGTGGCAGGTCCTTGGGTGCGGCAAACGCGAACCAGCCGGCGAGCGAATAGCCCTTGAGTGCGGGGTTCTCGCCCAGCGCCGGCACGTCCTTGAACGAGGGCAGGCGGTTGGCGGTGGTGACGCCCAATGCCTTGATGCGGCCGTTCTGCAGGAAAGGCGCGGCCGCAAGCGGCGAAATGATGGCGAAATCGACGTTGCCGCCACCCAGGTCGGTGGTCATGGGCGCCGCGCCGCGGTAAGGCACATGGGTGATTTCCAGGCCCGCGAGCTTCTTGATCAGCTCGGCCGAGAAATGCGGGGTCGAACCGATGCCAGGGCTGCCGTAGCTGTACTTGCCCGGGTTCTTCTTGACCAAGGCCACGAACTCATCGAGGTTCTTCACGGGCACATGGGCGCCAGCGACCCACATATTGGGCGCGAGCGCGACCAGGCCGATGGGCGTCAAGTCCTTGGAGGGGTCGTATTTCTGCGCCATGTTGACCGACTTCGTACCGGCCATTTCATTGCTGGAACCGGCCAGCAAGGTGTAGCCGTCGGCCTTGCTCGACACCACGCGCTGGGCCGCGACCACGCCGGCTGCGCCGGACTGGTTTTCCACCACGACGGTGGCATCGAGGTGCTTGGCGATGATGTCGGCGATCACGCGCCCGACCATGTCGACCGAGCCGCCCGGGGCGTAACCGATCACGATGCGGATGGGCTTGGCCGGGTAGCCGGGCTGGGCCCACAGCGGGGTCACGGCCAGGCCAGCCGCCGAAGCGAGGAGCGTGCGTCGAGAGAGAGTGGAGTCAAGCATGGTGATCGGTAGAAAATGTGGAGGACCTGCTAATGCATGCAGCGTCGCAGGAACAGCGGGAAGACCCCGATATTAGAGGCAATCCATGCCGATCAGCACGGCAATCTATGCGTGTTTGTACTAGGATTTGCATAAATTGTTGAACGATTAGCCCACTCCAAGGCGGTTTCAGCGCATGCCCCGGCCCGCAGCGACGGCGTCACTATCCTCCACCGCAGCGTGAGCGACGCAGGCGGCTCAGGGGCTGAGTTCTATGCATTCCGCCCCCCAATCCCGCGCCAGGCGCGCGCAGCGCTGCAAGGCTACGGCTTCCTGCTCGAAATCCACGATGTGGCAACTGTCCGCACCTTGCGGGCGCGCGGGCAAGGGGTCGAAGCGGCCGTCGGTCAGCAGCCAGACCGAAGCCAGCAGACCGGGCTGGACCGCTTTCTGCTGGCGCAGCAGCGCCTCCACCAGCGCCACGGCGGACTGCATGGGCGTGGCGCCGCCGCCTTGCAGGGGAGCAATCCACTCGGCATTGAAGGCCGCGACCTTGCAGGGCGCGAGCAGCAGCTGCGCCTTTGGGCCGGCGAAGCCGATCACGGCCAGGCGCTCGCGCCGCCGGTAGAACTGCTCGGTCAGCGCCAGCAGACAGCCCTTGGCCAGGGCCAGCTTCTGGCCTTTGAGCATGGACGCCGACATGTCGATCAGCACGCAGTGCAAGCTGCTGGAGCCCACCGGCGGGCGCCGAAAGCGCAGATGCTCCAACTGCAAGGCACTGCCGCCCTTGGCGCTGAGCGTCTTGACCCAATCGACGCCGCGCTCGGCGCTGCCCAGCAGCCGCCCTTTGCGCGCGGTGTTGGCCTCGCGCCCTGCCCTGGCCTGCCCCCCCGGGCCTGCCTGGGCAGGGCGCGTCAGGCTTTTTTTGGCAGAAAGGGCCGCAAGGCCTTGACCGGCTGAATGGCCGTGGATTGGGGCGGGGGCATGGCGCCCCAGTCTGGCGCCGGCGGGTCATTGGCGGGCCCTGCCCCCTCGCCGCCCTCAGGCGCGTCGGTATTCTTCGGGGCGGGCGCCTGTGCCGCCTCGCCAGGAGTTTCGTCGTTCCGCGCCGCTTCGCCCGGCAATGTCTGTTCGCGCGGCGGCGCCGCCTGGGTGCGCCTATGGGCCAGGGCCAATTCGGCGACGGCGTCCACGTCCGCCAGCGTCACTGCAGCGCGCCCGGCCAGCGCCGCATGGGCGCGCGCGGCGCGCAGCATCACCAGATCGGCGCGCACGCCTTCCACGCCCGCGTCCTGGCACAGCTGGGCCACCTGGTCGTGCACGGCATCGGGCCAGGCGACAGCGGCCAGGCTGTCCCGGGCCGCCACCACCTGCCAGGCCAGGGCGTTCTGCGCTGCTTCGTGCTGGACCATGAAGGCCGCCGGATCGGCATCAAACGCCATGCGCGTCTTGACGATGGCCTTGCGCTGGGCCACATCGGGCACGTTGTCCAGCCGCACGAACAGGCCGAAGCGGTCGAGCAACTGCGGGCGCAACTGGCCTTCCTCGGGGTTCATGGTGCCGACCAGGGTGATGCGCGCCGCGTGCTCGTGCGAGACGCCGTCGCGCTCGACGCGGTTGATGCCGCTGGCGCTCACATCCAGCAGCAGATCGACCAGACCGTCGGCCAGCAGATTCACTTCGTCGACGTAGAGAATGCCCTGGTGGGCCTGGGCCAGCAGGCCGGCGCGGAACTGCACGGCACTGTGCTTGAGCGCGGCTTCCAGGTCCAGCGAGCCGACCAGCTGTTCCTCGGTCGCGCCCAGCGGCAGGTTGACGAAGCGGCCCGAAGGCAGCAGCGCGGCCAGGGAGCGCGCGCTGGTGGATTTGGCCGTGCCGCGCGGGCCTTCGATCAGCACGCCGCCGAGCAAGGGATCGATGGCGGCCAGCAGCAAGGCCGTCTGCAAAGGCTGCTGGCCCTGCAAGGCCGTGAAAGGAAAATGCTGCATAGGGATGGTTATCGGTTCTCTAGAAGTTGCTCGGTGCCCAGCAGTTGCTGCTCCAGCAGAGCCGCGTAGTCGCCGCTGTCCTGCCACAGGCCGCGCCCAATGGCTTCGAGCAGGCGCTCGCAGATGTCGTGGAAGGCCGCGGGGTTGTGCTGCTGCAGGAAAGAGCGCGTGTCGGCGTCGGCGACGAAGGCATCGGTGACGCGCGCGTACTGGTCGTCGCGCACCACGCGCGCCGTGGCGTCGAAGGCAAACAAGTAGTCCACCGTGGCCGCGACTTCGAACGCGCCCTTGTAGCCATGGCGCTTGATGCCGGCAATCCACTTGGGATTGGTCACGCGCGACCGCACCACGCGGCTGATTTCTTCCTGCAGGGTGCGGATGCGCGGCGCCTGCGGATTGCTGTGGTCGCCGAAGTACAGATCGGGCTGCTCGCCGCTGAAATGGCGCACGGCCGCGGCCATGCCGCCCTGGAACTGGTAGTAGTCGTCCGAGTCCAGCAGGTCGTGCTCGCGGTTGTCCTGGTTGTGCACCACCAGCTGGATTTCGCTCAAGCGGCGCACAAAGGTCTCGGGCACGGCCGTGCCGTCGTCGTTCTGGCCGTAGGCGTAGGCGCCCCAGTTGCGGTAGGCCACGGCCAGGTCTTCGTCGGTCTCCCAGTTCTTGCCGTCCATCAGCCCTTGCAGGCCCGCGCCATAGCTGCCGGGCTTGGCGCCGAACACGCGCAGGCCCGCCTGGTGGCGCGCTTCCTCGGGCGCCATGCCTTGCGCGGCCAGCTGCTCGGCTTCTTTCAGGATGCGCGCGCGAATGGGGTTGGTGAACTCGTCCTCGTCTTCGAGCGCCGCGACTTTCTGCACGGCTGCATCGAACATGCGGATCACATTGGTGAACGCGTCGCGGAAAAAGCCCGACACGCGCAGCGTCACGTCCACGCGCGGGCGGCCCAGCACCGCCATGGGCAGGACTTCGAAGTCGCTCACGCGCCAGCTGCCGTCGGCCCACTTCGGGCGCACGCCCAGCAAGGCCAGGGCCTGGGCGATGTCGTCGCCGCCGGTGCGCATGGTGGCCGTGCCCCAGACCGACAGGCCCAGCGCGCGCGGGTAGTCGCCGTGTTCCTGCGTGTACTTTTCCACCAGCAGCTGGGCCGACTGAAAGCCCAGGGTCCAGCTGGTGGGCGTGGGCACGGCACGGGTGTCTATGGAAAAGAAGTTGCGCCCCGTGGGCAGCACGTCGGGGCGGCCGCGCGTGGGCGCACCGCTGGGGCCCGCGGGCACGAAGCGCCCTTCCAGCCCCCGGCCCAGCTGCAGCAACTCCTGCGTGCCGCAGGCCTGCAGGCGCGGCAGCAGATCCTGCACCACGCGCTGCAGCACGGCGCCGGTCAGCGCCATGCTGGCGTCCAGCCCTTCGCCCGCCTGCTCCAGCAGCTGCAAGGCCAGCAGCTCCAGCCGCTCGCGCGTATCGCCCGCATGCCGCCAGGGCTGGTCATCGACCTGGGCCAGCAGCGCCGGGCGCGGCCCGGTCCAGGGCAGCTCCCAGGCCGCGTCGAGGGGATTGAAGTCATCGCCCAGCTGCAAGTCCCGGGCCAGGGCGCGGACCAGGCTGGCATTCGCGCCCTGGCCGTTGCCCACGGGGTGGCGGGCCAGGGCCAGCAAGGTGTCGCGCTCCAGCCGGCCCTGGGGCGACTGCCCGAAAACATGCAGGCCGTCGCGGATCTGGCTTTCCTTGAGCTCGCACAGATAGGCATCCGTGCGGTTGAGCAGCTGCTGCTCGTCCTCTTCGGACGACGGCGCCGCCAGTCCCAGGTCCTGGTGCAGGTCATGGGCCACGATGTGCGCCAGGATCTGCTTGCGCAGCAGCTCGGCGCGCCGGCGGTCCATGGTCGCGGCGTCGTAGTACTCGTCCACCATGCGCTCCAGATCGCGCGTGGGCCCATAGCTTTCGGCGCGCGTCAGCGGCGGCATCAAATGGTCGACGATCACAGCCTGGGCGCGGCGCTTGGCCTGCGTGCCTTCGCCCGGGTCGTTGACGATGAAGGGATAGAGGTGGGGCATGGGGCCGAACACCAGATCCGGCCAGCAGGTGTTCGACAAGGCCACGCTCTTGCCCGGCAGCCATTCAAGATTGCCGTGCTTGCCGACATGCACCATAGCGTCGGCGTTCCAGCGGCTGCGCAGCCAGTGGTAGAAGGCCAGGTAGTAGTGCGGCGGCACCAGATCCGGGTCGTGGTAGCTGGCCATGGGGTCCAGGTGGTAGCCGCGTGCCGGCTGTATGCCCACGAAGATCTGGCCGCAGCGCAGTCCGGCGATCATGAAACGGCCCTGGCGCAGCATGGGGTCGGCGTCGGGCGCGCCCCAGCGCTGCAGCACGGCTTGCTGATTCGCCTCGGGCAGGCCCGCGAAGAACGCCTGGTAGCTCGCCAGGTCCAGGCTTTGCCAGGCCGGGCGCTGGCCCCAGGAATCGGGGTCGTTGGTGATGCCTTGCTGCAGCTGGGCCATCAAGGCGTCGCCGTCGGCAGGAATGGCGTCCAGCACATAGCCGCTGCGCTGCAAGGACTGCAGGATCTGGATGACCGACGCCGGCGTGTCCAGCCCCACGCCATTGCCCAGCCGGCCTTCGCGCGTCGGGTAGTTGGCCAGGATCAAGGCCAGGTGCTTGTCCGCATTGGGCTTGTGGCGCAGGCGGCACCAGCGCTGGGCCAGTTCCACCACAAAGGCCAGGCGTTCGGCATGTGCCTGGTACTGCACCACGTCGGACTGGGTCAGTTCGCTGCGGTGCGACAGGCCCTTGAAGCTGATGGCGCGCGTGATGATGCGGCCGTCGACTTCGGGCATGGCCACGTGCATGGCGATGTCGCGCGGCTGCAGGCCGTGGGTGTCGGCCAGCCAGCTTTGCTCGTTGCCGCCGGATAGGATGACTTGCAGCACCGGGATGTCGCCGGCCAGCGCATGGTCGCCAGGCGTATCCAGCGAGGACTGGGCGAACGAAGTGGTGTTGAGGATCAGCGAGACGGCATGCGCCGCGCACAGTTCGTGCAGCAAGGCCAGGCTGGCGGCGTCCTTGAGCGACAGCAGAGCCAGCGGCAAGGGGTTCATGCCCTGGGCCAGCAGCTGTTCGCACAGCGCCTGGAAGACCTGGGTATTGCCCGACTGCAAGTGTGCGCGGTAGAACACGACCAGCACCACGGGCGCGCCGTCTTGCCACTGCCAGGGGCCGGGCTGCTGCCAGTCCTGGGCGGACGCCGCATCCTGGGCGGGGTGGTAGACGGCCACGGGCGGCAGCGGCAGCGGCGGCAAGGCCTGCTGCTCGGCGCCCAGAAACGCATGGCCCAGGTAGCGGAACAGCTCGCGCGCGTTCGCCGCCCCGCCTTCGCGCAGATAGCGCCACAGGCAGCGGCACTGCTCCATGCTCGCCGTGCTTTTTTGCAGCAGGTTCAGGTCTTCCGTGGTGTCGCCCGAGAACATCACCAGGGTGATGCCTTTGCGCCGGCAGACTTCGCGGATCTGCTCCGTGCCGTAAGGCCAGTAGCTTTCACCGCCCAGGTGATCGATGACGATCACGCGCGCATGCTGCAGCACCTCGTCCACGTACAAATCCACCGACGCGGGCTGGCGCAGGTGCATCAGATTGGCCAGGCGCAGGGTGAAAAGCTGCTCGCCGTCCAGGCCCTGCTGCAGCTGGCCATAGGCCTGGGCCAACAGCGCCAAGGTGGTGTCCGCGGCGCTCAGGAACACCACGTCGGCGGGCGATTGCCCCATGCTGGCGACTATGGCGTCGTCGTCGACAAAGCCTCCGGGCTGGACTGCGAGCAGATGCATCAGAGTGCTCCGACGGTCAAGGCGTTCAGCTCGGCCGTGATGCGCACGGCATCCAGGTCGTGGCCGATCAGCACCAGATGGGTCTGCGGCGTTTCGCCCGCGGCCCAGCGGCGATCGAAGTAGCTGTCGAAGCGCGTGCCCACGCCGTGCACCACCAGGCGCATGGGCTTGTCGGCCAGGGCCACAAAGCCTTTGACGCGGTAGATGGCGTGCTCGGCGACCAGGGCCGCGAGGCGCTCCAGCAAGGCATCGCGCTCCACCACCGGCAGCTTGACGACGATGGAATCGAACTCGTCGTGGTCGTGGTGGTCGTGCTCCTCGCCTTCGCCATGGTGGCTGGCGCGCTCATGGATGGTGTCTTCCGAGGCGCTGAACAGGCCCAGCACCACGCCCAGGTCGATCTTGCCGTGGTCGGCGGCGACGATCTTCACCTGGGCCGGCACTTCTTCGCGCACGATGGCTTCGACCTTGGCGCGATCGGCGGCACTGGCCTGGTCGAGCTTGCTCAGCACCACCAGGTCGGCCGACATCAGCTGGTCTTCGAACAGCTCGTGCAGCGGCGATTCATGGTCCAGATTCGGGTCCTGCTTGCGCTGGGCGTCCACGGCGGCCGGGTTGGCGGCGAACTGGCCGGCGGCCGTAGCCGGCACGTCGACCACCGTGATCACGGCGTCCACGGTGCAGGCGTTCTTGATCTCGGGCCAGTTGAAGGCCTGGACCAGGGGCTTGGGCAAGGCCAGGCCGCTGGTTTCGATCAGGATGTGGTCGATGTCGGCGCGGCGCGCGATCAGCTCGCGCATCACGGGGTAGAACTCTTCCTGCACCGTGCAGCACAGGCAGCCGTTGGCCAGCTCATACAGCTGGCCCTGGGTTTCATTGCCCGCGTCGTCGCAGCCAATGCCGCAGCTGCGCAGGATGTCGCCGTCAATGCCCAGCTCGCCGAACTCGTTGACGATCACGGCGATGCGGCGCCCGCCCGCGTTTTCCAGGATGTGGCGCAGCAGCGTGGTCTTGCCGCTGCCCAGAAAGCCCGTGACGATGGTGGCGGGAATCTTTTGGCTGTTGGTCATGTGCATCTCCAAGAAAAAATGAAAAAAGGGGGCGCTCAGCGCGCTTCGGAGGAAGCCGCCTGCGGCTGGCAGCGCCAGGGCACGACATAGCCCTGGCTTTCGTGTTCGCCATGCATGGCCTGGACCTGGTAGACGCGCTGCAGATGGGCGGGCGTGAGCACATGGCGCGGCGCGCCACAAGCCACGGCCCGGCCCTGCTGCAGCAACAGCACCCGGTCGCAAAAACGGCTGGCCAGCGTCAGGTCGTGCAGCACCACGATCACCGCCTGGCCGGCATTGCACTGGGCGCGCAGCAACTCCATCACGCTCAGCTGGTGAAACGGATCGAGCGCGGCCACGGGCTCGTCGGCCAGCAGCAGCGGCGCCTGCACGGCCAGCGCCCGGGCCAGGCGCGCGCGGGCGCGTTCGCCGCCCGAGAGTTCATTCAGGTGGCGGTGTTGCAAGTCCGTGAGGTGCATGGCCTCCAGCGCGGCGTCCACCGCCTGGCCGTCGCCCGCCGACAAGGCCCGCGGCCCCCAGCCGCGCTGGTGCGGCAGCCGCCCCAGGGCGACAAAATCGCGCACCTGCAAAGGCCAGGCCACCTGGTCCCCCTGGGACAGATAGGCCAGGCGCCGGGCCCGCTGCACCGGCGCGAGCCGGCCCAGGTCTTCGCCATCGAGCAGCACCCGGCCCGCATGGGGCAGCAGTTGGGCCATGGCCTTGAGCGCCGTGCTCTTGCCCGCGCCGTTCGGGCCTATCAAGGCAAACAGTTCGCCGGCGCGCACGTCGAACGACAGCTGGTCGACGCAGGTCTTGCCCGACAGCTGCACCTGCAGCGCTTCAATCGACAGGCCATGCATCAACGTGTCCTCCAGCGCTCACGCAGCACCAGGTAGAAAAAGAAGGGCGCGCCGATCAGCGCCGTGACCACCCCCAGCATCAATTCGACGCGGCCGCTGAGCAGGCGCAAGGCGATGTCCGCGGCCAGCAGCAGCACGGCGCCGCCCAGGGCGCTGGGCAGGATCAGGCGCGACGGCCGGTAGCCCACCAGGCCGCGAAACACATGCGGCACGACCAGGCCGATGAAGCCGATGGAGCCCGTGACGGCCACGCTGGCACCCACGCACAGCGCCGTGCCGGCAATGATTTGCGCGCGCAGCCGCGCCAGGTTCACGCCCATGCTCGCGGCTTCGTCCTCGCCCAGCGTCAGCGCGTCCAGGTGGCGCCCGCTCATCGCCAGCAGCGCCAAGCCCAGCACGATGAACGGCAGGCTCAGCCGCACTTCGTCAAAACTGCGGTCGGCCAGCGAGCCCATCAGCCACAGCACGATGTCCTGCATGTCGGTGGGCGTGGGCGCGAGGTTGATGGCCAGCGCCGTCAATGCCGCCGTCAGCGCCGACATGGCCACACCGGCCAGAATCAGCGTCAGATTGCTCGCGCCGTTCCTGGCGATGCGGTAGAGCACGCTGGTCGCCGCCGCCGCGCTGCCCATGGCCACCGTCGGCAGCAACCAGGCATTCCAATGCCACAGACCGAAGTAAATGCAGACCACGGCCCCCAGCCCGGCGCTGGAGCTCACACCCAGAATGCCGGGCTCGGCCAGCGGATTGCGCAGCAACCCCTGCAAGGCCGCGCCCGACACGCCCAGCGACATGCCGACCAGCACGGCCAGCAGCACGCGCGGCAGGCGGATTTCCTGGACGATGGCCTGGTGGCGCAAGGCCAGATCGCTGCCGCCACCCTGGGCGAACACGGCGTGCCACCAATCGGCCACGCCGATCCGCACCGAACCAATGCCCAAGGAAATACAGGCCAGCACCAGCAATGCGGCCAGCAAGCCCAGATTGAGCAGCCACGGACGCGGCGCGACTTGCACCCGCGTCATGACTTCAGCTCCGCGCCAATGGGCTTGATGCGCAAGGCGTCGACCTGCGCCGCCATGGACTCGGCCGCCTCGATCAACTGCCAGTTGCTGCAGCCCCAGTCGTTTTGCTGCAAGGCCACCACGGGAATGCGCTCCAGGAGTTTTTTCATTTGCGGATGGCGGCCCAGGGCCGAGCGGGCATAGGCCAGGTCGTTGACCATGGAAGGCGTGATGAAGACATCGGGCGGGTTCTGCAGAATGCGCTCCAGATCGATACGCCCCCAGCCCTGCAGGCCCAGGGCCGTCGCATGGTTGTGCAGGCCGGCGGCGGTGAGCACCGCATCGACATGGGTCTTGGCCCCCGCGCTGCCGCCGTTGGGCCGCAGGTACAAGGCATTGAACGGCCGGGGCGTGGCCTGCAGCTGCTTGAGGCGCTGGTCTATGCTCGCCAGCAACTCCTTGGCCGCCTGCTCCCGGCCCATGGCCTTGCCCATGCGCTTGGTGCTGCTGAAAATGCCGTCCCAGTCCGTGGGGAACGGCACCGTCACTATCTGTATGTCATGGCGCTTGAACAGGCTGGCCTGGTAGCGCGCGCTCCAGCGCCGCGAGGCCAGCACGATCTGCGGCTTCAGATGCAGCACGTCTTCGGCCGAGGCATCGTTGGCCGCGAATTGCTTCGCTTGGCTCGCCAGGGAGAAACGCTGGGCGTCCTGGCTCTGGCGCGACAGGGAAACGATTTGCGCCGGATCGGCCAGGCCCAGGGCCAGCACGTCGGCGCAGATATTGGTCGACATCAGCCGCGGCAAAGGCTCGGCCGCCTGCACCGCGGACGCCGCCAAGCCTGCCGCCAGCAGCCAGTAAAGGCGCGGCATCAGAAGTCCACGCCCGGCTGGGCCTTGACGCCGGCCCGGAACGCGTGCCGGGTGTCGGCGATCTCGCTGACCGTGTCCGCCAGCGCCAGCAGCTCCGGCGCCGCCGCGCGCCCGGTGATGATCACGGTCTGCGACGCCGGCCGGCCCTTGATGGCCTGCAGCAGCTCGGCCACGGCGAGATAGCCGTACTGCAGCATGAAGGTCAGCTCATCGAGCAGCACCAGTTGCAGGCTGGCATCGGCCAGCATGCGCCGCGCCTGGCTCCAGGCCAGCTCGGCCGCGGCCTTGTCCGCACTCCAGCCCTGGCTGTCCCAGGAGAATCCTGTCGCCATGGCGTGGTAGTCGACCTGCGCCTGCCGCCCCTGGCCCAGCAGGCCCATGTGCTGCAGGAACGTGACTTCGCCCGTGCAATGCGTGCCGGAAATGAACTGCACCACGCCCGCGCGATGCCCATGGCCCAGCGCCCGGTACAGCGTGCCGAAGGCCGACGTGGTCTTGCCTTTGCCGTTGCCGGTGAGCAGCACCACGATGCCTTGCAGCGTTTGCGAGCGCTCCATGGCCGCGGCCACGGTCGCTTTTTTGCGCTGCATGCGTTGTGCATGCGCGAGTTTGAATGATTCGTCCATGCTCTCCCCGAGCCCAACACGATGAAAGTGTCCCAGGGGAGAAGGAGATTGCGAGAGGACTGCCGCTGCGCGCAGGCGTGGACAGGCCGATCAGCAAACGGCCCACACCCCGTGGCATAAAACTGCATTCGTACAGGTCGGTATTCTGGCTCGCCCTCATTCAGCGCACACCACCTTCCCGGGCATCAGGCCCAGTGGCATCGAGTGTGTCTGTCAGGCTTACAGCAGCGGGGGCTGCGCCGGAATGTTCAGCGCAAAAGCGCCAAGGTCACCGGACTTCCCGTTTCACCCCAGGTCGGCATCGACGTGGGACTCCTGTACGGTAGGGGCGATTATAGGAGGGGACGGGGGCTGGAGGGGGAAAGGGGGCTTGGGGCGGACCACCCAGATGCAGTCGTTGGGAAACTCCAGCGCTGTCTTGATCGTGGAACCGCAAAGCTGCGAATCGCGGTTTGTGCGATTCTGTGGAGCGCACGCTTCTTCGACACCGAGGCCGAAATCCAGTTCACGCCCCTGCCACCGGACGCGCTTGAGGCTTGCCCAGCATCATGTGCGTGCTCTAAAGTGCGTGGAGACCCGTCGTACTGAAAGAGGTGTTCCGATGAATGAGCTTGACCGACTGGAAGCCATGCTCCGTGAGCGGCCGACATTCCTCTCCAATGCGCAACGTCGGGCGGCGTACGACGCGCAGGGAGACCGCTTTGCGCCGGCAGCGGATGTCCTTGTGGAACCGGTGACGGCGCACGGGGTTCCGGCTGAATGGACGTCCACGCCCGTTGCGAGCACCAGCGAAGTCATCCTCTATCTGCACGGCGGAGGATATGCCTGGGGCTCACTGAAGAGCCACCGGCACCTCGTGAGCGAGTTGGGTCGCGCGGCGGCGATGAGAACGCTCGCCCTCGAGTACCGGCGCGCCCCTGAGTGCCCGTTTCCTCAGGCTCTGGAAGATGCGGTCAGCGGATACCGATTTCTCCTGGATTCCGGCGTCCATCCCCGCCAGATCGCTGTCGCCGGCGATAGCGCGGGAGCCGGCCTGGCCGTGGCCTTGCTCGTACGGCTGAAAGAATTGGGCATGCAGCAACCCGCTGGCGCTCTGCTTCTCTCGCCCTGGGTGGACATGACGGCGACCGCAGACAGCTACCGCCGCAACGCGCAGCGAGACCCTGTCCTCAACCGCGAGATCATGCAATTCCTGGCAGGGCAGTACCTGGGAGAGCGACCGCGAGAGACACCTCTGGCGTCTCCGGTTTTCGCGGATCTGAGCGGCATCGCGCCCCTGACGATTTTCGTGGGCTCCACAGAGGCCTTGCTGGATGATGCGATCGCGCTGGCCCGTGCGGCAGGTCTGGCCGATGTGAGCGTGCGGCTGGAAATCTGGCCGAAGATGTTCCACATCTGGCCCAATTACCATCCGGTGCTGGCGCAAGGCAGGCAAGGCGTCACCAAAGCTGGACGGCTGCTGCGTGACGCCGTGGACCATTACGGGTCCGGCGAGTGAGTACTGCGACCGGCAGGTCACGGCCGTCGGCCAGCGTGCCTGGAAGCAGATCATCCGTCGCGCCCCGACGACCTCTCCGGTGCGCAACAGGTAGCAACAGGCATCCTGTACGGCCCTCAGCTCGATGGGAGAGCATGACCCAGCTCCGGGTGCGCCTCCCAACCGTCTTGGGCCTCCACCGCCATCGGAGCGGGAGACCACGGGGCAAAAACGAGAACGCTGATGTTGTCTGCGAACGCCTGTTCGGATATCCGGCGTCAGCGGGTGCCAGGCGGCAGAGGTACGGGCACGCGGTTGCGTACGGGCGGCACTGTCTTCAGGTAAGTGAATATGGCGCTGAGGTCCGCGTCGGTCATCTGTCCGAAGGCAGCGGGCATGGGCGGCAGAAGCGGGCGGCCAGCGCCCATGTGTCGGCCTTTGCGCAAGGTCTGGACAAAATTCTGCTCGCTCCAGCGGCCCAGCCCCGTCTCGGGGTCAGGTGTCAGATTGGCCGTGAAGCTGACGCCCCAGGGCCCGGCCCAGGCCGTGTTCGTCGCCGACGAGATGACCAGCCAAGGCCCGACGGGCAGGGTTGGCACGGGCGGCATGACCAGGCCCTCAGGATGACCGGATAAGCTGCGCATGGCATCGGGCTCGGGGCCACGAGGCCCCATCTTCATCGGCGTGTGGCAATCCGCACACCCACTGGTATTGACGAGGTAACGGCCGCGTTCGAGGCGATCACGCGGCGCAGGTTCAGCCGCCTGGGCGGCAAGGGTTCCCACGGTAGTCCACAGGCTCAGCAACAGGAGATGTTTCATCGGTGGTGCTCCAGTCGATCGGGTATCGGCACTCTACTCTTGTCCCCAACGCCCGTCATCCCCCAAAAGGGCCAAAAGGACGGCCAGCCTGAAGCCATGCCCGCCACGCAGGCCATGGCCCATTGCAGCAATGCGCACGCCGCCGCGCCGCGAAATACGGGTGTCCCACTTTCGACACCGGAGCCCGGCATGAACACCACCCCCTCGCTTCGACATCCATGCTCCGTCCACAAAGGCTAACGTGGCGACTGGACGGTGTCCGGAACTACCGGGGCCAGATCAGGCGAACGATTCAAAGCCATGCATTCCTGATGCCTTGATCCTCGCAACGGCTTATGCAGCGGCACAGTTTGGAGGCCACTGGCACAGCGACCAACGTCTACTTGTACGCCTTCTGCGGGTCGTCTGCCGGATCGACATAGTTCAGGTCGAAGGGCCCTTCCCCGTGGATCTGGATCACCGTTGGGACCTTGAACATGGCGAAGTGCTTGACCTTGGCCGGAATCGAGCCGAAGCTGCCGGCTTTTTGGGTCTTCAGTGCCTTAGCGTCCCACTTGTCGCCCATGCCTATCATGACCGAGCCCGAGATCACGGTCACATTCTCCGCCTGACTATGCCAATGAGGCAGCACGCGATAGCCGGCCGGTACCGACAGGCGCACCACATAGGGGCCGGGTTGGCCGGGATCGCCCAGGAGCACCGCGAATTTGGCCCCCTTGGCCAGCACTGGCGGCGGTGCACCCCACTCGAAACCTTCGGTGCCGTGAATGGCCCAGGATGCCATCGGACACGCTACCAGCGCAACGAGGCTGACCGAACGGGCAAACGAGAGATAGGACATCACATTCTCCTTGCGCGCGGCCCACATACACATCGTCGCTGACATCGCGCGCCGTCAGCGACAAGCTTCTCTTGATCGCGTTGCGATGACACGCCATGCGCTGTCACAAATGCCGGCAGGGGACGGTCGATGCCTCTTGCAAGCTAGCGGCTTATAGACAGGTCGCAACATACGCCAGAGCTACTGGGGAGGCTTTGCGTAGACATCGGCACTGAGCACCTCAAGACCGACAAAGGGCTCGTCACCTTCGACCCAGGCATCGTGACCAGGAGGGATTGCGTAGGATTCTCCTGCGCTGAGCATTTTCTGAGAACCGTCCTGCATTCGAACGGTGAGCTTTCCTGAAACGACATGCCCCACATGCGAGAGTTGGCAATACTCTGTCTTCACCACGGGCTTGATGCATTCTGACCAACGCCATCCGGGTTCGAAGTTAAACCGCCCGATCGTGTAGCCCTGGAGCTTTACCACCTCGACGCGGGTTTTGCTGGGTGTGCGAAGCTCGTCCGGCGTGCCATGCGACTTGACTTCCAGCTTCTCAACGCTGACGGGAGTGACCATGATTTTCTCCTTCAATTGAGTTGCCCGCCGCTACCGCAGAACTCTTCAGTGATCGCTAATGCGTCGGAGGACAAAGGAGAAACTATCCCTATGTCATTCACATGGCAATACCAATGATACACAGGGCCGTTACGGTGGCACGGCATTGCCTGCGCCGCCCAATCCAAGGGCGCAGCAGAGCAAGGAGATGCGAGCATGCGGAGCCCGGGGAAGCTCCGCACCCAGCATCGCGCCGCCGACCGTCCCTGGCACGGCCCAGGTCAAAGCGCCACAAATTCACACAAATTTTGCATTCATCCCAAGTGATGAATCCTTTGAAAAGCTTCACCGGCAAAGCAAATCACAGCGCCCCTCCTTCGCGCATTGGCCGAAAGCCCCAACGGCCTGGCAAAAGCACAGCAGCCCCGTACCGGGACGGCAGTGGCTCTGACCTGCCCCTTACAAGTCACAACGTAAGCGGTTCGCTATCTGACCTTGCTGTGGCCTGGGCATGGCACCATTGCGCCTTTGCGACTGTTTCAAGAGGACCTGGATGCTGATCAATTGCGTGGCCTACGAAAGGGGATCCAAACTAGCCGATATACCTGTCGCCGATATCAGCACCTACATTGCGAGGCCTGGCTGCTTCGTCTGGGTGGCCTTGGCCGATGCGACGGCGGCTGAGCTTGATGAAATGCGCGAAGAGTTCGACCTGCACCAACTCGCCGTGGAAGATGCCAGCCATGGGCATCAACGACCCAAGATCGAGGAATACGGCCAGTCCATCTTCGCAGTCATGCACCTGCTGGAGCCGGACCCCGAGCAACCAGGCCAGTTCAACCTGGGCGAGGTGGACGTGTTCATCGGCCCCAACTATGTTCTGTCGGTCCGAAACCGCAGCAAACACGGGTTCCTGGGAGTGCGCGATCGCTGCGAACGAGAGCCCGAACTACTCCAGCACGGCGCAGGCTTTGTGCTGTATGCACTCATGGATGCGGTGGTTGACCGCTACTTCCCCATCATCGAGGCCCTGGAAGCTGAGCTCGAGGAGGTCGAGCTACAGATTTTCACGCAGCGAGCTGCGCGCGAGAGCATCAAGCAACTTTATGGACTGAAGCAGCGAGTGATGGTCCTCAAGCATGCGGTTGCACCGCTGCTGGAGGCTGTGAGCAAACTCCACGGCGGTCGTGTACCGCAGGTCTGTGCAGGGTCACAGGACTACTTCCGCGATGTGGCCGACCACTTGGTCCGGATCAACGGACTCATCGATGGCATGCGCGACACCATCGCGACGGCCATGCAGGTCAACCTCTCCATGGTTGCCATCGACGACAACGAGGTCACCAAGCGGCTGGCGGCCTGGGCCAGTATTTTTGCGATCTGCACCGCCTTCGTGGGCATCTGGGGAATGAACTTCGAGCACATGCCGGAGCTCAAGTGGCACTACGGCTACCCGGCCGCACTGCTGTTCATGGGCGGCGTGTGCAGCTATGTCTACTTCCGGTTCCGCCGGGCTGGCTGGCTGTAGCACCTGCTGGGGCGGAATGACTTTGCCGCCGCTTTCCACACGGCTTTGCAAAAGCACCGCGGCCGTTTGCTGCTGTTCTACACCGGATCGTCACGGGCAGCGCTCAACGCCTGCCCCGCCTCAGGGCGCCGAGCCCGCCGCCGGCGCGAAGAAATCCACCTTGGGCGGCAGGCGGTCCAGCTCGCGCAGGACTTTCATCACCACGGCCATGCCGGTATTGCCCGCGGGCACGCCCGCATAGACGGCGGTCTGCAGCAGCACTTCCTGGATGGTGGGCAGGTCCAGCGCCGCGGCGTCGGGATCGGCGGGGTCGGCCAGCAAGCCCGTGCGGATGTGCAGCTCGAACTCTTCCCAACGCCCCATGGACGCGGTGATGGCCAGCACCATGATGCGGCGCGTGCGGCGCTCCAGGCCCGGGCGGCTCCAGATGCCGTCCCAGGCATAGCGGGTGATCATGCGCTGGAACTCGACGTTCAGGCTGTTGGCGTTGTCCACGGACTGGGCGACCCAGTCCGCGCCCAGCACCTGGCGGCGGTTGCGCAGCCCTTGCTGCAGGCTGTCTTCAGGGGTGGAGGGCATGGTCGTTTTCCTTCAGTGATGCAGATGCGGCCGTTCGGGCCAGTAGATCGCCGCAGGCCTGCGCCGAAGACTGCACGGCCAGCCGCGGGTTGGCGGCCGCGGCCAATGCGCTTTCCAGCGCGGCGTCGACAGGCATTCCCTGCCGCCGCAGCCAGCGCTCAAGCAGCAGCTGCAGCGGTTGGGCCTGCTGCAAAGCCTGGGCCGCGCATTCGGCCACGGCGGCCTGCGCGCCCGGCTTGCCCAGCAGCGGGGCCAGCGTCTGGCTCAGCGCTTCGGAATACACCACGCCTTGGAGGCCATCGATATGGGCTTGCATGCGTGCCGTATCCACCTGCAGGCCCTGGGCCGCGCTGCGCAAGGCGGCGGCGGCGGCATGCACGTGGCGCCACAGGCTGGCCCCATGCGCGACTTCGGCCTGCCACTCTCCCAGGCCGCGCTCATGGGCCTGGGCCATGCAGGCCAGCAAGGTCGCGGCCAACTGCGGCACGGGCTGGGTTTGCGCCACGGCCTGCATGCAGTGCACCGGATTGCGCTTGTGCG
This sequence comes from Acidovorax bellezanensis, assembly GCF_025421555.1. Classification (NCBI taxonomy): domain Bacteria; kingdom Pseudomonadati; phylum Pseudomonadota; class Betaproteobacteria; order Burkholderiales; family Comamonadaceae; genus Acidovorax; species Acidovorax bellezanensis. Next base: position 150,248 of record NZ_JAODYH010000004.1, read on the forward strand.
GCATGGCGCTGGAAGTGCTGCCGCGCGGCGCTTCGTACAGCTCGCCGACTTCGTACTGCATCATCAGCGACCAGTCCTTGGCCAACTTGGCCAGGCTGCCGCCGCAGACCGCCACTTCCATGGCCAGGCGCAGCCAGGCATCGCGCTGCGTATGCCAGCTGTAGCCGCAGGCCTGCAGACCCAACCGGCGCGCCAGTGCCTGCTCCACGGCGGCCGCGGTCGGGCCCAGGACAGCGCGGTTGCCGACCGCACCGCCGAGCTGCACGCACAGCGCCTGCGCGGCCTGGGCCTGCAATTGCGCACGGCAGCGCTGCAAGGCGGCGGCGGACTGCGCGCACTTGAAGCCAAAACTCGTCACCTGGGCCGGCTGCAGCAGGCTGCGCGCCAGCATGGGCGTGGCGGCGTGGCGCCGGGCCAGGTCCGTCAGACACTCCTGCAGCCCCGCCAGCTCGGCCAGCAAGGCTTGCAGGGCGGCGCGCGTCAGCAGCGCCTGGGCCGTGTCCACCACGTCCTGGGTGGTCGAGCCCCAGTGCAGCCAGTCCAGGCCTTCGGGCCGGTGGGCGCGCAGCCATTGCTGCAGCGGCTGCAGCACGGCCAGGCCCATGGCGCCGCTGCAGCGCGCGCGCGCCACCAGGGCCTCGCGGTCGACCTGTACGACGGCGCAAGCCTGGGCGATGGCCTCGGCGGCCGCCTGCGGAATCACGCCGCATTCGGCCTGGGCCTGGGCCAGTGCGGACTCGAAGCCCAGCATGGCCGCCAGCCACTGCGCATCGGTGAACAGCGTGTCCGCATCCAGCGGGCGCAAATAATCGTGCATCAAGGACATGGCAAGCGGCCCGACTAGACCGAAGCGCCCGAGGCCTTGATCACGGCCTCCCATTTGGCGCTCTCCTGCTGGATCTTGCGGGCGTAGGCGCGGGAATTTCCCAGCATGGGCACGGCCCCTTCCACGCCCAAACGGGACTGGAACGCCGGCAGGGCAGCGACCTGCAGTACTTCATCGGCCAGTTTTTTCACCTGCGCGGCCGATGCCCCCTTGGGCGCCAGCAGACCATAGGTCAGCGAACTTTCAAACTGCGCCAGCTCGGGCACGCCGGACTCGGCCACCGTCGGCACGCCGGGCAGCTGGGCATGGCGCTTGTCACCGCTCACCGCCAGGGCGCGCAGCTTGCCGGCCTTGACCAGGGCCTGGGCCGCGGGAATCACGCTGAAACTGAAGTCCACCAGGCCCCCGGCCACATCCGTCAAGGAGGGTGCCGTGCCTTTGTAAGGCACATGGGTGGCCTGCACGCCCAGCAGGTGGGCCAGCATCGCGCCCGTCAGATGGCCGCCCGTGCCCGATCCGCTGGAGGCGTAGTTCATCTGGGCGCCCCGGCTGCGCAAGGCCTGCACCAGTTGCTCCACCGACTGGATGGGCGACGTCGCCGGCACCACCAGCAGCAGCGCCGAGGACGCGAACATGGCCACCGGCTGCAAGTCGGTGGCGGCATTGAATTTGAGGCCCTTGTAGAGCACGGGATTGATGGACACGGTGCCGGTATGGCCCAGCAGATAGGTCTCGCTCTGGGGCGAGGCGCGCACCACCATTTCCGTGCCCAGATTGCCGCCCGCGCCGGCCTTGTTCTCCACGACCATGTTGTAGCCGAACATTTCCGTCAGGCCGTGGGTCATCTGCCGCGCAAACACATCATTGCCGCCACCCGGCGCAAAAGGCACGACCAGGCGGGCGGTGCTTTTGCCCCGCTCCTGGGCCCATGCCGGCAGCGCCGCCACTGCGGTGGCGGCCATGGCCGAGCGCAACCAGGCGCGGCGAGACAGGGTGGAAAAAGCATTGGCGTGGATGAATGGCATCAAAGTCTCCTTGTTGTAGGCAGTGCCCCGGCAAGCCGCGGGCCCGGCGACAGTGTCGGCGAGCCCAGGCGCCTGTCCAAGTGCCTGGGGCTTTCATGTAATGAAAGAAAATGTGCGAGATGGACACCAAATACATCCAGAATTTCTTGAAGGTCGTGCTGAGCGGCTCCATGTCCGAAGCCGCCCGCCAGCTCGACATCAGCCCGGCCGCCGTGGCCCAGCAAATGCGCGTGCTGGAGCAGACGCTGGGCGTGGCCCTGCTGGTGCGCCACGGCCGCAGCGTGCGCCCCACCGCCGCCGGAGAACGCCTGTTCGAGCGCGGACAGCAGCTGGTGCAGGACTGCGACAGCCTGCGCGAATGGGTGGCCAGCGATACGGATGGCGGCGAACTGCGGCTGGGCACGGTGAACACCGCCTTGCATGGCTTCCTGCCCGAAGTCATGCGCGCCTTCATCGCCCGGCACGACAGCGTGCGGGTCAGCGTGCGTGTCGCCACTACCCCCGAGCTCTACACCGCCCTGGCCCAATCCACGCTGGACGCGGCCCTGTGCCTCAAGCCCTCGTTCGATCTGCCCAAGACCGTCTGCTGGGCCGCGCTGCGCGAGGAACCGCTGGTGCTGCTGGTGCCCGCCGACGATGCCGGGCAGGACCCGCTGCAGTTGCTGCGCAGCCGCCCGCTGGTGCGCTACGACCGCCAGCTCGCGGGCGGCAAGCTCGCCGACCGCTACCTCCAGGCCCAGGGCATCGCGCCCCGGGAACGGATGGAGCTCAACTCGGTGCTCGCCGTGGCCATGATGGTCGAGCAAGGCCTGGGCGTGGGCCTGGTGCCGGACATAGGCCAGGCGCTCACGCGCCAGCGCGCCGTCAGCGCCCTGGCCTTGCCGCCGCTGCCCCCAGGCCATGGCAGCCCCGCCAGTTCCAACCGAGCGCTGGGCCTGCTGTGGCTCAACACCTCACCGCGCATCCGCTGGGTGCGCAGCCTGCTCGACTGCGCGCGCCAATGCCAGGCCGATGGATGAGGCCGTGGAAGCCACCGCGGATCACGCCGGGAACAGGTCCAGCCCCAGGAATTTCGTGCCGGCAACGGGGTTGACCGCCACAGCTGGGGCTGGTCGAAACCCCAATGACGCATAGATGGCTTGCGCAGCCGTGAACTCGGGCAGTACGTCCAGGCAGATGCGCGCGTAGCCCGCTTCCCTTGCCTCGGCGAGAATACCTTCAATCAGCCGGCGACCCAGACCTTCGCCGCGCGCAGTGGCTCGAATGAAGACCCGCTTCATTTCACAGGTACGCTCATCCACTTGGCGCAACGCCGCACAGCCGACGACGACCCCGTCTTTCCACGCCAGCAGCAGGCGGCCTTGCGGGGCGGCGTACTTTCCCGGCAGCGATGCGAACTCTCGCTCGTAGTCCTGAAAGTCCAGGCTGACGCTGGGACTGACGATATATTCCCGAAAAATGGCGACAACGCGCTCCAGGTCTTGCGGGAAACATGCGGGTTTGATCTCGGTCATCGCGAAAGCGTACCGCAGGCAGCAGCCCGCCCTTGGCGCAGGAGAAAAAACCGCCCGAGATCACCGCCCTGCGGAACCCTTGACCGACACGGCAAACAAGGCATTGCGCGCCGCCTGCGTGATCGCCGCGACGCAGGGATGGGTGATGCGCCGCTCGACCGAGATGGCGAAGAATTCGTCCAGCACTTCGACCGTGGCGCCCAGCGTCTTGACGCCGCATTGCTTCTCTATCGAGTGCGAGAGCACCGTGGGGCCGACGAAGATGCCCGCGCCGTTGCGACCGAACTCCTTGGCCAGGGCGCTGTCGTCGAACTCGCCGACGACGCGCGGGTGCAGGGAGTGCGCCAGGAACCAGGCCCGCAGGCGCTGCCCCACCGCCGAGTCCTCGGACGGCAGCAGCAGTGGAGCGCCGTCCAGGCAACGCGGAAACTCCCCGCTGCAGCGCTCGCGCAAGGCGGGCGTGGCGAAGAAGCTCACGCCCGAAGCGCCCAGCCGGTGGCTGAAAGCGCGCACGCTGACGGATGGGGGAATAGGCGAGTCCGAAATCACCAGATCGAGCCGGAACAGGGCCAGCTCCGCCAGCAGGTTGTCGAGCTTCCATTCGCGGCAGACGATGCGCACCGGCTCGGGCAACTGGGTGGCCGGCGCGATCAGCCGGTAGGCGATGGATTTGGGCACCGCATCCGCCACGCCGACCCGGAACTCCAGCATGCGGCCCTTGGTCGGCTGTTCGCGCACCGCCTCCTCGACTTCAGCGCCCAGCGAGAAGATCTCCTCGGCATAGCCCAGCACCAGGCGACCGGTCTCGGTCAGCACCAGCCCGCGCCCGCTCTTGGCGAACAGCGGGCTGCCCAAAGCCTCTTCGAGCAGTTGGATCTGGCCGCTGATGGTCTGCGGCGTCAGGTGCAACTGTTCGCTGGCCCGCGCCACGCTGCCGCACTTTGCCACCTGCCTGAAGTAGAGGAGATGTTTGTAGTTCATACCAAGCATCCGGTTTTTTCGAATGATGCACCCATATTTTTCGGATTTACAAGCTGCTGCAAGACCCTTAACTTGGCACTGTCTCCCTCTCAATGCGCTCGACCCCAAGGAGTGAACACCATGTCAAGAGTCCTCATCCCCTTCGATGGCTCGGCCAGTGCGCAATGCGGCTTGCTTCACGTCGTCAACGAGTTCGCCAAGCACCCGGACCTCGAGGTGCACCTGATCAACGTGCAGGCCCCCTTCTCCCAGCATGTCTGCAACTTCAGCAGCCACAGCGCTCGCATGGAGTTCCACCAGGAGGAAGCTGAAAAAGCGCTGGCCCCGGCCCGGCAGATACTGGAGCATTCCGGCATTCCCTTCACCATGCATACGGAAGTCGGCGACAAGGCCGATTGCATCGTGGCGGCGGCCCGGCGCCTGCATTGCGATGCCATCGTGATGAGCACCGCGCGCAAGAGTTCACTGGTGCGCTGGGTCGAGGACTCGGTCACCAACCAGGTGATAGCGCGCACCACCGTGCCCGTGGAAGTGATTGCCGGGGAAGCAGCCTCCAAGCTCGAGCGCGTGGGCATTCCCGCTGGCGTAGGCGCCGGCCTGGTCGCGCTGTGGATGGCCGCCAACTGAGGCGACACCGATAGACCGCACAGACCGCTGCGCCGTGAACCCTGTCGAATCCTTCGCCACCGCCCCCATGTGGGCCGGCTTCGTCGCCTTCGTGCTGGCCATGCTGGCCCTGGACCTGTTCGTGCTCGGCGGACGCAAGGCCCACCGGGTCTCGGTCAGGGAGGCCTCGGGCTGGGTGGTGGCCTGGATGGGCCTGGCCCTCGCCTTCGGTACCCTGCTGTGGTTCTACCTGGACGGCACGGCCGGCCGCGCGACGGCGAACGGCAAGGCAGTGGAGTTCCTGACCGGCTACCTGATCGAGCAGACCTTGTCGATCGACAACATGTTCATCTTCGTGCTGATCTTCAGGTTCTTCGCCGTCCCGCCGGAATTGCAGCGCCGCGTGCTGCTGTACGGCGTGCTGGGCGCGATCGTCATGCGTGCCGGCCTGATCCTGGGCGGCGTCTGGCTGGTGTCGGAATTCTCCTGGGTGCTCTACCTGTTCGGCCTGTTCCTGGTCGTGACCGGCATCAAGATGCTGGTCATGGCCGACAGCCAGCCCGACCTGGCGAGGAACCCCGTCCTGGGCTGGCTGCGCGGGCACCTGCGCCTGACTCCGGCGTTTCATGGCGAGGCCTTCTTCGTGCGCCTCGACGGTCTGCGCCATGCGACGCCCATGTTCCTGGTGCTGGTGATGATAGAAGCCAGCGACCTGGTCTTTGCCGTCGACAGCATCCCGGCCATCTTCGCCGTCACCACCGATCCCTTCATCGTCTTCACGTCCAATATCTTCGCCATCATGGGCTTGCGGGCGCTGTATTTTCTGCTGGCCGACATGGCCGAGCGCTTTCACCTGCTCAAGTACGGCCTGGCCCTGGTGCTGGTCTTCATCGGCGGCAAGATGCTGGCCATGCCCTGGTTCCATATGCCGGTGCAGTGGTCGCTGCTGGTCGTCGGCGCGGTCATTCTGACGTCCGTGCTCCTGAGCTTGAAGCGAACGGAGCGCAAACCGTCCAGGCGCGCGTCATGAACGGCGCCGGCCTCAGGGATGCCAGAAACTCGCCCGCGGCGCCACCGTCGCCGAATTGCCGGCCAGCGCATAGGACAGCTGGTTGGCCGCCGCGACCACGGTCTGCGCCAGGGCTTCGAGCTTGGCCTGGGGCAGGCGCGAGGCCGGGCCGGAAATGCACACCGAGCCCAGCAGCCGCCAGTGCATGCCGAACACCGGGGCCGAGACCGTGGCCACGCCCTGCTCGCGCTCGCCTATGGACCAGTGGAAGCCGCGCTGGCGGATCTGCTCGTAGATTTCGCCGGGCTCCCCCGAAAACGCCAGGATCACGCGACCCGGCGAGCCATGGTCCAGCGGCAGGCCTTCGCCCATGCGCGCATGGTGGCGCAAGGCCTGTGGGCCTTCCACGCGCACCAGGCAGGTGCGCACATTGCCTTCGCGCACATAGAATGCCGCGCTTTCGCCGCTGGCCAGGGTGAGCGCGCGCAAGGCCGGCTCGAGCACGTTCTGCACATCGAAACCCGCCTGGTAGCGCGCGCCCAGCCAGCCCGCCGCCGGGCCCAGGCGCCAGTCGCCGTCTTCACGCTGCACCATGTAGCGCGACTGCGCCAGGGTGCGCGCCAGGCGCAGCACCGTGGTCTTGTGCAGCTTGCAACGGCGGCTGAGCTCGGCCAATGACAAATGGGATTCGCCCAGCGCATAGGCTTCGAGCAATTGCAGCGCCCGCGTCACGGCGATCACGCCGCCGGCCGGTGCCGCACCGGCAGGTGCCGATACCGCCTCCGCGGGGGCATCGGATGGGCGTTCTTGGGAGTTGCTCATGGTGGCATGTGTTTCATTGTACGAAATGGCATTGTATTGGTTGAAACGTTTTCATAAAGTCACGTCCACTGCCAAGGCCTAGACCGGGGTAGCGAATTCAAAAAATCAACGGAGACAATTCCATGCCTTTCTCGACACGTTCACGCTTTCTGTCCGCACGCCTGTGCGCTGCCCTGCTGGGCGTGGTGGCGGCGGCCTTGCCCGTGGCCGGTGCCATGGCCCAGCCCGGCTTCCCCAACAAACCCATCCGCCTCGTCGTGCCTTTCCCGCCCGGCGGCGGCACCGACTTCATCGCCCGCACCGTGGCGCAAAAGCTCGCCGACCAAAACAAGTGGACGGTGGTCATCGATAACCGTCCAGGCGCCGGCGGCAACCTGGGCGTGGATGCAGCGGCCAAGGCCGCGCCCGACGGCTACACCCTGGTGATGGGCCAGACCAGCAACCTGGCGATCAACCCATCGCTGTACGCCAAGCTGCCTTACGACCCGATCAAGGACCTGGCCCCCGTGGCCCTGGTGACCTCCGCGCCCATCGTCATGGTCGCGTCCGCCAAGTCGCCCTACAAGACCTTCGCCGACGTGGTGGCCGCGGCCAAGGCCAATCCGGACGGCATCACGCTGGGCTTTTCCGGCAACGGCACGGTGGCCCACCTGGCCGGCGAGCTGGCCCAGAACGCGGCCGGCATCAAGCTGCGCCACGTGCCTTACAAGGGCGCATCCCAGGCCATGACCGACCTGCTGGGCGGCCAGATCGACCTCTACATGTCGGCCATTCCGACCTTGATCGGCCAAGTGCGCACCGGCAAGCTCCAGCCCATCATGGTCACGTCCAAGCAGCGCTCCACCCAGTTGCCGCAGACGCCCACGCTGGCCGAATCCGGCTACAAGAACTTCGAAACCATCACCTGGTTCGGCCTGCTGGCCCCGGCCGGCACGCCCGCGGCCATCGTCGGCCAGCTGAACAAGGCCGTCAACGCGGCCCTGCAGCAGCCTGACGTGGCGGAAAAGCTGCGCGGCGAAGGCGGCGACGTGCTGGGCGGCAGCGCCGCTGAGTTCGCCAGCCTGCTCAAGGCCGAAGTGCCGCGCTGGGCCAAGATCGTCAAGGACTCGGGCGCCGGCCTGGACTGAGAGCGCCAGCGGCTGACGCCGCTTTCCCCTGGGGAATAGCCCCCTGCCATCGCCCTGCACACCGCGCGGCGAGCGCTTCGCCACGCCTGCACCCCCCGTTTTCTCCTACCTACTCGAGTGCCCCACCATGAGCCAGCTTCCTGAAATCATCCGTGACATTCCCCGCGTGAGCGCCGAAGTCGTGCAAAAGGCCGCCACCTTCCAGGCCGCCATCCTGGCCGACGTCGCCGGCCGGCGCGGCACCATGCACAGCCGCATCGCTCCCGTGCAGCAGAACATGCAACTGGCCGGCCCGGCCTTCACCGTGGAAGTGCGCCCCGGCGACAACCTGATGATCCACGCGGCCATCGCCCTGGCCCAGCCCGGCGACATCCTGGTCATCGACGGCAAGGGCGACCAGACCGCCGCGCTGATGGGCACGCTGATGCTCAGCGCCTGCAAGAAGCTGCGCCTGGGCGGCGTGATCGTCGACGCCGCCATCCGCGACAAGCTCGAACTGCTGGACCTGGACTTTCCCGTGTTCAGCGCCGGCTTCAATCCCGCCGGCCCGACCAAGTACGTGCCCGGCCGCATCAACCACCCGATCAGCGCAGGGGGCGCGACAGTCAACCCCGGCGACCTGATCGTGGGCGATGCCGACGGCGTGGTGGTCATAGAGCGTGAAAAAGCGCCCGCCATGTTGGCCCTGGCCGACAAGAAAGTCGCCGACGAAGCCGCGCGCCTCGCCGCCATCGCGCGCGGCGATACGGCCTCGAAATGGCTGCCCGCCGCCCTGCGCGCCGCCGGCGTGCTCAAGGAAGGGGAAACACTGTGAGCAGCATCCTCGTCACCGGCGCCGACCTCGCGCCCCAGGCCCTGGAGCTGCTGCGGGACTTCGACATCGTCTACGCGGGCAAGGCGCCAACCGAGGACGATCTGGTCGCGCTCAGCGGCCGGCACGACCCGGTCGCCATCATCGTGCGCTACGGCAAGGTCGGCCCGGCCGTGATGGACGCCGCGCCGTCGCTCAAAGTCATCTCCAAGCACGGCAGCGGCACCGACACCATAGACAAGATCGCGGCAAAGGCGCGCGGCATTGAAGTCGTGGCCGCCGTCGGCGCCAATGCCGCGGCCGTGGCCGAACAGGCCCTGGCCCTGCTGCTGGCCTGCGCCAAGTCCGTCGTTCCGCTCGATGCGCGCATGCACGCCGGCCACTGGGACAAGGCCACGCACAAGAGCCTGGAGCTGGGCGGGCGCAGCATAGGCCTGCTGGGCCTGGGGGCCATCGGCCGGCGTTTCGCCAAGATGGCCGATGCCATGGGCATGCGCGTGCTCGGCTTCGACCCCTATGCCAAGGACTTGCCGGACTACATCACGCCCGTGGACCTGGACACGCTGTGGCGCGAGTCCGATGCCCTCTCGCTGCACTGCCCGCTGACCGACGACAACCGCGGCCTGCTCAACGCCGCCACGCTGGCGCAATGCAAGCGCGGCGTGATCGTGGTGAACACCGCGCGCGGCGGCCTGATCGACGAAGCCGCGCTGCTGGCCGCCGTGCGCTCGGGCCAGGTGATGGCCGCCGGCCTGGACAGCTTCGCGGTGGAGCCCATGAGCGCCGGCCACCCGTTCCAGGGCGAAAAGAACTTCGTGCTGAGCCCGCACATCGGCGGCGTGACCAGCGATGCCTACGTCAACATGGGCGTGGGCGCGGCCCAGAACCTGTTGCAGGTGCTGGAGCGCGCGCCGGCGGCGGCCTGACAGGCCCGGGGTACGGCCCCTGCCTGGGGCTGGCCTGGATTGCACGCTGGCACCAGCTTGCGGTAGCCTACGGGTTCCCATAGTGCCCAGGAGTCTTCCGATGCCACGTCGTTTCGTTCTTTCCGCCAGCATCGCCGCTGCAACCGTCGCCCTGATCGCTGGTTGCAGCGCCATGGGGTCGTCGAGCGGCAATCCCATGGGTTTCTTCATCACCAGCGTCAACCCCGGCAAGGGCGGCGACCTCGGCGGCCTGGAAGGCGCCGACCGCTTCTGCCAGTCGCTGGCCAGCAGCGTCGGCGCGGGCCATAAAACCTGGCGCGCCTACCTGAGCAACGCCGCCATGAACGGACAGCCAGCGGTCAATGCGCGCGACCGCATCGGCCGCGGCCCCTGGACCAATGCCAAGGGCGTCGTCGTTGCCACCAGCGTGGCCGACCTGCACAGCGCCAACGCCAAGCTCGGCAAGGAGACTTCGCTGACGGAAAAGGGCGAGGTCGTCTCCGGTTTCGGTGATCCCGTCAACCGCCACGACATCCTCACCGGCTCGCGCCCCGACGGCACCCTGGCCGTGCCCGATCCGGGCAAGGACACCACCTGCGGCAATTGGACGCGCAGCGATGGCGGCTCCGCCATCGTGGGCCACCACGACCACAAGGGCACCAACCCCGACCCGGTCGCCAACGCGTCGTGGAACTCGTCGCACGGCACGCGCGGCTGCAGCGTCGACCAGCTCAAGATGAGCGGCAGCGCGGGCCTGATGTACTGCTTCGCGGCCAACTGAGCGAGATGAGAGTGGGGGCCTGAAGCGCCCCCCTCAGCTGCCTGCGAAGAACTGGCTGGGCGTCTGGTCGAACTGCTTGCGGAACATGGTGGCGAAAGCGCTGGGACTGTCGTAGCCCAGGGCCAGCGCCACGTCTATGACTTTCTCGCCCGTCGCCAGCAGCTCCAGCGCGCGCAGCAGCCGGGCCTGCTGGCGCCATTGGCCGAAGGTCAGTCCGGTCTGTTTCACAAACAGGCGCTGTATGGTCTTCACGTCCACCGCCAGATGCCGCGCCCAGTCGGCCATGGTCGAAGCGTCATCCAGGCGCTGCTGCAGCCGCTCGCAGATCTGCAGCAGCCGCGCATCGGTCGGCATCTGCAAGTGCAGGGGCAGCACGGGCAAGGCGCGCAACTCGTCCAGGATCAGCCGCATGACGCGGCCGTCGCGCGTGCCGGCCACATAGGGCTGGCGCACTTCCATGGCCGCGCGCACCAGTTCGCGCAGCAGCGGCGAGATGCCCACGGCCTGGGTGACGTTCAGCAACTGCGGCGCGGCGTCGACCGCCACCAGCAGGCTGCGCATATGCACTTCACCGACGCAGCGCAGGGCATGCGTCATGCCGGCGCGCATCCAGATGGCGCGCGTGGGCGGCACCACCCAGCGGCCGGCATCGGTCTGCACCACCATCACGCCGCGCACGGCATACAGCAGCTGGTGCTTGTTGTGCGCGTGCGGCGGAATAAGCCAGCCGGCCGGGTAATCGGTGGCCCGGCCGACGACGGGCGACGTGGCTTGCTCGATCTCCTGGAGCGCTTCGCTCAAGGCCTTGGGTTGGCGGGATGGCTCCATGTCCGTTTTGCGATGGTTTGTGGTTGATTAGCGCGAGACAGGCGTTACGGCATTTTCGATAATTATGGCCGGCCCCTGCATTTCGCACGGCAGGCCTTGTCCATTTCACAGCGAATCCATTCCTATGACGACTTCAGCCGCCGCCATGGACGCCAGCAGCGTCCCCGCCGCCCCGCCCCCAGCCAAGCCCAAGCCGGCCCTGGGCATCCTGGGCTCCATCAGCAGCGCGCACATGGTCAACGACATGATGCAGTCGCTGATCCTGGCGATGTACCCGATTCTCAAAGGCGAGTTCTCGCTGAGCTTCGGCCAGATCGGCCTGATCACGCTGACCTACCAGCTGACGGCCTCGCTGCTGCAGCCCCTGGTGGGCCTGTTCACCGACCGCCGCCCGCTGCCCTACTCCCTGCCTTTCGGCATGCTGTCCACGCTGATCGGCCTGATGCTGCTGGCCTTCGCGCCCAGCTTCGGCTTCGTGCTGCTGGCCGCCGCTTTCGTGGGCATAGGCTCGTCCATCTTCCACCCCGAAGCTTCGCGCATCGCACGCCTGGCCTCGGGCGGCCAGCATGGCTTTGCCCAGTCGATCTTCCAGGTGGGCGGCAACACCGGCACGGCCATAGGCCCGCTGCTCGCCGCGGCCGTGATCGTGCCTTTCGGCCAGCGCAGCGTCGCCTGGTTCGGTCTGGCCGCGCTGGCCGGCATTGCCCTGCTGCTCAAGGTCAGCCGCTGGTATGCCCAGCACCAGACGGCCACCGCGGGCCGCAAGGCCTCGACCGCCGTCGCGCCCTACCCGCGCAAGGTGGTGATGAGCGCCATCGCGGTGCTGCTGGTGCTGATTTTCTCCAAGTACTTCTATGTCGCCGGCATCAGCAGCTTCTACACCTTCTACCTGATAGAGCGTTTCGGCCTGACGGTGCAGAACGCGCAGCTGCACCTGTTCTTCTTCCTGTTCGCTTCGGCCATAGGCACGGTGCTGGGCGGCCCGATCGGCGACCGCATCGGCCGCAAGCCGGTGATCTGGGTGTCCATCCTGGGCGCCGCGCCGTTCGCGCTGCTGCTGCCCCATGCCAATCTGTTCTGGACGACCACGCTGACCATCGTCATCGGACTGGTGCTGTCCTCGGCCTTCTCGGCCATCCTGGTCTATGCCCAGGAATTGATGCCCGGCAAGGTGGGCATGGTCTCGGGCCTGTTCTTCGGCTTCGCTTTCGGCATGGGCGGTCTGGGCGCCGCGGTGCTGGGTCTGCTCGCGGACCGCACCAGCATCACTTTCGTCTACCAGGCCATCGCCTTCCTGCCTTTGCTGGGCATCGCGGCCATCCTGCTGCCCAAGAGCGTGCGCCGGGCCTGACCCGGGCGGCCCGCTCAGAGAGATGGAGGCTGGCCGCGGCCGGCCTCTTTTTTCGTCCCAAGACAGGTTATGCTGCGGCGCTAAGCATTGCCCCACGACCTGATTGAAGGACCCCATGACCATCTGGTCCCTGGACCCCCAGACCGTCACCCACAGCATCCAGCTGGCCCTGGCCCCCGTGTTCTTTCTGACGGCCGTGGCCGGAATGATAGGCTCGGTGGCCACCCGCCTGGCGCGCATCATCGACCGCGCACGCGTGCTCGAAGAAGCGCTGCGCACGGCCACCGACCATGAACTGATCGGCCGCCACCTCAAGGAACTGCACTTTCTGCGCGGACGCGGGCGCCTGGCCAATGTGGCCATCGGCCTGCTGACCATGTGCGGCCTGTGCATAGGCCTGACCATCGTGCTGTTGTTCGTCGGCGAAGCCTTCGGCATCAGCGACCACCGCTATGCCGTGGTGAGCTTCCTGCTGGGAGTCCTGGCCTTTGTCTCCGCGCTGTGCTGCTTTCTCTGGGAAACCATCATGGCGACACGCATTCTGGACTTTCACACGCTGAGCCAGGCCAAGGCGGCCGCGCGGCATGTGGACTCCCTGCGCTAGCCCTGCGCTTGCGCTCAGTACAGATTGCTCAGCGACGCTGGCAAAAAGCCGCCATCGACCACGATGTCCTGGCCGTTGACATAGGCCGAGGCGTCGCTGGCAAAAAAGGCCACCATGTGCGCGATGTCCGCGGGCCGGCCTATGCGCCGCGCGGGAATCTTGGACGTGCGGCTGTGCAGCTTGGCCTCGTCGCGGTAATGCACTTCCGACAGGGGCGTGCGAATCATGCCCGGGCTCACGGCGTTGGCGCGCAGACCGCGCGGCCCCCATTCCACCGCCATCTGCCGGGTCAGCGCCAGCAGCCCGGCCTTGGAGGCCCCGTAGGCCCCGACCTGGGTGGCGACCTGGGCGGCAATCGACGCCACATTGACGATGCTGCCGGCCTGCTTGGCGAACATCTCCGGCACCAGGGCCTGTGCGCACAGCAGCGCGCCGCGCAGGTTGACCTGCAGCATGCGGTCCCATAGCGCCGTGGGGAAATCCTCCAGCCCCACGGGCGCGGCACTGATGGCGGCGTTGTTCACCAGCACGTCGCAGCCGCCGAAACGCGCGCGCACCAGATCGGCCATGGCGGTGATGGATGCGGGGTCGGCAATGTCGCAGTGCACGGCCAGCATGCCGCCGGCCTCGGTGGGCGTGGCCGCATAGCTGATGTCGACCTGGACCACCTGGGCGCCCATGGCGTGCAGCTGCTCGCTGATGGCCAGGCCCAGGCCGCCGCTGGCGCCCGTGACCACGGCGACCTTGCCTTGCAAGGCCGTGGGGGCGAATGTGTGGGAAGTGTGCATGGAGTGAAGAATCCGATCCGCAGGAGGCGGAGTGCATGAAAAGACCGCCGCGCGCCGTGCGCCGCAGCGGTGCCAAAAGGCGCTTACTTGTCCTTGAGATTGGTGGTCTTCGCCAGGCCCTGCCAGATGACGGCGTCGGCCTTGATCGACTCGGCGAACTGGCGGGCGCTGCGGCCCACGGGAACACTCATGTTCTGGCCTTCGATCTTCTGGCGCACCTCGGGCATTTTCTGCACGCGGTTGAGTTCCTCGTTGAGGGTGTCGATGATTTTGCGCGGCGTGCTGGCCGGCGCAAACACGCCATACCAGCCGTCGGCGTCGAAGCGGTAGCCCTGCTCGGTCAGACTGGCCACGTCCTGCGTCGCCGGCCAGCGCTGCGAACCCGTGGTGCCCAAGGCCACCAGCTTGCCGCTGCGCATGTGCGGGATGGGCGAGGCAATGTCGGTGAAGGCCACGCTGATGTTGTTGCCCAGCAGGTCCGAGACTTCTGTCGACAGCGCCTTGTAGGGCACATGGGGCATGTCCAGGCCGTAGTGGGCCTTGATGCCTTCCATGGTCAGGTGGCCCGACGAGCCATTGCCCCAGGAGCCATAGGCCAGCTTGCCCGGATGGGCCTTGGCATAGGCCACCATGTCGGCCAGGTTCTTGAAGCCGGTCGCGGGATTGGCCACCAGCAAGATGCCCGCGGCGCCCACCTGGATGACGGGCGTCAGGTCTTTTTCCGTGTTGTAGGGCAGCTTGGCGTGGATCACCGGGTTGATGAGAATGGCCGAAGACGGCGCGAACAGCAAGGTATAGCCATCGCCCGGTGCCTTGGCCACGGCGTCGCAGGCGATCAGCCCGTTGGCGCCGGGCTTGGGGTCGACCACCACGGGCTGCTTGAGGATTTCCTGCAAGGGCGCGGCAATCAGGCGGGCAAAGATATCGCCGCCGGCGCCGGCCGAGCCCGCGACCACGATGCGGATAGGCCGCGCCGGCCAACTGTCCCCATTCGCCTGGGCCTTGACGCCCGCGCCCAGCAACAAGCTGCCCATCAATACGCTGCGGCGATTAATCCACGTGTTATTCATACCTGTCTCCTGCTTGTATTTTTTGGAAAATCGAAATACCCGGAGAAGCGCAAAAACGCCCCTGCCCGCACCGCATATCCACTGCGCCAGCAATATCAAAATAAAATTCAATAATTGCAAGCCACGGATAATCCACCTTCATTGCCAATCGCTCATAATCCGCGGTGAATGGCGCTCCCCATTCAGAAAAATATTCTGCAAGGGAGTGCTCAAATTTTAGTGAGCCGGGCTGAATCCGGTATGCCGAAAATCGCAGATCTGTACTGCAAGAATCGCCGGATTCGGCGACATCGCCAGACTTTGCAACAGGGTTTTTTGACGCAGCGGGCCGACCCAAGGGTATACCCGTGTCAAAATACTTTGCATGCAAACTAATTTCGCAGAGAATCCAGTGACCGTGCCTGGGCTGGACCAGGCGCGTTCGCGTTTCGGGCTGTTGCTCGGGCGGGTGTTCCGCCAGTGGCGCCGCCAGGTGGACCTGAGTTTCAAGGACCTGGGTCTCTCGGACGCCACGCGCGCGCCCTTGCTCGCACTGTATACGCATGGCGCGGCCTTGCGCCAGAAAGACCTGGCCGACGCCTTGTCCCTGGAAAGCTCGTCGCTGGTGCGGGTGCTGGCGCAGCTGCGTCAGGCCCAACTGGTCGACTGGGAGTGCGACCCTGCCGACCGGCGCACCAAATGCATTGCGCTCACGGCCCGCGGGCGCGAGACCGCCGCCCTGATCCTGGTCAAGAGCCTGGAAATCGAACAGGCCATACTCGCCGACCTGACGACGCAGGAGCAGGATGTGACGCGCCGGGTGCTGGAAAAGATTTCCACGCGTTTCACCACGCTTTGATACGCCAATCAATTGAAAAACAAGGACCCGGCTGGTTTTCTCCTGTCAGGCCCGCCAAAAATACGGTTCAAAAATGAAATTGAAAGCATCGCCCTTTGCCTGGGTGAGTTTTGCCATGATTGTCGGCGTGATGGGGACGGCCCTCATCAGTCCTTTGTATGCGTTGTACAAAGAGGCCTGGAATCTGCAGGCCAGCGACATCTCGCATATTTACGTGATTTACATGGGCGGCGCACTGACCACCTTGCTGTTTCTGGGACGCTTGCCGGACCGCGTGGGCTTTCGCCCGGTGATGCAATGCGGCCTGGTCCTGGCGATGACCGGCACCTTCATCAGCCTGATCGCCTGGAACGTCACCAGCCTGAGCGTGGGGCGCCTGATTGTCGGCGTGGCCTCGAGCATGGTCACCACCAGCGCCACGCTGGGCCTGGCCAAGCTGTCACCCCCGGGCAATGTGCAGCGCGTGGCCATGATGAGCGGCTTTCTGATCGCCTTCGGTTTCGGCGTGGGGCCGCTGGTCGGCGGCATCATCGGCCAATGGGCGCCCTATCCGCTGGTGACCACCTATGTGCCGACCTTGGTGCTGGCCGCCCTGGGCTTGCTGGCCTTGTCGCGCCTGGAGTTGCCTGACAGCGCCACGCCCAGGAATGCGGCGCCGCTGCGCCCCAGCGACGTGCTGCCCAAGCTGACCTGGCCCGCTGCCGACTCCTCCATGGCGTTTGCGCTGACCAGCAGCCTGCCCTTCCTGGCCTTTGGCGTCTTCGGCCTGTACGCCGCCATGTCGCCCTTGTTCCTGGACAAGCTCGTGCCCTGGCATGGCCCCGTGGTCAGCGGCACGGCCATTGCCTTGATCCTGCTGGGCTCGGCCGGCACCCAGATCCTGGCCGGGCGCATGCCTACCCACTGGTGCGGCTTTTTCGGCCTGCTGGGCCTGGTCATGAGCAATGCCTTGCTGATGATCAATCTGTGGGCCGGCTCGGCCACGCTGTTTGCCCTGGGGCTGCTGTTCACGGCCATGGGCCATGGCATGAGCATGCTGGCCGGCATGAGCATGGTCAACCGCATTGCCACGCCCAGCAACCGCTCGGGACTGCTGTCCACCTATCTGGTGATCGGCTACATCGGCAGCATGGTGCCCATCATGGGCATGGGCTGGATTGCCGACCACTGGGGCATGGCCGCGGCGGTGCGCCTGTTCTCCTCGTTCGTCATCGTGCTGGGCGTCACGGCCGCCGTGTTCTTCCGTCGCCACCCCCGCATGCGCTCCGCCCTGAAACCATCATGAAACTGTCAGCTCCCACCAACGGCACTGCGCTGCAGGTGCCGCTCTGGCTGCTGGTCCTGGTCACGCTCAGCGGCACCATGGCCATGCACATCTTCGTGCCGGCCCTGCCCGTGGCCGGCGAGGCCCTGGGGGCCTCGGCCGCCAGCATGCAGCAGACGATCACGCTGTACATCATCGGCCTGGCGCTGGGGCAACTGATCTACGGCCCGGTGTCCGACGCCCTGGGCCGGCGCCCGGCCTTGCTGCTGGGGCTGTCCATCTACTTTTGCGCCGGGGTGATGGCCTTGTTCGCGCCCAGCATCGAGTGGCTGGTGGCCGCGCGGCTGCTGCAGGCCCTGGGCGGCGCGGCCGGCATCACGCTGGGCCGCGCCATCGTGCGCGATACGGCCCATCCGTCGCGCGTGACCAAGGACCTGGCGCTGCTCAACCTGCTGACCCTGGTGGGCCCGGGCCTGGCGCCGATTGTCGGCGCCTACCTCGCCGAGCACTTCGGCTGGCGCTCGATCTACGTTTTCCTGGTGGCCATTGGCAGCGCCATGCTGCTCTTCACCTACCGGCTGCTGCCCGAAACCAATGCCCGGCTGCGGCCCTTGAAACTGGGCTTCATCGCGCGCGACTACGCACAGCTGATTTCGAATCCCGGGTTTGCCGGCTACATGCTGGGCGGCGCCTGCATCACTTCGGCGGTCTACCCCTATCTGGCCTCGGTGCCCTACATCGTCCATGGGCAGATGGGGCTGCCGATCAGCGCCACCGGCTGGTTTGCGGCCAGCACCATCGTCGGCGCCAGCCTGGGCACGTTTCTCACGCGCCGGCTGTCCAACCGCTGGCCGGCCCAGTATTTTCTGCTGATAGGCGCGGGCCTGGGACTGGTCATGGCCGGCACGCTGCTGGCCGTCTATCTGCTGGACTGGCTCACGCCGGGCCGGCTGATGGCCATCACCGTGATCATGACTTTCGGCGCCGGCTTTGCCAGTCCCGCCGCTTTAGGCAGCGCCTTGTCGGTGATGCCCAATCTGGTCGGATCGGCCGCCGGCTTCTACGGTTTCGGCCAGATGGCCATGGGCGCCATCGGCACGCTGCTGGTCGGTTATGGCGACGACCCCGTGATTGCCTGCGCGGTGACGCAGATCTGCGTCACGGCCCTGGCCTTGAGCAGTTTCCGCTTCGCCCACGCGCATGGGCAGCACGCGAAGAAGTAGCCCGCCCCTCTGCAATCCTGGGATCACTCCCAGGATTTTTTTTCGCATGTACTCATGCGAAAAGCTTCGTTGTTGCGCTGCAGCACAACTTCTACAGTGAATCCACGCCATGCCATCCCCGCGCCATGGCGAAGATTCCAGGAGTTGTTCCATGCTTGTCCGCCCCCGCCCCGCTTTCCCACGCTCGCTCACCGCCAGGCTGGCCGCGATGGCCATGGCCTGCTGCGCGGCGTTGGCCGCCGGGCCGGTGGTCGCGCAAGCCACGGCCCCCGCCTGGAAGCCCGCCAAGGCGCCCGAGTTCATCGTGCCCAGCGGCGCGGGTGCGGCGCTCGACGTGGCCGCGCGCAAGCTCACCGAACTGCTGGCGCGTGACGGACTGACGCCGGGCTTCGTGGTCAGCAACAAATCCGGCGCGCACTCCATCGTCGCGCTCGAAGGCCTGCACCGCCACCCCGGCGATGCGCACACGCTGATGACGCTCAGCACCAGCTACGGCAACAGCCTGGCACAGGACGCCCTGCCCGCCCACCTGCAAAAGGCCACGCCCCTGGTGACGCTGTTTCGCGAATTCGTCGTCGTCGTGGTGCGCGCCGACTCTCCGCTGCGCAACGCCCAGGACCTGATCGCCCAGCTGCGCCAGGATCCGGGCAAGTATTCCATCGGCATCGCCACCACGCTGGGCAACCACATCCACCTGGGCGCGGCCCAACCGCTGCAGCAAGGCGGCGTGGACGTGCAGCAGCTGCGCATCGTGCCTTACAAGTCGTCGGCCGAGTCCATGACGGCCCTGGTCGGCGGCCACCTGGATGTGGTCTCGGCGACCACGCCCAATCTGCTGCCCTATCTGCAATCGGGCCGCGTGCGCGTGCTGGCGATTGCCGCCGACCAGCGCCTGGCCGGCGCTTTTGCCCAGGCCCCGACCTGGAAAGAGCAAGGCATCGACTACGTCAGCGACTCCTTCCAGGGCGTGATGACCGTGCCCGGTGCCAGCGCCGCGCAGCAGGCTTTCTGGGTCGATGCGCTGCGCCGCGTGTCGCAAACCCGCGAATGGAAGAACTTCGTTGCGGTGAACCAGTGGGAGCCCTGGTTCCTCGGCCCCGAAGACACGGCCCGCGCCTTGCAGCAGCAGGTCGAACGCAGCCATGGCCTGCTCGCCAGACTGGGCCTGCTGCCCACCCGCCCGCAGCGCGTGGCCGCCGCCCGCTGACCGCCCCACCTTCCCCGGAGACCCCCATGAACATGCCCCTGCCCCACGCTCCGCTGCAACGCCTGGATGAACAACTGCAGGCCGCGCAAGCCGCCACGCCCCACGTCAGCGTCGCGCCCCAGTCCGCCCACATCGGCGCCTTGATAGCCGGCGTCGACCTGGGCCGGCCCCTGTCGGCCACCGAAATCCATACGCTGCGCAGTGCGCTGCTGCGCTGGAAAGTGGTGTTTTTCCGCGACCAGCACCTGTCCCACAGCCAGCACGAGGCCTTCTCGCGCCAGTTTGGCGAGCTGACCGTGGGCCACCCGGTGTTCGGCCATGTCGAAGGCCACCCCGCGCTGTACTCCATCGCCAAGCACCGCCAGGCCAACCGCTACGGCAACGAACCCGAGCGCCGTCCCTGGACGGGCTGGCATGCCGATGTCACGGCCGCGCACAACCCGCCGGCGGCATCCATCCTGCGCGGCGTGACCATTCCGCCCTATGGCGGCGACACGCAATGGACCAACCTGGCCGCCGCCTACCAAGCCCTGTCGGCGCCGCTGCAGGCCTTCTTGCAAAGCCTGCGCGGCGAGCACCGTTTCAGCCCGCCGCAAGGCGCCAACGCCACGGCCGAGTACCTGGCGCTGGTGCAGCAGAACACCCTGGTCAGCGAACACCCGCTGGTGACCGTGCACCCCGAAACCGGCGAGCAAGTGCTCTACATCAGCCCGGGCTTTCTGAAAACCATCACCGGCCTGCACACGCGCGAATCCCGCGTGCTGCTGGAGTTCCTGTGGGAGCATGCCGTGCGCAGCGACTTCACCGTGCGCTTCCAATGGGCGCCCGGCTCCATCGCGTTCTGGGACAACCGCTCCACGGCCCATGTCGCGCCGCAAGACATCTTCGCGCTGGAATTCGACCGCCAGCTCTACCGCAGCACGCTGGTCGGCGCAGTGCCCGTGGGCGCCGATGGGCGCGCGTCCACGGCGATTTCCGGCAATCCGGTGCTGGCGGCGCACGGCGCGGCCTATTGAGCTGGCCGCAGCTGTTCCGCGGCGGCAACAGGGCTTGGCAGGGCTACGGGCGGCGATAGAGTGGGTGGGCAGAGGTGCCTATGAGTGAACCACAACCACCCGCCCCCCGCAGTCGGCGAACCATGGGCCGACCACAGCCAGCCGGAGGCTTTGGCACGCCAGCTCCAGGCACTCGGCTTCCTGGGTCTGGAAAAGCTCGCGCCGGATGATGCGCAAGCGCTACCTCCAAGGCAGAAGCGACGGCTTGCTGGCGCCCTTGAAATGGGGCATTGCAGCGGCCGTCGTGGGCCGGGCGGCCTAGCGATCCCAGACGCCGCGCACCAGCGAGGTCAGCGCCACCGTCAAGGGGTCGCAGGCGCCCTCGAGCGAAGTGACGAAATACAGCTCGGCATCGAGCTGGGCCTGGCCCCAGACCATCCAGTCGTTGTGCTCCACGCCGCGCACGGCGACTTCCTCGCGCAGCAGCGCGCAGCCACTGCCCGCGCGCACATAGGCGTCCAGGCCGCTGGTTTCCTCGACCTGCATGACCACCCGCGGCGCCAGCCCCTGGCGCTCGAACAGCGCGCCCATCAATTGGTGGATATGGGAATCGTCCAGGCCATCGATCCAAGGCAACTCGGCCAGGGCGCGCCAGCCTCCCATCTGGTGTGCCGCCGCCATG
Source organism: Acidovorax bellezanensis (assembly GCF_025421555.1). Classification (NCBI taxonomy): domain Bacteria; kingdom Pseudomonadati; phylum Pseudomonadota; class Betaproteobacteria; order Burkholderiales; family Comamonadaceae; genus Acidovorax; species Acidovorax bellezanensis. The sequence goes on from NZ_JAODYH010000004.1 coordinate 171,526, forward strand.
CGCAGCGGCACCGCGATTCTGTAAGTCACCGAACGCAGGGACAGCGATTGCAGATCGCGCGGCGGATGCGGGCCTATGAAATAGCCGGCGGTGATGGTGCCCGCGCGGATCAGGTCCAGCAATTGCAGCGAGGAGTGGCTGCGCGAGCGCAGCTCCACCAAAGGCAGGGCCGCGTGCACCCGCGTGGCCATTTCGCCCAGCCGCAGAAAGTCGGCCGGCTCGCTGGGCAGGCCGAAGTCCACGCGGCCGGTGAGCTCGCCCTGCAATTGCCGGGCGATCGCGCTCAACTCGCCACTGGCCGCGAGCAAGGCTTCGGCCTTGGGCAGCAGCAGCTCGCCCGCCCGGGTCAGCGTCAGCCGGCCCGAGCTGCGATCGAACAGCGCCACGCCCAGGCTTTGCTCCAGGCTCTTGAGCTGGCCCGTGACCGCGGGCTGGGTGACGCACAGCGCTTCCGCGGCCTTGGTGACATTGCCAATCCGCGCCACGGCGACGAAGGCCCGCACTTGGTACAGCTCCATGGCTCAGGCGCGACGCAGCGTCATTGACCGTACAGCCGCACCAGCGTGGGGTCTATGCCTATGGAAACGCTGGCGCCGGCCGGAAACTTGGACAGGCCCGCGTAGTGCGGCTGGTCGGCGAACACCATATGCTCGCCCACCTGCACGCAGTAGCGCGTGAACTCGCCGTGGAACTCCACGCTCTCTATGCTGCCGGGCAGCCAGGAGAAGCGCGCGTCCCGCCGCGCATCGGCCACATCCAGGCGTATGGTCTGCGGGCGGATCGCGGCCATGGCGCGCCGGCCCGCCGCCAGGTCGGCGTCGGACTCGATGACGATCTCGCCCCAGCCCTCGATCGCCAGGCGCACGGCACGCCCGCAGGTCGAGCGCACCGTGCCTTGCAGCAGGTTCATGGTGCCGACGAAGCGGGCCACGAAAGGCGTCGCGGGGTAGTCGTACAAGGCGATGGGCGTGCCTATCTGCTGGACCACGCCCTTGTCGAGCACGGCGATCCGGTCCGCGCTGGTCATGGCTTCGCTCTGGTCATGGGTCACGAAAATCGTCGTGATGCCCAGGCGCCGCTGCAGCTTGAGCAGTTCCTGGCGCATCTGTATGCGCAGCGAGCGGTCGAGGTTGGACAGGGGTTCGTCCAGCAGCAAGACCTGGGGCTGGGTCACCAGGGTCCGGGCCAGCGCCACGCGCTGCTGCTGGCCGCCCGACAGCTGGTGCGGACTGCGGTGCGCCAGGCCGCCCAGCTCGACCTGCTCGAGCACTTCGGACACGCGCGCATCGATCTCCTTGCGGCTGAGCCGGCGCTCGACCAGGCCGAAGGCCACGTTCTCGCGCACGCTCAGGTGCGGCCACAAGGCATAGTTCTGGAACACCATGCCCACGCGCCGGGCCCAGGCGGGCTCGTCCCTGAGCTCGCGCCCGTCGATCAACAGCCGTCCCTTCTGGTGCTGCAAGAAGCCGGCGATGACCCGCAGCAAAGTCGACTTGCCCGAGCCCGAAGGCCCGAGCAGCGCGAAAAACTCGCCGGGCGCGATGTCCAGCGTCACGCCATCGAGCACCACCACATTGCCATAGGACAGCTGCAAATCCTCGCATTTCACGTTGACCCGGTTCATAGTTGTTGTTCGCTGCCCAGGATTGCGGAAGAAAAAGCCTTGTCGCCCAGTGTCGGCGAAGCCAAGGCCGGCATGCATCCGGGTGATTGCCTAAGAAAAGAGATTTTTGCGTCCCGAGCCTCAGGACGCGGCCGTTCACACCGGCAGCAGGCGCGCCTGCGAGCGCTCCAGCCGCACGCCCACCGTGCTGCCCGCCGCATACTTGGCCAGGCCCGCGAAATGCGGCTGGTCGACGGCCACGGACTGGGAACCCACCCGCACCTGGTAGCGCGTGGCTTCGCCCATGAACTCGCTGGACTCCACCACGCCGTCCATCCAGAAGAAGCGCGCATCCGAGGCCACGGCCTGGGCGTCGATCTGCAGGGCATGGGGCCGAAAGCTCAGCACCGCCCGCCCGCCCACCGCCGCGCGCTCCGAGGCCGGCACTTCGACCCGGCCCAGGCCGTCGACGTCCAGCAGCAGGCTTTGGCCGTCGTGGGAATGCACCGAGCCCTGCAGCTGGTTCATGGTGCCCACGAAGCCGGCGACAAAGCTGTTGCCCGGGAAGTCGAACAGCTCGGGCGGCGTGCCCACCTGCTGCACCACGCCCTTGTCCAGCACCGCCATGCGGTCGGCCGTGGTCATGGCCTCCTCCTGGTCGTGGGTCACGAAAATGGTGGTGATGCCCAGGCGGCGCTGCAAGGCCAGCAGCTCCTGGCGCATCTGCACGCGCAGCGACTTGTCCAGATTGGACAGGGGCTCGTCCAGCAGCAGCACCTTGGGCTCGATGACGATGGTCCGGGCCAGGGCCACGCGCTGCTGCTGCCCGCCCGACAGCTGGCTGGGGCGGCGCTTGGCGTAGCGCTCCAGCCCCACCAGTTCCAGTGCGGCCTGGACCTTGCGCGTCAGCTCGGCACGCGGCACGCGCCGCTCCACCAGGCCGAAGGCCACGTTGTCCCAGACATTCATGTGCGGCCACAGCGCATAGCTCTGGAACACCATGCCGATGTTGCGCTCCCAGGGCGCCGTGCCCGTCACGTCGACGCCATCGATCAGCAGCCGGCCGTGCTGGTGCTGGTTGAAACCGGCGATCAGCCGCAGCAGCGTGGACTTGCCCGAGCCCGAAGGCCCGAGCAGGGCAAAGAACTCGCCCGGCTGGATGTCGAGGTTGACGTCCTTGAGCACCTCGTTGCTGCCGTAGGCCAGGCGTATGCCCTGGCACTGAACACTGATTTTTTTCATTGGTCTGCTCCCATTTCTTTTGACGGTTGCGGCTCAGGCGGTCGCCGGCACGGTCTTGCCCACCGGCGCGGCGGCGCCCGACGCACTGGCGCCCGACGCATCGGCGCCCGACGCTTCGTCCTCGGCCGGCAGCTGGCGCAAGCGGTTGCTGGCGCGCTCCACGATCACGTGGGAGGCGTAGGTGCCGATGGCCACCACCAGGATCGCCAGCACCCCCAGCGCCGCACCCGGGCCGCGCCCGGCAATGCTTTGCATATAGAGGTAGATGCCGTAGCTCATGGGCGCCTGCGATTGCGAGGACGTCAGCAGGATGGTGGCCGACAGCTCCACGGCCGCCGTGATGAAGCTGGTGACGAAACCGGCCAGGATGCCGCCCGCCATCAGCGGCACCATCACCCGGCGAATGGTGCGCATCTTGGTCGCGCCCAGGCTTTCGGCCGCTTCCTCCAGCGAGATATGCACCTGCTGCAGGGCCGCCATGCACGAGCGCAAGGCATAGGGCAGGCGGCGCACGGCGTAGGCGATCATGATGATGAACCAGGTGCTGGTCAGCATCACGTCCGTGCCCGGCACTTCCACGCCGCGGAAGAAGCGCAGATAGCCGATGGCCAGCACCAGGCCGGGCACGGCCAGCGCCGCCGTCGCCAGCCAGTCCAGCCATTGGCGCGCGGGCAGGCTGGTGCGCAGCATCAGGTAGGCGATCGTCGTGCCCAGCACCACGTCGATGCCGGCCGCCATGCCGCAGTACAGCAGCGTGTTCGTCATCATGCCGCCGGCGTCATGGAACACCGTGCCGTAATGCGCCAGGGTATAGCCATCGGGCAGGGGCGCGAAGCTCCACACCGAGGCGAACGACAGCAGCAGCACGCCGATGTGCGGCGACAGGGTCAGCAGCAGCACGAAGCCAATCCAGGCATAGGCCGCGAACGAGCCCATGGGCGAGAGCTTGCGCCGCTGTATGCTGGCGCCGCCTTTTTGCGTGGTCGCATAGTCCTTGCCCTTGAGCACCCGGGCCGACAAGGCCATCGCCGCAATCGAGAAGACGATCATCAGCACGCTGGTGACATAGCCCAGCGGATCGTCGATGCCGACCTGGGTGATGCGCAGATAGGCCTGCGGGGCCAGCATATTGGTCGTGCCCAGCACCAGCGGCGTGCCCAGGTCGTCGAAGACCTTGACGAAGACCAGCGAAGCGCCGGCGACAAAGCCCGGCATGGCCAGCGGGAAGATCACCCGCGTGAACAGCCGCCAGCCCCGGCAACCCAGGTTCAGCGCCGCCTCTTCCATGGCGCCATCGATGTTGCGCAAGGCCAGGGTCAGGTTCAGCAGGATGAAGGGGAAGTAATGCAAGGCCTCGACGAAGATCACGCCGTTGAGCCCTTCCATGATGGGCAGCGTGAAGCCCAGATGCTCCTCGAGCAGCAGGTTCACCGTGCCCGAGCGGCCGAAGATCAGCTGCATGGCCACCGCGCCGACGAAGGGCGGCATGATCAGCGGCAGCACGCCCAGCGTCTGGATCAGCAGGGCCCCGCGGAACTCGAAGCGCACCGTGAAGTAGGCCAGCGGCACGGCGATCAAGGCCGCGGCGATGGTGGCCAGCGTGGCCACGTACAGGCTGTTCTGGAAGGCTTCCGTCATCAGCGGCTGATTGAAGAAGGCCGAGAAATGCCCCAACGTCAGGCTGCCGTCGGCGTTGACGAAGGCCGAGAAGAACACCCAGGCCACGGGCAAGACCAGGAACAGCAGCAGAAAAGTCAGCACCAGGCCGGCCGCCAGCCAGGCGCCCGGCCTTGTCGAATGGAAAAGACGGGACATGCTGCGCCTTACTTGGCCAGGGCGACGGCTTCTTCCGCCAGCTGTCGGGCCTGCTTGTAGTTATCCAGCGCCTTGCTGTTCCACGCGCCCTCGACGCCCGTCACCTGCTTGTTGGTCTCGGCGTTCTTCTTGTCGGACGTGAACAGCGCCAGAAAACTCTGGTCCTTGGCCATGGCTTCGGACACCAGCGGCGTGAACGCCAGAGCGCGGGCGCGCTTCAGGCGGCTGGCCGCTTCGGCGTTGGGCTTCTTGGCCAGGGCCGCGTCGGCCCCGTGGATGGCCTTCATCGCGGCCTGCAGTTCCTTGTGGCGGAAAGTGACGATCTGGTCGAACAAGGCCGTGACCAGGTAATAGCGCGAAGCCGACAGGTCGGGATCGAACTTCACCTTGGCGCGCTTGGCCACTTCCTGGGCATTGGGGTAGCCCGCGGGCAGCTTCATCTTGTCGGCCGGCAGCACCGGCAGACGCGACAACTGGGGCAGCGTCAGCAGCTCCTGGCCTTCGCGCGACAGCGAGAAGCTGATGAAACGCCGGGCTTCGCTGGTGTTCTTGCCGCCCGCGACCAGCGCGATGTTGGCCGGCACGACCGCCGTCACCGAGGGGTAGACAAACTCCACGGGAAAGCCCGAGTACTTGCCGCTGAGGCCGAAGAAATCGATCACCAGGCCGATGCCGAACTGCCCGTTGTTCACGCCGTCGGGCACGCCGAAGCTGCGCTCGGTGATGGCCGCCGAGTTGCCGGCGATCTGCAGCAGCTGGGTCCAGCCCTTTTCCCAGCCCTCGCCTTGCAGTATGGCCTCGACCGTCAAATGCGTCGTGCCCGAGCGGGACGGCGAGCTGACGGCCACATGGCTGAAGTAGATCGGCTTGACGAGATCGGCCCACTCGGCCGGGGCCGGCAGCTTCTTGGCCGCCAGATAGCGCGTATTCCACATCAGGCCGTAGCCGCCCAGGGCCTGGCCCAGGTAGAAGCCGTCAGGGTCATTCACCGGATAGCCCGCGATGTCCTTGGGCATGGCCGGATTGGCGAGGTCGGCAATCGGCTCCAGCAGCTTGCCCCGGCTCAGCACTTCAAAGGCATCGGGCGCCGAAGCCCAGAAGATGTCGGGCCGCTGCCCCGGGCTCAGCTCCCGCACATAGGCCACGCCCGAAGCCGTGCTCTTGTTGAGAATCTCCAGCTTGATGTCCGGATTCGCCTTTTCAAAGGCCGTCTTGTAGGCCTGCGTCAACTCCTTGGGAAAGGAAGTCACCACCGACACGGTACCGGCCTGGGCCAGAACGGCGGACATGGACGCCAGCGCAAGCGCAGCAGCCTTGAAGAAGGGACGAATGGTCATTGTTGTCTCCTGGTGTAATGCGGCCCATGCTCGGCACAAGCGGCGGCAACGTCCAATCAGACTTTGTGATGCGGCCTATCAAAGCCAGCGCGCGCCTCTGGGGCGGGCCCTGCGCAAGCCGCCGACTGCGGGAAAACCTGGAGCCCGGCCGGCTCATTCCGTCGCGCCAGCTGCCCAGGGCGGCGCCTGCAGCGCCTGCACCAGAAAATCCACCAGCCGGCGCACTTTCAACGGCAGCTGCTTGCGCGTGGGATAGACGGCGAAGATGCCCAGCTCGGCCGCGCGGAACTCGGGCATCAGCTCGACCAGCGCGCCGCTGCGCAGGTCTTCGTGCAGCAGAAAATCCGGCTGCAGGATGATGCCCTGGTGGGCCAGGGCCGCGGCCCGGCAGGTGTCGCCGTTGTTGGCGTGGATGCGCGCGTGCGTGCGCACCGCGACTTCGCCCTGGGGGCCCGCAAAGCTCCAGACATCGCCCGCCGACCAGTAGCTGTAGGAAACCACATCGTGGCGCGCGAGATCGTGCGGATGGAGCGGCGTGCCGTGCTCGGCCAGATAGGTTGGTGAAGCGCACAGCACGATGCGCGTGCGCGCCAGGGCGCGGCTCACCAGGCTGGAGTCGGGCAGCCGCGCGATGCGCACCGCCAGGTCGTAGCCTTCCTCGACCAGATCGACCACGCGGTCCGACAGCACGATTTCCAGCGTCACCTGCGGGTTCTGGGCCGCGAACTGCCCCCACAGCGGGGCCAGGTACATGGCGCCGAAAGTGTGGGGCGCGCCTATGCGCAGCCGCCCCTGGGCCAGCCCGGTGCTGGAGCCGACTTCGGCCTCGGCCTCCTGCACCGCCTGCAGCACTTCCTTGCAGCGCTGGTAGTAGGTCTGGCCTTCGCCGGTCAGCGACAGGCGGCGCGTGGTGCGCTGCAGCAAACGCGTTCCCAGATGCGCTTCCAGCTCGCCCACATGGCGCGAGACCGCGGGCTTGGACAGGCCGGTGGCCTCCATGGCGCCGACAAAGCTGCCGGCCTCGACCACGGCCGTGAAAGTCTTCATGGCTTGTAGAACGTCCATAGTCTCGAATTTCAAAACAATCTGTGAAGCATAACGCTGTTTATCTCCTGATCCATTCCCAATAAAGTACCTCCATGCCCGCCCACTAGCGCGGCCGTCCCATTCAGCCCACGCCAAGGAATTGCCATGAAGATCCCCGCCCTGTTCGTTTCGCACGGTGCCCCCCTGTTCGCGCTGGAGCCCGGCCAGGCCGGCCCGCGGCTGCAGGCTGTCGGTGAGCGCCTGCTGGCCCTGCCCGGGCTGCGCGCCGTGCTGGTCGTCTCGCCCCATTGGCGCACGCGCGGCCTGCGCCTGGGCGCCAGCGCGCAGCCCGCCACGGTCCACGACTTCGGCGGTTTTCCCGCGCCGCTGTATGCGCTGCAATACCCGGCCGCGGGCGCACCCGAGGTGGCGCAGGAAGTGGCCGCGCTGCTGGCCCGGTCGGGCGTCCCCGCGGAACTGGTCCACGATCAGGGCCTGGACCATGGCGCCTGGGTGCCGCTGATGCACCTGCTGCCCGGCGCGCCCCTGCCCGTGCTGCAGCTGTCATTGCCCCTGGAACTGCGCGCCGCCGATGCCCTGGCCTTGGGCCGCCTGCTGGCACCGCTGCGCGACCTGGGGGTGCTGATCCTGGGCTCGGGCAGCCTGACCCACAACCTCTACGAGTTCACGCCGAAAGAAACCGCCGCTCCCGCCGCCTACGTGGATGAATTCGTGCAGTGGATACGCCGCGCCGCCGTCACGCACGACGACGCCGCGCTGGTCGATTGGCGCGGCGCCCCGCACAGCCAGCGCGCCCACCCTTCGGACGAGCACTATCTGCCGCTGCTGATCGCCGCCGGGGCCAGCAGCGCGAACGAGCCCGTGGAAGTCATCGATGGCGGCGTGACCTATGGCGTGCTGTCCATGGAAGGCTATGTGTTCGGGGATCTGCCGGGCGCGCCCACCCAGGTCTGAGTTTTTGTGGCTGAATGCATGACTGCCGCGTCCAGGTCCGAGCAATTCGCGCCGGCCTGGAGGCATGAAGCAATGTCTGTTGATCCACAAGGAGTTATGCATGATTTTGGAAGTCGTCGACATCCGCATCCAGCCCGGCCAGCAGGCCGCATTCGAGCAGGCCGTGCGCGCAGGCATCGCCACGGCCATCGCGCCCGCCAAGGGCTTTAACCGCTACGAACTGCGCCACGGCATTGAATCGCCCGAACGCTATCTGCTGCTGATCCACTGGGAAACGCTGGAAGACCACACCGAAGGCTTCAGGAATTCGCCCGCCTTCGCCCAGTGGCGCGGCCTGGTCGGCCCGTTCTTTGCCCAGCCGCCGCTGGTCGAGCATTTCGCGGCCTGCGCCCGATGAGCGACGCGCCCGTCCCCGCCCCGCGCGGCGCCAGTCGCACCGCCGTGGGCGTTGCCGCGCTGCGTTGGCTGCACCAGTCCGTCGACGGCGAGCCCAAGGTCCTCGACGACCCCATCTCCGGCCCGCTGCTGGGCGAGAGCATGCTGCGCACCGTGGCCGCCCATCTCGGCGACCCGCATGCCCCGGCCCTGCGCGAGCTGCGCGCCCACGTCGTGCTGCGCAGCCGCTTCTGCGAAGACCACCTGGCGGCGGCCGTGGCCCGCGGCGCGACCCAGCTCATCGTCCTCGGCGCCGGCCTCGACACTTTTGCCTACCGCCAGCCCGCCTGGGCGCGGCAGCTGCGCATCTACGAAGTCGACCACCCGGACTCGCAGGCGCAAAAACGCCATCTGCTGGCGCAGGCGCAGATCGCCATTCCCGACAACGTCGAGTTCGTCGCCATCGATTTCGAGCAGACCTCGCTGGCCGACGGCTTGAAGGCCGCGGGCGTGGATAGCAGCCGCCAGAGCTTCTTCTCCTGCCTGGGCGTGACCATGTACCTGACCGAAGTCGCTGTCGATGCCTTGTTCGGCCTGGTGGCGCGGTTCCCCGCGGGCAGCGAAATCGTCTTCACCTACCAGCCCGAAGCCCAGGCGGCCGAATCGGCGCTGGGCCGACGGGTGGGCGCGCTGGGCGAGCCCTGGACCTACCACATCTCTCACCGCAGCCTGGCGCGCAAGCTCAAAGCGCTGGGCTTCCAGGCCCTGGAGGAACTCGCGCCGCGCGCTGCCCAGGCGCGCTACTTCCAGGACAGAACCGACGGCCTGCGTGCGCCATCGCGGCGGGGCATTGCGGCGGCCGTGGTGGGCGTGGCGCCGCAATAACTCGGCCGACCACGGCGTCAGCGCCAAGGCATTGCCCAGCACCGGGCGGTGCAGGACCTTTTGACCGGCCCGGCCCGGCCAGGCCCGGCCGGGCCGAATGGAAACTAGCTGCGGTTCCAGGCCGCCATCAGCATCCTGTCGGCATCGTCATCGCCTGCATTCTTGCCCTTCGGCTTCAGCGGGGGCACTGGCGGCGCTTTCTCCAGGCCCACCCGTTTCGCTGCAGCGCCCGGCGCCGGCGTCTTCGCCAACAGACCGCCCAGCAGCACCCGATAGAACTCCTGGAACGCCTCTTCGATGGTCAGATCGGCCTGGGCCAGAAAGGCCGGGCGGCGCAGGCGCAGCGCGGCGCCCAGAATGAGTTCCGACACCACTCGCCCGTGGCAGGCGACGAAGACGCCTTGGCGCACGCCTTCATCCACCAGTTGGGACAGGCGCATGGTGCGCGTCTGCTGGTAGGCGTCGAAGCAGGCCCGGGCCGGATCGGAATCTTCCACGTCCTTGAGGAACGGCACGCTGATGCGGCCGGCCGCGCGCACGCCCACGCTGAGGTAGGCAGCCAGCGCCGCGGTCAACTCCTGTTCCTTGCCGATCAGTGCTTCGCCCTCGTCCAGGATGCCGCGAAAGAAGCGCTCCACCGCCACGCAAAACAGTTCTTCTTTCGTCGCCGCGATGTCGTAGAGCCGCCGGCGCGAACAGTGCAGGCGCGCGGCCATCTCGCCCACCGTCAGGCTGCTGATCCCTTCCGCCAGCAGCAGCTGGGTGAGTTCATCCAGGAATTCGTCGGATGTGAGCGTTTTTCCCATGGGGGTTTTTCCTAGCAAATAACGGTACCAAATGCATTGACTTGGTACCAATCGAGTCGTCCAATGGGTACCAACAAAGATGCAATGGTACCAAGGAGACGACATGCACAAGACCGCCGCCACCGCCGATGATCCTACCGGCCCCCCTTCCTCCAGCGGCCGCCCGCGCAGGCCTTGGAGTGGCCGCCCTGTGGAAGAAGTCATCGGCGTGGCCGTCATGGCGGCGCTGGTGCTGATCACCTTGACCAACGTGCTGATCCGCTACTTCAGCAGCCAGTCCTTCGCCTGGACCGAAGAGATCTCCGTCTTTCTGCTGGTGGTCATGACGCTGGCCGGCGCGGCCATCGCCGCGGCCCAGGATGCCCACATTCGCATCGAGTTCTTCTATGCCCGCGGCTCCCTGCGCCGTCGGCAATGGCTGGGAGCCCTGTCGGCCGGAGGCACCGCCGCACTCTTTGCCTTGCTCATGGTCCTGCTGGTGCGCACGGCCTGGTCCGAGTTCGAGTTCGGCGAGACCACGACCGGGCTCGGCGTGCCGCGCTGGTGGTATACGGCCTGGATGCCGCTGCTGGCCTTCATCGTCGTGCTGCGCGCCCTGGTCAACGGCTGGCGCCAGGCGAATGCCAAGGCCTTGCAGGCCGAGGAGGCAGCGTGATCGGCAGCTTTCTCATCGTCGGTTTCCTCGCGCTGATGCTGGCGGGCGTGCCCATTGGCGTTGCCATGGGTCTGGCCGGCTCGGCGGTGGTCATGCTCATGGGCGGCGACATGCCCTGGTTCGGGCTGTTCACCCTGCAGCAAAGCTTTGACGCCAGCATCGCCAAGTACCCGCTGCTCGCCCTGCCCATGTTCGTGCTCGTCGGCTGTGCCTTCGACCGCTCCGGCGTGGCCACCCGCATGGTCAATTTCGCCACCGCCGTGCTGGGCCGCGGCCCGGGCATGCTGCCCATCGTCGCCATCTGCGTGGCCATGCTGCTGGGCGGCATTTCCGGCTCGGGCGCCGCGCTGGCGGCCGCCATCGGCGGCGTGATGATCGAAGCCATGCGCCGTGCCGGCTATCCACCAGCCTTCTCGGCCACGGTGATCGGCTCGGCCACGGCCACCGACATCCTCATCCCGCCGTCGCTGGCCTTCGTGATCTACAGCATCATGGTGCCGGGCGTGTCCCTGCCCGAGCTGTTCGCCGCCGGCATGCTGCCCGGCGTGCTGGCGGGCGTGGCCTTGATCGTGCCCGCCTGGTGGCTGTCCCGGCGCCACGGCTTCGGCGCCGCCGAAGCACAGCTGCCGCGCCCGCCGTTCTGGAAAAGCCTGCGCGAAGCCAGCTGGGGACTGGTCACTCCCGTGCTCATCCTGGGCGGCATGCGCGCCGGCTGGTTCACGCCGACCGAAGCGGCCGTGGTGGCTGCGGCCTACGTGCTGTTCATCGGCCTGTGCATCCACAAGACCATAGGACTGCAAGACCTCTACGACATCTTCGTCGACAGCGTGCGCGTCTCGGCGGTGATCATGATCATCCTGGGCTTCGCCGGCGTGTTTGCCTACTGCATCAACACCATCGGCCTGGCCGACCCCATCGTCCACTGGTTCCGCGCGCTGGGCCTGGGACCCATAGGCACGCTGATCGTCGTGCTGATCGTGCTCAAGCTCATCGGCATGTTCCTCGATGGCGTCTCGGTGTTCATGGTGTTCCTGCCCCTGCTGCTGCCCTTGATCAAGTTCTACGGCTGGGACCCGGTGTGGTTCGGCGTGCTGGTGACCATGGTCATCGCCCTGGGACAGTTCACTCCGCCGCTGGCCGTCAACCTGCTGGTGTCCTGCCGCCTGGCCAACGTGCCGATAGAGAAAACCTTGCCCTGGGTGGGCTGGTTCATGCTGAGTTTTGCCCTGGCCATCGCCGCCGTGCTCGCCTGGCCGCAGATCGCCCTGTGGCTGCCCAAGGCGGTCGGTTACTGACCATTTCCCCTCATCCCCTTCCACAACCCTCACCGGAGACCAGCCCCATGATCCAACGTCGCCATCTGCTCGCCAGCACCTGCCTCGCCGGCCTCGGCATCGCCCCGCTTGCGCGTGCGCAAAGCAGCTACAAGAGCGAGTACCGCCTGTCGCTCGTCGTCGGCCCGGGCACGGCCTGGCACGCGGGCGCGGAGCAGTTCGCCAAGCTGGTGCGCGAGCGCACGGCCGGGCGCATCAATCTGCGGCTGTATCCGGGCTCCAGCCTGGTGCAAGGCGCCCAGGACCGCGAACTTTCGGCGCTGCGCCAAGGCGCCATCGATGTGCTGGTCGGCCCCTGCGTGAACTGGTCGGGCACGGTGAAGGATTTCGCGGCTTTCTCCCTGCCCTATCTCATGCCCGACGCCAAGGCCGTGGATGCCGTGCTGGCCTCCGATGCCTTGAACCAGGACTTCTACGCCATCATGCGCCGCGCCGGCATAGAGCCTCTGGCCTCGGGCGAGTACGGCAATATGCAGCTGATCAACGCCAAGCACCGCCTCGCCCAGCCCCGCGACATCGCGGGCATGAAGATCCGCGTCGTGGCCTCGCCCATGCAGCAGGACATCATGAATGCCATGAAGGCCAACCCGACCAGCATGTCCTGGGCCGATGCCCAGTCCGCGCTGGCCTCGGGCGCCGTGGACGGACTGATGCTGACGCTGGAGCAGGTGCAGGCCTACAAGGTGCCCAGCCTGGGCCAGAAGTACATCTCCCGCTGGAACGCCATCAACGAGCTGATCCACTTCGCCGTGGCCAACCCGGTGTTCAAGACCTGGACCCCCGAAGACCAGCAGATCGTGCGCGGTGCGGCCAAGGATGCGGCCGCCGAGCTGACACGGCTGGTGCGCAAGAGCGCGGCCAGCGACGAGCTGCTCAAGCAGCAGGGCGTCGAGGTCTACATCCCCACGGCCACGGAAATGGCCGAATGGAAAGCCGTGGTCCGCACGCCCTACGACAAGTGGAAAGCCAGCATCAACCCGGGCCTGATCACCAAGATCGAGCAAGTCGTCGCCCAATCGGCCAAGGCCTGAACCCCGCACAGCCATGAATCTGATCGACTTCTTCGACGCCGGCGTCACCAGCCACCCCGATGCGCCCTGCTTTGCCGACTGCGGCAGCGACGCCCCCGCCATCCGCTATGCCCAGGCCGGCGCCCTGACCTGCCAGATCGCCCGCGGGCTGCAGGCCCTGGGCTTGCCGCCGGGCTTTCATGGCGCCGTGCTCAGCGGCAACGCCGGCACGGCGTTCACCGCGCTGCTGGGCATTCTGCGCGCCCAGGGCGTGTGGCTGCCGGTCAATGCGCGCAACAGCGCGGACAGCAACCTCGAGTTCCTGCAGGACATGGACTGCGACGTGCTGTTCTACCAGGCGCACTACGCCGACCAGGTGGCGGCCATCCGCGCCAAGCTCCCGCGCATCCAGCACTTCATTGCACTGGAGGACGCCGCCGGACCCGATCTGTCGGTGAACCGCCTCATCCAAGGACATTCGGGGGACATGTTCTCCTCCCCCCCCAATCCCCAGGCCCTGGCCATGATCATGGGGACCGGCGGCACCACGGGCCGCTCCAAAGGCGTGATGCTGAGCAATCGCAACGTGATGACCACCTTTGCCAACCACATGTCGGTGATGCAGATCACCGGGCGCATGACGGTGCTGGCCGCGGCGCCCATCACCCACACGGCGGGGCTGGTGTCCCTGCCCTTCATGGCGCGGGGCGCGCGCGTGCTGCTGATGGACGGCATCGACCCGCAAAACCTGCTCCAGGTCATCGCCCGGGAGCGGGTCAGCATGCTGTTCCTGCCGCCCACTGTGATCTACACCCTGCTGGCCCAGCCCAATGTGCGTGAGTTCGACTTCTCCGCCCTGCGCTACCTGATGTATGGCGCCGCGCCCATGTCGCCCGACAAGCTGGCCGAAGCCATCGACGTCTTCGGCCCCGTCATGCTGCAGATCTACGGCCAGGCCGAAGTGCCCGGCGCCATTTCCGTGCTCACGCTGGAAGACCACCTGATCGACGGCCAGGTGGCGCCGCGCCAGCGGCTGCTGAGCGCGGGGCGGCGCTTTCCCTTCACGCGCGTGGCCATCATGGACGACGACGGCCAACTGCTCACCCAAGCGGGCGCCGTGGGAGAAATCGTGGCCCAGGGCGACATCGTGACCCGGGGCTACTACAAGAACCCCGAAGCCACGGCCGAAGTCCAGCGCCACGGCTGGCACTGCACAGGCGATGTGGGCTACTTCGACGACCAGGGCTTTCTGTTCATCGTCGACCGCAAGAAAGACATGATCGTCACCGGCGGCTTCAACGTCTTTTCCTCGGAAGTCGAAGCCGCGGTGATGGCCCATCCGGCCGTCAAGGACTGCGCCGTCATCGGTGTACCCCACGAGAAATGGGGCGAGTCCGTCAAGGCCGTGGTCGAGCTGCGGCCCCAGCAGTCGCTGGCGCCCGAGGAGCTGATCGCGTTCGTCAAAAACCGCCTGGGCAGCGTCAAGGCGCCCAAGGATGTGGAAATCGTCGCGCAATTGCCGCGCAGCAGCGTGGGCAAGGTGCTCAAGAAGGAAGTCCGCAAGCAGTACTGGCAAGACCAGGAGCGGATGGTCTCCTGAACTGCGGCCCTGCCCCTCCATTTTCGAGAAGGAAACCCCATGCAAAACGAAGTTCTGGTGGCCGGTGTCGGCATGACCCCGTTCAGGAAACCCGGCGACAACCTGCCTTACCCGGAGATGGCCGCCCATGCGATCCGCCAGGCGCTGCAGGACGCGGGACTGGCCTATGACGCCGTGCAGGAAGTCTATGCCGGCTATGTCTATGGCGACTCCACCAGCGGCCAGCGCGCCGTGTACGAGGTCGGCATGACCGGCGTACCCATCATCAATGTCAACAACAACTGTTCCTCGGGCTCCACCGCCCTGTACCTGGCGCGCAAGGCCATCGCCAGCGGCGCCGCGGACTGCGTGCTGGCCGTAGGCTTCGAGCAGATGCCTCCGGGTGCGCTGCAAAGCCACTGGAACGACAGACCCGACCCGCTGGACCGTTTCAACGAGGTGGTCGAACAGACTTTCGGCCACGCGGTGCTGCCCATGGCCATCCGCTACTTCGCGGCCGCGGGCCAGGAGCATATGCAGCGCCACGGCACTTCGCTGGAAACCTTCGCCAGGATCCGCGCCAAGGCCAGCCGCCATGCCGCGCGCAATCCCCTGGCCTTGTTTCGCCGCGAAGTCACGCCCGAGGAAGTCCTGGCTTCGGCGGCCATCGTTCCCGGCGTGATGACCCGCCTGATGGCCTGCCCGCCCACTTGCGGCGCAGCCGCCACCCTGCTGATCAGCCGGCGCCTTGCGCAGAAACTGGGCCTGAATCCGGCCGTGCGCATCCTGGCCCAGTCGCTGACCACCGACAAGCCAGGGACTTTCGCCGACGGCACGGCGCGCGCCGTCGTCGGCTATGACGCAACGCGCGACGCAGCCCGACAGGTGTATGAGGCCGCCGGCGTAGCCCCCGGGGACGTCGATGTGTGTGAACTGCACGACTGCTTCACGCAGAACGAATTGCTCAGCTATGAAGCCCTGGGCTTTTGCGCCGAAGGCGAAAGCGAAGCTTTTGTGCGGGCCGACGCCAACACCTACGGCGGCGCGGTGGTCGTCAATCCTTCGGGCGGGCTGCTGTCCAAAGGCCATCCGCTGGGCGCCACAGGCCTGGCCCAGTGCTTCGAGCTCACGCACCAGCTGCGCGGCAGCGCCGAGGACCGGCAGGTGGACAACGCACGCATCGCCCTGCAGCACAACGCCGGTCTGGGCGGCGCCACCGTCGTCACGCTTTACGGCCGCGCCCACTGAGGCCGGCTGGACGGACCGGCCTTCAAACTGCCGCACAAGCCCCGCCCTATCGGTTCTAATGCGCGGGTATGTGAAGGAGTCAGAATGCTTGTCGAGACATCGAGCGCGCCCAGCGTGAAGCCGCAAGGACAGTGGCACCACGGCAATCTGCGGGAGTCCTTGGTCCATTGGGGGATAGAGCAGCTGCGTGAAGTCAGCCTGGACCATTTGAGCCTGCGGCAGATTGCCAAATCCGCCGGCGTCTCCGTGGGCGCGCCCTCGCACCACTTTGGCGACAAGGAAGGTCTGCTGGCCGCCATGGCCGCGCAGGGCTTCAGGGACTTGATCGCGCTGCGCCGCCACTGCCTGGCGCAGGTGCCCGCCGACGATCTGCCGGGCCGGCTGCATGCCGTGGTGCGCAGCTATATGGAGTTCGCCCAGGCCAATGGACCGCTGTTCGAGCTGATGTTCGGCCCCAGCCTGGGCAAGCGCACGCGCTACCCGGAGTTGGTGGCGCAAGGCAGGGTGTCGTTTCAGTTCTTTTGTGACGTGGTGCACCCCCTGCTGCCGCCGCCCGAGCACTGCGCCATGCCCGCGGCCGACGCGCTGCAAATGGTCTGGTCGTCCATCCACGGTCTGGCCATCTTGCGCGTGCACCGCTGCCCGCCGCCCATGAAGGCCAGCAAGTCCCGCACGCTGGACCACCAGGTGGATTCCATGACCCAGTTTTGCCTGGCGGCGATCGCGGGACTGCGCATAGAGTGAGACAGAAAACGGCTACTGTGCAACGGCACTGCGCTCTGATTTCCCACAATACCGGGGGCTTTCCCTAGGTTCCCCAGCCTGCTTTTGCGTCTTTTAAGCGGCTAAACTGAACACTGTTCAATTTAACGGTGGCGGCGAAATCGGAGCACAAATGTATCCAGCCTTGATCTTTGGGGACGCGCATTGGAGCCCGGCGGACATCGCGCTGTTGGCGGACCGTATCTCCCACAGCCTGCATGCCATGGGCGTGCAGGAAGGCGGCACGGTCGCGGCCATGCTCAAGAACAGCCCCAGCTATGTGGCCACCATCATTGCCTGCCGGCGCGCCGGCGTCTACCTGGTGCCCATCAACTGGCACTTCAAGGCCGGCGAAGTAGCCTTCCTGCTGCAGGACAGCGCAGCCCAGGTGCTGGTGGTGCACGAAGATCTGCTGGACGTGATTCACGCCGGCATTCCGGCCCAGGTCCAGCAGTTGGTGGTGCCGCTGCACGAAGCGCCCGGCGCCCCCACCGCGGCCTGGCCAGGTCTGGAGGGCGCGGCCCTGGCCGACAGCCAGCGCATTCCCTTCAACGCCGTGGTCTACACCTCGGGCACCACCGGCAAGCCCAAGGGCGTGCGGCGCCTGCCGGTCGCGCCCGAGCTGCGGGCCCAGGCCGATGCCGAGGCCGTGCTGGTGCCCAAGGCGGTGTATGGCACCACCGCCGAGTCGGTGGCCATGCTCAGCGCCCCGATGTACCACAGCGCCACGCTGTCCTTCGTCTCCCATGCCTGCGCCGTGGGCGCCACCCTGGTGCTGGAGCCCCAGTTCAAGGCCGAGCAGGCCTTGCAGCTGATAGAACAGCACCGCGTGACCCATGCCTATCTGGTGCCCACCATGTACCAGCGGCTGCTGGCCCTGCCCGCCGAAGTGCGCGCGCGCCATGACCTCGGTTCGCTGCTACAGGTGTCGTCCACCGGCTCGCCCTGCGCGCGCGACCTCAAGCAGCGCATGATCGCCTGGTTCGGCCCCATCATCACCGAAGCCTACGGCTCCAGCGAGGCGGGCTACACCACCTTCATCACCTCCGCGGAATGGCTGGCCAAGCCCGGCTCCGCGGGCAAGGCATTGGGCAGCGCCAGGCTGTCCATCGTCGGCGACGACGGCCAGGAGCTGCCGCGCGGAGAGATCGGCCTGATCTATGTGCGCCAGCCGGCCATGCCGGACTTCACCTATATCGGCCGCGAGGACGACCGACAGAAAATCGGCCGCGACGGACTGGTCACGCTGGGCGACATGGGTTTCATGGACGAAGACGGCTACCTGTTCATCTGTGATCGCAAGTCCGACATGGTGATTTCCGGCGGCGTGAACATCTACCCGGCGGAAGTCGAGGCCTGCATCATGACCATGCCCGAAGTCAGTGACGTGGCCGTGTTCGGCATTCCCGATGCGGAGTTCGGCGAGGCCATGGCCGCAGCCGTGCAGCTCAAGCCCGGTGCCACGCTGGCGCCGGCCACGCTCCAGGCGCGTTTGCGCGAGCAGATCGCCAACTACAAGATCCCCCAAACGATCACTTTTCACGACAGCCTGCCGCGTGAAGACACCGGCAAGATTTTCAAGCGCTTGCTGCGCGCGCCTTATTGGGCCGACGCCGACCGCCGCATCTGACCCCACCAGGAAACATCCATGGCCTTGCCTTCCATTCTTCAAGACAAGCTGCGCCTGCCCTTGATCGCAGCCCCCTTGTTCATCATCTCGACGCCGGAGCTGGTCATCGCCCAGTGCAAGGCCGGCATCGTGGGCTCGTTTCCGGCGCTCAACGCCCGGCCGGCCGAGCAGCTGAAAGTCTGGCTGACGCGCATCACCACCGAGCTGGCCGAATACGACCGCCAGCACCCCGACAAGCCTTCCGCGCCGTTTGCCGTCAACCAGATCGTGCACAAGAGCAATGACCGGCTGGAGCACGACATGCAGGTCTGCGCCGAGTTCAAGGTGCCCATCGTCATCTCGTCGCTGGGCGCGCGCAAGGAAATCAACGACGCCGTGCACGCCTGGGGCGGCATCGTGCTGCATGACGTGATCGACAACAAGTTCGCCAAGAAAGCCATAGAAAAAGGCGCCGACGGCCTGATCGCCGTCGCCGCCGGAGCCGGCGGCCACGCGGGCGCGCAGTCGCCCTTCGCGCTGATCCAGGAGATCCGCGCCTGGTTTGACGGCCCGCTGGCCCTGTCGGGCTCGCTGTCCAGCGGCCGCGCCATTCTCACGGCCCAGGTCATGGGCGCGGACCTGGCCTATATGGGCTCGGCCTTCATCGCCACGCAAGAGGCCAATGCCGTCGAAGGCCACAAGCAGATGATCGTGGAAAGCGCGGCCAACGATGTGGTCTACACCAACCTGATCACCGGCATACACGGCAACTACCTCAAGCCTTCGATGGAGCGCGCCGGCCTCGATCCCGCCAACCTGCCCACGGGCGACGCCAGCCAGATGAACTGGGGCGCGGACCGCGTCAAGCCCAAGGCCTGGAAAGACATCTGGGGCTGCGGCCATGGCATTGGCGCCATCCAATCGGTCCAGCCCGTAGGCCATTTCATTGATGGATTGACCCAGCAGTACCTTGCTGCGTGCCAATCCACCGGGCAACTCATCGCCAACCGCGCCTGAGTCCCGCATTCACCGACAACACAACGAGGAGACAAACCATGAATTCCAAGCGCATCGTTCTGAAGACCACCCTGGCCGTGATGGCCGCCAGCAGCCTGGGCATGCTTCCCGGCATGGCCGCGGCCCAGTCGGCCAAGACCATCCGCATGCTGCTGCCCCTGGCACCCGGCGGTGGCTCCGACACCCTGGGCCGCGCCGTCGCCATCGAAATGGGCAAGACGCTCAATGCCACCATCGTGCCCGAGAACAAGCCGGGTGCATCGGGCACGCTGGCCCTCAACGAAGTGATTCGCGCGCCGGCCACCAGCCCGACTTTCGGCCTGATCCTGGGCTCGACGATCTCGGTCGTGCCCCACCTGATGAAAGTGCCTTACGACAGCGTCAAGGGCATCAAGCCCATCGCGCAAATCGGCACCACGCCCATCGTGCTGCTGGTGAACAAGGAGCATCCGGCCAAGACGCTGGCGGAATTCGTGGCCATGAGCAAGCAAAAGCCGCAGAGCTTCGGCTCCTACGGCGCGGGCACGGCCAGCCACATCGTCGGTGAAGCCTTCGGCATGACGGCCGGCGTCAAACTGCTGCACGTGCCCTACAAGGGCACGGCGCCCGCGCTCAACGACCTGCTGGGTCGCCAGGTGGACTCGGTGGTCGCCGACTATGGCGCGGCCGGCCAGCATCTGGGCAAGGACGGCAAGCTGCGCGCCCTGGCCGCCACGGGAGTCAGCCGTGCGGAAGGTTTCCCGGATGTGCCTACGTTCGGCGAGCAGGGCTACCCGGCGATGAATGAGCTGGTGGGCTGGATCGGCCTGGCGACTTCGGCCACCACCTCGGACGAGCAGGTCGCCGCATGGGCCAAGGCGGCCGCCGGCGCCGTCCAGGTCCCAAGCGTGCGCCAGCGCCTGATCTCCTTTGGCTACGTCCCCACGGGCACCCACGGCAAGGACTTCGAGAAAATCGTCGCAGCCGAGCCCATCCGTTGGGGCGCCTTGATCAAGGCCGCCAACATCACGCTGGAAAACTGACCCGCCCCCTGAGGCCCCACGGAGGCAGCTGCGGCTGCCTCTTTTTCATGGTCTTGCGGCAGCGCCGAGTGCCGCAGTGCGTGTCGGTTGCGCTGCTCAAATAATTGCATATACAATGATTGCAACCACAACCATAAGGACGAGACCATGAACACCGCCACCCCAGAAAACGCCGCCGCCCAGTGGGAAGCGCAAAAGCAAGCCGTTGTTGACCACATGGAGGCCGGCGGCGGGCATCCGGGCGTGGCCGCGCTGACCCAGGTACAGGGCAAGAGCGGCCTGGAGATCATGCAGGCCATGCTGGCTGGCGCCCTGCCCTACCCGCACATCGCGCAGACGCTGGACTTCGCGCTGATCGAAGTCGCCCACGGCCAGGCTGTTTTCCAGGGCACGCCCCAACTCAAGCACTACAACCCCATGGGCAGCGTGCACGGCGGCTGGTTTGCCACCATGCTCGACTCGGCCCTGGGCTGCGCCGTGCACACCACGCTGCCCGCGGGCAGCGGCTACACCACAGCCGAGCTGAGCGTGAACATCGTGCGCGCGGCGAGCGCCGCCACGGGCCCGCTGCGCGCCATCGGCCGGGTCGTGCACACCGGCCGCCAACTGGCCACGGCCGAAGCCCGCATCGTCGATGCCATGGGCAAGCTCTACGCCCACGGCACCACCACCTGCCTGGTGTTCGCGGCCAAGGCCGCGGGCTAAAGCCGCTTGCGCATCAAGGCATTGGGAATCGTGACCCCGTCGCGCACCACCTCGCGGCGCTCGACCAACTCGAAGCCGTGGTGCGCAAAAAACGGCTGGGCCGTCAGACTGACATCGGCGGTCAGCTCGGTCAGGCCCAGCGTTTGCGCCTGCGCGTGGATGCGCTGCATCAAGCGCGCGCCTATGCCCTGCCGGGCATGCTGGCCGCAGACGAAGAAGTGGTCGATATAGCCGTTGGGCTGCACATCGGCATAGCCGACGATCTGGCCGCCCTGCTCCGCGACAAAGGGGCGCAGCGCGCGCATGTGCTCGGCCCAGCGCGCGCCATCGATGTAGTCCGGCGCCCAGGCCGCGAGTTGCTCGGGGCTGTAGTCGCGCGCGGCGGTCTGGTGCACGGCGGAGTAGAACACGGCCAAAAGCGCGGGCGCGTCGCCCGGGACGAAACGTCGAATTTTCATGCCGCCGATCTTAAACACCGGCCTTGGTACTTTCTTGCACCTATCGCGCGCAGCGGTATCGCGAATCCGCTCTAATGAGACATTGCGCAAAGGGAACTCTGTAATGACAAGCAAGACGTCGCTGGACAAGTCGAAGATCAAGTTTTTACTGCTGGAAGGTATCCACCCCAGCGCCCTGCAGTTGCTGCACAACGCGGGCTACACCAACGTCGAATCGGTCACCGGCGCGCTGCCGCCCGAAGAACTGGAGCGCAAGATCGCCGACGTGCACTTTGTCGGCATACGCTCGCGCACCCAGCTGACCGAAGCGGTCTTCCAGGCCGCGCAGAAGCTGGTCGCCGTGGGGTGCTTTTGCATAGGCACCAACCAGGTCGATCTGGACGCCGCGCGCCAGCGGGGCGTGGTGGTGTTCAACGCTCCTTATTCCAACACCCGCTCCGTGGCGGAGTTGGTGCTGGGCGAAGCCATTTTGCTGCTGCGCGGCGTTCCCGCCAAGAGCGCGGCGGCCCACCGCGGCGGCTGGCTCAAGACGGCCGACAATTCCTACGAAATCCGCGGCAAGACCCTGGGCATCGTGGGCTACGGCTCCATCGGCACCCAGCTGTCGGTGCTGGCCGAGGCCCTGGGCATGCAAGTCGTGTTCCACGACGTCATCACCAAGCTGCCGCTGGGCAATGCCCGCCAGGCCGCCTCGCTGCAGGAACTGCTGGCCGTCAGCGACATCGTCACGCTGCACGTGCCCGAGCTGCCCTCCACGCAATGGATGCTGGGCGCTGCCGAGATCGCCGCCATGAAGCCCGGCGCCATCCTCATCAATGCCTCGCGCGGCACCGTGGTGGAGATCGATGCGCTGGCCGCCGCCCTGCAGTCCGGTCACTTGCACGGTGCCGCCGTCGACGTGTTCCCGGTCGAGCCGCGCACCAACAAGGACGAGTTCCTCTCGCCGCTGCGCGGCCTGGACAACGTCATCCTGACGCCGCACATCGGCGGCTCCACCATGGAGGCCCAGGCCAATATCGGGCTGGAAGTGGCCGAGAAAATGGTCAAGTACAGCGACAACGGCACCACCACTTCGGCGGTGAACTTCCCCGAAGTGGCGCTGCCGGCCCACCCCGGGCAAAAACGCATACTGCACGTGCACCACAACGTGCCCGGCGTGCTGTCGGCCGTCAACCAGGTGTTTGCGCAGCACGGCATCAATATCGCCGGTCAATACCTGCGCACGGATGAAAAACTGGGCTACGTGGTGATGGACATCGCCGCGGACACGGCGAATGTGCCCATGGCGCAACTCACGGCCATTCCCGGCACCATCCGCTGCCGCGTGCTGTTCTAAGCCGCAGGCCACAACGAAAAAAGGAGCGCATCGTGCGCTCCTTTTTTTTGCCGGAACGGCCCCTGGGGGCCGGCCCTTACTTCGCGCCGCCGCTGGCCTTGGACACGTAGTGCGCCAGCGCCTGGATCTGCGCTTCGCTCAGGCTAGCCGCGTACGAAGGCATCTGACCGATGCCGTCGCGCAGCGCCTTGGCCACGCGCTGGGCGTTGGGCTTGAGGTCGTCCAGAACGGGGCCGACAGCGCCGCTGGCGTCGGCATCCGCCAGCGTATGGCACAGCGCGCAGGCGGGCACGGCGTTTTGCGAGAACAGCGCCTTGCCCGCATCGAACTGGGCTGCATCACCGGCGGCCATGGCCGGCAGGCAGATCACAAAACCCAGGCACAGGGCCGCTTGTCGCACATTCATCTTCATGGGGAAACTCGCTTCAATCACTTGTTGTTATGGGGAAAGCTCAACCGCGCGGGCCTCAGCCCACGTTCACCGTCACCGCATGGTCGGCCCAGCTGGTGTTGTTGTAGCCGGCGGCATTTTCCATGCGCTGCTCGGGCTGGACATTGCCCCAGGCGTCCGTGGCACGGCTGACCAGCACATGCTGGCCGGTCGTCAGGCGTGCGTCCAGCACGAACTGGCGCCATGCGTACTTACCCAGATCGGGGCCCACCAGGCGCGCCTCTTTCCAGTTCTTGCCGCCGTCGATGGAGACTTCCACGCGCTTGATGGCATGCATGCCGCCAAAGGCCACGCCCGCAATCTGCGCCCGGCTCTGCTGCAGCGGCGCGCTGTCGGGCGCGGGGAAGTTGATCCAGGACTTGACGGTCATTTCCTGCACCGAAGGCTGGTTGGGTTCGCCCTTGCCGCCGGGTGGGGAGATGCGGTAGCCGTGCGACATGATCTTCGCATCGGTTTCCTGCAGCGTGAAGGCCAGGCGCTTGATGTACTTGATGTTGTTGACACCGGTGTAGCCGGGCACGATCAGGCGCAGCGGACCGCCGTGGGCCAGCGGAATCGGCTCGCCGTTCATTTCCCAGGCCAGCAGGGCGTCGCCCATGGCCGACACGGGCACCGAGCGCTCGACGATGATGCTCTTGGGATCCAGGCCGGCAGGCAGCTTTTCACCGCCGGTGCCGGTCAGGAAGCGCATGCCGCGTTCCAGGCCGCCCAGGGCCTCGGCCACCGCACGCACCGGAACGCCGCTCCAGACCACGCAGCCGGCCGCACCCACGGTCCAGGGCGTGCCGCTGGGCTTGCTGGGGAAGAACGCACGGCCATTGCCCGAGCACTGCAGCACCATCGCCACGGTTTCCAGGCCCATGGTCTTGAGTTCGCGCAGCGTCACCGTGCGTGGCTTGCCCACGCCTTCGATGCTGATCTCCCAGGCATCGCGGTTGGCCACGATGGACGCATCGGGCGTAGGCAGGTTGTTTCGGATGTACAGCTGATTGGTCGGCGTGATCACGCTGGTGCCAAAGGCGCTGCGCTTGGTCTCGATGGTCGTGCCGCTGTGCACGATGACGCTGCTGGCGTCCTTCCAGGAGAAGGCCGCGGGCAATGGCTTGGCCTGTGCCGCCGCGCCGGAACTCCAGGTCGACAAGCCGACCGTGGCCAGGGCACTTGCGCTCCCCACCAGCAGGTGGCGGCGGCTCAGGGCTGCGGGCAATGCGGGAGTGGTTTGTGGGTTATGCATGGACATGTGGGTCTCCTTTTTCTAATCAATGACAAGCGGCCGATGGTAACGGTCTGTGACAACGAGAAACGGCTCACGGGCGCAAAAGAATCGCCGCCAGTACAAAGCCAGCCATCCACAGCGTTTCGACCAGCAGCAGCGCAAAAGGCCTCCAGCCCGCACGGGCCAGTTGCCGGAACGAAGTCTTCATGCCCAGCGCGGCGATGGCGATGACCAGGCAGCCACGCGAAATATCGCTCAGGCCCGTCTGCACCATGGCCGGCACGGCGCCCACGGAGTTGATGACCACCAGGGCCACGAACACCCACAGGAACCAGGGCACCAAGGCCTGCTTCTTGCCCGCGGCGGCGTCACCGCTTTCTTCGCGCTGGCGCTTGAACAGGCTGGAGACCACGATCACGACCACGGCCAGCATGGACACGCGGAACAGCTTGACGATGGTGGCGTAGTCGCCGGTTTCCTGGTTCAGCATGAACCCTGCCCCCACGACCTGGGCCACGTCGTGGATGGTGCCGCCCAGGAACAGGCCGGCCAGCTCGGGCGGCAGGTGCAGCAGACGCGCGATCAACGGATAAATCACCATGGCCAGGGTGGACAGCACGGTCACCGTCACCACCACCATCAGCGTGAAGCGTTCGCTGTCCTTGTTGCGCGGCAACACCGCCGAAATCGCCAGCGCCGCCGACGCACCGCAAATCGCCACCGCACCGCCCGACAGCACGGATTGCGCGCGGTTCAGGCCCAGCGCACGGCCCAGGAAGACCCCGCACAGCAGCGTGGTCACGACGGCGGCAATGACGATGGCCGCCGTGCTCCAGCCCAGGCCCATGATCTGGCTGGCCGTGATGCGCGCGCCCAGCAGGCCCACGCCCAGGCGCAGAACCGCGCGCGAACAGAACTCGATGCCGGGCTTGATCTTGGCGTCGTAGCTCAGGAAGTGGAACGCCACGCCGAAGAACAGTGCATACAGCAGCTGGGGTCCGCCATGCAAGGTGGCCACCAGCGTGGCCGCCATCGCAATCACGCCCGACAGGCCGACGCCAGGAAACAGGTACAGCAGGCGCTGGAACAAGCCGGAGGGAGGCATGTCCGCAACGGACTGGGGGGACAAGGAATGGGACACGGCGAATCTCTTTGAAACAGTGGCGCAAGAGCGCATGGGAGGGCTGGTCCCTCTATGCATTTGATAGTACGAAAAAGTCATAAAGGAAAAAAGCACATAATTCAGCTAACAATGATCGATAAAACCAATCAGCAAGCCTTCCAGCGCCTGCGCCTGAACCTGCGTCAACTGGAAGTCTTTCTGGCCACGGCGCGCGGCGGCAGCACACGCGCGGCGGCCGATCGCATCGCGCGCTCGCAATCCGCAGCCAGCACGTCGCTGGCCGAACTCGAAACCGCGCTGGGCGTCGAGCTGTTCGACCGCATAGGCCGGCGCTTGCAGCTCAACGAGAACGGTCGCGCCCTGTTGCCCAAGGCCCAGGCCCTGGTCGATCAGGCGGCCCAGATGCAGGACTTGTTCACCGACGCGCACGCCGCGCCGCTGCGCGTGGCGGCCAGCTTCACCATCGGCGAATACCTGCTGCCCAGCCTGGTCTCGCGCTGGACGCAGTTGCACCCGCAAAGCAAGATCCAGCTGCGCATTGGCAATACCAGCGAAGTCATCGATGCCGTCGCCGCGCTGGACGTGGACCTGGGCTTCGTGGAAGGCTCGCAGACGCATTCCGACCTGCTGACCCAGCCCTGGCGCGACGACGAGATGGTGATACTGGCGGCGCCCCGGCACCCGCTGGCCCACCAATGCGCCACGGCCGAACAACTGGCCCAGGCCACCTGGGTGCTGCGCGAGCACGGCTCGGGCACCCGCCAGACCGCGGACGAATGGCTGCTCAAGAACCTGGAGCAGGTGCGCATAGGCTTCGAGCTGGGCAGCAACGAAGCCATCAAGCGCGTGGTCGCGGCCGGCGACGCCCTGGGCTGTCTGTCGCGCTACGCCGTGGAGCAAAGCGTGGCCGACGGCCACCTGGTCGAACTGCAAACCCAGCTGCCCAAGGCCTACCGCAAGCTGGCCATCGTGCTGCACCGCGAGAAAAAACTGGGCCGTGCGGCCACGGATTTTCTGGCGCATTGCAGCGCCACCGGCTAGCGCGGCCGCCATTGAATGCTTGGCATACCCCAGAGGTCCCTGTACCCTCTGGGGACGAATCCTCGTCCTGATCATTGCCCGAGGTGCTTGCGCACGTTTTCTCACCACCAGCCGATGACCTTCCACTTTCCCGCGCGCCGATGGCTTCTTTGCCTGTTTGTCCTGCACTCGCCCTTGCAGGCCGCCGAGGGCGTTGCAGGTCTGAGCTTCGCGCAAGCCCATGCGGCGCTGCTGCAGTACTCCGACCAGTTGGCGGCATCACGCATGGCTGTGGACAGCGCGCGCTTGCGCCGCGAAGGCATGCAAGGCCTGGGCGGGCCGTCCCTGGCCGTCACCGGCCTGGCGTTTCGTTATGCGGCCAATGCCGATATCGACCTGGACCCGGCCCGTCGTGCGCTGGCCGGCGCCGTAGGCCAGTTGCCGCCGCCGATCGGCGGCATCATCTCCAGCCTGCCCTCGCTGCCCAGCAACTACAACCTGCAGCGCAAGGATACGGTGACCTCGGCCCATCTTTCCGCCGTATGGCCGGTGTACATGGGCGGATTGTCGGATGCGGTGCGCGGCGAGCTCGACGGTCTGGCCGACGAGGCCCTGGCGAATGCGGCCACCGACGCCGACAAGCTCAACACCTTGCTGGTGCAGCGCTACTTCAGCACGCAGCTGGCCGAGCGTGCCGCCGCGCTGCGCCTGCGCGCGCTCGAAGGCGTGCGCGCCCACGATGACGCCGCCCAGCGCATGCTGCAGGCCGGCGTGATCGCCCGCGTCGAGCGCCTGCAGGCCGGCGCGGCGCTGGCCGATGCCAACCAGCAGTGGCTCAAGGCACGCGACACCGCCCGCCTGGCCCGCAGCGCGCTGGCGCGCACCGTGCACGCCACGGCCGACATACAGCCCAGTTCGGCCTTGTTCGTCAGCAGCCAGCCGCTGCCGGATCTGGCCTTGTTCATGGAGGCGGCACAGCAGCACCACCCGGGCCTGTCCAAGGTCGCGGCCAAGCAGTTGCAGGCGCAGTCGCTGCATGCGGCCTCTGAAGCGCTGCGCAAACCCCAGGTCCTGGCCTTCGGGCTGCGCGAAGTCAACAACACCGGCAAACCCAACTGGGTCGCCGGCATGGCCGTGCGCTGGACGCTGTGGGACAGCATAGACCGTGACAAACTCGCCGCGGCCGGCCAGCGCAGCGTGGACCAGGCGAAGCTGACCGATGCCCAGGTGCGCTCGGACATCGCCCTGCTGGTCGAAAAGAACTGGCTCGCGGTCGAGGAAGCCCGCAACCAGTACCTGTCCGGCCAGGCCCAGGAAGACCTGGCGCGTGAGCTGCTGCGCCTGCGCACCGCCGGCCTCAAGGAAGGCACCAGCACCACGCTGGATCTCATCGATGCCCAGCTCAATCTGGTCAAGGTGCAGACCGAACGCGCCTCCTCCGCCCACCAGTATGTGCAGTCACTGGCCGCCCTGCTGGAAAGCACGGGCCAGACCGAGCAATTCACCCAATACATGGCCCGTGCCGACATCCAAATCACCGCTGACGCTCCATGAATACGCCCCTGCCTCCTTCCACTCCCGCTGTCTCTCCCACCCCACCGCCCGCCCGTCCTGCGCGCCTGGGCACATGGCTGGCCCTGGTGGTCGCGGCGGCCGTGCTGCTGTTCATCGTCTGGGGCTTCTGGAAAGGCGCGCAGCCGCCGGCCCCGTATTTCCAGGGGCAGATGGAAGCCCGTGAAGTCGACATTGCCCCCAAGGTCACGGCCCGCATCAGCAAGGTGCATGTGCGCGAAGGCCAGAAAATCCAGGCAGGCGATCTGCTGATCGAAATGGACAGCCCCGAAGTGCAGGCCAAGCTGGCCCAGGCCGAGGCGGCCAAGGCCGCGGCCCAGGCGGTGGCGCAAAAAGCCCAGAACGGCGCGCGCCCGCAGGAAGTGGAGATGGCCAAGCAGAACTGGCAGCGCGCCCAGGCGGCAGCCGAGCTGGCCAAGACCTCGTATGACCGGGTGCAAAGCCTGTTCAACCAGGGCCTGGTGGCGGCCCAGAAGCGCGACGAAGCCCAGACCAACTGGCGCGCGTCCGCCGCGCAGGCCCAGGCGGCCCGTGCCCAGTACGACATGGTCGCCAGCGGCGCCAGACCCGAGGACAAGACCGCGGCCGAGGCCCAGGTGCGCCAGGTGGATGGCGTGATCGCCGAAGCCCGCGCGGCCGAAGCCGAAACCCAATTGCGCAGCCCCGTCGGCGGCGAAGTCGCCAATATCCTGGCCAAGGTGGGTGAGCTGTCGCCCGCGGGCGTGTCCGTGGTCAGCGTGGTGAACCTGCAAGACCAGTGGGTGGTGCTGAATGTGCGCGAGGATTTCCTGCAGCGCTTTGCCGTGGGCAGCAAGTTCACCGCCCGCCTGCCTGCGCTGGGCCGCAGTGCCGAATTCGAAGTGCATTACCTGGGCGTGCTGCCCGACTTCGCCACCTGGCGCGCCACGCGCGGCAGCCAGGGCTTTGATGCGCGCACGTTCGAAGTGCGCGCGCGCCCCGTCCAGCCCATAGAAGGGGCCCGCCCCGGCATGTCGGTGATCCTGGAAGGCGGCGCGTGAGCATGCTGCGCAGCCTGCGCCGCGAGTGGCAGCTGCTGCGCGCGCGCCCCTGGGATGCGGCCATGGTGAGCTGGGTGCCGCTGCTGGCCATGGCGCTGCTGTGCTGGATTTTTTCCTCCGGCCAGCCCTACCGGCTGCCGATCGCTGTCTGGAATGAAGACCACTCCGCGCTGTCGCGCCAGCTCGAACGCATGCTGCAGGCCACTCCCGGGCTGGAAGTGCGCGCCGCGGTGCAGAACGCCCAGGAAGCAGCCCATGCCCTGCAGCGCATGGAAGTCTACGGCGTGGTCCACATCCCGGCCGACACGATGCGCGACGTCAAGCGCGGCGGCAGCGCCACCGTGACCCTGCTGCACAACGCCCAGCTGGGCACGGCGTCCAGCTTGCTGCAACGCGACCTGAAACAGGTGGTGGGCACGCTCTCGGCGGGCGTGGAAATGCAGGCCCGCGCCAAACGCGGCGATCCGCAGCAGGCGCTGCAAGTGCGCATGGAGCCGATCCGCACGCAGTTGCTGGCCTTGTTCAATGTCTCCACCAATTACGAGCAATTCCTCACGGCCGCGCTGGTGCCGGCGCTGCTGCATGTGCTGGCCATGACCGCCGGCGCCTGGTCCGTGGGCCGCGAGCTGCGCGACCGCAGCGTAGGCCAGTGGCTGCGGCCCGCGGGCCGGCCGGCGGGCGCGCTGCAGGTGCTGGGCGCCCTGGCTGGCAAGCTGCTGCTGCCCGCCGCGCTGCTGTGGGCCAGCGCCCAGGCCTGCCTGCTGTACCTGGCCGAAGTGCGCGGCTGGACCGTGGCCGGCAGCATGGCCTGGATTTCCGTGGCCCTGGCGGCCCTGGTACTGCTCAGTCTGGCCATGGGCGCGGCGCTGGCCGCGGTCACGCTGTCGCTGCGCACGGCCTTGTCGGGCGCGGGCCTGCTGTCGGCGCCGGCCTTCGCTTTCAGCGGCGTGAGCTTCCCCTTGCTGGCCATGGGCACGGGCGCGCGCGACTGGGCCGAATCCATGCCCTACACCCACTACGCCCGCCTGCAACTGGAGCAGTGGCAGATGGGCGCGCCGATCGCGCACTCGCTGCCCGTGGTCTGCGGCCTGCTGCTGGCCACGCTGGTGCTGCTGGCCGTGAGCACGGCCGGCCTGCTGCGCGGCCTCAAGCACCCCGAAAAATGGGGCGCGCGCTGAACATGAGCAATACGCCGCCCCTTGGATTCTGGCGCCTGTGGCGCGACAGCTTGTCGGCCTTGCTGCGCGACAAGGGCGCCGTGCTGCTGCTGTGCGGCGCGCCCTTGCTGTATGGCTTTTTCTACCCCTGGTTCTACAGCTCGCAGGTGGTGCAGCGCGTGCCGGTCGCGGTCGTGGTCGAGGACAACTCCAGCCTGGCGCGGCAGATGCTGCGCTTTGCCCAGGCCAGCCCGCGCATCGCGGTGCAGCTGGTGACGGGCGATGAGTCCGAGGCCCGCCAGGCCCTGCTGCGCGGCGATGTCATGGGCTATGCGCTGATCCCGCAGGACCTCAAGCGCGATGTGCTGCGCAGCAGCCATGTGGTCGTGCCGGTGTATGCCAACGGCGCCTATCCGCTGGTCAGCAAGCAGGTGCAGTACGGCTTTGCCGAGGCCTTCGGCACGGTATCGGCCGGCATTGAAATCAAGCGCCTGACGGCCAAGGGCCAAAGCGCCCTGCAGGCCGCGGACAGCCGCGCGCCGGTCAATCTGCAGGCCGTGGCGCTGTTCAACCCCACCGAAGGCTATGGCAGCTTTGTGGTCGCGGCCGTGGCCATTCTGATCCTGCAGCAGACCCTGCTGATGGGCGGGGCCCTGGTGGTGGGCACCTGGCGCGAACAAGGCCTGGCCCATGCCAGCGCCAGCCACTGGCTGGCGCGCCTGCTGGCCCTGTGCGTACCCGGCTGGCTGGCCGGCTTGTTCTATTTCGGCTGGATTTTCATCTGGCAGGACTACCCGCACGGCGGCAACCCGGCCGGGGCCTTGTTGCTGCTGGCCGTCTTCGTGCCCGCGGTCGCCGGCTGTGCCGCGCTGCTGGGCTGGTGGATCGCCAACCGCGAGCGGGCGCTGCAGGTGGTGCTGTTCACCTCGCTGCCGCTGGCCTTTCTCGCGGGCTTCACCTGGCCCGTCGAAGCCCTGCCCGAAGCCCTGCAATGGCTGCGCTGGCTCTCGCCCAGCACCGCGGGCATCAAGGCCTCGCTGCAATTGAACCAGCTGGGCGCGCCGGTGCAGGCCGCGCTGCAACCCATCGCCTGGTTGGCGAGCATGGCCTTGGCCAG
Organism: Acidovorax bellezanensis; assembly: GCF_025421555.1. Classification (NCBI taxonomy): domain Bacteria; kingdom Pseudomonadati; phylum Pseudomonadota; class Betaproteobacteria; order Burkholderiales; family Comamonadaceae; genus Acidovorax; species Acidovorax bellezanensis. The sequence continues at coordinate 203,000 of NZ_JAODYH010000004.1, forward strand.
CTGGCTGGGCGTTGTGTGGCTGGGGACACGCCGCCAGGCCAATGGACTGCCCTCGCGGGAATAGCGCCATGGGGGCCGGGCGGTTCGCCCATGCCTGGATGCGAAAGCTGCACGGACGATGGTTCGAGCTCTCGGACACAGGCTTCGACGGCATCCACTACGCCGGCATGTCGGTCTACAAGCTGGGCATTCTCTGTATGAAAAGAGCATGCGCGAAAGTCGGCTGCAAAATCCAATAGCCTCCGCTAGGCCACCTCGCCTGGCAGGGGGAATGCGCGGAAAAGATGCTCAACCTCGTGCCGCGCCTTCTTCGCCTGACGGCGCGCGGCTCAGGCCTGCTGCGGCGTTGGTCGACGGGCAAAAGCGCGCCAGATCCGGGCAGCATGGATTTTTTAGCGGCTAAAAACGGGTGCCCCGGCGCCGCTCGCCTCACGCCGGCATCAGCGCCACCCAGTGCTCCGCCGGGCACACGACATGAAAGACGTCCAGGGGCTGGGAGCGCCCGCGCACCGGCAAGCCCGAGCATGCCTGTCCATAGTGGCCGCGGGCTCCATTTCCGCGCCTGCGCTTTCCATGCCCTCTTCCACCTTCCGTTCCAGCTTGGCCTTGCGCCAGATCCCACTTTTCGAGGGCTTGGACCACGCTTGCCTGGAGCGCATCGCTGCAGCCTGCGAGTGGCGCCATGTTGATGCCAAGACGCCGGTGTTCGCGCGCTCATCGACCGGCAACGACGTCTTCTTTCTGCTCACGGGCCGTGTACGCATCACCAGCTATTCGGCCCACGGACGCGAAGTCTCCTTCCGGGATTATCTGCAGGGCGAACACTTTGGCGATCTCTCGGCCATGGATGGCCAGATCCGTTCGGCCGATGTCCTCGCCCTGGAGTCCTCGCAATTGGCCAGCCTCACCGGCGAGCGCTTCATGCAGCCCATGGCGAACGAGTCCCTGGTGGCAAACACGCGGCCCTGACCAGCAAAATCAGCACCAACCGGGGGCAGGTGGCCCGGGAGATCAGTGCGCTCACCAAGCGCGGGCTGCTGCGCAAGGAAGGCCCGCACATTCTGTGGGTGACCTCCATGCATGACTTGCAGGCCTTGATCGCCCAAGCCACCCAGGAAAGCGTTGCAGCAGCGTTTTTTGCGCAAAACTGTGCATCGTCGCATATACAGCGCCGCGACAGAAGCGGAAACTTCAACCGCCTGCAGAATGCAAGCTCGCAATGCAGGACTTTGAAGAAAGAACTGCCATGAACACCAAGAACATCATCGCCATTGCCGCCATCGCAGCCGCTTCCTTTTCCGGCATCGCCTCCGCCGACAACCAGTCACCGGAAGTCTGGTTCGGCGCCGAGCCCGTGGTGACAGGCCCTGGGCTGTCGCGCGCCGAAGTGCTGGCCGATCTGGCACTGTGGAACCGCGCCGGAATGAACTTCTACACCCTGGGCGAATACGGCAGCGCCGATCCCGCCTACGAACAGCGCATGGCCGAGTACCAGAAACTGCGCAGCGGCCCTGAATACCAGGCGGAAGTGAGCCGCCTGGGCGGTGCGGCGCAATAAGCCCCAGGCAGGCAAATCCTCCGCCCACCTGCGCTCGCCAGGATCTTCCCAGCGCCGTATCAGCCCACGGGCAGCAGGCCCTAGACTCCATGGGCACCCAAAGCCGCCATGTGCACAGCCTGTTTGCGCCACTGCGAAGCGCTGCAGCCGAAAAGACCCTGAAACCAGTGGCTGAAGCTGCTGGGCCGGGAAAAGCCCAGCAGTTCGGCGACTTCGCTCAGCGGCCTATCGCTCTCGCGCAAATGGCGCTTGACCAGATCCGAGCGCACTTCGTCGAGCAGCTGGCTGAAAGTCAGCCCCTCGGCATCGAGCCGGCGGTGCAGCGTGCGCCGGTCGATGTGCAGAAAGCGCGCCAACTCCGTCGCCGTGCAGGCTCCGCTGGGCAGCAGCGCGAGCATGATCTGGCGGCAGGTTTCCTGCACGCTGTCGCTGCGGTCCATGAGGGCCGCTTCCAGGTACTTGCGCGCAAAGCCCGCGGCCACCTGGTCGCCGAGTGCGCGTGGCTGGGCCAGGTCGCTGGCCCGGCAGACCAGGCCGTTGAACTCCTGGTTGAACTTGACGCTGCGCCGGAAAAACGCCCGGTGCGCGCTGACGTCCTGCGGGGGGCGGTGGGTGAAGCAGACTTCCAGCGGTTGCCAGTGCGATCCTATCAATTCGCTGAGCATGTGGAACATGCCGCCCACGGCAAGCTCCACCGACTGCCGGATCTGCAGCCCGGGCGTGGGCAGCAGCTCTTCGCGGATGATGACCACGCTGCCCGTGTCTTCCACATGCAGGATCAGCGAAGCATTCACCAGCTTCAGGTAGCGGCACAGCGTATCGAGCGCGTCGCGCGGCGTGGGAGCCTCCCGCAGCACCAGACTGATGGGGCCGAGGGCGGAGAGCTTGCGCTGGGCGGCCAGACGCAGCGCCAGGTCTTCGGTGTGCGTGGCGCGGGCGGTGATCTCCAGCAGCTCGCGCACGGCATCCCGAGGGATCAGCGCCTCGGGATCTTCCAGGAATTTCGGCTGCAGCCCCACGGTGCGCATGAACGCATAAGGGTCCCTGTCCAGCGACTTCACCAGCTCGACATAGCCGTTCAGGCTGCCGCTGCGCACCAGCAAAGAAAGATTTTTCATGCCCCGGCCCTTGTATTCGGTTGCAGCCCATGGGAGCGCACTGAGGACCCGCGCGCGCCGAAATTGACCCAAATGAGCAATTCTACGTCCCAATAAAGCAAGTGAATCCAGCCGTGACGCCAGACACTGGTGCCAAGAACTCTTGACGTTCGCAATCCACCACGGAGCAACTCACCATGAACTTCCTCGACGGCCACCTCTATCCTGAAAACCAGCAGCCCCTGATCATCACCGCCGCACCCTATGCGCCGGGCTGGATCCCCTCGGACTTCCCTGAAGACATCCCCGTCACCATGGAAGAACAGATCCAGAAGGCCGTGGATTGCTACGAAGCCGGCGCCACCGTGCTGCACCTGCATGTGCGCGAAGCCGACGGCAAGGGCAGCAAGCGCCTGTCCATGTTCAACGAGTTGATCGCCGGCGTCCGTGCCCGCGTGCCGGAAATGGTCATCCAGGTCGGCGGCTCGATCAGCTTCGCACCTGAAGACGACGGCTCGGCCGCCAAATGGCTGTCGGACGACACGCGCCACATGCTGGCCGAACTCACTCCCAAGCCCGACCAGGTGACGGTGACCGTCAACACCACGCAGATGAACGTCACCGAGCACGCGGGCGAAGACGACTTCCGCGGCGTGTCGCGCGGCTTCCCCCATCTGTACAACACCTACAAGGACATGATCGTCCCCTCGAACCCCAGCTGGGCCGAGGAGCATGTGCGCCGCCTGTCCGCCGCCGGCATCCAGAGCGCGTTCCAGTGCTACAACATCAACAGCTTCGAAACCATTGAGCGCATGATCCGCCGCGGCGTCTACAAGGGCCCGCTGGTCATGAACTGGGTGGCCATCAGCGGCGGCATGGACCAGGCCAACATCTACAACCTGGCCAACTTCCTGCGCGCCGCGCCCGACAACGCCGTGATCACGGTGGAAAGCTCGGTGCTCAACGTGCTGCCCATCAACATGATAGGCATGGCCCTGGGCCTGCATGTGCGCTGCGGCATCGAAGACGTGCTGTGGAACCAGCAGCGCACGGGCAAGATGAGCTCGGTCGAGCAGATCAAGCAGCTGGTGCGCATCGCCGGCGAATTCGGCCGCCCCATCGCCACCGCCCAGCAGGCCCGCGACATCCTGCAACTGGACACCTTCTACGAAACCGCCGACGAAACATTGGCCAAGAACGGCTTCGCGCCCAACCGCAAGGGCGGCAACCAGGGCTTTCTGCGTAAACCCGATTGAAGCTGCGGGGGCCGCGGCCCTCCGCGTGGAACACCGATTTTCACGCCGGGGGCCGCAGTCCGACAGATACGCCCGGAGACAACCGTGCCAACACCCCATTGCGCACGGAAACATAGATCAAGGATTACAAAAATGACGACATCCTTCAACCGCAGAGAAATCATTCTTGGTGCTGCCGCATCGCTGGTCAGCGGTTTTGCAGGGGCGGCCGAAGACAGCAAGAACTGGCCGTCACGCCCCGTGAAAGTGATCGTGCCCGGCGGCGCCGGCGCCATTCTGGACACCATGGCGCGGCAACTCTATACGCGCCTGCAGGAGACGCTGGGCCAGCCCTTCATCATCGACAACCGCCCTGGCGCGAATGGTCTGATTGGCTCGGCCGCGGTCAAGAGCGCGCCAGCGGACGGCTATACGATTCTGCACAGCACGGCCTCGTCCATGGTGCTGGCCGAAGCGCTCAACCCCGCCCTGCCGATCAAGACCCTGCGCGACCTGGAGCCTGTGGCCCTGTCCGCCGTGGGCGGCGTGATGCTGGTCGTGCACTCTTCCGTGCCGGCGAAAACGCTGCCGGAGCTGGTGGCCTTGATCCGCAAGGAGCCCCAGAAGTACCAGTCGTATGGATCCTGGGGCGTAGGCTCGAACGGCCACCTGTCCATGGAATGGCTCAAGCAGCGCGAAGGCCTGAACATCGACCATGTAGCCTACAAGACCGCGCCTGCGCTGCTGACGGACATCGTCTCCGGCCTGCTGCCCATAGGCTGGGTGGACGTCGTCTCGCCGCTGGGCTTCATCGCCCAGGGCAAGCTGCGCGGCATCGCGCTGACCGGTACCGTGCGCAGCCCCAAACTGCCCGATGTCAAACTGTTCACCGAGCAGGGCTATCCCTTCACGCCCACGGGGTGGCAAGGTGTTTTCGCGCCCAAGAACACACCCCAGCCCATCCTGGAACGCCTGCATGCGGCCATCAATGCGGAAGTGGTGAAACCCGCGTTCGTCGAAGCCCTGCGCCAGGCGAACGTGCCGCCGGCGCCCGCCGTGAGCCGCCAGGTGTTCGTGAAAACGATCAACGACGACCTGGCCACCTGGCGCAAGGTGATCGTCGACGGCAACATCAAGCCGGAGTAAGCGCCTTCCACGCCAGGGCCGCCCCAGCCATAGGCTGTCGGCGGCCTTCGTCATGGGCACCAGCCACCTATCAAAATCATGAAGATCACTTCCCACGCCGAAAAGATCGGCCGCCTGCTGCAGCTGCGCGAGCGGCTCGACCCCCTGCAGGATTTCGAGCTCTGGTACTGGACCTGTCTGACGACCGGCACCAATATCTGGAACGCCTCGCTGCACGCCTGCCAACTGACCAGCGAAGACCGCGCCTTTTCCACCATTCCCGGCGTGCACGTCGTGCCGCAAGCCGACGGCAGCTTTCGTCGCGAACTGCGCGGCCCGGGCGATGTGAGCCATGTGGGCTGGCCCGCCATTCCCGGCGACATGCCCGAACCCATCAAGCGCCTGGAAGCCGCCTTGCATTCCCTGGAAGAGCATCGCGACCCTTGCCTGCGCGCAGACCGCACGCCGACGCCCGCGATTGTCGAGGAGTGCAACCGCGCCATGGCCCAGGCCATCGCCGTCTACCGCGCCCTGGTGCGTGAAGAAAGACTTCCATGACCCCAGAAAATCACCGCGCCAAAGCAGAGCGCATTGAACAGTCGCTGGCCAAGCTCACGGACGCCGATTGGGAAATCCGCATCGAAGCCGCCATGCTGGCAGGCACGCACTGGGTGAACTTCATCCTGCACCGAACCGGCATCAGCACGGCCGCCGAAGACATGGTCCATGCCTCCATGACCATGGTCAGCGTGCTGCGCAAATACAAGCTGGCCGAACCCGCGCTGATCGACCAGCTGGAAGAAATCGAGGAGCTGCGCCCCCTGTTCGTGCGCGGCGACATCGATGGCGGCGCGCAGGCGGCCCACCGGGCGCTGGCCTTGCTGGGCGCCATAGGCCAGCGCGCACGACAGCTGGCCTAAGCCTGGCCATCCGTGGGGCCGCAGACGACCGCAATTTCGGCACACCCACCGCAGGCCAGGGGCGCGCGCCATGGTGGCAGTGCGCGGCCCGCTGCAGGCAGGACGGCGCAGTCAGCACATATGCTGACCGCCATTGATAGCCAGATTGGCCCCCGTGACAAAGCCGGCGCGCTCCGACGCGAGGTAAGCGACCATTTCCGCGACCTCCGCCGGATCGCCCAGCCGGCCGACCGGAATCTCGGGAAGAATGCGGTCCTGCATCACATGGGGCGGCAGCATTTCCGTCATGCGCGTTTTCAAGTAACCGGGGGAGACGGTATTGACCGTGATGTGCCTGTCGGAAAACTCTATCGCCAAGGACTTGGTGAAGCCGTGAATTCCCGCTTTCGAGGCCGCGTAGTTGGCTTGGCCAAAAGCGCCGCGCTGGCCGTTCACGGACGAGATGTTGATGATGCGCCCCCAGCCCAGCAATAGCATGTCGTCGATGACCTGCTTGGTCATATTGAACATGGAATCGAGGTTGGTGCGCAGAACGCTGCTCCACATGGCCGGCGTCATTTTGCGGAAGCTCGCATCGAGGGCGATGCCGGCGTTGTTCACCAGCACGGAGATCGGCCCGTACTGGCGCCGCACGGACTCCACGGCCATGGCGCAGGCATCAAAATTGGCGACATCCACCTCGACCGCCGTGAAGCGGTAGCCCAGCAGTTGCTGCGCCTGCAGCCAGGCGGCGACATGCCGGTTGCCCGGTGAATGCATGGAGACGACGGCAAAACCATCATCGGCCAGCCGCCTGCAAGTCGCTTCCCCCAGCCCCCCGTGCCGCCGGTGACCACGGCAATGCGTTGCGTCGTTGTCATGGAAAATCCCTTCAAGACATGCTCTGATCGCTCGCCATCACAGGCGCCGCTGCGAAGTCATTCTCCGCCGCGCTGCCAAGTCCGCTCACTCCCGCGGCGCTCGACCCGCAGTAGGACAGGCACGGGCACAAGGCCTCCCGGGTCGCCGCCGCGGTTTCCTATAGACTTCCCAGGGCTGTGCCTGGCCTGACCGGCCATGCCGCACCGCCAGGTCCTTACTCGTTTGCCCAGAAGTAGGTTTGCAAAATGACATCGCCAGATCTTGAAGATGACCGTGTCTTTGAAAGCGCCGCCGAGCTCTTCAAGGCCATGGCTGCGCCCATGCGGCTGAAAATCATCAGCGCGCTGTGCAATGGGGAAAAGAATGTGTCGGAGCTGCGCGCCGAGATCGAAACCACGCAGCCCAATATGTCCCAGCACCTCAACACCCTGTACCAGGCCGGCATCCTGGGGCGCCGGCGTGAGGGCGTGAACATCTACTACTTCATCACCAACGACAAGGTGGTGCACATGTGCCGCACGATCTGCGTGCAGATCGCCATCGACCAGAACTAGGGCCGGCGCAGCCAGCAGGCTCAATCCGCCGCCACACGGAACACCGGTATTTTTCGCCCGTCCCCGGTGCGCTCGAATGCGACCTGGACCTGCATGGCTATGCGCAGCAACGCGGGATCGACATCGACCATGCGGGTCATCATGCGCGGCCCCTCCGCCAACTCGACATAGGCGACGGTGTAAGGCGGCTGCGCACGCCGCAATGTCGAGAAGGCGTACAGCCGTCCCTTGCCGCTCAGCGGCGTCCACTCGGTCCGGCCGCTGCCGCAGAACGGACACAGGCAGCGCGGATACCAGTGGAACTTTGCGCAGTCCATGCAGCGCTTGCCCAGGAACTCGCCGCGCTCGGCAGCCAGCCAGAACGGCAGGCTTTCGGGCTGGGCTGCGACATAGGGGTCGGCCTTGAGGTCTTCTGCGCTCATCATGTCAGTCTCTTTCCAGGATCAGGGAAGCGTAGTTGAAGCCCATGCCCACCGGCATGCCGGGGCCGGTGACCAGCGCCAGTGCGCAATCGGGCACCTGCACCGCCGGGTGCGCCTCGCCCCGCAGCTGGCGCACGGCCTCGATCACCTTGGTGATGCCGCCGCGGTTGGACGGGTGGTTGTTGCACAGGCCGCCACCATCGGTGTTCCAGGGCAGCTGGCCGCGGCCCGCGATGAGATTGCCTTCGGCGACGAAGCCACCGCCCTGCCCGGGCTTGCAAAACCCCAGTTGCTCCAGTTGGGTAATCACCATCATGGTGCAGGCATCGTAGATCGACGCATATTGGATGTCCTGCGGCGTGAGCCCGGCCTGCCCGAACACTTTCGGGCCGGTCACCAGGGCGCCCATCTGAAAGGCGTCGAAGGCACCGCCATGGTTGGTGTGTATGGTCTCGGCGCTGGCCAGCACTTTCACGGGCGGCCTTCCCAGGGAGCGGGCGATGGACGCATTGGTCAGCACCACCGCGCCGCCGCCGTCGGTGACCACGCACATATCCATCTTGTGCAGCGGATCGGCGATCACGCCCGAAGCCAGGACGTCCTCCACCGACACCGGTTTGCGCAGCAAGGCATGGGGGTTGTATTGCGCGTGGTGGGCGGCCGCGACCTTGACAGCCGCAAGCTGCGCCGAAGTCGTGCCCCACTCGTGCATGTGGCGCTGAGCCATCATGCCGAACAGGGTGGCCATGGTCGACTGGTGCGGGCCGTCCCAGGCGGCCTCGGGCCGCTCCGGGCTCATGGCGCGCGGCTTGAGGCTGATCGACGGCCCCATGCTGCGCGGCCGCCCGGCCATGGTGATCAGCGCCACCGAGCATTTCCCCGCCAGGATGGCGGCGGCGGCATGGCCCACATGGGCAATGTACGAGCACCCGCCCAGATCTGTCCCTTCCATCCAGCTCAGCCGCAGGTTGAGATAGTCCGTCATCCAGATGGGCGCGCCGCCCGGAGCGTCACCAGCGCAGAAGTAGCCATCCACGTCCGAGAGCGACAGGCCCGCATCGGCCAGCGCCCCCAGCGCGCACTCGGCGTGCAGCTGGGCCGTGGACTTGTCGGGCGCGTGGCGGGTCGGGTGTTCGTGAATCCCGCAGAGGTAGGCTGAGGCTGAATTCGTCATCGCCAATCCTCAGTCCACCTTGATATTGGCTGCGCGGATGACCTTGCCCCAGCGCTCGTATTCTTCCTTCACATAGGCGGCGGTCTGTTCCGGCGTGCGCTCCAGGAGAATGACTTCCGCGCCGTCCATGGTCTTGCGCAATTCCGGGTTTTTCTGGGCCTTGTTGATTTCTTCGTTGATGCGCTTGACGACAGACGCCGGCGTTCCCTTGGGCATGAACACGCCCATCCAGCCCAGCACCTCGAAACCCGGCACACCCGACTCGGAGACGGTCGGCACATTCGGCAAGCGCGCAAACCGCTCCTTGGTGGTGACTGCCAATACCTTGACCTTGCCGGCCTGGATTTGCCCGATGGCAGTGCCGATATTGGTAATCACGAAATCCACATGACCGCCCAATATCGCCTCGAGTGCCCCGCTGTTGTAAGGAATCAGGTTGTAATCCAGGCCCTTGACTTCCTGCTTGAGCAATTCAGCCGCCAGATGCGCGGAGCTGCCAATACTCGCCGCGTGATTGAGCTTGCCTGGATGCTCTTTGCCGTATTTGATGAAGTCGGCAAAGCTGTTGAACGGTGAATTCTTGTTCACCAGCAGCACATTTCCGTTGACGCCCAGCACCGCCACCGCTTCAAAATCCTTGATGGGGTCATAGCGAATGGATTTCATGATCTGCGGGTTCATCGAATGCGTCACATTCGTGCCTATCATCATGGTGTAACCATCCGGCTTGGCCCGCGCCACCAAGGTCGTTCCTATGCTGGCATAAGCACCGGGTTTGTTTTCGACAACCAGCGCTTGCCCCAGGGAGTCACCCATGTGTTTTGCAAAGCTGCGCGCCGTCAAATCCACCACGTTGCCAGAGGCAAACGGCACGACAAAAGCCACCGGCCTGGTCGGATAAGCGTCTTGGGCTTGCACGGAAAAATGGGTCAGCGCCAGGGCGCCGACACAGGCGGCCATGGACGCCTTGGCCATCAGGAATGCAGAACGATGAAACATGGGCTTTACCTCTAGCAAAAATGATATGTAGGAAAAACGCAGCGCGATACGCGGCCAGCGGTCATGCAATCTGGCGCGACTGATCACTCCAATACTGGCCTCTAAGGGTTTTTCTGTCGATTTTCCCCAAGGCCGTCAGCGGCAGATCCGTGACAAAGAACACCTGTTTTGGCGCGTTCACCACCCCTTTTTCCCGCACCACATAGGCCATGATTTCTTCCTGTTTCACGCTGGCACCTGGCTGGGTCACGACCACTGCCACGACCGCCTCACCCCATTTGGGATCGGGAATACCAATCACGGCGGACAATGCCACGGCAGGATGCTGGGCCAGACAGTTTTCCACTTCACTGGGATAAACATTGAAGCCGCCGCTGATAATCATGTCCTTGGCGCGATCGACCAAATACAGATAACCCGCGCTGTCCATGCGGGCCATGTCACCGGTATGCAGCCAGCCGCCCGCAAAGACTTTTTCGTTCTCCTCGGGCCGGTTCAGATAGCCTTCCATCACCAGCGGGCCGCGCACGCACAGCTCGCCGACCTCGCCGGGCGCGACTTCCTGCAAGTCCTTGTCCAGCAGCCGTACCTGGTTGCCGAAGATGACCCGGCCGCAGGAGCGCAGGCGCTCGGGATGCGCCAGGTCGTGGTCGGCGCGGCTCAGATAGGTGATGCACATCGGTGCTTCGGCCTGGCCGTAGAGTTGACCGAAGACCGGCCCGATACGGCGCAAGGCATCGGCCAGCCGCACCTGCGCGATGGGCGCGGCGCCATACAGCACCAACTCCAGGCTGGAGACGTCGGCCGCATCGAGCTCGGCGCAATCGAGCAGCCCGTAGATCTGCGTCGGCACCAGAAAAGCCAGATTGATGCGATCGCGCGCTACGCGGCGCAGGAAATCGGCCGGGCTGAACTTGTTGCACAGGTAGACGGTCCCCTGGCGCATCAGCGTCGGCAGGATCATCGCGCTGGCCGCATGGGAAATGGGCGTCGTCACCAGATAGCGGATGCGCTGCGGCCATTCGTAGGTGGCCAGGGCGTACTGCAGCATGGTCACGGACGTGCGATGGGTGTGCAAAATCCCCTTGGAACGACCGGTCGTGCCCCCGGTAAAGCCGAGCTTGATGACTTCGGTCGGGTCGTCGCCCACCACCACTTCGCTGTCATCCATGGCCGCGGCCGCGCGCATCAAGGACGGGCCGAATTCGCCTTCATCCAGCGGCAGCAGCTGCACGCCACAGGCCTGCGCCAGGGTGCGGGCGCGCTCGCCGAATGCGGCGTTGTCGACCACCAGCAGCTTGGCCTGGGCCTCCTGCAGCACGAACACATGGTCTGCCTCCGAGGCCATGGGGTGCAGCGATACGCTGCGCAGCCCGGCCAGCTGCGCGGCAATCATGGCGGCCACGGCATCGGCGCGGTTGCCGACCAGAAAAGCGACCGTATCCGAGCGCCCCATGCCACGCGCGCCATACAAGCGGGCAATGCGTGCGCTCAATTGCGCCAGCGCCGCATAGCTCAGTGAAATCCTGTCATCCACAATCGCCGGCACGTCCGGGCGGGCGCGCAGCGCCGCGTTGTAGATCTGCCCCATGGTGGCGCCTTGATGGATGCGCGCAGCGCCCTGGACGGGCATGCCCTTGAAATCGTCAGCAGTCATGTGGTTTCCTCGACTTGCGGTGGGTCGGAGTGATTGAGAATTGCCAGGGCGAGCGATGACCAAATAGGTAAACGTTTCCATAACGCATTCAATGTATAGCGGCCTTTTTTTCGGCACAATCCATGTAACGTTTACATAAGTGAAAACCATGGAAAAACTTCCTTCGGTGCGCGATGTGGCGGCGGCTGCCGGCGTCTCCATTGCCACCGTGTCGCGCGCGCTCAACCGCACCGGCTACGTCAGTGAAGAAGTGCGCGAACGCGTCCAGAAGGCCGTGCGCGAGACGGGTTACACCCCCAACTTCAATGCCAAGCACCTGCGCACCGGTCGCAGCAAGGCCATCGGTTTGCTGGTCTCGAACATGGCCAATCCGTTTCTGGCCGCCTTCTTCGCGGCAGCCGAGCGCCACCTGCACGCAGCGGGCTTTTCCTTGCTGGTCGCCAGCACCTACGACGATCCCCTGCGCGAACAGGAGCTGCTCACGCTCTACGAGAGCCGTCAGCTCGAGGGGCTGATCGCCTACACCGCGCGTGAAGGCGTGGCGCGCGCGCGTGACCCCTATGCGCACTTTGCGCTGCCGCTGGTGGTGATGGACCGGGATATCGAATACGACTGCGACACCGTGCTTCTGGACCACCGCACGGGCGTGCGCCAGGCCGTCGACTACCTGTGCGCGCTGGGCCACCGCCGCATCGCGCTGTTCGGTCCGCACGAAGGCGTGCGCTCCGGGCGCGAAAAACTGCTGGGTTGGCAGGATGCACTGGTGCAGCGCGGCATAGCGCCGGACCGGCAGCTGACCTGCCTGCTCAAGTCCGCGGTCGAGTCGCCCACGGACCAGATGGCCGAGATGCTGCGCCTGCCCGACCCGCCGACGGCCCTGGTGGCCCTGGGCACGCACATCCTGTCCGGCGCGCTGCGCGCCGTGCGCCGGGCCGGCTTGCGCATTCCCAGCGACTTCTCGGTCATAGGCATAGGCACCGAAGAGGTGTTCGCGCTGGCCGAACTGCCTTTGACCACGCTGCGCTTCAACTTCGAGCAGATGTCCCGCAACGCCACCCAACTGATACTGGAGCGCGTGGGCGGCCACCGCGGGCCGGGGCGCTGCATCACCTTGCCCCTGGACCTGGTGCTGGGAGAGTCCTGCGCCCCACCGCCGGCATGAATGCCGGCGCGCGATCAGCGCCCGCTGGCGGGCCTGGGAGGAGTCGCCAGGACCCAAGCCTTGGCTCGCGTTCACCCAAAAAAATGCCCCGCAGTTCGCGGGGCATGCGCTTGCCGGGGGAAAAGCCCGTCAAGGCTTGAGATACACAAAGCCTTCCCTGGCTTGCAGGCGCGCCACTTCGGCCACGCCCGAGGGGACGATCTTTGTCTCCATCAGCAGCTTCGCCGGATCGATCTTGCGCGTTTCCAGGGTGTTGTTGCAGACCCGGAAATCGACGCCGCGCGAAGCCAGGTCGCTGACCTGCCCGCTGAACTCACGGCCCTTGCTGTCCTTGGCATCGCTGATCAGGAAATCAATGCCGGGGCCATGCGTGACCACCACGATCTTGTCCGTGGGCGAGGCCTTGAGCTCGTTGGTGATGTTGTTCAGGATCGCGGCCGCGGTCTCCACGCCGGTGTTGACGTGGTAGACCACCTTGACGATGTCTTGTGCCGCGGCAACCACCGAGGTGAGCGCGAACGCGATGGCAATGAGGGCTTTTTTCATGGGAAGTCTCCTTGTGAGCGGCGTTGCATCAGGGAATGATGGCATGTTCTAAATATCGCTACTGGCTTATATTAGCTCCACACCCCAACAAAAAAATAGGGCAAGTGCCAGTTCCGCCACCGCAGCGACAGGCATAGGCCCGGCAGTGGAGACAAGATTGATGGCAAGAAATACCAAGGCGAAAGCACGCCTGGCATTGTGGACCCTGGCCGCGGCCATGGCCATGGGACCGGTGCTGGCGCACGAAACTCCGGCGCCGGGCAAGGCCCAGACCACGCAAGCCGCCACCGTGCCCATGCAGCTCCAGCAAGTGGCCGGCAATGCCTATTACGTGCAAGGCCTGTCGGCCCTGGGCTCGTCGGCCAACCAGAACTTCATCTCCAATGCCGGCTTTGTCATCACCGACAACAGCGTGGTGGTGATCGACGCCCTGGGCTCGCCCGCGCTGGCCCAGGAACTGGTCAACCTGATCAAGACCGTCACGCCCAAGCCCATCAGCCATGTGCTGGTCACGCATTACCACGCCGACCACATCTACGGCCTGCAGGTGTTCGAGGCCCTGGGCGCCCGCATCGTGGGCAATGCGCTGGCCAAGGAATACCTGCAATCGGACACCGCACGGCTGCGCCTGGAAGCTTCGCGCCAGGAGCTGGCCCCCTGGATCAACGACGCCACCCGCATGGTGGCCGCGGGCCAATGGGTCTCGGGCGATACCACCGCGCTGAAGATCGGCGGCGTGGACTTCGTGCTGCAGCACATGGGTCCGGCGCACACGGCGGAAGACACGGCGGTATTCCTGCCCGGCAACGGCGTGCTGTTCATCGGCGATGTGGTGTTTCGCAACCGCATTCCCTATGTGGGCCAGGCCGACAGCCGCCACTGGATTGCCGCGCTCGACGCCTTGCTGAAGCTGCCGGTGAAAGTCATGGTGCCAGGCCATGGACCCGCGTCCACCGCCCCCCAGGCGGACATGCAGCTCACGCGCGACTACCTGGTCTATCTGCGCGAATCCATGGGCCAGGCGGCGAAGAATCTCGACCCTTTCGAGGAGGCCTACCAGGCCACGGACTGGTCGCGCTTTGCCGGCTACCCGCTGTTCAAGGCGGCCAATCGCATGAACGCCTACAACACCTATCTGCTGATGGAGCAGGAAAAGTGAGGCCGCTCCAGGCTTCGCGCCGCCACTGGTTGCAGTGGCTGGCGGCCGCGGCCCTGCCCGCCGGCCCGGCGCTTGCCGCGCCTACGCCCGATGCCTCCGAGCGCCTGCTGCCCAGCAGCACCGACCTGCCGCGCGATCTGGCCGCGGCCCTGGCCCGCAAGGAGCCGCTGGTGGTGCTGGCCACGCTGCGCGGCTGCCCGTATTGCAAGATAGCCAGGGAGCACTACCTGCTGCCGCTGCAACGGGCCGGAGCGTTCGTCACGCAAATCCATTTCCTGTCCGACGGCCTGCTGCGCGACTGGAGCGGCACGCCAATCGCCCACGGCGCCCTGGTGCGCCAGCTGGGCATCGAAGTCGCGCCCACGGTGCTGTTCTATGGCCCGGGCCACAAGGAAGTGGCCGAGCGCCTGGCGGGCAGCTACATCCCCGACTTCTATGGTGCTTACCTGGACCAGCGCATGGACCAGGCGCGAGCCGCCCTGCGCCGCGGCTGAGCGCTATCCCCATTTGGAATAACGAGGGTAATCGCCACATCCCAAAGTCTTGTGTTTGTTGGAAACTTACACATAACGATATGCTTATATACAGATATAAGGGGACTGCGGTGATGACTTGGAAATTGTGGCTGGGGTGTTTGACGGTGGCGACCGCCGTGGTGGTGCCTGGCATCGCGTCAGCGAATCAGGCCTTGGCGCAGAAGAATGCCTGCCTGGCTTGCCATGCGGTGGACAAGAAGCTGGTGGGCCCGGCGTTCCAGGACATCGCCAAGAAATACGCGGGTCAGGCCGACGCCCAGGCCCAGATCGCCAAGAACATCAAGGCCGGCGGTTCGGGCAAATGGGGCCCCATCCCCATGCCGGCCCAGGCTGCGCTCAGCGAAGCCGATGCCAGCACCCTGGCCGCCTGGATTCTCGCGGGGTCCAAGTGAACATGGCTGACAGCGGCATGCGACTCCATCAAGTCTGCGCGTGGAAAGGAAGCTCATGTTCGATCACCTGATGGGCAAGGTGCGCAAGGCGCCTGAGAATTTTGTGCCGCCGCAAGCGGTGGGCACGGTGTTTGCCGAGGCCAAGGCCGGGCGGCGCGACTTCATCCGCAATGCGTTTGCGGCGGCCGCCGCCGGCACGGCAGCAGCCGCCAGCTACGCGCAAGGCGCGGCCGTCGGCGACGGCGACCCGAACATCCTGGAACTGCCCGCGCACAGCAAGGGCCTGGGCCAGGCCGTGGCCACCGACGGCTACGGCAAGCCCTCGCAATACGAAGCCAATGTGCAGCGCCGCCAAAGCCCGGGCCTGACGCAGACCAAGCAGGCTTCGGTGTCGTTCGCGCCGCTGCAGTCGCTGTTCGGCATCGTCACGCCCAGCGGCCTGCATTTCGAGCGCCACCACCAGGGCTGGTGGGACATCGACCCGTCCAAGCATCGGCTGATGGTCAACGGCCTGGTGAAGAACCCCAAGGTCTTCACCATGGACGAAATCATGCGCCTGCCTTCGGTGTCGCGCTTTCACTTCATCGAGTGCGGCGCCAACACCGGCATGGAATGGGGCAACGTGGCCGTGCCCACGGTGCAGTACACGCACGGCATGCTGTCGTGCAGCGAATTCACGGGCGTGCCCCTGATCCGCCTGCTGGAGATGGCCGGCGCCGATCTGAAGAAAGGCAAGTTCATCCTCGCCGAAGGCGCCGATGGCTCGTCGATGACGCGCACCATCCCGATGGAGCTGATCACTTCGGGCGAAGTGCTGGTGGCCTACGGTCAGAACGGCGAAATGCTGCGCCCCGAGCAAGGCTATCCGCTGCGCCTGGTGGTGCCCGGCGTGCAAGGCGTGAGCTGGGTCAAATACCTGCGCCGCATCGAAGTCGGCGACATGCCTTATGCCGCCAAGGACGAAGCCATCCATTACGTGGACTTGATGCCCGACGGCCAGCACCGCCAGTACAGCAGCATCCAGGAATGCAAGAGCGTGGTGACCACGCCTTCGGGCGGACAGATGCTGCTGGACAAGGGTTTCTACAGCATCAGCGGCCTGGCCTGGTCAGGCCGCGGCAAGGTCAAGCGCGTCGATGTCAGCGTGGACGGCGGGCGCAACTGGCGCACCGCGCAGCTGCAAGGCCCGGTCATGGACAAGTGCCTGACGCGTTTCAACCTGGACTGGGTCTGGAACGGCGAGGAATGCATCATCCAGAGCCGCGCCATGGACGAAACCGGCTATGTACAGCCCAGCAACCAGCAGTTGCGCGCCGTGCGCGGCAGCCGCTCGATTTATCACAACAATTCAATCCAGTCGTGGGCCGTGCGCACCAATGGGGAGGTGGCCAATGTCCAACTCGCGTAATTTTCGCCGCCATCTGAGTGGCTGGGCTGCGACCGCCCTTCTTGCCGCCCTGTCCCTGGGCGCTGCTGCCCAGGGCGCCGAGCGCTTTCCCGGCATAGGCCGCGACGCCACGCCCAAGGAAGTCAAGGCCTGGGACATCGATGTGCGCCCGGACTTCAAGGGCCTGCCCGAAGGCTCGGGCAGCGTGCAAAAAGGCATGCAGGTCTGGGAGTCCAAGTGCGCGTCCTGCCACGGCGTGTTCGGTGAAGCGAATGAAGTCTTCAGCCCGCTGGTGGGCGGCACGACGGCCGAGGACATCAAGTCCGGCCATGCGGCCCGCTTGAAGGACCCGGCCTTTCCCGGCCGCACCACGCTGATGAAGGTCGCGACGGTGTCCACGCTGTGGGACTACATCAACCGCGCCATGCCCTGGAACGCCCCCAAGACCTTGTCGACCGAAGAGGTCTATGCCGTCACGGCCTATCTGCTGAACCTGGGCGAAATCGTGCCCGAGGACTTCACACTCAGCGACAAGAACATCGCCCAGGTGCAAGCCAAGCTGCCCAACCGCAACGGCATGACCACCGACCACGCGCTGTGGCCGGGCAAGGAGTTCGCGGCCAAGGCCAAGCCCGATGTCCAGGCCAAGGCCTGCATGAGCAACTGCGCTCCGGCCCCCAAGGTGCGCTCGGCCTTGCCCGACCATGCCAGCAACAACCACGGCAATCTGGCCCAGCAAAACCGCCCCGTGGGTGCGCAGCACGGCATGGAAACCGATGGCGGCGCGAGCAAGAAGGCCAAGCCGGCGGCAACGACCAGCGTGGTGCCCACGGCGCTGCTGGAGAAGAACGCCTGTATCGCCTGCCACGGCATGCAGCAGAAGATCGTCGGCCCGGCGTTCAGCGACATCGCCAAGAAACACGGCGGCCAGACCGACTACCTGCTGGACAAGATCAAGGCGGGCAGCACCGGTGTATGGGGGTCCATCCCCATGCCGCCACAGGCCCAGCTGAGCGACGATGACGCAAAAATCATCGCCCATTGGCTGGCCGGTACCGCCAAGCCATAACGGACAGGCGCGGGGCGCCAAAGATCCATCCATTTCAAGGAGACAGAAGATGAAACGCAGAGATGCACTCAAGAACAGCGCAGCCGTCTTTGGTTTGCTGATGGCCGCGGGACTGGTGCCGCAAGCGGCGCTGGCGGCCTATAACAAGTCGGCCTTCGATGCCAAGACCGTGGCCGACGTGATGAAGGCCCTGGGCGCTGCCGCCCCCGTCGAGAGCAAGGACGTGACGCTCACCGCTCCCGATATCGCCGAAAACGGCGCTGTCGTGCCGCTGGGCGCCGCCACCACGCTGCCCAACGTCAAGCAGATGCTGATTCTGGTCGAGAAGAACCCCAACACCCTGGTGGCGTCTTTTGTCACCAACGAGGCGCTGGACGCCAATTTCATGACCCGCGCCAAGCTCGGTCAGTCCTCGGATGTGTACGCCGTGGCGCTGACCAACGACGGCAAGGCCTTCTTCGCCAAGAAGGAAGTCAAAGTGACCCTGGGCGGTTGCGGCGGCTGACCCCCATAAAGAACAAGGAGAAAGACATGGCAGATCCAATGCGCATCCGGGCTCAGGCCGCCGGTGACAAAGCCACGGTACGCGTGCTGATGGCACACGAAATGGAAACAGGCCAGCGCAAGGACGCTGAGGGCAAGGTCATTCCCGCCTGGTTCATCCAGGAAGTGACCGCCAGCCTCAACGGCAAGCAGATTCTGGTGGCGGAATGGGGCCCTGCGGTTTCCAAGAACCCCTTTCTGCAATTCGCCGTCAAGGGCGCCAAGGCCGGCGACAAGCTGTCCGTGAGCTGGAAAGACAACCGGGGCGAAACCCGCACCGACGAAGCAACGGTCAGCTGACACCGGCTGATGTTTGCCGGCGCGCAGGGGCCCCTGCGCGCCGCCTCCCTGCTTAAGAACAAAAAGAGAGGACGCCCCCATGAGAAAAATGACCCATGCCGCCCCATTGGCGGCTTCCGTGCTGCTGGCCCTGTGCATCGCGCCAGCGGCCCTGGCCCAGAAGAGCACGGCGGACGGCATCGCCGAGTACCGCGAAATGCTGCAGGACGGCAATCCCGCGGAGCTGTTCGAGATGAAGGGCGAGGAGCTGTGGAAGACCAAGCGCGGCCCGAACAAGGCTTCCATGGAGCGCTGCGATCTGGGCAAGGGCCCGGGCGTGGTCAAGGGCGCTTTTGTCGAACTGCCGCGCTACTTTGCCGATACCAACAAGGTCCAGGATCTGGAGTCCCGCCTGTTGACCTGCATGCAGACCCTGCAAGGCCTGGACGCGCAAAAGATCGCCGCCACGCCGTTCGGCAAGGACGAGCAGAAGAACATCGAAGGCCTGGTGGCCTGGATTTCCGCAGAGTCCAAGGGCATGAAGCTGGATGTGCCCCAGGGCCATGCCAAGGAAAAGCAGATGTACGCGGCCGGCCAGCGCATGTTCTACCTGCGCGGCGGCCCGCATGACTTCGCCTGCGCCTCCTGCCATGGCGCGGACGGCAAGCGCATCCGCATGCAGGACCTGCCCAATCTGACCAAGAACCCGGGCGCGGCCGAAGGCTTCGGCTCCTGGCCCGCCTACCGCGTGTCTTCGGGCGAGCTGTGGAGCATGCAGCGGCGCTTGAACGATTGCTTTCGCCAGCAGCGCTTCCCCTACCCCGGCTATGCCAGCGATGTGACCGTGGCGCTGGGCGTGTTCATGGGTGTCAACGGCAAGGGCGGCATGTCGACTGCGCCAGCCATCAAGCGCTAAGGAGACCAAGCCATGCTGAAAAAGAAACACCTTTCCGCCTTGCAGACCGCGGCTGCCGTGACCGCCTCCCTGGTCGTGCTGGGCTGCACCACCATGGACAGCGCGGCCACGCTGGATTCGCTGACCCAGCAAATGGTGCAGACCTCGTTCAGGGACCAGGGCATTGCCAAGGTCGACCGACTGCAGCAGGACGAGTCCAACGCCGCCTGCAGCGCGGCCGACGCCTCCGGCATTCCCCTGACCGAAGCCAAGACCAAGGCGATTGAGACCGCCAACCTGCAAAGCGTGCAATGGCCCAAGGACGGCAAGTTCCTCGGCGACTGGAAGGAAGGCGAGAAGATTGCCCAGAATGGCCGCGGCATGACCTGGACCGACAAGCCCGGCAGCGCCAATGGCGGCAACTGCTACAACTGCCACCAGATCAGCCCGCAGGAAATCTCCTTCGGCACCCTGGGCCCCAGCCTCTACAACTACGGCAAGCTGCGCGGCGTCCAGGACCCGAGCAGCCCCGAAGCCAAGGCGATCGTCGAATACACCTGGGGCAAGATCTGGAACGCCAAGGCCTACAACGCCTGCTCCGGCATGCCGCGTTTCGGCCACTCCGCCATCCTGGACCAAGCCCAGGTGCGCGACGTGATGGCCTTGCTGCTGGACCCCAAGTCGCCGGTCAACCGCTGACTCCCTGTTTTTCACACCATGAAATGAATCGCGGGTCGTGCCCTGGGTGCGGCCCGCTTTTTACTGCACTATGAGCCTCTCCAAACGCGAATTCCTGCAAGTGCTGGCCGCCGCCAGCGTCTCGGGCATGGGCTTGCAACGCTATGCCCACGCCGACTCGGCGCTGGCCGACAAGGCCATGTACGAGCTGCCGGCTTTCGGCAATGTGTCGCTGCTGCACATGACGGACTGCCACGCCCAGCTCAAACCCATCTACTTCCGCGAGCCCAGCGTGAACTTGGGGCTGGGCACGATGAAGAACCATGCCCCGCACCTGGTCGGCGAGCATTTGCTCAAGGCCATGGGCCTGCAGCCCGGCACGGCCAGCGCCCATGCCTTCAGCTACCTGGACTTTGACGTCGCCGCCAAGCGCTACGGCAAGGTCGGCGGCTTTGCCCACCTGGCCACGCTGGTCAAGCGCATGCGGGCCTCGCGCCCCGGCGCCCTGCTGCTCGACGGCGGCGACACCTGGCAAGGCTCGGCGACTTCGCTGTGGACCCAGGCCCAGGACATGGTCGACGCCTGCAAGCTGCTGGGCGTGGACGTGATGACCGGCCACTGGGAGTTCACCTACGGCATGCAGCGCGTGCAGGAAATCATCGAAAAAGACTTTGGCAACCAACTCGATTTCGTGGCCCAGAACGTCAAGACCGCCGACTTCGGCGACCCGGTGTTCAAGCCCTATGTGATCCGCCAGATCAATGGCGTGTCGGTCGCCATCATCGGCCAGGCCTTCCCCTACACCCCCATCGCCAACCCCCGCTACATGGTCGCGGACTGGAGCTTCGGCATCCAGGACGAGAACATGCAGAAGATGGTCGACGAGGCGCGCGGCAAGGGCGCCAAGGTGGTGGTCGTGCTGTCGCACAACGGCATGGACGTGGACATCAAGATGGCCGGCCGCGTACGCGGCATCGACGCCATCCTGGGCGGCCACACGCATGACGGCATGCCCGTGCCGACCATCGTCAACAACGCCGGCGGCAAGACCATCGTCACCAATGCCGGCTCCAACGGCAAGTTCCTGGGCGTGCTGGACTTCGACGTGAGAAACGGCCAGGTCCATGGCTTCCAGTACCGCCTGCTGCCTATCTTCTCCAACATCCTGCCGGCCGATGCCCAGATGGACGCGCTGATCACCAAGATCCGCGCGCCCTACGAATCCAAGCTGGCCGAAGTGCTGGCCAAGACCGACGGCACGCTGTACCGCCGCGGCAACTTCAACGGCACGGGCGACCAGTTGCTGCTGGACGCCATGATGGCCGTACAGGATGCGCCTATCGCGTTCTCGCCGGGCTTTCGCTGGGGCACTTCGCTGCTCGCGGGCCAGGACATCACGCGCGAATGGCTGATGGACATGACGGCCACCACCTACTCCTACGCCACCGTCACGGAAATGACCGGCGCCACCATCAAGACCGTGCTGGAAGACGTGGGCGACAACCTGTTCAACCCCGACCCCTACTACCAGCAAGGCGGCGACATGGTGCGCGTGGGCGGCCTGCAATACCAGTGCGACCCCACGGCGGGCGCCGGCCATCGCATCAGCGACATGCGCCTCAACGGCCAGTTGCTCGAAGCCGACAAGAAGTACAAGGTGGCCGGCTGGGCCCCCGTGGCCGAAGAAGCCAAGAATGCCGGCAACAAGCAGATCTGGGAAATCGTCGAACCCTGGCTCAAGGACCAGAAGGTGATCAAGCCGGGCAAACCCAACGAGCCCAGGCTGGTCAATGTGATGCCCAACAAAGGTATAGCCTGAACTGCATTAACCCACCATTAAAAGCGGACCGCGGGTATACGCCAGTACGCTGAGCGGCCCATGCGCCTTCCAATGCGCGCATGAGTCTTGCAGAATTTGAATCCTTATCGACCGCCGTCTTGGCGGTCATTTTTTTGCTGGCAGCCATTTTGGGCTTTGCCATGCGCGAGTCCCGCTTTTGCACCATGGGCGCGATCAGCGATGTCGTCTATCTGCAGGACTGGCAGCGCATGCGCCAATGGGCCATGGCCGTGGGCGTGGCGATGTGCGGCGTCACGGCCCTGGTGCTGTGGGGCGGCGTGGCCGTGGGCGATACGCTGTATGCCAGCGCCCAGCTGCTGTGGCTGTCGGCCCTGGTGGGCGGCCTGCTGTTTGGCGCAGGCATGGTGCTGGCCTCGGGCTGCAGCGCCAGAAACCTCACCCGCCTGGGCGGCGGCAGCCTCAAGGCCCTGGTGGTGCTGATCGTCATGGGCCTGGCCGCATTCGGCACGCTCAAGGGCATCACCGCCGTGGCCCGCGTGCGCTGGCTCGATAGCGTGCACTTGCAGTTCAACACCCTGGCCCTGCTGCCCGAACTGCTGGCCCAGGCCAGCGGCTGGAGCCTGTTCGCCACGCGCCTGGGACTGGGACTGGGCCTGGGCGCCCTGCTGATCCTGATCGGCCTGAACCCCAGAAATCGCGTGGACCGCGGCGTGCTGCTGGGCGGCGCCATCGTCGGCCTCTGCGTGACCGCCGCCTGGTGGCTGGGCGGCCACGTGGCCGAAATCGCCGAGCACCCCGAGACCCTGGAGCATATGTATGCGACCACTTACAGCGGCCGCATCGAAGCCTTCAGCTTTGTCACGCCCGTGGCGCACACGCTGGACTGGCTGCTGTTCTTCAGCGACAAGAACAAGGTCCTGACCTGGGGCATCGCCTCGGCCTGCGGCATGGTCGCCGGCAGCTGGCTCCACGCCCTGTGGCGCCGCGATTTTCAGTGGCAAGGCTTTGCCAACACCCAGGACCTGTCCCGCCACCTGCTGGGCGCCGCGCTCATGGGCATAGGCGGCGTCACGGCCATGGGCTGCACGGTGGGCCAAGGCATCAGCGCAGTCTCCCTTCTCAGTTTGGGAAGCTTTATCGCAATTACTGGGATTGTGGCGGGGGCGGTGGGGATGCTGCGGTATTTGGCGGGGGCGGAATAGGTGGGGCGGCGCCACCTGCAAGGCCACAGGGGCTGGCTTCACATGCTGGCCCATGATCGCCAATAAGGGCTCGCCAAGAAAATGAACGCCGCCATATTCAGTACGACGGTGGTCCAGAATACAGCGCGAAACTCAGCCTTCGATGATTTATGTCTGAGCACTTGTTGGGCCACCAGAGCGCCTGGCCAGCCCCCCGCGAGGGCGAGCCAGTGGAGCGTCTTTTCAGACGTTCGCCACGTGCCAGCCTGGGCGGCTGACTTGTCGAAAGCGTAGACCGCAAAAGTGAAAACGCTCAAGGCCGGATAGGCCCACAAAGCCCAGCGTGGTGGATGGCCGAACAGGTACCCGGCAGAAAGCACAACCAGCAGCAAGGGTATGGCAAGCACGCTTGCCGCTCCCCACGGCGCAGAACCGCCCCTATGATTTTTGCGCGCGGCGCCATGGGGTGATTGAAGCAATTCAACGTTGATCGCGCGCTTCTTCCCCTGGGGACCCGCCTCCACTTGGAACGTGACGCGCTGCGCTGTTTGCGGACGCATACGCAGACTGCGGAACGCCTTGATATGGACGAAGATTTCTTGCCCGCCTTGAATGGGCTCGATGAAGCCAAAGCCTCGATCATCGTTCCAGGATTTAATGATGCCTTCAAATCGCATAACTGCTCATGCTGCCTAACGTAATGCATCCCATAAATGCTTGCAGAATAAGAGCGTTCAACACAAGCCTTGAGACGGCGTTGCCTCGCCCTGCTACCCGCACTGCCTGCGACAATACGCCTGCGCGCCAACCGACTGTTGGATCAGGTGCGGGAACGCGCTCACTCTCACTATAGCGCTCAGCAGCGACAAGGCCTGGCCGTACGGGGTGGGCTTTTCCATCCGTGGCCTGCGCTGGAGCATTGGGGAATGCATGCGCCCACTCCTGCCCGCATCCGGCCTTTTTCACCCCCGCACGCCAAACGCCTGGTCATACGCAACCCTGCCGCATGGCACGGCGCCTCCAAAGGAAACCGCCTGGAAATACTCAGGCGGGACGTCCGCCAGAACAAGGCCCGGCACCACCCGAAAACCGAAACGCCCGTAATAGCCCGGCTCGCCCAGCACGACGCAGCCTGCGGCCCCGCTTTCGCGCAAGGCCTGCAAGGCCGCGTTCATCAGACGCCCGCCGATCCCCTGGCCCTGATACGCCGGCAGCACGGAAATCGGGCCTAGGCCATACCAGCCCGGCGTCCCATCCGAGACGGAGACCGGCGATACGGCCACATGGCCGACTACCGTCGCATCGACCTCGGCGACCAGCGAGACGGTCAATTTCCCGGCCCTGCGCAGTGCCTGGACGATGAACTGCTCGGTGTGGTCGGTATGGGGCGCGGTCAGGAATGCCGCGGTCGTCACCGCATGGATGGCCTCCACGTCGGCTGCGGTCTCGTTGCGGATCTCGACGTGCATGGAAGTCCTTTGCTGCTCATGAGCGTACATCCACGGGCTTCTGCGTTATGCGGAATTCG
Source organism: Acidovorax bellezanensis (assembly GCF_025421555.1). NCBI lineage: Bacteria > Pseudomonadati > Pseudomonadota > Betaproteobacteria > Burkholderiales > Comamonadaceae > Acidovorax > Acidovorax bellezanensis. The sequence goes on from NZ_JAODYH010000004.1 coordinate 227,758, forward strand.
ATGCATATTGTCCTCGCCTGAACAGAGGCAGAGGGGAATGTGCAGATAGCATGAGAGCAAAACGAACATCTGCCCCATCGATGGTCAAGGAGGACCTGAATGAGCCGTGAAAGTGAAATTGTGGAAGTATTTCGACGCTTAGTGAGCGAGAAGCAGTCCTTCACTGCACAGGAGCTGAACGCGCGCTGGCAGCCAGAGAATTACAGAGGATCTCTCGATCCAATTGATCAGAGCCGCATGTCAACCGTTTACCGGGCGCTTCGCACACTTGAGGCGCTAGGGCTGATCAAGCGTACGCAGGACGGCACGTTCCAGGTAGAAGCGCCAGAGCAGGGAGCAACACTCACCGATGCGGTAGACGGTCCTCCTGCAGTCCCTCCGCCACAGCGTGGAGACGGACAGGGAAACAACGGCCAGAGTGGCGACGGCTTCCGTGAAGTGTTGTCTCATCCTTACCTGTTCGCGTTGCTACCTTCCGATTTCGAGCGCCTGTTGGAGACCATTGAATGAACACCACCGATGTATCCGCTTCTATTGCCCGCCTAGGCAATGGCTTGGCGGTCCTCGCTAACAAATGCGCCGCAAAAACCTTTGATATTTCATCTGGAATGGTCTACGCGAGCATGCGAGATCAGATCGTCCGCGCGCAGTTGCTGGTGAGAGACCTCAAGCAGGCCGATCCGCATTGCAATCGCCTGCTAATCGTGGGCGCAGGTCTAGCCGGTGTTTGCGCGGCTGCGCATGCCAGTGCCTTGGGGATCGAGACGGTGGTGCTAGAAACAAACAAAAAAGCTTTCGAACTCCAATCCCGAGTATCCACGCGCATGGTAGGACCGTTCATGTACGAATGGCCTAGCATTGAATGCCAATTGCAGCACTACCCGCCTGAAACAACTACTCTTGGCGAGCCAATTCTCGGCACACCAAATTGGAATTCCACATCCCCCATGCCGTCCAGTGAGTTGGCGACTCAACTTCACAACTGGTTGACCACGGTCATGCTCACGCAAAAAGAACCGCCACAGTTCCGCTTTCAGGTGCCTGCCGCTTGGACCCGAGAATACGTTACCCACTTCGTAGCTGCAGCCAGTAGCGGCCAACCTCTTCCCTCACTGGGGTGTCCTCCACCCACTCCGAGCGTGCCCAACCCCAGTCATAGTGCCTTTGTGCCGGACTATGTCATCCTTGCTGCAGGCATGGGTGAGGAACGCGTCCATCTGGTCGACGGAGATCCCCAAGGCATGCGTGGCCTGCCGTTCTGGCGCGACGACGACCTCCGTGCAAGCGGCATCGAGAATATTGAAGTTGCGGTTTTTGGGGCGGGGGATGGAGCCCTTCAGGATGTGCTCCGCTTAGTAACGAAGCACGACCATCCACTCGCGTTGATCGAGGCTCTTGAGTCCGGCTCCACCTCTATCCGTGATGAAATCAATCAGGTGAGGCCTTTGCTCGCGTCGCTTGAGCAACAAAGCAGACTTTTCGCGACCTGGAGTCGTGACACAAACGTTTACGACCTCATCGACAAACAGTGTGAGCAGCTATGCGAGGATCTCGCCAAAAATCCGAAGGTCCAAGAGAAGATTTTATCAGAGTTGCGTATAGGCACAGGGCGTGTGCACCATGTCTATAGGGAGCAATATCTGACGCGGGCCTACCTACTCAATCGGTTCTGCGTTCATCTGATCAATGCTTGCCAACACAGCATGCCCCACAGCCAAAATATAAAATACGTTCGTTATAAAGAAACGACCGTCCTGTCGGCTGTGGCGGCATCAACGCCGATCACCGCAGGCGGAGGTGGAACCATCCAGTTAAGCGGTGGCCTGTCAATCGTCCCTGCGAAACTGGTTGTGCGTTTTGGACCCGACAAGCAATGGATCGAGAGCTCTCAAATAGTTCGCCTAACACCAAAAACCCACCCAGACCGAATAAGCATGTCAGCAATCCCATTGCCATACATAGTGTCGGCCTGACAAGGCCAATCGCAACCTTGCAGAATTTTCTCTGCTTGACAAATTCATCTCACCTCGGCGAACAGAGTGGCATCACGTCCAACTATCAGCCATCCACCGGCACTGTGAGATAGCCCCCTGAACCTTCAGACTCGGTCGATAGCTCAGGAAACAACCAGCTGACACTTCACACCTAGCTGCCCCTTTCCACCGCCAGTTTCTGCCCGATCATGAGTCGGTGCCCATCAGGCGTTATGACCAGGAATTCGCGTATGGCATGCTTCTGGTCCGCTGGCGGCCGCTGGATCAACGCGCCCCGCTGGGCGAACTCCTCATGCAGCGCATCGACGTCGTCCCGGTGCAAATATCCAAAGTAGCTGTGGTCGCCCGTCGCAGAAGGCAGGGCTGCGTCCGGACAATGGCCTAGCATGATGCGCACCGCCCCACGCGGCCCCCTCTCCCGCCACTCCACCGTAGAGCTCAGGCAGACCCGAAATAGGCCGTGTTGCGCGCGAGGTCGGGTACGGCGAGCACGAACGTAAACAGGCGTAATGGGTTTGCCTGCGGCATCCGACTTCCTCCTGGTACGGAATGAGATTTCGCCCTCGCGGCGCGTCGCGGCTTCTCGCCACCAGGAAGGGCCGCGCTCAGCCCCCGCGCAGCACCATCACGCCCGCCAGCACCATGCCCACGCCCAGGGCGCGCCGCGGGCCGAAGGCCTCGCGCAGGAACAGCGTGCCGATCAACGCGGCGAACAACACCGACGTCTCCCGCAGCGCGGCGACCACGGCCACGGGGGTCTGGGTCATGGCCCACAGGGCGATGCCGTAGCTGCCCAGCGAAGCCAGCGTGCCCAGCCAGGCGATGCGCCAGCGGCCCGCCATGTAGCGCCAGGCCAGGCGCCGGCCCGCGGCGTCGCGGCGCCAGAGCACCAGCAGCAGATAGGGAATGCCGTCGAACAGAAACAGCGCCGCCACGTAGGCCAGGGCGTTGCCCGCCGCGCGCCCCCCCAGGCCGTCGACCACGGTGTAGACGGCGATTCACAAGGCGAAGCCCAGCGCCTTGCCGCTGGCGCCCTTGGCCCCCGCGGGCAGCAGGCCCAGCGCCCCCCCCCACGCAGATCACGGCCACGCCCAGCCAGGCGGCGGTGGACAGGCTCTCGCCCAGAAAGGCATAGCTGCCCAAGGCGACCAGCAGCGGCGCGCAGCCGCGCATGATGGGGTAGCTGAAGCCCAGGTCCCCATGCTGGTAGGCGCCGCTCAAGGCCGCGTAATAACCGATGTGGATCAGTGTGGACGCCAGCAGATAAGGCCAGGCCGCGGCGACGGGCAGCCCGGTGTAGAGCAGCAAGGGCAGCGCGAAGAAAAAGCCCAGGCTGTGGATCAAGGCCGTGTCCAGCGCCTTGTCGCTGGAAGACTTGATCAGCGCATTCCAGCTGGCGTGCAGCAGCGCCCCCAGCAGGACCGCCAGAAAGACCGGGAACGGCAGCGTCATGCGCCAATCGCTTGGTACCACCGTTCTGACACATCTCGTAGAATCGCTTAAAAATCAAGTAACAGGAGACGACTAATGCGCGAGGATAAAAGAGCTTCTGAGCCTGAAGCAAACGTTTCCGAAGTCGATATAGTGAAGCCGCGTGCAACTCCGACCTCTGCAACCGCACCGAAAAGGGCCACCACCAAGACAACGGCAGCTAAGAAGCCCGCAACAAAGTCCGCTGTGGCTAAAAAGGCGGTGACGAAGAACGGTAAGACTCGAAAGGTGCCCGCCGGAGCGAAGGCCAAACGGAACTTTCCCCTATCAGGGCTTGAAGAGTGCGTGAAGCTCGTCAACACCATTAAGGAATTCAACGCAGGTAATCCTTGGGCGCCGAAGGAAATCGCAAGGGTGCTCGGCGTTGGACTGAGCAACAACTACTTCTACCTGACAGCAGCTTGCCGCGACTACGGTCTAACTGTGGGAACACGCGATACAGCAAAAATTGAATTGACTGACCTTGGTCGCAGTCTTGCGTACCCGAAGTCCTCAGTTATGTATTCGGAGGCATTAAATACCGCTTTCAGGAATGTATCGCTATTCCAAAAAGTCTATGACTACTACCAAGGCGGCGTGCTTCCGGAGATCCAGTACCTCAAGAACACGCTCAAGACGGAGTTCGGGGTCGAAGAACAGTTCCAGGACGACTTCTATCAACTGTTCCAAAAAAATGTCGCGTACCTGAAAGCCGCCACGGGTTCCAGTCCGATCGTAGGTAAGACGGCAACGGCTGGAAGTAAGTCGACGTCGAACAGTGGCGATTCGATCATCCTTGGTGAGTCGACGAACTCCGGCAAGCTTGTGGCGTTTGTCGCGATGCCATTCTCTGAGAAGTCAGGAAAATATGAGCAAGGCTACTTCGACGAAGTTCTGAAGCATCTCATTACGCCCGCAGCTGTGAAGGCTGACTTCAATGCGCGTACGGCGAAGAAGGCAGGCAGCGAAGTTATCCAATCCACGATAGTCAACGATCTGGACAGCGCCGATTTAGTGATCGTTGATCTGACCGAACATAATCCAAACGTCTTGTTCGAACTCGGCATGCGGATCGCTTTCAACAAACCTGTGTGCCTGATTCGGGCGAAGGGTACGCCGGCGATTTTCGACATCGATCACATGCTACGTGTCTTCGACTACAACCCAAGTATCTGGCCATCGACGCTGGCCACTGATGTACCCGCGTTGACCGAGCACATCCTGGCTACATGGCGAGACAAGGAGAGGCGCTCGTATTTGACGATTCTTCGCGACAACAAATCTGATTGACCCGAAACCCGACGAGGTGTGGCGCGAATTTTCGGCGCCTGAAAATTCGGTTCGCGCCGCCCTAGTTAGCGAGTCGAGCTTCCGCTATAAGTCTATTTTTTAAAATTCAAACCACGATTTCCTGTGACCTACGGATTGGACACTAGACTTCTCAAAACGGTCAAAAACTGTCGATCACAACCCAGTTAAGGGTACGAAGTACCCTTCAAGAACCCCTCCACAAGCTAGAAAACGAGTTTTACACAGCCTCGATCGATAGCGGTCTTCTGCGCCTGACGGCAACTCCATCGCTATCGCTCTAGTTTCGCCGAGGACCCTACGCTTCGCAGCAGAAGCAGGCTATCTACTCAGCACTGCCGCAGATTACAGCCAAAATTGAATTCAAATTTAACAAGAACGCAGGGAGGTCGGTATGGAAGACTTGCTCGCTTGGATGAAGGTCAACCAAGATCTCTCGGGCTGGGCGCAGACAATTGGAGCACTTCTCGCATTGCTAGTCGCACTTGCAGTCCCTTGGGTGCAGCACGCCTCACAAGCCCGCCGAGACAAGTTGATTGAGCTTGAAGGCAACATTTATCTGTCGCTTGCCACCATGCTTTTGCTGCGAGACGCTCTGAGTCTCAGTACCCGTGTTCGCCAACTCGCGCATATGCCCAAGCATGAGGTCAACGATCCCGTTTTAGTGATTGACCTCCTAGAGCGTTTGCGCACCTTAGACGCTAAAGACAGCAGCGTTCCGCGACAGGCATCGCAGTACATCGCCCGAGCTGCAGTTCTGCGGATCAACCACTATATCGACTCAGGGCAAGCTCAGTCGCGAGAGTTGAGCCCTCCGGTCCTGGAAATCATGCAGACAGATTCCTCCCACATGGAGACTGAACATTCGAAGCTGAATTTCCTTCTGGATGACTTGTTGTACCAACAGACCAAGCTGCAGGTCTCCATGTGGAAGCGCCCATGGGTTTGGTACGGCTTTAAGACCAAAACCGGACGCAAATGGCTCAATGCGACCAGCGAGAAGCGAGCTCAACAGTTGAGGAAAGAAATACAGTCCCAAGCAGCCTAGAAACTGTTGCCGCAAGCGCATTCGGTTTCTCTGTGACAACGATCACTATCGTGCTAATCAGGTACCCCGTACATGCAGTTCACGCCCCAGCCATACCTCCCACTACCTTCACTGCAGCGGTAGCTCCGTCCCAGCTCCGTCACCCTCGCGCCCTGAACGACTCCTCGTACGTAACCACACCACATAACATAGCTTCGCCAAAGGAAACCGCCTGGAAATACCCGGCCGGCACGCCCGCGAGCACAAGCCTGGGCTCCACCTGAAAACCGAAACGCCCGTAATAGCCCGGCTCGCCCAGCACGACGCAGCCTGCGGCCCCGCGCTCGCGCAGCGCTTGCAAAGCCGCGTTCATCAGACGCCCGCCAATCCCCTGGCCCTGGTGCTCCGGCAGCACGGAAATCGGACCGAGCCCATACCAGCCCACCGCTCCATCCGAGATGGAAACCGGCGATACGGCGACGTGGCCCACGACCTTCCCATCGGCCTCGGCGACCAGCGAGACCGCCAACTTCCCGGCCTTGCGCAGCGCTTTGACGATGAACTGCTCGGTGTGGTCGCTATGGGGCGCGGTCAGGAATGCCGCGGTGGTCACCGCGTCGATGGCCTCCACGTCGGCTGCGGTCTCGTTGCGGATCTCGACGTGCATTGAAGTCCTTTACTGCGGGTGAATCATGGCGGTGTGCCTGGATCGGATTTTGGCTGGATTTCGACAGCCGTCCATGGGCCGGCCGCGCTCAGCCGCCGCGCAGCACCATCACGCCCGCCAGCACCATGCCCACGCCCAGGGCGCGTCGCGGGCCGAAGGCCTCGCGCAGGAACAGCGTGCCGATCAGCGCGGCGAACAACACCGAAGTCTCGCGCAGCGCGGCGACCACGGCCACGGGGGCCTGGGTCATGGCCCACAGGGCGATGCCGTAGCTGCCCAGCGAAGCCAGCGTGCCCAGCCAGGCGATGCGCCAGCGGCCCGCCATGTAGCGCCAGGCCAGGCGCCGGCCCGCGGCGTCGCGGCGCCAGAGCACCAGCAGCAGGTAGGGAATGCCGTCGAACAGGAACAGCGCCGCGACGTAGGCCACGGCGTCGCCCGCCGCGCGCACGCCCAGGCCGTCGACCACGGTGTAGACGGCGATGATGGCGGCATTGCACAAGGCGAAGCCCAGCGCCTTGCCGCTGGCGCCCTTGGCCCCCGCGGGCAGCAGGCCCAGCGCCACCACCCCCACGCAGATCACGGCCACGCCCAGCCAGGCGGCGGTGGACAGACTCTCGCCCAGGAAGGCATGGCTGCCCAGGGCGACCAGCAGCGGCGCGCAGCCGCGCATGATGGGGTAGCTGAAGCCCAGGTCCCCATGCTGGTAGGCGCCGCTCAAGGCCGCGTAATAACCGATGTGGATCAGTGTGGAGGCCAGCAGATAAGGCCAGGCCGCGGCGACGGGCAGCCCGGTGTAGAGCAGCAGGGGCAGCGCGAAGAAAAAGCCCAGGCTGTGGATCAAGGCCGTGTCCAGCGCCTTGTCGCTGGAAGACTTGATCAGCGCATTCCAGCTGGCGTGCAGCAGCGCACCCAGCAGGACCGCCAGAAAGACCGAGAACGGCATCGTCATGCGAGGACTGCGCGGTAAAGAGGCTTCAGCATGGCGTTCAGGCCGAGACGGAACGCCGCGCGCCGCGTGCGGTCGGAACAGTGCTGCCGCCCGCCTGCTTGGCCGCGTAGTTGCGCTGCGTGCGTTCGCGGCTGTTCATGACATGGTCGTACATGGCCTGCCCCGCGGCCTCGGCATCGCCCGCGGCGATGGCTTTGACGATCTGGCGATGCTCGCGGGAATACACCGCCATGGACTCGTCGGTGAGGTTGCGGCGGCGAAACAGCGACAGCTCGTTCACCAGCTTGCGGTAGGTGGCCACCAGCTTGGCATTGCCGGCGAGTTCCAGCAGGCGGTCGTGGAACAGCAGATTGAACCGGTGGTAGTCCTGGGCGTTGCCGCCCTTCACGGCCTGGTCCATGGCATCGACCAACTGGCGCAGTTCGCGCACTTCGCCGCTGCTGGCGCATTGCGCGACCTTGCGGCCCACGTACAAGTCCATCACGGCCCGCACCTCGAAGATCTCCAGCGCCTCTTCAATCGGCACATCGCGCACGAACACGCCGCGGCTTTTTTCCGTGCGCACCAGGCCGGCCTCTTCCAGCAGCCGGAAGGCTTCGCGCACCGGTCCGCGCGAGACGCCGAGCTGCTCGGCCAGCGTGCTCTCCGTGAGCTTGGCGCCCGGCAGCAGCGTGCCGTCCAGGATCAGGCGCTCCACCTCGTTCTGCACGAGTTTGGCCAGGGAATTTCCCTGCAGTTGTGCGATGGTGGGGTGCGGGGACGGAGAGGAATCCATGGGGAGTACGCGCCTTTCAGACAGCAGATTGTCTACGATCTGCAATCTGCAATAAACAATCAACGATGGGGTGAGATGCATTTTGCACCCGGCACATGTCATGAGGATGACTTATCGAAATGGCAAATTTGCCACTTCCTTGGTGCTCCCGGAGCTTCTTCATGCAACTCGTCAAACCCCTCGCAGCACTGGCCCTGGGCCTTGCTTTCTCGCTGGCCGCCCAGGCCCAGAAAACCGAACTGACGGTCTACACCGCGCTGGAAACCGACCAGCTCAAGGCCTACCAGGAGGCGTTCAACAAGGTGCACCCGGACATCGCCATCAAGTGGGTGCGCGACTCCACCGGCGTGGTCACGGCCAAGCTGCTGGCGGAAAAAGCCAACCCGCAGGCCGACGTGATCTGGGGCGTGGCCGCATCCAGCCTGGCCCTGTTCGACCGCAACAGCATGCTGCAGCCCTATGCCCCGCTGAACCTGGACGCCATCATGGTGCAGTACCGCGACAAGAAGACTCCGCCCGCCTGGTGGGGCATGAACGTGTTCGGCGCCGTGGTCTGCTTCAACACCATCGAAGCCAAGAAAAAGAACATTCCTACGCCCACCAGCTGGCAGGACCTGCTCAAGCCGGAGTTCAAGGGCCAGGTGGTGATGCCCAACCCGGCCTCTTCCGGCACCGGCTACTTCGACGTGGCGGCCTGGCTGCAGCTCTGGGGTGACGACAGCGGCAAGGGCGGCGGCTGGAAGTACATGGACGCGCTGCACCAGAACATAGCCCAGTACACGCACTCGGGCTCCAAGCCTTGCAACATGGCGGCGGCTGGCGAATACGTGGCCGGCATCTCCTTCGAATACCGCGGCCACATCAACAAGTCCAAGGGCGCGCCCATCGAACTCGTCTTCCCCAAGGAAGGCCTGGGCTGGGACCTGGAAGGCTTCGCCATCTACCAGGGCACGAAGAAGCTGGATGCGGCGAAGAAGCTGGCCGACTGGGCCTCTTCCAAGGACGCCATGCTGCTGTACGGCAAGAACTTCGCGATCACGGCCCAGCCCGGCGTGGCGCCCAAGCTGGCCAACATCCCGGCCGACTACGAGTCGCGCCTGATCAAGATGGACTTCAACCAGTCCGCCGCGGGCCGCGACCGCATTCTGGCGGAATGGACGCGTCGCTACGACACCAAGAGCGAAGCGAAGAAGTGATGTGGGCCCCGCGAACCGCAGCTGAGTACAGCATGCCCTACCCTGCCGCCGGCAACACCCGCCTGCAAGCGCCCACTTACCTGCAGCTGCAGGGGGTGAACAAGCGTTTCGGCACGTTCACCGCGCTGGAACAGATCGACCTCGCCATACGGCGCGGAGAATTCGTCTGCTTCCTCGGTCCTTCGGGTTGCGGCAAGACGACGCTGCTGCGGATCATCGCGGGGCTGGAGACCCAGACCCAGGGCGCCATCCTGCAGGACGGCCGGGACATCTCGGTGCTGCCGCCGGCCCAGCGCGACTACGGCATCGTGTTCCAGTCGTATGCGCTGTTCCCCAACCTCAGCATCGCCGACAACGTGGCCTATGGCCTGGTGAACCGCAAGCTGCCGCGTGCCCAGGTGCGGGCCCGCGTGCAGCAGCTGCTGACGCTGGTGGGCCTGCCGGGCAGCGACGCCAAATACCCGGCGCAGATGTCCGGCGGCCAGCAGCAGCGCGTGGCGCTGGCGCGCGCGCTGGCCACTTCGCCGGGGCTGCTGCTGCTGGACGAGCCGCTGTCGGCGCTGGACGCCATCGTGCGCGTGCATTTGCGCAACGAGATCCGCGCGCTGCAGCGCGAGCTGGGCGTGACCACCATCATGGTCACGCACGACCAGGAAGAGGCGCTGTCCGTGGCCGACCGCATCGTGGTCATGAACCATGGCGTGATCGAGCAGATCGGCACGCCCACCGAAATCTACCGCGAGCCGGCCTCGCCCTTCGTCGCGCGCTTCATCGGCAAGGTCAACCGCCTGGAAGCCACGGCCGAGGGCGACCACTGGTTCCGCTGCGGCAACAAGCGGCTCAAAGGCCCGGCCGGTGCCCCGCTGTCAGCCGGCAGCCCGGCGGTGCTGTACCTGCGCCCCGAAGACCGCATCCTGGACGCCCTGCACCACGACGATCCGGCCTTGTGCGAAGGCCGGGTGCGGCGCATCGAGTTCCTGGGCGGCAACTGCCTGGCGGAGATCGAGGTCGACGGCATTCCCGGGCAGCCGGTGCAGCTGCAGTATTCGCTGAACCAGATGGACGAATACCGGGTCCATCTGGGAGGCCGCGTGCGCTTTGCGCTGCGCACCGACCGCCTGCGCGCCTTCGCCGCCGGAGACGGCGCATGAACACCCTCGTTCTGGGCCGGCACGCCCGGCCGTTGCGCCAGCGCGTGCACTGGAGCGACCGGCTGTCGCAGTTGGGTCTGATCGGCGTGGTCCTGGTGCTGGCCGTCGGCCTGCTGGCGCCGCTGCTGGCCATTCTGGCGCAGTCGCTGGGCGGCGCTTCCGGTCTGAGTGCCTTCTCCTCCTATCTGGCCTCGCCGGCGCTGCTGGGCAGCCTGTGGAACAGCCTCTGGGTGTCGCTGCTGGTCACCGCCATCGTCGTGCCGCTGGCGTTTGCCTTCGCCTATGCGCTCACGCGCAGCTGCATGCCCTGCAAGCCGCTGTTTCGCGCGGTCATGCTGCTGCCGCTGCTGGCACCCTCGCTGCTGTCGGCGATCTCGGTGATCTACTGGTTCGGCAACCAGGGCATCGCCAAGGAGTTCTGGCAGGCCCTGGGCTTCGACGGCATCTACGGCGCCGCGGGAATCGTGCTGGCGCAATGCTTCGCCAGCTTTCCGCATGTGCTGATGATTCTGGTCACGGCCTTGTCGCTGGCCGACGCCCGGCTGTACGAGGCCGCCGATGCCATGGGCACCAGCGCCGTGCGCAAGTTCTTCACCGTCACCTTGCCCGGCGCCAAGTACGGGCTCATCTCCGCCGCCCTGGTCTGCTTCACCCTGGTCATCACCGACTTCGGCATTCCCAAGGTGGTGGGCGGCAACTTCAACGTGCTGGCCACCGACGTGTTCAAGCTGGTCATAGGCCAGCAGGACTTCCAGCGCGGCGCGGTGGTGGCCCTGCTGCTGCTGGCCCCGGCCCTGCTGACCTATGGCGTGGACAATCTGGTGCAGCGCAAGCAGAGCGCCACGCTCACGGCCCGCGCCGTGCCCCTGGTGCCGCGGCCCGCACGCGGCTTCGACCTGGCGATGACGCTGCTGTGCCTGGCCGTCATCGGTCTGGTGCTGGCCATGTTCGGCATGGCGGTGTTCGCCTCCTTTGCCACCTTCTGGCCCTACAACCTGGCGCCCAGCCTGAACCACTACGTGGCCGGCCTGGTGGATGCGGGCGTGGCCACCTCGCTGTGGAACAGCCTGCAACTGGCCAGCGCCACGGCCGTCGTCGGCACGCTGGTGGTCTTCGTCGGCGCCTACCTGCTGGAGAAGACCCGCGGCCTGCCCGCGCTCAGGCCCGTCCTGCGGCTGCTGGCCATGCTGCCCATGGCCGTGCCCGGCCTGGTGCTGGGCCTGGGCTATATCTTCTTCTTCAACGCGCCGGCGAATCCGCTCAACGCCCTGTACCAGACGCTGCCGCTGATGGTGCTGTGCACGGTCGTGCACTTCTACACCACGGGCCACATCACCATGGTGACGGCGCTCAAGGCCATCGATGGCGAGTTCGAATCGGTCTCGGCCTCGCTCAAGGTGCCGCTGTACAAGACCTTCTGGCGCGTGACGCTGCCGATCTGCCTGCCGGCCATCCTCGACGTGTCGCGCTACTTCTTCATCAACGCCATGACCACCATCTCGGCCGTGGTCTTCCTGTACTCGCCCGACACCCGCCTGGCGTCGCTGGCCATCCTGAACCTGGACGAAGCCGGCGACACCGGCGCGGCCGCGGCGATGGCCGTGCTCATCGCCGCGGTCTCGGCGGCGGTGACGCTGCTGTACATGGGCCTGGGCCGCCTGGTGGACAAGCGCACGCAGGCCTGGAAAGCGCCTGCGCGCTGAGCCGCCCCTATCCTCGAGTCAACTCCCATCATGAACACCTCTCGCACTTCCGAGCCACATTACGACCTCATCGTCGTCGGTGCCGGCATCGTCGGCCTGGCCCATGCCTACACCGCGGCGCGCCGCGGCCTGAAAGTCTGTGTCGTCGAACGCGACGCTGCCTGCGTCGGCGCCTCGATCCGCAACTTCGGCTTCATCACCGTCACCGGCCAGGGCGCTGGCGACACCTGGCGCCGGGCGCGGCGCGCGCGCGAAGTCTGGGGCGAAGTCGCGCCGCAGGCCGGCATAGACGCCGTGCACCACGGCCTGTACCTGACGGCCTTCAGGCCCCAGTCCCGCACCGTGCTCGAAGCCTTTTTGCGCACCGAGATGGGCCGGGACTGCGAGCTGCTGGAGCCGGCCGAGGCCGCGCGGCGCGCGCCCGAACTGCAGCTGACCGGCGCCCAGGGCGTGCTCTACAGCCCGCATGAAATGCGCGTGGAGTCGCGCACGGCGATTGCGCTGCTGGCGCGCTGGCTGGCGCAAGCCCATGGCGTGGAGTTCCGCTTCGGCGAGGCCGTGCTGGAAGTGGCCACGCCGCGCGTGCGCACGGCGCGCGCCCTGCTGCATGCCGAGCGTGTGGTGGTCTGCACCAACACCGAGCTCCACGGCCTGTTCGCCCAGCGCCTGGCCCCGCACGATCTGCGCCTGTGCCAGTTGCAGATGCTGCGCGTCATGCCCCAAGCGGGGTTTCGCCTGCCGGGCGCGGTGATGGCGGACCTGAGCCTGGTGCGCTACCACGGCTACAGCCAGCTGCCCGAGGCCGCGCCGCTGCTGGCGCAGATCCAGCAGGAGGAGGCGGAGTCGCTGGCCCATGGCATTCACCTGATCGTGGTGCAAAGCGCCGACGGCTCGCTGGTAGTCGGCGATTCCCACCACTACGGCGCCGCGCCCCAGCCCTTTGCCAGCGAGCGCGTGGATGCGCTGATCCTGCGCCATCTGCGCGAGACGCTGCAGCTGAGCGAAGCCACGGTGACCGAACGCTGGGTCGGCACCTACCCTTCCAGCGCCCGCACCGACTGCCTGATCGACCAGCCCGACGACGCCACGCGCGTGGTGCTCGTGACCAGCGGCACGGGGGCCAGCACGGCCTTCGGCATTGCCGAGGATGTGTTCGCCGCCTGGTGATTTTTCCGGAACCTGCATGACCATGACCACCCCACCCATCCCCGCCGTTTCCAGCGCCTGCGACCGCCTGAGCGCCGTCGTCTTCGACTGGGCCGGCACCATCCTGGACTTCGGCTCCTGCGCGCCCATGGGCGCCTTCGTGCGGCTGTTCCAGCAGTGCGGCATTGACATCACGATTGCCCAGGCACGCGGCCCCATGGGTGTCGCCAAGTGGGACCACATCCGGGCCGTTGGCAACCTGCCCGCCGTGGCCGCGCAATGGCAGCGCCAGTACGGCCGGCCTTTTGGCGACACCGATGTGGACCAGCTGTACGCAATCTTCACGCCGATGAACGCGGCCGTGGTGCCCGACTTCGCGGACTTCATTCCGGGCGCACTCGAAGCCGTCGCCGCCGTGCGCGCCCGCGGCCTGAAAATCGGCTCGACCACCGGCTACAACCGCCCCATCATGGAAGTCGTGTCGGCCATCGCCGCCCAGGCCGGCTACCGGCCCGACAACCTGGTGTGCGCGGGCGACGTGGCCGCGGGCCGACCTTCGCCACTGATGATGTGGCGCACTTTTGCCGACCTGGGCATCTGCCATCCGTCCACGGTGGTCAAGGTGGACGACACCGAAGTCGGCATCGCCGAAGGCCTGCATGCCGGCACCTGGACCGTGGGCGTGGCCGTCAGCGGCAATGCCATGGGCCTGACGCTGGCCGAGTGGCAGACCCTGCCCCCCGAAGCCCAGCAGCAGCGGCGCGCCACGGCCGGCGCCAAGCTGCAGGCCGCCGGTGCGCACTATGTGATCGACTCGGTGGCCGACCTGCTGCCGGTGCTCGATGCGCTGGACGCGCGCCTGGCACGCGGCGAGACTCCGGGCTGAAGCGGGCGGGCCCCTCAGACAGGCAGAAGTCCCACCCGCATCAATTCAGCCAGTTCCTGCGGTGCCGCATTGCGATCGTCCGCGCCGAGCAGGTGCAGCCATTTGGGCAGCCACTGGTACAGCGATGGAAAGATCGCGATGAAGGCTTCGTGCTGCATCGCGCGCACGGAGCCTTCCCGCATGCCATCGCTACAGGCCTGCGCATAGCTGTCGCGCAAGCGGAACACCGCCGCGCGGATCTCGTCCATGACCGTGGACGGCAAGTCCGACAGTCCAATCAACGGCGACAGCGGGGCGACATCTTCACGCAGGTGGGCTGCCGAGTGGGCATGCATGGCGGCGCAGAGCGCGGCAATCCGCGGTCCGGCGTACGCGGTCATGCGCTCGCTGAGCTCTTCGTAGATAGTGAAAGACCGGCGGTAGCAGGCAATCAGCAGGGCTTCCTTGTCGCCGACGTTGTGGTAGATCACGCGTTTCGTGACCCCCATGCGCTCGGCCACTTCGTCCAGCGATGTGGCATCGACGCCCTTGAGATTGAAAAGCCAAGAGGCAGAGGCGAGCAGCGCATTCTGCTTGGCCTCGGCAAGGACCTTGGGATCGAACAGCTGCGCGCTGGGCACGTCATTGGAGGAGAGCTGCAACGGATGGTATTGGGCCGGCAAGCGGCGGTCGCCAGCGATGCCGCAGCGCAGCACCGCCTTCGCGGCCTGCGCCATGACCTGCCGGTCCACCGCATCATTCGCCTCCCACCGCTGCGCGGTGGGAATCCAGGACAACACGCCCAGAATGGTATGCGCCACGACATTCACGGCGCAGGGCCGGAGTTCGCCGCGCTCGGTACCGCCCTGGAGGATCGCGGCGACATCTTCCCGAATGGCGTCGTAGCGCCGCTGGATCTCGTCTTGCTGGTCCGGGTGCAGGAACGCCACTTCGCTCAGCGAGGCCAGCTCGGGCTGGTCCTGGCCCAGTACGCCATCGATGAAGGCGTCGATGACCGCCATCGCGCCGCCATCGCGTTGGCGGACCTCGTCGAGCTGTTGCGCCATGATCGCGCAGGACCGTTGATAGCTTTGAAACGCAAGGTCTTGCTGGTCCCGGAAGTAGTAGTACAGGGCGGTACGGGACACCCCCAGGCCTTGGGCAATATTGGAAAGAGAGGTGCGCGAGATGCCTCCGCTGTTCAAGGTTCTTGCGACTGCCTCCAGCATGCGATCGCGCTTGGAGCTGCGGTCGATCCGAGGCTTGGAACGAGCTTTCATTGAGTCCTGTCGTCATCGCGGCCAGCATTGGCGCCGCTCGATGCACATGAAATTGAAGGGTTGCCGAAACGGCGCTGGGGCCCGCTGAACAAGCTGGCCAGCCGGCGTTCCCGTTCACAGACTGGCGCGAGGGATTTCGGCCAGTCGCGCGTCAAGCGCACCAACCTGCATCCGCAGGCCAAAGCGCCATCTTATCCAAACGTCTGCCCGAAACCCGGCATGCCCGGCCGCACGGCGCTTGCCAGGCATGGGGCAGTCCAGACGGCTTCGGAGTGAGCCGCTCTCGCTTTTAGTCATCTTGTAGCCTGAATGTACTTTAACGTGAAAAAATCTTGACTATTGCACTGTCGCGTCAGAGAATAAATGCACCCAAGTGTCAAAAAACATCTAGTCGCTCGACGACAAGGAGGAGACATGACCCAAGACCAAGCGTTTGCCCAAGACGGGGCACCACACGGTTTCGATCCCGAGGTACTGCGTGAGAAGTACCGACAGGAACGGGAAAGACGGCTACGTGCCGAGGGTTCCGCGCAATACCAGGCGGCCGACGGCGACTACGCGGCCTATCTGGAGGATCCGTACATCGCGTCGCGTATCGAGCGTGAACCGCTGTCCCGGGATACCGATGTGCTGGTCATCGGTGGCGGCTTCGGAGGCCTTCTGGCCTCGGCCCGGCTGCACGAGGCAGGCGTCACGGACTTCATGATCGTCGAGAAGGCCGGGGATTTCGGTGGTACCTGGTACTGGAACCGCTATCCCGGTGCGGCATGCGACATCGAGGCCTACATCTACTTGCCCCTGCTCGAAGAAGTGGGCTATCTGCCGACCGAAAAGTATGCGCGTGGCCCTGAAATCCGCGAATACTCGCAAATCATCGGCCAGAAGTTCGATCTCTATCGCCGGGCATGCTTCCAGACCGAAATCACCGCGCTGCGCTGGGATGAAGCCACGGCGCGCTGGATTGCAGCGACGAATCGCGGTGACGAGATCCGCGCGCGCTTTGTCTGCATGTCGACCGGACCGCTGCAGCGGCCGAAACTGCCCGGCATTCCGGGCATCCAGTCCTTCCAGTCACATAGCTTCCACACCAGCCGCTGGGACTATGCCTACACCGGCGGCAACCCCGGCGGCGGCCTGACAAAGCTCAAGGACAAGCGCGTGGGCATTCTGGGGACCGGCGCCACGGCGCTGCAATGCATCCCTCACCTGGCAGAGTTCGCCAAGCATCTCTATGTGTTCCAGCGCACCCCCACCTCGGTCGACATCCGCGGGAACAAGCCTACCGACCCCGAATGGGCGAAGACGCTGAAACCCGGCTGGCAACAGCAGCGCATGGACAACTTCAATGCCCTGGTGTGTGGCGTGCAGCAGGAGGAAGACCTGGTCAACGACGGCTGGACCGAGATCTTTACCCAGGTCGGCATCGAGTTCAGCGGCATGGCGGAGGAAGCGGTAAAGCGCCGGCAGCTGGCCGATTTCCGCAAGATGGAATCGATCCGCGCCCGTGTGGACGCGCTGGTCCACAACAAGGCCGCGGCCGAGGCGCTCAAGCCCTATTACAACGTCATGTGCAAGCGGCCCGGCTTTCACGACAGCTATCTGCAGACCTTCAACCAGCCGAACGTCACTCTGGTCGACACGCAAGGCCAGGGGGTGGAGCGCATCACGGCATCCGGCGTGGTGGCAAACGGCCAGGAGCATGAGATCGATTGCCTGATCTACGCCACGGGGTTCGAGTTCCAGACGGATTTCGCCCACCGCAATGGCTATGAAATCTTCGGCCGCGATGGCCTGAGCCTCTCCGAGAAGAACCGCGAGGGCCTGTCGACGCTGTGGGGCTACCACGCCAGAGGCTTTCCGAACTGCTTCATCATGGGCAACGGCCAGTCTGCGAACACGCCGAACTTCACGCACATGCTGAATGTCGGCAGCAAGCATATCGCCCACGTCATCAAGCACTGTCTTGACCATAACGTAGCGGCGGTCGAGCCCACCGAGCAGGCGGAACAGGCCTGGGTGGAGCATGTCATGGCATTCGCCGGCATGCGACAGAAGTACGACGCCGAGTGCACTCCGGGCTACTACAACAACGAAGGCAAGTCGTCGGACCTGAGCGCGATCCGGAACAACTTCTATCCGGGCGGGGCGGTCGCCTTCATCAAGATGCTGGAGGACTGGCGCGCCACGGGCCAATTCAACGAGTTCCAACTGACCAGGGCGTAATTCGCCCTCGCCCTCACCCCGGAGATGCGCAGAAGCCCCGGCCCGCTGGCCGGGACGATCTGCCGCCCACAGGAGACAAAAAATGCAAGCCTCAGACAACGAGATCCGTCTTTTCAAGCAGGCGTGGACGGCCTATGCGGCCGAACTGGCCCAATCGCCCCCCAGCCTGATCCAACAGAGGCAGGCCTTCGACCAGCAACACGGCGCCGTCCCGGTCGCCGAGGGCTGCGAAGTACATCCCATCCGCTCCGACACCGTCCAGGGAGAGCTGATCATCCCGGCCGGCGCCGACCGGTCCAAAGCGCTGGTCTACCACCATGGCGGGGGCTATACCTTCGGCAGCGCGCTGAGCCATCGCCATCTGGTCTCCCGCCTGGCCAAGGCCGCCGGCGTGGTCGCCTACAACATGGACTACCGGCTCGCACCCGAGCATCCCTACCCCCTGGCCATCGACGACGCGCTCGCGGCCTACCGCTATGTGCGCAGCCAGGGTTTCGATGCCGCGGACCTGGTCTTCGCCGGAGAATCGGCCGGCGGCAATCTGACCGCCGCGCTGCTCCTTCGCCTGCGGTCGCTGGGTCTGGAGCAACCCGCCGGCGCTTACCTGTTGAGCCCCTGGCTGGACATGACGCAAAGCGCCGAGGCCTATGAGACACGGGCAGCCCACGACCCCATGCTCAGTCGTGCCGCGCTGGACCAGTGCATGCAAGCCTATTGCGCCGGCCATGCCGCTGACGATCCCATGATCTCGCCCGTGAAGGCGGATCTCGCCGGACTCCCCGCCCTCTTCCTGCAGGTCGGCAGTGACGAAGTCCTGCTGAGCGACGCCATGACGTTTGCACAGCGCGCCGCCCATGCCGGGATTGGCGTGCGACTGCATGTCTGGCCGGAGATGGTGCACGCCTGGCCGCTGTTCCATCCGGCCCTGCCCACGGCGGGCCTGGGCGCCATCGCCGAAGCCGGCGACTGGATTGCCAGCCGGCTGGGCACACGCTGAATTTCTCGCGCTGAGCGAACGGGTCTGCGGACAGCAGCACCCGACAAGAGTCCTGGCATGACCTGGCGCGGGCGCAGCCTGCGCGCGTGGAGAAAGACCGCGCCCCCCGACAGGGGGGCTCCTTGCGGATCCTGATGACGGATAACAAAGAGGAGACAACGTGATGGTGCACAGACAAACCCGACGCATCCGGCGACTGCCCCGCGCAGTCATTCCCGCCGCCGTCTTCATGGCCTGCCTGCCGCTCGGCGCGCAGGCATTCCAGTTCGATACGCCCCCCGACTGGCAAGTCAACTGGGACAACACCTTGACCTACAACCTCGGCCTGCGGGCCCGGGGGATCGATCCGCTGATCGGAAACAATCCGACCTTCCACAACTCCGATTACAAGTTCCCCCACGCGGGCGACGTGGTCACCAACCGGGCATCCGTGTTGACGGAGTTCAATGCCATCTATGACGGACGCATGGGCATACGACTGTCGGCCTCGCTGTGGAAGGACGCCGCCTACGGCAGCGGCGTGCGCAGCAATCCGGGAACCTACGCCAATGCGGGCGGCGGCATGCCGGCGATTCCGTACAGCGCGATCACGGGCTACCCCGGAGGCAGGTACTCCGGATACACCGACCGCTTCTACGTCGAAGGTGCGCAGCTGCTCGATGCCTTTGCCTTCAAGAACTTCGAGGTCGGCGGCAAGCCTGTCTACCTGAAGATCGGTCAGTTCACCGAGTACTGGGGCAATGCCATCTTCTTCCCCTTTCACTCGATCTCCTACGGGCAGGGCGCGATCGACGCCATCAAGCTGTCGGCGTCGCCGGGCACCGACGTCAAGGAGCTGTTCCTGCCGCGTCCGCAGATCAGTCTCATGACGCAGCTGACCCCGGAGGTGGCGCTCTCGGGCCAGTACTTCCTGGGCTTCGACCGCAACCGCCTCCCCGCGGGCGGCACCTTCCTGGGCCCGGTGGACTTTCTCTACCAGGGGCCGTCCAACCTGTTCGCAGGTGCCGCGCCCAGTGCCGCGCTGGGCCTGCCCGCTGGCGGCTTCGTGCCGCTCAATGTCCCGGCCAGCGCCGCCAACGTTCCCCCCAGCAGAAACAAGAACTTTGGCGTCAAGCTGGGATGGACGCCCAGCTTCCTGAACGGCGGCATGGGCTTTTACTATCGCCGCTTCGATGAAACCCAGCCATGGGCGCCGCTGTTCAGCTTCGGGCCCGGCGGGGTCCCCACCGGCTATCACATGTCCTACAACCGCGGAGTCCAACTCCTCGGCGTCAGCCTCGACACCACGATGGGAGCCGTCAGTACCGGCTTCGAGGCCGCATACCGGCGCAACACGGCACTCTCGAGCGCACCCAATCCCGCGGTGGCCAACGAGCCGGACGGCGCGCGGGGCAATGTCCTGACCCTCACCGCCAATGCCCTCGTGCCCTTGTCGCGCTCGCCCTTGTGGCAGACCGGCTCATTGACCGCGGAACTGGCCTACAGCCGCTTGCTGTCTGTCACCTCCAATCCGGCGCTCTACAACGGCATGGGCTATGGCGGCTGCAACGGCGGCAAGTGGGACGGCTGCTCGACCAGGAACCACCTGGCCGTCGCCGTGCGCTTCGAGCCGCAATGGCTGCAGGTGTTCCCCGGCGTGGACCTGAGCATGCCCATCTCCGACGTCTATGGCATCTATGGCAACCCGGCGCAGCTCTCCACAGGGCAGCAGGGCAGCCACAACTACTCGATTGGCGTGAAGGCCACGATACGCCAGAAGGCCACGGCCACGCTCGCCTTCAACGGCTCATATTCCCATACCAGCAAGATTGCCCATACCCCCAGCGGCCTGCCGTACTACGCCAGCGGCAACAGCGCCTTTGGCCTGAACGACCGCAATTGGATATCGCTCACGCTGCAGACCTCGTTCTGAGCGGCTCAACGAAGGAGATTCCTGTGAAATCACGATTCAAACCGGTTCTCGCTGTGGCCCTGGCCCTGCAACTGTGCACCGCCTTTGCGGCGGTGACGCCAGACGAGGCCAAGCAACTGGGCGGCCCGTTGACCGCCTTCGGTGCTATCAAGGCGGCAAGCGCCGATGGCAAGATCCCGGAATACACGGGCGGACTCTCCAAGCCGCCGGCCGGCTTTGACCCCAAGAGCGGCGAATGGCCGGATCCGTTCAAGAACGAGAAACCACTCCTGTCGATCACGCCGGCGAACATGGCGCAGCATGCGGACAAGCTGACGAATGGCGTGCAAGCGCTTTTGAAGCAGTATCCGAGCTTCCGCATTGATGTATATCCGACCCACCGGACGATGCAGTACCCGGACTGGGTGCTGAAGAACACATTCAAGAACGCCACCACGGCCAAGCTGGCGGGGAAAGTGCAAGGCGATGGCGTCGAAGGCGCCTACGGCGGCGTTCCCTTCCCCATCCCCAAGAACGGGCACGAGGTGATGTGGAACAACTCGCTCAGCTTCCAGCGCACCGAAATTGCCGTCAAGAACCCGGGCCAGTACCTGGTGGACACGTCGGGGGGCCGATCCGAGCTGCCCATCGTTCCCTACTATTCCTACAGCCCCTACTACGACCCGGATCTGGCCGGCGAGAAATCGCAGGGAGCCGCCCACACCAAGATCTGGTCGGAAGTGACTGCACCGCCCACCATGGCCGGCACGGCCTTCGTGATCAACTATCCGTACAACTACTCGGAAAGCGATCAACAGGTCTGGGTCTATACGCCCGGACAGCGGCGCGTGCGCATGGCGCCCGAATACCGCTATGACACGCCCTACGCGCAAAACGGCGGCGTGCTCTTCTGGGACGAACTGGCGCTGTTCCGCGGCCGCATGGACCGCTTCGATTTCAAGCTGGTCGGGAAGAAGGAGCTCTACATTCCCTACAACAGCTACCGCACGCCGAGCGCGCCGGTCGATACCGCTTTCGGCCCCAAGCACATCAACCCGGACACGATTCGTTTTGAGCAGCATCGCGTCTGGGTGGTCGAAGCCACGCTGAAGCCGGGATCGCGCCACGCCTACTCGAAGCGGATGTTCTACATCGACGAGGACAGCTGGGCGCTGATCGAGGCGGACGGCTACGACCAGGATGGCAAGCTGTGGCGCGTCGGCCTGGCCAGCACGTTCAACTTCTATGACGGCGGAGGCGGCCACTTCTCGGCGGCCGTCAGCTTCTACGACCTGCAAAAGGGCAACTACTTCGCCTATATGAACCCGACCTCCACCGGGGCGCCGAAAGTATTTGTCTACGACAAGCTCGTCAAAGCCAACCTCTTCACGCCGGCAGGATTGGCCGGAACCGGGGTGCGCTAGGCGCGCAGGACGGGATGCCATGGCCAGGCCGCAATGCCTGGCCATGGCGCCACAGCGCATGCAATGCAACGTTCGTAAAGAAAACATGCTCAACCACAAGCCGATGACAAGCCATTTCTACCCGCGATGCCTGCTCGCCCTGGGCGCGGCGGTATTTTGCGCAGGCCTTGGCGCCCAGCCAGCGGGCACGTTTGAGGATCCGCTGGATGTATCCGCCACCATGGTCAGTGCGCCGGCCAGCCGGCCATTGATGGCGATAACAAGCGCCGGGAACCGATTGGTTGCGCTCGGCATGCGCGGGCTGATCGTCATCTCCGACGATGCGGGCCAGAGCTGGCGGCAGGCCTCGGCGCCCGTGCAGAGCGATCTCCTGGCCGTTCACTTTCCCACGCCGAGCAAGGGCTGGGCAGTGGGGCATGACGGTGTCATCCTGCACAGCACGGACGCGGGTCTGACCTGGGCCAAGCAATCCGACGGCCGCATCGCGGCCACCACCATGATGGCGGAGTACCGCACGCGCATCAGCGCCGGCGAGACCGCCATCCAGCCGTATCTCGACCAGCTCGCGCTCAATTTCAAGCAAGGCCCTTCGCTGCCCTACCTCGGCATCTACTTCACGGACGAGCAGCAGGGTTTCGCCGTGGGCTCGTTCGGCACGCTGGTATCGACCCGCGATGCCGGCAAGACCTGGCATGCGGCACTGGACCGGATCGACAACCCGCAGTTTCTCCATCTCAACGCCATCCGGGAGATTGCCGGAACCCTTTACATCGCCGCGGAGAAAGGCACGGTGTTTCGCCAGGACAAGACGACCGGGCAATTCCGCCAGATCCAGACCGGTTATGGCGGCAGCTTCTTCGGGATAGCCGGCAACCGGGAGCAACTGCTCGCCTATGGGCTGCGCGGCAACGTCCACCAGAGCCGCGATCAGGGGCAGACATGGGCGGCCATCCGCACGCCCTTGCAGGGCACGGTGACCGGTGGCGTGTACATGCCGACGCGCCGCGCCGTGGTGCTGTCCACGGTGGCCGGTGAAGTGGCCAGCATCGACACCGATCGCGGAGATGTCAGGCCCTTGGTGCCGCCGCGCCCGGCGGCGCTCACCGGCGTCGAAGGCCTGAAGAATGGGAACATGGTCTACACCAGCTTGTCCGGCGTCATCACGACGCAAGCGCAGTAATCAGCGTCACGTATTGAAAGAGCCTGAGCATGGAACCGAAACGCGCCCCCCCTGAGTCGATGCCGGACATCCCCACCCGAGAAGATTTCGCGGCCGACTCCGGCTCTCGTGTGGAACGCCTGATCTTCAACCACCGGCGCTTGATTGTGGCGATCTGCCTGCTGCTGACGCTGATCCTGGGTCTCGAAGCGACCCGGCTGACCGTCAGCGCAAGCTTCGAAAAAATGATGCCGCAGTCGAGCGCGTTCATCCGCAACTACCTCGACAACGCGAGTGCCTTGCGCGGCCTGGGCAACTCCGTGCGCATCGTGGTCGAGAGCGAACGCGGCGACATCTATGATCCGGCCTACCTGAACACCCTGCGTGAGATCAACGACAAGATCTACACCATCCGCGGGGTCGACCGGTCCTTTGTCAAATCCATCTGGATGCCGGTCGTGCGCTGGATCGAAGTGACGCCGGATGGCTTTCAGGGCGGGCCGGTCATGCCCGAGAGCTACGACGGATCCACCGGCAGCATCAGCCAGCTGCGCGCCAACGTCGCACGGGCCGGCCTGATAGGCTCGCTGGTCGCCAACGACCAGCGCTCCTCCATGATCTTTGTGCCGCTGCTCGAGCACTATGCGGACAGCGGCAAGCCGATCGATGTGCGTGAAGTCCATCGCGAGCTGGACAAGATTCGCGCCGCGTATGCGAGCCAGCAGGTGAAGATTCACGTCATCGGCTTTGCCCAGCTGGTCGGCGATCTCATCGACGGAATTCTGCAGATCGCGCTCTACTTTCTCGCCGCGGCGGTGATTGCAGGACTCGTCATCTTTGCCTATACACGCTGTGCCAGAAGCACGGCGCTGGTCATTTACTGCTCGATCACGGCCGTCGTCTGGCAGTTGGGCATCGTGCGGCTGCTGGGCGCGGATCTCGACCCGTACTCCATCCTTGTCCCGTTCCTGGTGTTCGCCATCGGCGTTTCGCATGGCGCGCAGAAGATGAACGGCATCATGCAGGACATAGGACGCGGCATGCATCGGTATGTGGCGGCGCGTTTCACGTTCCGTCGCCTGTTCCTGGCCGGGCTGACCGCGCTGCTGGCCGACGCCGTCGGCTTCGGCGTCCTCGGCATCATTGACATCCCCGCGATCCGCGGACTGGCGCTGGCGGCGGGCATTGGCGTCGCCGTCCTGATCATCACCAACCTGGTGCTTTTGCCTGTACTGCTGTCCTATACGGGTGTCAGCACATCCGCCGCAGCCCGCAGCCTGCATGCCGGCAGCCAGCAGACATACGCCAGACTGTTCATGCCCTTTTGCCGCCCGCGTGGCGCAGCCATCGCCCTGTTCGTGGCAGCCGCGCTGGCACTGGGCGGGCTGGCGTTGAGCACGCGCCTGCAGATTGGCGACATCAACCCCGGTGCGCCGGAGTTGAGCGCGGACTCGCGCTACAACCGCGACAACGCCTACGTGACGAATCACTACCAACTCTCCACGGACCAATTCGCCGTGATCGTGAAGACGCCGCCAGGCGGCATAGGCACCTACAAGACGCTGCAGGAGATGGACCGTCTGGAGGAAGCCTTGCGGGACCTGCCTGGTGTGCAGACAACGACTTCGGTCGCCAGCCTGGCACGCCGCTATACCGCGGCGGGGTTTGAAGGCGACCCGCGCTGGATGACGATCAGCCGGGATCCGTTCACCGTATCGGACGCGCTGAACAGCGTCTATGTGGCCCATCCGGAATTGCTCAATGGCGACCGCTCCGTGGCGCCCATCGTCGCTTTTCTGACGGATCACAAGGCACAGACCCTGGAGCGGGTCGTCAAGACCGTCGAGGCATTCGCGGCACATCACGATGACCCGGACCGCCGCTTTCTGCTGGCCGCGGGCAGTGCCGGCATCGAGGCGGCCACCAACCTTGCCGTCGAGAAGGCGAACCGCAGCATGTTGCTGCTGGTCTACGCGGCAGTGATCGTTCTGTGCTTCATCACCTTCCGCAGCTGGCGTGCGGTCGTGGTGGCTGTGGTGCCGCTGGTCATCACCTCGATACTCTGTGAAGCGCTGATGGTGATGCTGGGCATAGGCGTGAAGGTGGCGACACTGCCGGTCACCGCACTCGGCGTCGGGATAGGCGTGGACTACGCCTTGTACCTGCTCAGCATTCAATTGTCGCTGCAGCGGCGCGGCTGCTCCCTGGAGGAAGCCTATGCGTCCGCGCTGGCATTTACCGGCAAGGTCATCGCCCTGATCGGTATCACGCTGGCGGCAGCCGTCGTGACCTGGGCCTGGTCGCCGATCAAGTTCCAAGCCGATATGGGAATTCTCCTGGCGTTCATGTTCCTGTGGAACATGCTGGGCGCGCTCATTCTGGTGCCTGCGCTCTCGTGTTTCCTGCTGCAGAACGTGGGCGTTGCAAAGCGCGGGCTGACGCAGGCGCCGAAGGAAGCGGTGAGAGTCGATCGCCCCGGCTATCCGGCATGAACGACACGTTGGCCACGGCACAGGCCTTTTCCGCCGGCGTGGCGCAGTTGCCTTGGCGCAGCGGCCTGTCATGACCGGCGGGTATCGACCCTGGCCTGCCGTGCCGTCAACGGCAAAGCCTCAGCCAGTCCCTCCCTCAGTCGAACTGGATATCCACCATCAGCATACCCACCGCATTGGCCGCCACGATCACCCGCGCGGCATCACCGGCTCTGGCCTTTTGCCACACCCGCTCCGACACACAAGGCGTCATGGGCTCTGGCAGGTAGGTGCTACTGAGCTTGAGCTGGTGGTGGCATCCCTTGCCTCGGCGTACCGGGTGTACCGCATCAATGTGGGCTGGTACCTCGTATGCAGGTGCGCCGATTTCGACGATCACGGCGGACATGACGTAGGTGCTCAACCAACCCATCACAAACGCCACCGCGGCCTGAACCAGGACCGCAATGGCGCGGCGCACGGGCCCCGCGGCCCTCGGCTTGTCATCGCGCCAAAGTGTCCATGCGCAGCCCAGGGACAGGAGCGTCGCGACGACCAGCGCGGCTTGGGATGTCAGCTCACTGGGGTGGAATCTGCTCAGATACGCGCCGCCAAAGACCGCAATGAGCATGGCCAGCGCAAAGGCGAAAGAGAACTGCTTGGCCCGTCTTGAACTCCCTTGGCGAACTGTCGACTCCATTGACTGACCTGGTAATTATTGGCTGGCAGCCCGGCCATGCGGTTGCGCAACGCCGTCCAGCGCCCGGTTCTGGCTGAACCTATCCAAGGATTGATCGATTGAGACCCGTCAATATATCGGCTTCCACCGCTAACTCGACGGTTCAGGGCGCGCCATTGCAGCGGCCCACAGCAAGCATCGCATCCCTAACCGCCCCTGTCTGTCAGACATCTCGCTGCACCTGCGCAGCCTGTAACGCTGTTGTCCATGCAGGACTGCGCCGCATGCCCGGCGATGACGGGATGACGGCCTGGGGGCTACGCCGGGGCAGCGCGAAGGCCCGTCCGTTTGCTGTTAGCCTTCCGGGGTCGGCAAGGCCTTGGCCCTGCCAGTCCCCGCCACCCTGCCCCTTTGAAAGTGAACTCACCATGACCAGCCCGCTGTACACCGCCTCCGTTCCCGTCCTGCTGCAGATGCTGCGCGCCATGTCCGATGTGCTCAAGAAGGCCGAAGCGCACGCGACGGAAAAGAAGATCGATCCCAATGCGCTGCTGCAGGCGCGCCTGTTCCCCGACATGTTCCCGCTGGTGCGTCAGGTGCAGATCGCCGCTGACTTCGCCAAGGGCATCTCCTCCCGCCTGGCCGGTGCCGAAGTGCCTTCCTGGCCCGATACCGAAGTCAGCTTCGCCGACCTGCAAGCCTTGATCGCCAAGGCACTGGCCCATGTCGAATCCTTCAAGCCCGAGCAATTCGACCTCAGCGAAAGCCGCGAAATCGTGCTGCGCCCCGGCACGCCCAAGGAAAAGAAGCTCACGGCCAGCGCCTACCTGCTGCACTACGGTCTGCCGCAGTTCTTCTTCCACGTGACCACCACCTATGCCCTGCTGCGCCACAACGGGGTGGAAGTCGGCAAGCGTGACTACATGGGCGCCTACTGAGCGTTCAGCCCGACGGGCCTGGCGCTACAAGCTCACCGAGATGTCTTGGAGCGCCTTGCCCCACTGCAAGAGCTGGTAGCCACGCTGGCGGTGCATGCAGCGCTACCGCCGGCAGGAAGAATCTGCTCAGCGCATATTTCAGAATCCCGCGTTCAGCCCCAGCACCCAGCCGCTGCGGCCCAGGCTGCGCATCCGGCCACTGCCATTGGCCGCGCTGTAGTAGCTGGCATCGGCCGAGGTGCCCACCCAGGCGACCGAGCCGGTCCACGCCCCCCAGGTCTTGGCCAGTGACAGGCGCCAGTCGGCGTACGAGACTTCGCCGTAGTTGCGCACATGGGTGTAGCCGCCATGCAGACCCAGCATGCCCCAGTCGGCCACGGGGTACTGGTAATTCAAGTCCAGGTACTGGCTGCCGCGGCTGCTGCCCGCAGGCGTGAGCGCCGTCGCGAAAGCGGAGCCTGCCGTGCTGTCACGCAGGCCGAAATACGGTGTCAGCGCGACCGACCATTTGACGTTGAAGCCGCCCTGCGTGGCGCCCACATAGGCCTCGGTCGTATCAAAGTGCTGGCTGCCGCCGCCCGCCGCGGTCAGGCGTGCACCGGGGTAGCGGTAGTGCAGCAAGCCGGCATCCATCTGCCAGCCGGCTGCCACTTCACCGCGCCAGCCGCCATAGATATCGTGCTCCAGGCTCTGCCCTTGCGGATAGCTGTTGGAAGACACGTTGGACAGCCAGGTGCCCAGATAGCCGCCATGGGGCAACGCCAGTTCCACCCCGCCTTGCACGGCCGCGCCGCGCCAGGTTTGCGAGATGCCGCGAAAGCGGTAGTCCGTCACCAGCGCCAGACTGCCGGTGATGGGGGACTTGGCTTCGGCATGCATTGCCGGTTGCGCAAATTCTTCCTGCGCCAGGGCCTGATGGCATGCCAGGCCGGCCAACAAGCCGATGGCGGCAAGGCATGCCGAAGAGCGGGACAGACGGGGCGAAGGGGAGGCAGAGGAATACATGGTGGAAAACGCAGACAAAGTGATCCCTTGCCCTGGCGTAGGAACCCAGGGTGCGGGCATTGAGAAGGAAGGGGGAGAAGTGAAAGCCGGCGTCTGCTTCAGCGCGCCAAGGCGCGCACGCAGCACAGCAATCCGCAAAAGCAGGCGACTGCCAGGCTGACAAAAATCAGGTCTTGCAGTGCCGGCATGGCGGCCAGGGCTTCAATCCAATGGCGGGTCAACATTTCATTTCTCCAGTGGCTGGCCCACGCGTGGGCACTGGGATGAATATAGAAATTCCGCTGTCAATACGGTGTATGGAGTGCAGCACTGCGCATCAAGATGGCATCAAGACGCGCAGGCCGCAGCGCAGCGCGCCCCTACAGGTGAAAATCGCCCGCGGCTTCCGGCTGGTAAAGCACTTTCTCGATCCAAATACGGCAGGTCCGGTCCGGAACCCGCCAGTCGATGGCATCGCCCTCCTTGTAGCCCAGGATTGCGGCGCCGATGTCCGAGCAAACCGACAGCTTCTCGGCGCTGCCGTCCGCGTCCTGCGGGTAGACCAGGGCCACTTCCACGGCCTCGTCGTCCACATGCAGCAAGGCCCTGGAGTTCATCGTGACCACATTGGGCGCCACCTGCTGCGCATCGACGACGATGGCGCGCTCGATCTCGTGCTCCAGCTCGACGATCGCCGGGCCCTGCTCGAGCTCGACCAGGCTGCTGAGCCTGGCCTTGTCGATTTCGGTGATGTAGATACCCGTGGGGTCATCCACAGCGCTTTCGCGCAAGAGCCGGCGATAGCGCTCCGAACTCAAGGAAAATGACTTCAGCGTCGGCGTTTCGCGCTCCAGCAGGAAGCCGCAGCGCAGAAAGGCCTGCAGCGAGCGTGCGTTGTCGGTGTGGATCTTGGCGATGAGCTTCTCGGCCCGCATGTCGAAGAAGGCGAGCTTCATGCCTTCGCGGATGGCACTGGCGCCGAGCTTGCGGCCCCAGTTGTCGCGGTTTCCTATGACCAGGACCATCTCGCAGTCCGCCCCCGTCTTGACGAGGCGGACAAAGCCCACCGGCACGTCATGCCGATCATAGGCCATGAAGAACCGGCCGCCCTGGTTGAACAAATGGGTCAGGATAGGCAGCTGGACCCGGCCGACGACTTGTTCGATGAACCGCGAGACATGGCGCGAATCGCTCAGATAGCGAGTGACGCTCTCGTCTTCCAACCAGTCCATGAGATTCAGCGCATTGGTCCGAGTGATCTCTGGACACAGCGAAATGAAAGGCTTGCTCATCTTCACCACATTTGGTTTCAAGGATGAAAGCCCTTCATGGCGACGGCCATGACGGTTCTTTCGAGAAAGCGGGCATTCTAGGACAAGGCGCGAGCGGGGGCCCTCCATGCGCGGCTAAAACCGTATGCTGCGTGCCACGATAGACCGGCGTCGAGCGCACCCCTCAGGCGCATGGGCTACAGCTCGTGGCTGTAGACGATGAAGCCGCTGTGTTGGGCCACCTTGTCGTAGAGCGCACGCCCCGCTGCATTGGTCGTTTGCGTCTGCCAATAGACACGGCTGGCCCCAGCCTGCTCGGCCTGCTGGTAGACCGCCGCGATGAGGGCCCGGCCCACTCCCCGGCCGCGCTGCGCGGATGCCGTGAAAAGGTCCTGCAAATAGCAGACCGGGCCCAGCCGTGTGGTGCTGCGGTGAAACAGATAGTGCACCAGGCCCACTATCTCGCCGCCGTCTTCCGCCACCATGGCAAACATCGGCTCTATGGGATTGAAGAAGCGCTCCCATGTCGTCCGCGTAATCTCCGGCGCCAAGGCGGTGGCGCCCTCTCGGCCATAAAAGGCGTTGTAGCCCAGCCAAAGGCCATGCCAGGCTTCAAAGTCAGCGGCCTGGAGCTCTCGCACCAGCACACCCGAGGATTGCGCATTTTTGGACATTGAAGATGGATTGAAAAGCGGTGAAGATGATGGGAATTCTGGCAGAGATGCGACTGCATTGGGTGCATCATTTCACCAAGCGCCACGCTCAGGCGAGCCGACGGCTGTCCTTCAGGAGTGGATAGAGATGACAAAAATGGTTTTCTGCCTCGCCGGGCTGCTCGCCCTCACCGGCCTGACGGCTGCGCGGGCGGCTGAATGGAAGATGGATGGGGCCACCGCTGGCAACCGACTGGAATTCATCGCCACTTTCCAGAAGAAGTCGGCGCCCGGCGTCTTCAAGGACTTCGACGTGCGACTCGATTTCGACCCCGACAAGCCGGCCGGTGGGCGTCTGGACGTCAACATTCGCGTGACCAGTGCGGACATGGCCAATACCTCCATCAACAAGGCCATCGCCGGCACGGACTGGTTCGACTTCGCGCGCTACCAGCAGGCGCAATTCCACGCCGACGACATTCGGCGCGTGCCGGGCGATGCCGCCTCCAGCCGCTATCTGGCACGCGGCATCCTGTCCCTCAAAGGCGTGCAGCGGCCGGTGGAGGTGCCGTTTACCTGGACCGCGGCGGGCAGCGCCGCCACGATGGACGGCCAATTCGTCACCCAGCGCGCGGCCTTCGGCATAGGCACGGGCGAATGGGCGGCGACGGATGACATAGGCGCCAATGTGACGGTGAAGTTCCACGTCCAGCTGCGCGGGACCCCATGAAGTACCGCATACCACCAGCCGCGACCCTGGCGGCCCTGATGGCGCTGGCGGCGCTGATGACTGCCTGCACGCCGCCGGGCCTGCAGCCGGTCCAGGCCCCGGCCACCGCGGCGGCTCCGGCCGGCTTTCCCGCGGATAGCTATACGCAGGCCGCGGCCCAGGGCCAGCGCGTGCTGCGGGTCGAGCCCGGGCGTTCGCTACTCACCCTCACCGTTCGCCGCGGCGGGACGCTGGCACAGTTCGGGCACGACCATGTGGTGGCCAGCCAGGCGCTGCAAGGCTATGTGGCGCCCGAACAGGAGCGGGCCGACCCTGGCCGGGCCGATCCTGGCCGGGCCGACCTCTACCTCGCGCTCGACAGCCTCACGGTCGACGATGCCGCGCTGCGCGCCGACGCCGGCCTGGACACCCAGCCCAGCGCCGAGGACATCGCCGGCACCCGCGCCAACATGCTGACCAAGGTGTTGCAGACCCAGGAGTTTCCGTTTGCACTGATCCACGTGCGCGCGCCCGCTGCGCTGGCGGGCGACACGCTCCTGGCGGTGGACATCACGCTGCACGGCGTGACTCGCAGTTTCAGCGTGCCGGCACGGGTGCAAACGCAGCCCGGCGGCTTGCAGGTCAGCGGCATGCTGGCCTTCGATCAATCCAGTTTTGGCATCACGCCTTTTTCCATCCTGGGCGGAGCGATCCAGGTGCAAGACCGGGTCGAGCTGCGCTTCGATGTGCAGGCCCGGGACCTGGCGCCATGAGCGCCTGCGCGGCCCGCTGGGTCGGCCTGGCCCTGCTCTGCGCCGCAAGCGCCGCGTCGGCGCAGGAGCTGCGCATAGAAACCTCGGGAGAAAGCAACGCCATCACGATCAGCGCGTCGGCCGACATGCGGGTGCAACTGGCCACGGCCTGGAGCGTGGTGACCGATTACGACCATCTGGCCGAATTCATTCCCGGCATGCGCAGCTCGCGGGTGGTGCAGCGCAACGGCGACCAACTGCTGGTGGAGCAGACGGGTGTGCTCGGCTTCCTCATCTTTGAGCAGGCCATCACGGTCAAGTTGGCCGTGACCGAATGGCCGCCGCAACGCATAGTCGCGCACGCCGTCGGCGGCAACCTGAAGGAAATGGAAGGCAGCTATACCTTGGAGACGCTGCCAGGCGGCGCCGTCCGGCTGTCCTACAGCGCTCGCCTGCGGCCCGATTTCCCCGTCCCGCCGGTCGTGGGCACGCTGGTGGTGCGCCATCTGGTGGCCCGCCAGTTCAGCGCCATGGTCAACGAGATCGTGCGCCGCGACGCCCTGGCGCGCGCCGTGCCGCCGGGGCAGCCGGATGCAACGCGGTGACAGGGGGAGAAACACAGCGCCGCTCTATTCAATGCGGATGGCCATGCCGATGATGGATGTCCGGATAGTGCGGATGTTTATGCGTCAGCACTTCATGCCGGTGGGCGTGCGTATGTGACTGCGTCGCGTCCCAGGCAAAGGCATGCTCGTGCTGGTGGTGCTCGTCGTGTGCATGCCGGTGGCTGTGTTCCAGCGGCTCATGGGTGTGCTCGTGTTCATGCCGCTCGCGAACGTGCAGCCACACGCCCAGCGCCATCAGTGCGCCAGCCAGCCAGAAAAGTGGGCCCGGCAGTTCGGGCCACAGCACCAAGGAAATGGCTACGCCAAACAGTGGAGCGACGGAAAAGTAAGCCCCCGTCCTGGCGGTGCCCAGCGTCCGCAAAGCCACCACGAACAAGGTCAAGCTCAAGCCATACCCCAAAAACCCCAGCAGCAGGCTGGCGCCCAGAGTTGGCAGCGACGGCCACGCCGCGCCCGCCATCAACGCCAGGGCGGTATTGCTGACACCGGCCAGCAAGCCCTTCAGCCCGGCGACCAGCATGGCATCGTTCGTGGCGACCTTGCGGGTCAGGTTGTTGTCCACCGCCCAGCACAGGCATGCGCCCACGATGAGCAATGCGCCTGGCGAAAAGCTTGCCCCCGGCTCCCAGGACAGCAGCAGGCCGCCGAGGACGATGGCCAGCATGCCCAGCACGATTTGCCGGTCCGCATTTTCCTTGAAGACCCACCAGGCGATGCCCGCGGTCAGCACGCCCTCGACGTTCAGCAGCAGCGATGCCGACGCGCCGCCGGTCTGCGTCAACCCGAGCATCAGCAACGCGGGGCCGAGCACGCCGCCAAACACGATGGCGGCCAGCAGCCAGGGGAGTTCCTTCCTGGGAATGCGCAGGACCGCGGCGGAGTGTTCGCCTGCTTTTTGCCGCAGCCGGCGCAGCCCCAGCAACAGGCACAGGCCTAGCCCGCTGCCCAGGTAAAGCAGCCCGGCCAGCAGCAAAGGACCGACATTGCCCACCAATAGCTTGGCCAGCGGCGTACTGGCGCCAAACAACAGGGCCGCGGCCAGGGCGGGGGTGGCGGAACGAATGGACATGGTGAAAGTAAAGCACAACTGCAAATCCTTGGGCGGGCTTGTCCAGGGCATTGGCAAATCAGCCATTGCATCAATCATCACATAGTGAGATATTTGCTACATGACTTCCTGGCTTCTCCTGACCGCGACCCTTCCGACCCGCCCCAGTGCGCTTCGCGTGAGGGTCTGGCGGGCCCTCAAGGCGACCGGCGCCGGCACGCTGCGCGATGGGGTGTATCTGCTGCCCGCCATGGCGTCCACGGCGCAGTCGCTGTGGGACATTGAACGCCTGATCCGGGAGAGCGGCGCGCAGGCGCACATGCTGGTCGTCGCGGCCCGCGACCCCGCGCAGGAGGCAACATTCCGGGGACTGTTCGACCGGTCTGCGCTCTATGCCGAGCTGCTGCGCTCCATCAAGGAAGTCCGAGCAGGCCTCACCAACGCCAGCGAAGCCGCGCTGCACAAGGCCTTGCGGGGACTGGAGCAACAGTTGCAGGCCGTGCAAGCCCATGATTTCTTCCCGGGCCAGTCGCTTGCAAAAGCCAGTGCCGCACTGGTGGCGTTGCGGCAGACCGTCGAGCGTCACCTGTCGCCCGGCGAGCCCACCCCCCGCTCCGAGACCATAGAACGCCAAGCCATTGCGGATTTCCAGGGCCGAACCTGGGCCACGCGCAAACGCCCCTGGGTCGACCGCCTCGCGACCGCCTGGCTGATTCAACGCTTCATCGACCGATCACCGCAATTCATTTGGCTGAACGACCCGACACAATGCCCCGAGACGGCGCTGGGCTTCGATTTCGACCATGCCCGGTTCACGCACGTGGGCGAGAAAGTGACGTTCGAGGTCGTGGCGCAGACGTTTGGCCTGGACGGCGATGACGGCATCCAGCGCCTGGGCGAGCTGGTGCATTGCATCGACGTGGGGGGCATCCCCATGGATGAAGCCGCTGGCGTCGAGACCATGGTGCGCGGCCTGCAAGCGCAGTACGACAAGGATGACGCTTTGCTGGCTGCTTCCTTGGCCTTTTTTGACGCCCTGTATGCCGCGATGAAAGCACGCCCATGACCACCAACACCGACACCGGGGCGCTAGAACGCCTGAGCTTCGGCGAAGCCTTTGTCTACTGGCTCAAGCTGGGCTTCATCAGCTTTGGCGGGCCGGCCGGGCAGATTGCCATCATGCATGAGGAGCTGGTGGAGCGCCGCCGCTGGATTTCCGAGAGCCGCTTCCTGCATGCCTTGAACTACTGCATGTTGCTGCCAGGCCCCGAAGCCCAGCAACTGGCGACCTACATCGGATGGCTGATGCACCGGACCTGGGGCGGCATCGTCGCAGGCGTACTGTTCGTGCTGCCTTCGCTCTTTATCCTGATCGGCCTGTCCTGGGTCTACATGGCCTATGGCAACGTGCCGGCCATCGCCGGCGTCTTCTACGGCATCAAGCCGGCTGTCACGGCCTTGGTCATGCACGCGGCCTACCGGATCGGCTCCCGGACCTTGAAGAATGCCTGGCTGTGGGCCATCGCGATGGCGGCCTTCATCGCCATCTTCGCGCTGCAGCTGCCGTTCCCCGTGATCGTGCTGGCCGCCGGCATCATCGGCTACCTCGGGGGCCGCTATGCGCCCGACAAGTTCGCCCCGGGCGGCGGACACGGCAAGACCATCCAGTCGCCAGGCCCCGCACTCATAGACGACCATACCCCGACACCCGAACATGCCTTGTTCACCTGGCGGCGTTTCAGCCGGGTCTTGCTGACCTGCCTGGCCCTGTGGTCGATCGGCATGGGGGCCTTGATGGCGCTTTATGGCTGGGATGCGGTCTTGACGCAGATGGCCTGGTTCTTCACCAAGGCCGCGCTGATGACCTTCGGCGGCGCCTATGCCGTCCTGCCCTATGTATTCCAGGGCGCGGTCGAGCATTACCAGTGGCTGAATGCGCCGCAGATGATCGATGGCCTGGCGCTCGGCGAGACCACCCCCGGGCCGCTGATCATGGTGGTGTCCTTCGTCGGCTTTGTCGGCGGCTGGACCAAGGCCATCTTTGGCACGGAATCGCTCTTTCTGTCTGGCGCGGTGGCGGCGACGGTAGTCACGTTCTTCACCTTCTTGCCCTCCTTCTTTTTCATCCTGCTGGGCGGGCCCTTCATCGAGTCCACGCACGGCAATCTCAAGTTCACGGCTCCATTGACGGGCATCACGGCCGCCGTGGTCGGTGTCATCGTGAACCTGGCGGTGTTCTTCGCCTACCACGTGCTCTGGCCGCTGGGCCTGTCCGGTCATTTTGAGTGGCCGTCTGCGCTCATCGGCGCGGCGGCCGCCTTGGCGCTGTTTCGCTTCAAGGCGGGAGTCATTCCCGTCGTATTGGCTGCGGGCCTGGCAGGACTGGCGCTGACGTTTCTGCGCCCCGTTTTCTCCTGAGGCGATGGGCACGGAAAACCCCATCCAGGACCTGCGCCTGGAGCGCGCGCTCAGACCTTGGGCTTGAAGATGTGGATGGTTTCGCCGCGCGCCAGCATCTCCACCAGCTGGGCGATGCGCCTGGCGCGCGTCTCGGCTTTCACGGCCGTCTGGATGCGCCACAGCACCGCGTAGCGATTGCTCGCATTGAGCGTGGCAAAAAAGGCCTTGGCCCTGGTCTCGGCTTCCAGCGCGGCCAGAAGGTCCTCGGGCACCGTGGACGTGCGCGCGCCGTCGTAAGCCCGCGCCCAGCGCCCGTCGGCCTTGGCCGCCGCCATCTGCGCGAGGCCCGGCGCCTGCATGCGGCCCGCCGCAACCCGTGCCTCGGCCTTGTCGACGTTGACTTTCGACCAGATGCTGCGCGCGCGCCGCGGCGTGAAGC
This sequence comes from Acidovorax bellezanensis, assembly GCF_025421555.1. Classification (NCBI taxonomy): domain Bacteria; kingdom Pseudomonadati; phylum Pseudomonadota; class Betaproteobacteria; order Burkholderiales; family Comamonadaceae; genus Acidovorax; species Acidovorax bellezanensis. The sequence continues at coordinate 263,953 of NZ_JAODYH010000004.1, forward strand.
GCTGGAGAAAGTGCTGCTCGTCGAGACTTTTCTTCTGGCCGTCGATCCAGCCCCAACACAGCGCGATCTCCACCGCCTCGGGGTAGGTGACGCTGGGTTCCTTGGCGCCCCGCTTGGCGATCTGGAGCCAGAGGCCATCCGAAGCGGCGTGGTTTTTCTTCAGCCAGGCCTCGAAAGCCTTGGCGCTCTGGAACAAGGTCGGGGCGGAGTCGGGTGGGATGGCGGGCATCGCCTGGAGTGTGCCGCAAGAGAGCCCGCGCGCCCATCGCGCCGGCGATACGACGGCGTTCGCGGCCTGGTCAGGTAGCATGCGAAGTGGAACTGTCCGGCCCTGCCTTCCAGCAGACCCACCCGCGGCGGCTGGCTGAAGTCACATCGGAGAGATCATCCCACCCATGCATATCGAAGAACGCATCCACATCGCCGTCCCGCCCATGGTCATCGACCACATCTGGAGCGAAGTCGACCAATGGCATCTCTGGGACCCGGACACCAAGCAAGCCCGTCTCCATGGGCCGTTTGCCGTCGGCACAAAGGGGCGGATCGTTCCCAAAAAGGGCATGGGCGTGCCAATGGTCGTCACCGAGCGCTCCGAAGGCCGGTCGTTCACCGTGGAGGGCCACATCCCGCTGTTTCGCATGCACTTCGAGCACACGGTGTCGCAGGTGGATGGCGGCTCGGAAGTCGCTCACCGCGTCTGGTTCACGGGCGCCCTGGCCTCCTTGTTCGGGCCTGGCGTTGCCAAGCAGCTGAAGACAGGCCTGCCGCGAACCATGCAGTCGCTGAAAACGTATGCGGAGCAACGCCACAGCAAGACCTGATTGAATCGCCTCGGCTTGCGTGCAAGCCATTTGATTGATGTCAGGGCCCATGCATCTTCCAGAGATGGCGCGGACCGTTCAGGCGCCAGCATGGCTACGATGAAGACCACAACGACCAGGGAATTGGGATGGAACCATGACTGACCGCAGCAAGCCGCCGACATTCACCTTGCCGCAGGGTGTCCGCCATCAGACTCCCAACCCGCTCATCGTCGTCGCTACCAGCGGAACAGGCGGCGACATATTGCCCTTCATTACGCTGGGCCAGGGCCTGCTGGAGCGCGGACACCGCGTGTTGATGCTGGTGCCGAAATTCCATGAGTCCATCGTTGTGGCGGCAGGGTTGCCTTGCCAGACCTTCGGCACCCGTGGCGAATGGCAGGTCCTGCTGAATGACCCAGGCCTTTGGGATGAACGCAAGGGTTGGGGCGTGATCTGGCGTGGGCTGGTGCCGCACCTTGGCGCCCTGCGTGAGCTCGTTCAGCAGCTTCCCGCCGATGACTCTTGCGTGGTGTTGAGCCACCCGATTCTGGTGCCGATGGCAGCGTTGGCCAGGTCTGTTCGCCCCGACTTGCACATTGTTGCCTGCCACCTGGCGCCATCCAATCTGTGCAGCAGTCACGACATGCTGACCGCCGGATCCTTGCGCATACCCGATTGGATTCCGATCCCTTGGCGACAGGCGCTGTGGAAACTGATCAACAAGGGCTGGATTGATCCGGTCACCTTGCCCAGCCTCAATGCCGCGCGAACTCAGATCGGGCTGCCTCCGCTGCCGCATTTTTTTGAGCACCTGTTGACGGCGCCCAATGCTTCGCTTGGATTGTTTCCCAACTGGTACGCGCCCGTTCAGCCGGATTGGCCGCCATCTTTCTCGGCAGGCGAGTTTGTGGGTAGCGCCGCGCCAAGCAAGGTGGCGCTGGCGCCCGAGTTGGAGGCGTTTCTGTGCAGCGGCACGCCACCGATTGTTTTCACCCCAGGTACCGGGCATCAGCACGCTGGGCGGTATTTCCATACCGCGTTGAAGGCGTTGCAGCGGCTGGGTCGGCGGGGGCTCTTTGTCACCCCCCATACTGCGCAACTGCCCGATTCGCTGCCATCCAGCGTCATGTGGCAAGCACATGTGCCTTTCGCTTCGCTGCTGCCCCGCGCGGCCGCGGTGGTGCACCACGGTGGTATTGGCACAACCGCTGACGCCTTTCGTGCAGGAACGCCTCAACTGATCGTGCCATTCGCCTACGATCAGTTCGACAACGGTCTTCGTGCCAAGCGACTGGGTGTCGCCGAGGTACTGCTGGCAAAGCGTTTGTCCGTCGGGCGAATGCAAACACGACTGGCCCATTTGCTGGCCTCCCCCGATGTCGCACAGGCATGCAGCACCATCGGGCAAAAGATGGCTCAAAAGCACGAGTTGTCTTGGTTGTTGGAACGAGCGGAAGCCGCGCTCTTCGGGACGGCCGCAAGCCCAAGATGACGGACAGCGATGTCCCCCAGGTCAGGATGTCTTCCGCGTGCAGCATGCCCGGGCCGGCACGCGTAATCAATTGTCACATCGCCTCGCTAGCATGGGTTTCGGATGAATGTCCAGGGCCGGTACAACCCGTACCGATGCCCTTTCCGATCACCATGTCTGGAGTTTCAATGCGCATCCTGCGACCCTTGCCTGTCAGTTTCCTCCTGGCTTCGCTGCTGTCGGCCTGCGGCACAACGGGCCCATCGGTAGCCCCCATCGACAACAGCACCCTCGGCCAAGCCGAGTTCCGGACGCACCAGACCACCTATGGGGTGGTCTACCTCCTGCCGCAAGATGTCACTAGCGTTCTCGACGCGAAGGTCAACGCACCCGTGAAACAGCACTTGCTGAAGATGGGCCTGCAGACCGAAGCGGACAACCCCAACCTGCCGCACGTCACGGTGGTGCACATCCACAGCGCCGATCCGAGCACGCCGCAGAAGATGCTCAAGGCGCTGCCCAAGCCACCCGCGCCCATCCGCCTGACACTCAAGTCCTTCTACACGACCGAGGCGGCCAAGGGTGCGGGCCACCCCTGGTGGCTCGATCTGGGCATCGTCAAAAGCGGCCAGGGCTTCGAGGACATGATGGCGTTCAACACCCGCGCCACAGCGGCCATGGCGCCGCTGCGCGATGGACCGCTGCCACGCGTGACCGGCCCCGTGTACGCCAAGATGGCCGAACCCGGCCGGGAACTCGTCAAGACCATGGGCGTGAGCGGCGTCAACGTCATGAAGGACGGCAAGGAACTGCGCGCCCACAACCCGCACAACACGCTGGTCTACAGCATGGCCCTGTTCACGCCGGCGCTGCAGACGTCGATGAACCAGCTCGCCGAACAGCTCAACGGCGTCCTGCCCAACGGCATAGACACCACCTTCCGTGAAGTGTCCATCGTCGAGCTGGCATTCGCCGGCAACGTGACGCGCGAGCTCTACCGGATCAGCCTGGTCGACGGTTCGGTCGTCGACATGCGCACTGGCGCACGCGTGAGCCGCTGACAGCGGACGCCCCCGGCAAGCTGCATCTCGCCGCAGGCTTGCCCGGCGCGCGCGCGGCGCTGATGTCCTGCGCCCGCGCGCCCATGGGCGGTACGGCCTTGCCGCGTTAACCCAGCCTCTGAATCCCCATGCTGCATAGTACGATGCAGCATCGCTTGCCCAGGTCCTGGCGCAGACGCTGTCGGAAACATTCAGGAGTTTGCATGCCAGGAGCCTACGCCCATATCTCGGTGGTCAACGACGCCCAAAAACTGGCGGATACCGTGGGCCTGCGCGAGGAAACGCTGCTCCACCTGGGGCGCTATCTGAAATACGTGGAGCTGGGCTCCGTCAGCCCCGACTACCCGTATCTCACGCTCAAGAGAGGCCAGAGCAAATGGGCCGATGCGATGCACTACACGCGCAACGCCAGCTTGCTGCGCTGCGGTGTGGCGGAAGTTTTTCAGCTGCCCGCCCACCAGCAGCCCAAGGCGACGGCCTGGCTTTTTGGCTTTGCCGCCCATATGGCCACGGACATAACGATTCACCCGGTTGTGGAGTTGCGCGTCGGGCCCTATCAGGACAACAAGGGTGAGCATCGCCGCTGCGAAATGCACCAGGACGCCTTCATTTTTCCGCGCGTGATGAATGTCGGCGATGTGGGCCTGACCGCCCACCTGGCCAGCGGTATCGCCGCCTGCCATGCCGTGGATGCCGAAGACCAGATGGACCCGACCATCCAGCAGCTGTGGCTGTCCATGCTCAAGGCGGCCTACTCCGACAGCGTTTCCGGCCAGCCCTTGCCCAGCGCCTGGCACTGCGGCTTCCGCGACATTCTGGCCGCCATGGGCACCCTCAACCACCTGTTTCCTTTTTCCCGGCATATCAGCGCGGGCTTGAATCTTTCCTATCCCCGCGAGCAGGACATCGACTTCAGCTTTATCCACGCCCTGCAGACCCCGGAAGGCCCCATGGACTACCTAGCCCTTTTCATGCGCGCGCGCTCGAACGTACTGCTGGTCTGGAAGGGGCTGGATGACGCCTTGATCCAGGGCCGCTCGGATGCGCTGGATAGCCTGGAGGACTGGAATCTGGATACCGGCCGCAGCGTGCAGACCGGAAAGCTCGTCTTCTGGGGAGCCAACGCATGAATCGCAACTTCATCTACGGCGGCATGCTGGCCGTCGCGCTGCTCGGTGGCTGCGCCCTGCCCATCAACGAGCGCGACATGAATGCCATGGCCTCGTCGCTGACCAAGGTTTCAGCGGCCGTCGACGTGACCGTTCGCTACCAGCGCTCCGCCGACGGCCTGGACGAGACCCAGCTGCTGCAGGCAGCCACGGCGCATGACCCCGCCCTGCTCAAACCCTTTGCCGGACGAACCGTCAAGGTCCTTCGCGCAGACCGCGACTCCGCCGTGCTGGTGTGCGAGGCCCCCAATGCCAGGCCGCTTTTGGAAGACGCGGGCTGCACGGCCCGCTTGGATGTGCACCGCTGGAGCCAGAACGTCAACGACCGCTGTGAGTTCAGCTTGGATTTGAAGCACACTTGTGCGCGCTGAGTGGCGCAGGCTGGAGGCATGGGGGGGGGCACAAGGGGCCGGGCCGACGGGTGTTGGCCCGAGGCAGTCTTCTGCCAGGAGGGTGATGACTGCTTTGCAGCGATTGCAGCCGCCCACCCTTGTCTTGGGGATGGCATGTTGGGGCCGCAAAGCAGTCACTGACTAGGTGAGCCAATTGAGTTCCAGGATGTGGGGCGTCTTCGCGCGCGATGCAAATCCTTGCCAGAGAATGGCTCATCGGCGGCCTTCACCGTTCCTGGGCCGGGCCTCTTACCCCTACGACCAGTAAAAGGGACCACATTCCGCTGGACGATGGTGCTACGTGCGCTTGGTTGCCACTCCTCGTGACAGCACAATGGTTAATCTTCGCTCATGTCTGGTTACGTTTATTTTCTGTCGAATCCTTCCATGCCAAGCCTGCTTAAGTCGGATATCCGCGTCCAGTCCGCAGCCGTGCTTGCGAATGTGTCCGCCGGCTCCGTAGCGATCGGGAGTCCGTTCTGTAGGGCGATTCCGTCAGGCTATTAGTAACAGCGCAAGGCCGCTACGATTCCCACAATCATGACGTCACAACCCGAACCTACGATCGAAACTCAGCGGCAGGTGACCGCCGAAAAACTTGCGCGTCAACTTCAAACAGTCGATCGCGGCGGACTCGAGATCGAGATTCCTTCCGGAGCTCAGTTCGACCTTTCCACCACCCCCGGTACATCGGTCGATAACGGCAAGTTGCGTTTCGCGCGCCTAGAAGATCGGAACGCGGCGGCAGCAGCAGATGCTTTTGCAGAGTTGGGAAGTCCTCCATTTGACGATCAGGCAGTGTGGACTGTGGCCTATGACCTTTGGCGCCGCGAGATTGGTAACCCCGACATGGCCAGCGGAAGGTTTCTGGCGGCCGTCCACCCGTGGGCCAGCATCCTGCGCCTGGCGACCACCCGCATCACTAGGCCGTCTGATGTCTTCGCCGCACTGCACCTCGTCCAAGCCACCTTACCCTATCTGGACATGGTCGACCTCCCAGAGGTGATCGCACTGTCCGATGCGGAGCGGCCGCACACGGCAAACGACCTAGCCAGCGGAGCTTTTTATCACGCTCTGTCGCGTTGGTTTTCTCGTAAGTCAGTAGCTGCACGTGACATGGTTGAGATGCTGCTAACACTGCCGCTCAAGACTCGTGGGGACCTACTTGGCGCCGTCTGGATGGCGTGGTTCACATCAGACCAGCAGGCCTCGATCTCACTCCTCTTGGAAGTAGACACGCGCTCTGACCTGGCCGAGCTTCACGACGTCACTTGCTGGATTGCTGGTCGCATGCTTGCGGAGCCTAGCCTATTGGCTGAGCTGGCACCAGCTTTGGACGCCCCCATCCTGCTCCGCATAACAGGCGAGGATATCGAACCACGCCAGGCCGGAGTACGCGCCGCCTGCGCCGTCCTCCACCTTCGGCGAACTTTCGATGAGCCCTTGCGTGCACGCATCGCCGAAGGGGATCAGAACGCGGCCGCGTACATTGCGCAAGCTTTGTCGCGCAACGACGAGGACCTACTGCAGGCAGGCATTTACTTCGAATGGCTCCCGCTGTGTGTCGGACTAGACGATGGGTTCGACTGGGCACTGGACGAGCTGGACTACAGTCTCTCTAAGCTCCTGAACCCAGAGTCACCGCACGTCGAGCCGGTGCTCGAGTTCCTCGAGGCTTGGGTCCGTGCCCACCTCGGCTCGACTGCAGGTAAGCGCGAGTTCGCGGATCGCTTCGATGCTTGTGCGCAAGCACTGAGGTCCCATCCACCGCTGATGTCCCGCGTGTTCACCCGTTGGATGCTTGCCGATGGCCAGGCAACTGCGAATGCAGCTGCGGGCATAGTCGCAGAGTTGCGCACTGACGGCCGCGTGACGATCGAGTTTGATCGAACGGTACTCGACACTGCCACGGAGGCCGATCTTTTGTATCTGGTCAAGCGGATGCTTGGCTTCCTGCTTGAGGCCCAGCAGATGCTCTCGCTAGCACTGTCCTTGCTGGACTTGCGGAACGCGAAGGCACGGGTATTCCCCTTTCTGCGTTGGATGCTGTATGAGGAACTCGGCTATGACTACCCAGGAACTACAAGTGACGCTGTACGAAGGCGAGCTGAGCAGGAGACTGACGCTGACACTCGGGAGCTGTTGGGCAGCATTGCGATGCAGCTGGACGCCGACATGGCGGCGCTGCAAGCCTTGCCGCGTCTACGCGAACTAGCAGTGCCAATGGCCTTGCGCCGCGACTTCGCGAAGGCTCGTGACAAGGCGATGCAGAGTTCCATTCGCGATGCACGGAAACAATCAGTCTTTGCTCAGCTTGTGACGCATGTGCACATCAAAGCCGGCGAGACGAGCTTCCAACACCAGGGCGAATCCTGGACCGAGCCGTTGCACTTTGCATCTCACTCGGTTTCGTTCGAGATGCCTAGGCGCGAGGTGCTCGATCCAATTGGAAGTGCCTACCGAAGACTGCAAATGCGCACGGCCGAACGGGATCCCACATGAATGCCGGTAACCCGATGCGCCTGGCACTCTCGCACTACTTGCGCACACTTCGCGAGCGCGATGAGTTCGACCGGCTACTGCCCGAGTTGTTAACGCAGATGGGCTACGTGCCATTGGTCAAACCCAAGGCCGGCGTCCGCCAGTTCGGCGTCGATTTCCCTGCGGCAGGTCGATCTCCAGTGGATGGCGTCGACGAGTTGCTGCTGTTCGTCATCAAGCAGGGCGATATCGGGCGACGCACTTGGACCGGGGACCCCAATACCGTGCGTGAGAGCATCGACGAAATCATCGATGTTTGGCTCGCCAGCCACGTGCCGTCCGAGTACAAGGACCACCGCAAAGTGATCGTGTTGGCAACCACCGGCGACCTTGGCCAAGAGGTGCAGCCTAACTGGGCAGGCTTTGCCGCACGTTACCCCCAGCTCCGCTTCGAGTTCTGGGGTGCAGACAAGGTGTCCGACTTGGTTGAGGCACACCTGCTGAACGAACACCTCTTTGACGGTCAGGATCGTGCCGATCTCCGTAAGGCACTGGTGATGAGCGTCGACAGTGACTACCGGTTCGAGCACCTTTGTCGACTCATGCTTCGTCAACTGGGTGTCGCCCCCGACGGTCAGTTGAGTGAGGTAGGTGCCCAGCAAACCGCCCCGACACTCATCAAGGCACTTCGCCGGGTACATCTGGCGGCCTTGGTCTGCTCGCACTGGGCTGACAGCGAGGGCGAGCGACGCCAGGCGCTTTGGGTAATGGAACGTACGCTGCTGTGGTGCTTCCACCGTGTCGTCCTGCAGTCGCTGCAACAGCGCCAGGACGTCGATGAGGTAATTCGGGAGATCTGGCGTTCTTACCTGCAAGCAGCCAGTCGCTACTACGACGCCGTGGTTGCGCACATCCATGTGAAGGACGGTCTGTCGGGGTACACGAGGGAAGGGGCCGAGTATTCGGTGATGCTGCTTGAACAGGTTGGTCTACTCGCTTCAATCGGACTGTCGGCAGCCTTGGTGGAGTCGGGCCAAGATGACGCGTGGCGGGCACGCTCCAACGAGTTCGCGACTGCACTTGCCGCGATGATTCGCAATCATGAAGCGGCAGCCTCTCCGCGGCTGGATGCACAGGTGATCGACATCTGCTTGGCCCTAGTGTTGTTTATTCAAGCGGGGCGACACGATCTGGCGCGTTGGTGGAGTGCCGAGATCTCGGGGCGGCTAAACCTCGTGTTCATGCTCGATCGAATGTTCCCGGTGGGCACCGACTCGTTCGACGACCTGATCGAGCTCGACGTGCATGGCACCGACGAATTCAAAGGCCTGATGCGCCGCCACTCTTGGTTGCTGGCCACCATGGCGTCTTGGTGCGTGATGCTGGGCCAGGACGACGCTTATCAGAACCTCGCCGAGAACCATGCCAAAGAATATCCAGACCTCGGCAGCCAGCTATGGCATCCAACAGCAGATTGGGCTGCAACTTGGTATTTTGGTCCCGCACACCAAGGTAGTGGTAGCACAGAGGCTCCCTACGCCTTGCCAACATCGGCGCGAAGTTTGCGCGACCGTATCGCGCAGTTCAACGCGACCGGCCGCCTTCGATGGGAAGAGAACTCGCCGGCATTGGCAATGGGCTTGTGGCCGTTGGACTTTATAGCATGTCGGCACTTCAGGACACCCGTTCCCGCATCGATGTGGTACTACTTGAACAGCTACGTATCGCGCGACGAAGCAGAATCTACAGGCCCTGCCGTGCCACCTCTCTGAAACTCCGCCCGTCGGGATACTCAGGCCCCGTTCGATCTCATCTACCGCGCAATGAAGATGCGTTTTCTCGATGCGCTGTCTACGAGTGATCACGTTGGCTATTTCACTTATCGGGCAGAGGTGCCAACCGAAGGTGCTCACTGTCTGCTTTCCCCGCCAGCAGCCAATCAACGACAGATGAATGACCGGCAGCATTCAGCCTGAAGATGACACCCAGTTGAGCTTCGCCGACGACGCAGCGCTGCCCCCTACCTCCCCTTCCCCCCCAACCGCTTCTGCACCGCCTGAAAAATGCGTCCCCGGGCTAGCAGCATGGCTTGGCCGCGTTGCCAGCTATCTTGCGACACCGTGGAGGTCACGGCGACCACCAGGTTCAGCGGCGGGTGCACCCAGATGACCTGGCCGCCGTAGCCGCTGGCGATGTAGGTGGGGCCGGTCGCCGCCCACCAGTACAGTCCGTACGGCAGGCCTACGGGCGGCCCGCCGGTGCTGTGCGGCCGCACCATTTCCGCCACGAAGCCGGGCGGCAGCACTTGCTGGTTGGCCCAGCGGCCGTCCTGCAGCAGCAGGCAGCCCAGCTTGGCCATGTCCACCGTTCTCATCCATGCGCTGTGGTGAACGTACCGCGGTTCCCGCAAAGCCAGCGGCACCACGAGTTGGGCGTGCACCAGGTCGGCGATGCGGTGGCCGGTGATGCGTTCGAGAATGCTTTGCACCAAGGCCGGTCCGCTGTTGTCGTAAGCGAAGCGTTCGCCGGGCTCTGCCCGGATCGGCCTGGCCCAGGCCACCGCAGGAGCCAGCGGCTCGGCGGTTCCGGCGCTGTCGTTGGTCTCAAAGCCGGAAGTCATGGCGAGGAGGTGGCTCAGCGTGATGGCCTGCGAACGCGGGTCGGGATTGAGGCTGCGCCACTCTGGAATGAGGTGGACCACCGGCTGGTCCAGCGAGTCCAGCTGGCCGCGCTGCAGGGCCGTCCCTACCAGCAGGGCCAAGGCGCTCTTGGTGACGGACTGCGCGTCGCGCAGCGTATCGGGATGGCCGTCGCGGTAGTACTCGTACACCTTGCGGCCCTGGAGGATGACCACCACGCTCTGGACATCGCCCAAGGCCGTGGTGATGCCTTCATCGAAGCCTTCGAAAGCGGCTGCGTCAAGGCGCTGCTCTGCGGGTGTTGCCGTGCGCCAAGGCGGCAACTCCTGCGCAAAAGCCGTCGCCGCAAGCAAAGAAAAAAGCCAGATGACGAAGCTCCGCATCTTGTCCCCCGAGTTTCTTGTGAAGGGCTGGCGCCCACAGCCTGTCGTTTCAGACGCTAACCATCCCCCTGAACCCCCGCGCCGCGTAGTAGGACTGCGCGCCGTTGTGATACACGAAGACCTGGCCGTAGCGCCGGTCGCAGAACAGCGCGCCGCCCAGTTGTCTGACCTCGGGTAGGGTGGCCACCCAGCTGGAGGTCTTCAGGTCGAACTCGCCGAACTGCTGCAGTTCGCGGTATTGCGCCTCAGTCAGCAGCGCGATGCCCATGGCGGCAGCCGTGTCGATGGCGTTGCCTTCGGGCCGGTTGTCCTTGCGGGCGGCCCACGCCTGGACGTCATAGCACAGGCTTCTGCGGCCCAGCGGGCTTTCGGGACTGCAGTCAAAGAAACGATAGGCGCCGCCGGCATCCGCGGTGCCGATGACATCGGGCTCGCCGCCGCTGCTTTCCATCGCGCACAACGACCGCAGCTTGTCAGGCTGGGCTTGCAGCCGCGCCCGGACGGTGTCCCAGACTATCCCCGCATGGCGCTGCACATGGTGGGCGAAGCGTTGCGTCAGGGTCTGGATGAGAACTTCACGTTGCAGTGGCGTCATATCGTAAGCTCCTGTTGCATCGGGCAAGCGATGCACTCATTGCTCTCGCACCCATTGGGCGTACCGCCAGGCGCCCCAGATGGCTCCCACGGTGATGCCCATGCCCACGCTCCAGCCCACGGGAACACCTGCGGCGAAGGCCAGCACCAGCATCAAGCCAGTGCAGGCCAGCGCGATGGGCGCCAGCGTGAGCCATTCGAAGCGCGCGACTTCGACGGCATCCTCGGCAAGACTGCGGCGGCGGCTATCGCGCTTGCGGCGCAAGCCGCGCAGCAGCAGCACATCCAGCATGAATTCGAAAATGCCGATGCAAAGATCGGCCAGGATGCTCAGCATGCGAACACTCCATTGGCGGTGACCCGGTCAGGGTGGAGCGGCGGGTCACGCGAAATATTAGCGCTTTCGGTACGACCCCTTTCACTCCAGAAATCGCGCAGCTTGCGCGGCGTCCGGCAGCAGGCACTGTTCGCTGCGGCCGAACCAGCGGTAGCGGTTGCGCGCGATCAGACGATAAAGCCCATCGCGCAAAGGCGCGGGCACCAGCCAGGCGGCCCAGGCCAGGCGCCAGGGCCAGCCCAGGGTATGCAGAATGCGCAAGATGGCGCCCGTGTGTTGCCAGGATCGGCCGGCGTCGACCAGCAGCAGCGTCTGCAGGCCTTGGGGCTGGAGCCCGGCGTCCGCCAGCAGGCGCCGGCCCACGGCGCCCTGGATCGCGGCAAATTGCAGCCGGCCGCGCCGGTCGTGCTGGAGCAGAAACCGCACCCAGCCGTTGCACAGCAGGCACTGGGCGTCGAACACCACGATCATGCGAACTCCTGCGCGGGCAGTATCAGGTGGCCACGGTAACTGGCGACGACACCCACGAAGGGGACGCTCGCCGCCACGCGAAACTGCAATTGCCCGCCCTCCCCGCTTTCCTCGGCCACGATGCGCGGCGCAAGCCAGGCGGGGCAGCGAATGCCCAGGAAGTGCAGTTGCTGCAAGCGCATCACCAGGCCTTGCTCGCGCGCGAGCAGCGCGAACGTCAGCCGGGCCGCGCCCAGCGACTCGACGATGTCACCGCCACGGCGCTGCAGGCGCGAGCGCATGGTCTGCGTCGGGAAGAAACGGGTCCAGGTCTCGTGATCGGGTTGGGCGTGCAGCTCGAAGCGGATCGGGCCCTGGCTGGCCTGCGTCGGCGTGCCCAGGCACCATGCCAGCAGCCTGGCGGGCCAGGATTGCGGCGCCAGGGTCTCGACCCAGCCATGGAGTTCGTGGCGGCCGGCGAGGCGATGAAAGCGCTGCACTGCAGCCCCCAGCGTGGAGAACTCGGCCCCCATCACCTGTTCGTACATGGACGTGATGGCCGTCATGGCATGAGCTCCCGCATGTGAATGTCCAGGCCTTGCGTTTCCCGCATGAAATCTTCCAGGGTCAGCAAGCCCATGCATGGGCGGGCGCCGGTGCAGGCCAGTGTGCCCGCGGCCAGCTTGCGCACCAGGGCCGTCGCGGCGAGAGTGGGAACAAAGGGGCCGTCGCCCGAGCCGGCGACCAGCACCCAGTTGCGCTCGCGCCAAGCGCCTTGCGCGTCAAGGCCTTGGACGCAGACATGCATGGCGCCCGCATCGCTGCCCCAGGCCTTGAAGCCATCGGCCATGCGTTTGAGCCCGCCCGCATGGACCGACCAATCGCGCACCAGGCCCAGGCGCGTCAGCCAGGCCATGGCATTCATGCCGCGATGCAGCCACGAGAGTTCCAGGCCGGCGCCAAAGCGCACCATCGGCGAGCCCGCGTAGCGCTGCGGTAACAGCGCCAGATCGGGCACATCGCAGGGCGAGAGCAGGCGCGTGCCCACGGGCGCGGGGTAGCGATGGCGCCAGGAGCCCAGCCAGCCGAACTGCGCCTTCGGGCCGGTGGACGGCAGGCGCTTGCCGCAATAACCCAGAATGGCCGTGACCGTGGCCAAGCCGCGCTCCGTGCGATTGCCCGGGCTGATGCCTATGTCGATGGAGTGGACGGCGCTCATGCCGGCGGTGAGCCGGTCGATCACGGCCGTGGACAGCGCAGGCACCGAGCTCGCACCGCTGGTCAGCAGCACGCCCTGCGCTGCCGCGCTTTGCTGCAGGTTGGCGATACCGCAGACGAAGTCCCGGCCGTCGGCCAGGTCGATGTAGTGCGCGCCCGCCCGGGCACAGGCCTGGGCGACGCGATAGTCCTGGCCCTGAAAAGGCCCCGACGTGTGGATGACCAGGCTCACATCCAGCCGCCGCAGGTGCGCCGTGAAGTCCCAGCCCATGGCGTCCAATGCCACATGGCTGAGCGTGGCATGCGCATGCGGCTGAAGGCGCTCGACCAGCGCCCGCGCCGCCGCATCCGAGCGGCCCGCCGCGATGACGTGCAGGCGCTCCTGGCGCGCAAGCCGCGCCACCAAGCGGCTGCCGAAGAAGCCGTAGCCGCCAATGACCATTACCCGGTATCCGTGCATGCCTCAGTCTAGCCGGTCGCGGGCGTGGGCTGTTGCGCGCGCATCGCGACCACCCCACTGCGACTGGCGGCATCCTGGCCATTGGCGGATCCTATTCGTCCAAGGACTGCAGAATCCGCTGTGTATCGTCCCCCAGGCGCGGGGCCTGCTTGTAGATCGAGGTCGGGGTTTTTGAGAACAATGCGGTCGGCCTGGTCGCCACCACTTCCCCTTCCGTCGTGTGATCCATGCGCTGGAACAGCGCCGTGCTCACGACCTGGGGATGCGTCTGGATGTTCTGGATGGAGTACATCTCCGCCACCGGGATGTCCATTTCGCGGCAAATGTCCAGGATTTCCTGGGTCGTGTACTGCGCCGTGATGTCACGCAATTGCGCGTAAATGGTCTGGATGTTCTTGTTGCGCTCGGTCCGGTCGCTGATGTTGATCTGGTCGATGTAGTCGCCCCGGCCGAAGCGGTGGAAGAACGCCTTCCAGTGCTGCTCGGTGTAGGGCAGCAAGGCGATATGCCCGTCCTTGGTGGGCGAAGGCTTGCGGCCGCCCGCCAGCAGCCGGGCATAGCCCGCGTCACCGATGTGGGGATGGAAGCCGTGTCCCCCCAGGTGCTCGGTCATGGTGAAGGCCACCATGGTCTCGAACATGGGCACTTCCACGTACTGGCCTTCGCCGGTGCGGGCCTTGTGCACCAGCGCGCCGAGAATGGCATTCGCCGTGGAGATGCCGGCGATCTTGTCGGCGAGCAGCGTGGGCGGGTATTCAGGCACCCCGCTTTCGTGACCCACCAGATGGGCCAGGCCGCAGGCGCCCTGGATGATGTCGTCAAACGCCGGCTGGCCGGAAAACGCGCCGCCTTCGCCAAAGCCCGTGGCCGCGCAGTACACGATGGAGGGATTGATTTTCGCGGCGGCGGCATAGCCAAAGCCCAGCCGCTCCATCGCCTTGACGCGGATGTTGTGCACCAGCACGTCGCACTGCGCTATCAGTTTGCGCAGCTGCGCCTTGCCCTGCTCACTCTTGAGGTCCAGACAGACCGAACTCTTGTTGCGGTTGATGTTCATGAAGGTGGAACTCATGCCCGGGGTGCGGCCCACGCCGTTGGCCCGCATCAGGTCGCCTTCGGGAGACTCGATCTTGATGACTTCCGCGCCGTAATCGGCCAGCACCTGGGTGGCCACCGGCCCCAGCACCACGGCCGTGAGATCCAGCACCTTGATGCCGGTGAGCGGGCCACGGTTGGGAGTCTTGCCCTTGTCCGCTGCGTCTGTCGGGTTCGTGTCGTTCATGTGGTTTGTCTCGCTTCTCATCGTTACTACTTAGAGTGAAAACGCCGTATTGACTATAAATTGTTGCTTGTTTGCAAGCAAGTAAGGAGAAACATGGATACGTTGCATATCACGGTAGGTGATCTTCCGCCCGAATGCGAGGAACTTCGCACGCAGGTGAGAACTTTCGCCAAGGAGCACATCAAGCAATACTCCCGCGTCCAGCGCGCGCACAACTGGTCCGGACGCGATCCCGCCTTCTCCAGGCAGATGGGCGAGAAGGGCTGGCTGGGAATGACCTGGCCCAAGGACATGGGCGGCGGCGGCAAAAGCATGCTCGAGCGCTATGTGATGCTGGAGGAGCTGCTGGCCGTCGGTGCCCCCATGGGCGCGCACTGGGCCTCGGACCGGCAGATGGGGCCGCTGCTCATCCGCTACAGCCCCGACAAGCTCGCGCCCAGGATCATTCCGGAAATCATGCGTGGCGAGGCCTTCATCTGCATCGGCATGAGCGAGCCGGATTCGGGCTCGGATCTGGCCTCCATCCGCTCCCGGGGCACCAAGGTGGACGGGGGCTGGAAAATCAACGGCCGCAAGGTCTGGACGTCTGGCGCCCACCACGCGCACTACATGGTGGCGCTGGTGCGCACCAGCGACAAGGGCGAAAACCGCCACGCCGGCATGAGCCAGATTTTCATAGAGATGGATAGACCCGGAGTGACGGTGCGGCCCATTGTGTCGCAGCTGGGCACGAAGATCTTCAATGAAGTCCTGCTGGACGATGTCTTCGTGCCCGACGACCACCTGGTGGGCGAGGAAGGCAAGGGCTGGAGCCAGGTGAGCAACGAGCTGAAGTTCGAGCGCTCGGGCGCCGAACGCTTTCTCAGCAGCACGCAACTGCTGCTGGAAATGCTGGACGAAGCCGATGCCGACAACCGCCAGCAGAGCGTGGCCATAGGCAAGCTGATTGCGCGCTATGCCTGCCTGCGGCAGATGTCCCAAGGCATCGCCTTGATGATGAGCCAGGGCGAGGACCCCTCGCTGGCCGCGTCCATCGTCAAGGACCAGGGCGCGCTGCTGGAGCAGTCCATGCCCGATATTGCCTACGAACTCTTTCCCGAAAAACTCGGCGACGGCAGCGAGTTCGACCAGGTGCTGAACCTGCTGACGCTGGCCGCGCCCTCGTTCTCGCTGCGCGGCGGCACACGGGAAATTCTGCGCGGAATTATTGCCAAAGGATTGGGACTGCGATGAGCGACAACATGATTCAGGAAACCGTACAGCGCCTGCTGGCCAATGAGGTCAGCCGCGAGCTGCTGATCGCCGTCGAGCAAGGCGCCTTCGCTGGCGACTTGTGGCAGACCATCGCCGACGCGGGCATGTGCAAGATGCTGTGCCGCGAAGCGCACGGCGGCATCGAGGCCAGCTGGCTGGATGCCCTGCCGCTGTTTTTCCAGGTGGGCTATACCCAGGCGCCCGTGCCCTTGGCACAGAGCGTGGCGGGGCAGTATTTCGCCTCCCGCTGCGGACTGGATTTGCCGGCGGACAGCGTGATTGCGCTGGCCGCAGGCGCGCAGACCCGGGGCCTGGCCGTGTCACGCCATGCCGGCGGCGCGCTGTCTACCCTCAGCGGTCGGATGCAGGCCGTGAAGTGGGCGCGCCACGCGCACTGGCTGCTGGTGGAATTTCCCGGCGGCATGGGCCTGGTGGATGCCAAGGGCCAGGGCGTGCACATCGCGCATGGCACGGATGTGGCTTCGCTGCCGGCGGACACGGTGACGCTGGAACAAGCGCCGATCGCCCATCTGCTGAGCGCCAACTTCGACGGGCTCGCGCAGCCGCTGGAAACGGTTTATGCCGCCATCGTCGCCACGCAGCTGACCGGGGCGCTGGAATATGCGCTGGACCTGGCCGTGCAGTATGCGAAAGACCGCGTGCAGTTCGGCAAGCCCATCGGCAAGAACCAGGCCATTCAGCAGCAGCTGGCCGTGCTGGCGGGAGAAGTCGCCTGCAGCTATGCCGCCGCCGCCACCGCCTTGCGGGACCTGCCCGGTTTGCAGCAGACCCGCGCCGCGCAGGCCCGGTTCAGCGCCGCCGTGGCCAAGATCACGGCCAGCGATGCGGTGAAGACCGGCGCCTCCATCGCCCACCAGGTGCATGGCGCGATCGGCTTCACCCACGAATATCCGCTGAACTTTGCCACGCGCCGCCTGTGGGCCTGGCGGGCCGAAGCCGGCAGCAGCACCGAATGGGCGCAGCTGCTGGGCCAGGCCTTCATCCACGCCGGGGCTGAACAGTTCTGGCCCCATCTGACGGCCCGCACCCTGCCTGCCGCAAGAGCCGCCGCCCCCCAGCCAATGCACTCCCAAAGGACAGAACTCCATGCCTGATACGTCGGACCAAGCCATATTGACCCACCGCGACGGCCATGTCGCCGTGATTGAACTGAACCGGCCACCGCACCACTTCTTCGATCTGGCCATGATCGCCCAGATCGCCGATGAACTGGACCGCCTGCAGGCAGACAAGGCTTGCCGGGTGGTGCTGCTGCAGGCCGGTGGCAGCGCCTTTTGCGCGGGGGCGGATTTTTCCAAGCGCAGCGGGGCCGAAACGCCGCGCAGCGCGACCAGTATCAACCCCATCTACCAGGAAGCGCTGCGGATTTTCAGCTTTGGCAAACCCATCGTGGCGGCGATCGAAGGGCCGGCCGTGGGCGGAGGCCTGGGGCTGGCGCTGACGGCGGATTTCCGCGTGGCGTGCGAGGAGGCCCGCTTCTCGGCCAACTTCAACCGCCTGGGCTTTCACCCGGGGTTTGCACTGTCCTATACCTTGCCCGCGCTCGTAGGCAAGCAGAAGGCGGCGTGGATGCTCTACACCGGCGCCCGCGTGAATGGCCGGCAGGCCCTGGACATGGGCCTGGTGGACTTCATCGTCCCCCAGGCCGAAGTCCGCGCCCGCGCCATGGCACTGGCGCGCGAGATGGCTGCCTCGTCGCCGCGCGCGCTGCAGTCCACGCGGCAGACCTTGCAAGCCGATGCGCTCAGCCATATCCGCAACGCCATTTCCCGCGAAAGCGCCGAACAGGCGGTGCACTTTGCTTCGGCGGACATCGCGGAAGGCGTGAAGGCGATGGCGCAGCGGCGCCTGCCGGTGTTTGCAGACTGAGCGCGGCCGGCAGGTGTCGCGGGACACGCCTGGGATCCACATCCTTACAACGACAGGAGACAAGACAATGCAACGCAGAACTTTTGGTGCGAGCTTGCTCGCAGGGGCATCGGTACTGGCCTTTCCCGGCATCACACGGGCCCAGGGCAAGGCCTTGCGCATCATCGTGCCGTTCACTGCCGGCAGCGGGTCCGACGATGGGGCACGCTTTTACGCCGAGCAGATCTCCAAGATGCTCAACCGATCCATCATTGTGGAAAACAAGCCCGGTGCCAGCGGCCTGATCGCCGTGCGCAGCGTGCTGTCCGAACCGGCCGACGGCAACACCATCTTGCTGGGCAGCAACTCGCTGATCGCCGTGAACCCCGTCATGGTGAAGAATCTGGGCTATGACCCGTTCAAGGATTTGTCGCCCCTGCATGGCCTGGGCATCTCGTCGGCGGCTTTTGTGACCAGCAACGACTCGCCCTACAACAGCATCGACGACCTGGTCGCGAAGTACAAGGCCAGCGGCAAGCCCATGTCCGTGGGCAACTACTCCGAAGGCTACCGCCTCGTGGGTGAATGGTTGGCGCAGGAAGTGGGCATCAAGACCACGCCCGTCCCCTACAAGGGCGGCGCCCCCATGATCACCGACGTGATCGGCAACCGGCTGGACATTGCCCTGAACGACATCACCGGCATCGCGCCCATGGAAAAGGCCAAGAAGCTGCGCGTGCTGGCCGTCACCGGCAATCTGCGCGACAAGATGCTGCCGAATGTTCCCACCATGAAGGAGCTGGGCTACCCGGACTTCGAAACCTATGTCTGGTCGTCGCTGTCGATGAAAGCCGGCACCTCGGCGGGCAAGATGAAGGAGCTCGCCGACGCGATCACGCTGGTGCAGGGCACCGAAGTCGCCAAGTCCTACCAGGCAACCAGAGCTGGTACATTCCTTGCCAAGTCACTTGGCGAGCTGGGCGAATTCCAGCGCCTGGAATATCTGCGCTTCAAACGGGTGGCGGAGAAAGCCAACATCCTGCCCTCTTGACGGCACCGGGCGCTTGATTCGCCGTGTTTTTATATCCAGCCGCCATGGCTGAAAATCCATGGCGCACAAGATCATCCCCCTATGAAAGAGTCTACGAGCCGCACCCAGGAGCAGCGCCGGGAAGAATCCATCAACGGCATGGTGCAGGCCGCGATTGAGCTGATTGCGGAAAAAGGGGTCGCCGGACTGACCATGGCGGAGGTGGGCATCAAGGCCGGATACAGCCGGGGGCTGGCGCATCTGCACTTTGGCTCCAAGGAGAAGCTGCTGGCCGAATGCCTGGAATACCTGTCGCGCGACTTCAACACCCAGCGCAAGAAGGGGGGCCTGGACACCTCCGGCATCCAGGGCATTTATTCGCTGGTGGACGCCTACACCCAGCGCCCCAAGGATGCGGTCAACCGCATCCGCGCCATGTTCTTCATCGTGCTCGATTCGTCCGTGATCGATTCGCCCTTGTATGGTTTTGTGCAGGCCTACAACGAGAAGAACATGGCCTACGCCGAGTTCAAGCTGAACGAAGCCAAAACCTTGGGCCAGGTCCACCAGGATCTGGACACTCCCTCCAGCGCCTTCATCCTCATGAGCCTGTTGCGCGGCATTTCCGTGCACCGCCTGAACCAGGCGAACATGGACATGACCGAAGTGAAGGCCGAGATTCTGCGCCTGGTGCAGAAGTGGCTGGTGGCATAGGCCTGGCGCGCCCTTTATTTGTTGACTTTATCAACAAATAAAGCATAATCGTTGACTTGCTCAACTGAGTCCTTTGCAGCCCAACCCGGTGTGGCGCCACGCTCCGGCGCCCGTCGCTGGATGCGCTGCCGCGCAAGGCCCCGCGGCCTGGACCCCACCGCCCATGCAAAAACTTCCCCGCAGCTTCACGCCCTACGTTTTCTCTTTCTACATGGCCACCATCATGGCCTTGCTGATGTGCGGCACCATCGTCGCCGTCCAGGCCGGTTTCGGGCCGGGCTACTGGGCCAGCGTCTTCAAGACCTATGTATTGGCCATGCCCGTGGCCTTTTGCTGCGTGCTGCTGGTGCGCCCCCTCGTGCTGCGCATGGTGGCATTGACCGTCGCCCATTAAGCGTGCGGCCGCTGGTTTTTTAGCGGCTAAAAACCAGCGGCCCGGCGTTCAGGCCATGGCCCGGGCCGCCGCGTAGCGCTGCGCGCATTGCCAGCCGATCTCGGCCAGCGGGCCGGCCTTTTGCCCGTTTTCCACGGCGTCGTCGGAAGTCGCATTGCCGTCGGCCGCGCGCTGGGCGATGCCGTGCAGGATGGCTGCCAGGCGAAACAGGTTGTAGGCCATGTAGAACTCCCAGTGCGCGCGCGGATCGCTGCCCGTGGCCTGGGCATACCAGTCCACGTATTCGGCCTCCTGCGGAATGCCCAGCGCCGCCAGGTCCAGACCGGCGATGCCGCGCCACAGCGTGGAGGGTATGCGCCAGGCCATGCACTGGTAGGAGAAATCGGCCAGCGGGTGGCCCAGGGTCGACAGCTCCCAGTCGAGCACGCCGATCACGCGCGGCTCGCCGGGATGGAACACCAGGTTGTCCAGGCGAAAGTCCCCGTGCACCAGGGCGGTCTCGTCACCCGGCGGAATATGCTCGGGCAGCCAGTCCATCAAGCGCTGCATGGCGTCATTGACGGGCAGCGTGGACGCGCGGCACTGGCGCGTCCAGCGCTGGATCTGGCGCGCGAAATAATTGCCCGGCTTGCCATAGCTGTCCAGGCCCACGGCGCCAGGGTCGACGCGGTGCAAGGCGGCGATCACGCGGTTCATGTCGCGGTAGATGGCGCGGCGCTCACTGGGCACCAGGCTTGGCAGGGACTGGTCCATCCACACGCGGCCGTCGAGAAACTCCATCAGATAGAACGGCGTGCCTATCAGCGTCTCGTCCTCGCAGTAGGCGTACATCCGAGGCACCGGCACCTGGCTGCCTTGCAAGGCGCTCATCACGCGGTGCTCGCGGTCGATGGCATGGGCCGAGGCCACGAGCAGGCCCGGAGGCTTGGTGCGCAGCACATAGCTGCGCGGCCCGGCCGTGACTTTGAAAGTCGGGTTGGACTGGCCGCCGGTCAGCGGCGTGATGCTCAGCGGCTGGCCGGCACTGAGGCCCTGGGCCTGCAGGTAGGCGGCCAGCCGTTCCCGGGAAGCTGCCGACAGCGCGCTCATGCGCCCTCCGCGGCCTTGTCCGCCATGTGGACCAGCTTGCGCGCCATGCTCCAGCGGTGCACTTCGCTCGGGCCGTCGTAGATGCGGAATGCGCGCATGTCGGTGAAGATGCGCATCACCGGCGACTCGCCCGTGACGCCCTGCCCGCCCAGCATCTGCACGCTGCGGTCGACCACGCGCCACTGTGCTTCCGAGCACACGACCTTGGCGCGGCTGGATTCGAAATTGCACTTCTCGCCCTGGTCCAGCAGCCATGCCGTGTGCCAGATGTGCAGGCGCGCGGTGTGCAAGTCCATGTCGTTGTCGGCCAGCATGAAGCCCACGCCTTCGTGCTCGGCCAGCGGCTTGCCGAAGGCCTGGCGGCGGCGCGTGTACGCCAGCGCCGCGTCGTGCGCGCGCCGCGCCTGGCCCAGCCAGCGCATGCAGTGCGTGAGCCGCGCGGGCGCCAGGCGCACCTGGGCGTAGCGAAAGCCCTTGCCCACTTCGCCCAGCACGTCGGTGGCGGGAATGCGCAGATTGTCGAAGCGCAGCACGCCGTGGCCGCCGGTGAAGCAGGCATCCATGGCGTCCATGTTGCGCTCCAGGATGATTTCCGGGCGGTCCATGTCCGAAAGGAACATAGTGGCCGAGCCGTCTTCCATGCGCGCCATGATGATGGCGTAGTCCGCGCCTTCGGCGCCGGTGATGAACCACTTCACGCCGTTGATCAGGTAGTCGTCGCCGTCACGCACGGCCGTGGTGGTCAGCATGGACGGATCGGCGCCCGCGCCCGGCGAAGGCTCGGTCATGGCAAAGCACGAGCGCGTCTGGCCCGCGACCTGGGGGCGCAGCCAGCGCTCTTTTTGCGCGGGCGTGGCGACTTCTTCCATCAAATGGATGTTGCCTTCGTCGGGCGCGTGGATGTTGAGCGCCGTGGGGCCCAGCCAGGAGTAGCCGGCCTCTTCGAACACCACGGCCTTGGCGATGTGGCTCAGGCCCAGGCCGCCCATTTCCGGCGAAGCATGGGGCGTGAGCAGGCCGGCGGCCTGGGCCTTGGCCACCAGTTCGCGGCGCAGCGCTTCGCTGGGGCCGTGGTGCGACTGGCGCTCATCGTTCTCATAGGGAATCACCTGCTCGGCGATGAATTGCCGCGTTCTGTCGCGCAGCGCACAGAGTTCGGCGCTCAGTTCGAAGTTCATGGTTTGTGTCTCCTGTGGGCAAGCCGGATGGTTTTCAGCATTGTAGGACGATCTTGCAAACAAAATCCACCGATAAATTTGCCAAAAATCAGCGATGGCTGCCAGATCGCCTGTGTACACTGGGCTCGCCCCCGACTGGAATACCGCCCCCGTGACCACTGAAGCCCGCCCCACCACCGCCGAAAATCCCCAGCCCGCCCGCCCGCAGACCGGGGCCAGTGCGGTCGACGCCGTCTTTTTCGGCATCTTCCACGGCCTGGAAGTGCAGCGTTTCGTGCCCGGCCAGCGCCTGGTGGAAGCCGATCTGGCGGCCCAGTTCGGCGTGGGCCGCAATGCCGTGCGCGAAGCCATGCAGCGCCTGGCGGCCGATGGCATCGTCGACGTGCAAAGGCACAAGGGGGCGACCATCAAGACCTTGACGTTGCAGGAGACCATGCATGTGCTGGACGTGGCCGAGCGCATCGCCGGCCTGCTGGCGCACACGGCCGCGCAAGGCGTGGGCAGCGGGCATTCCCCTGCCCCGCTGCAAGCCGCGCTGCAGGCGCTGGACCAGGCGCAGCAGGAGCTCGATGACGACGCCTTCGCGCGCGCGCGCCGCAATTTCTACCGCAGCCTGCTGGACGCGGCCGGCAGCCGCGAATTGCGCCGGCTGTTCCCGTCCATACAAATGCCCATCGTCTACGCCCAGCACCGGCTGCCGGCGCTGCAGAAAATGCGCCTGGCCGACTACCGGGCCATGGGCCAGGCGGTGATCGCCGGCGATGCGGCCGCGGCCGACGCGGCGGCCATGGCCCATGTGCGCCATGTGCGCGAGGCCATCGTGCGCACGGCGCAGCAGCGCGCCTGAGCGGCCGAAGCCCTCAGTCGGCGGCCTGCAGCGACCGGCCCTGCGCGCCCAGCACGCCGTGCAGAAAGTAGACGACGGCCGTGTGCAGCTGCGCGCGCCGGGCCTCGTCGACGCCGGCCGGCTCCAGCCCCTGCATGGCGCGGTAAAACGGCGGTGAAATGGCGCAGTTCATGAAGTGCATGGCCAGTTGCCGCGCCTGCCGGGCGTCGGGCGGCGGCACCAGGCCGGCCAGGAACAGGCGCTCGACCTGCTCCACGGCGCGCAGCACGGCGGCGTCGAACACTTTGCGCATGAGCTGCGGAAACTGCAGCGACTCGGCCACGGCCACGCGATAAATCCCCAGCACATCGGCGTGCAGCGTGCCGACCAGCAGCCGGGCGCCGACCTGGTTCAACTGCTCCTGCAGCGTGCCCGTGGGCGGCACATCGTCCTGGGGCGTTCCCAGATGGCGCAGCACATGGCTTTCCACCACCGCGTCAAACACCTGGGCCTTGTCGGCGAAACGCGCGTACAGCGTCTTCTTGGAAATGCCGGCGCCGCGCACGATGGCATCCACGCTGGTCGCGGCGTAGCCGTTGGCGACGAACAGCTGCGTGGCGACGGCGACGATGCGCTGCGTCAATTGCGCGGCTTCGTCCACCGAAGGACGCCCGGCTTTGGGCGCGGGGCTGTTGCCGGCGGGTGGGTGGGTGACTGTATGCATGGAGACGGAACGGCCCAAGGGAAAACGCCAAGTTGTGGCCAGCTTAGCACGGGCTTATAAAAGGAACTGTCCAGTTCCTTTTAATCGAATGCCGGGGGCCGGGCCGGTCTGGTGCGTGGCGTGCGGTGCTTTGCCCGCGACCGCAGGCCGACCGCATCCCCTGGCGACTTTTTGGGAGACTCCGTGCCAACACTCCATTCCACGCCCCTCGATGTGAGCGCGCAATTCGGCGCCGACGCCCAGGCACTGGTCACGCAAATGGCCCAGGGCGCAGACCCGCTGGCCGATGCCTTGACGGCGGTGCTGATGACCGGGCCCCGGTCGCTGGCCGACCTGCTCCAGCGCGGCATGGCGCAAGGCCATGCGGCCTTGCCCGACGCTCCGCCGGAAATGGCGGCCTTGCTGCAACAGGCGCAGACGCGTCCCTCCTGGGCGAACGCCCAGCAAGTGCAGCGCGGCGTCGATGCCTATCTGGGCATAGGCGCGCTGTGGCTGGGCATTGCCCTGGGCCCCGGCTCGCTGGCGCACACCTATAGCTCGCCCAGCGTGGCGCGCGTGCTGATCGCCACCGCCAACCTCAAGGACAGGGCCATGCGCCGCCTGCAGGAAACCGCCAACTGGCAGTACCACACCATGCGCCCCGGCAGCCTGGAGCCCGGCGCGCCCGGCTATGTCCACACCCTGCAAGTGCGCCTGCTGCATGCGCGCGTGCGCGCCAACCTGCTGGCCCAGGGCTGGAACGTGGCCGAGCGAGGCCTGCCCATCAACCAGCTGGAGCTGATGCGCACCTGGCTGGACTTCACGGCCGTGCCTTTCCATGCCATGGGCAAGCTGGGCATAGAGTTCACGCCCGAGGAGTACCAGGACCTGTACCACGCCTGGCATGGGGTGGCCCACCTGCTGGGCATAGAAGAGCGCTACTACCGGCGGGTGCACGACCAGGCTTCGGGCGAAGCCATGCTCGCGCTGATCGACGCCGCCAGCGGTGCGCCGAATGCCGATTCCGCCCTGCTCACCACCCACATGCTGGAGGCCGCGGGCCAGCGACTGGCGCCGCTGATGCAGATTCCGCCCGACGTGGCCGTTGGCTTGATGCAAGGCTTTTGCCGCCTGATCCACGGCGACGAAATGGCCGACCGGCTGGCCGTGCCGCGCACCTGGTGGGCGGCCTTGATGCCGACTTTCGCCAACGCCAACCGCTACCAGCGCCTGCTGCAGCGCCAGGACGCGCAAGTGCATGGCAGCAAGGTGCAGGCCACGCTCGGCGCTTTCGACCAGCTGATAGACCTGCTCAAGGGCGAGACGACGTACCAGCGCAACCTGAATCCGCAGGCGACGGTGCACGCGCTGCCGGTGAGCCTGTCCGAGGCCGAGCAGGCCTGAGACAGTCCCGGCCCGACCGGATCAGCGCGGCGCCATGCGGATGGCGCCGTCCAGGCGCACGCTTTCGCCGTTGAAATAGCCGTTGGTGATCATCAGCTCGGCCAGCGTCGCGTATTCGGCCGGGTTGCCCAGGCGCTTGGGGAACGGCACCGACGCCGCCAGCGCGGCCTTGACGTTGTCGGGCGCGCCCTGCAGCAGCGGCGTGTTGAAGATGCCCGGCAGGATGGTGTTGACGCGAATGCCTTCGCCCATCAGGTCGCGTGCGATGGGCAGCGTCATGCCGACCACGCCGGCTTTCGAGGCGGTGTAGGCGGCCTGGCCCATTTGCCCGTCCTGGGCCGCGACCGAAGCCGTGTTGACGATGGCGCCGCGCTCGCCGTCTTCCAGGGGCGCTAGCGTGAGCATGCCGGCGGCGGACTTGGCGATGCAGCGGAAGGTGCCCACCAGGTTGATCTGGATGATGCGGTCGAAATTGGCCAGCGGGAAATGCTTGATGTCACCCGTGGTCTTGTCGCGGCTGGCGGTCTTGACGGCGTTGCCCGTGCCCGCGCAGTTGACCAGCACACGCTCCTGGCCGTGGGCGGCGCGCGCCTTGGCGAAGGCCGCATCCACCTGCTCTTCGGACGTCACGTCGACCTTGCAGAACACGCCCCCCAGTTCGGCCGCCAGGGCTTCGCCCTGGGCCTCGTTGAGGTCGAACAGCGCGACTTTCACGCCATGGCTGGCCAGGCGGCGCGCGGTGGCCGCGCCCAGGCCGGAAGCGCCACCGGTGATGACGGCCGCAATGCTGGAATCGAGTTGCATGGGAATCCTTGAAAGAGAGAAAAAGGGATCGAACGGGGCCGGGCTCAGGCCACAAAGCGCTGCGCGGTATCCAGGCGTTCGCGGCACTGCGCGACCATGCGCGTGATCAACTCCGCGCAGCTGGGCACGTCGTCGATCAGGCCTATGCACTGGCCGGCCGAGATCACGCCGTCGTTGACATTCCCCGAGGCCAGGGCCGCGCGTCCGCGCACGCCGGCCACCAGCGGACGGATGTCCTCGAACTCGCAGCCGCCCGGGCGCTGCTCGATGCTGCGCACTTCGTCGGCGATGGCGTTGCGAAACACCCGCGCCGTGTTTTTCAGCGTGCGGTACAGCAGCGCGGTGTCGCGCTCCGAGCCGCGCACCAGCGCCTGCTTGATGTTGTCGTGGATGGGCGCTTCCTGGGTGACGCAAAAGCGCGTGCCCATGTTCACGCCTTCGGCGCCGAGCGCCAGCGCGGCGGCCAGGCCGTAGCCGTCGGCGATGCCTCCAGAGGCGATGATGGGGATCTTGAGCGCGCGCGCCGCGGCCGGAATCAGCACCAGACCGCCCACGTCGTCCTCGCCCGGGTGGCCCGCGCACTCCAGGCCGTCGATGGACACCATGTCCACGCCATTGCGTTCGGCCGACAGCGCATGGCGCACGGTGGTGCACTTGTGCACGATGGTGATGCCGTGCTCCTTGAAGCGGGCGATGAATTCCTTGGGGCTGTTGCCCGCGGTCTCGACGATGCGCACGCCGCCGGCAATGATGGCCTCGACATAGTCGGCATAGGGCGGCGGCTTGATGGAGGGCAGGATGGTCAGATTCACGCCAAACGGCTTGTCTGTCATCGCCCGGGTGCGCGCGATTTCGCGGGCCAGGTCGTCGGGCGTGGGCTGGGTCAGCGCGGTGACGATGCCCAGGCCGCCGGCGTTGGACACGGCGGCGGCGAGTTCGGCCAGGCCGACCCATTGCATGCCGCCCTGGATGATGGGATAGGCGATGCCCAGTTGTTCGGTGACACGGGTGCGGATGCGCATGCGGCGTTCTCCTGAGATAGAGGCTGCTCCGGCGGGCGGGCCGGAGAATGAAAATGAGGCCCTGCCGCGGCAAGGGCGGCATGCGCGGCAAGGGTTTGAACGCAGTTTAGAAAGCAAAATCCTTGCGCAAAATCGTCGCAAACGACGAAAACCGCCCGCGGCCCTGCGCCTCACGAGACACCGTCCGCGGCAATCTGCCGCTATAAACAGGGCTGCCCCCGGTGCGCGGGCCCTTGCGCGCCTGCTATTTCCTCTCATCACCGCCGCCCGCAATGCTTCCCACCTCGCCCCGCATCCTGGAAACCAAGCTCAACCCGCCGGCCGTCGTCGCCATGCAGGTGCTGCGCAGCGTGATCAGCGAGCAGATCGCGACCGCGGCCGTGAAGCTGGTGCTGGTGCGTGCCCCCGCGGGTTTCGGCAAGACCACGGCCATGGCGCAAAGCCGCCAGCGCATGGAGGCCGACGGCGTGGCCACGGCCTGGCTCACGCTGGACCGGGCCGACAACGATGTCTCGCGCTTTCTGATCTGTCTGGGCGAAGCCGTGCTGCGCCTGGGCATCGACGAGCCGCCGTCCCATGTGCCCTTGGACGCCGTGGCCGCGCTGGTCGCGCACGACGCGCCTTTCACGCTGTTTCTCGATGACATCGAGCTGGTGCAGGAACCCGCGGTGCTGGGCCTGATCCGCGAAATCATCGACCACCTGCCGCGGCTGGGCCGCATCGTGATCGGCTCGCGCAGCCTGCCCGACCTGGGCCTGGGCCGGCTGCGCGCACGCGGCCAATTGCTGGAAATCGACACCGACCGCCTGCGCTTCAACCTCGAGGAAACCAGCGCCTTCTTCGGCCAGCGCGCGCTGCAGACCCTGCCGGCCGACATGCTCACGCAGCTGCACCGCAAGACCGAGGGCTGGGTCGCGGCGATCTGGCTGGCCTCGATGGCGCTGGAGCGCCACGGCACGGAGACCGGCTTTGTCGAGCGCTTCTCGGGCTCGGACCGCGCCGTGGCCGACTACCTGGCCGAAGACGTGCTGGCCCACCAGCCGCGCGAGATCCGCGATTTCCTGCTGCGCACCAGCATCTTGCGACAGCTCAATGCCTCGGTCTGCCAGACGCTGAACCCGCGCGTCGACTGCGCCGCCATCCTGGACCAGCTCACGGCGGCCAACCTGTTTCTCACGCCCGTGACCAGCGACACGCCCGCCTGGCGTTACCACAGCCTGTTCGCCGACTTTCTGCGCGCGCAGCTGGCGCGCGAGCAGCCCGACGAACTCGCGCGCCTGCACCTGGCGGCCTCGGGCTGGTACGAAGCCGAGGGCCGGCCCGTGCCCGCCATCGACCACGCCATCGAAGGCGGCGACCATCCGCATGCACTGACCCTGCTCGACAGCTATGCCGAAGGCTTTCTGGAGCAAGGCCGCATGCGCATTCTGACGCGCTGGTTCTCGGCCATCCCCGCCCACCAGCTGCGCGCACACCCGTCGCTGCAGTTGATCGCGCTGTGGGCGACCTGCTTCACCCACGGCCCCTGGGAAGCAATGAAGCAGCTCGAGGAGTCGGGCTGCGCCGAAAGCAGCATTCCCGAAGTGCGCGCCAGCGTGCACGCACTGACGCCGCTGCTGCTGGCCATGCAGGACCGCTATGACGAGGCCTACGAAATCGGCCGCGCCAGCCTGGCGCGTCTGCCCACGGGCCTGCCCTTCGCCGACAGCACGCTGCTCAACGCCATGGCCAACATCCTCTCGGTCGTGGGCGAGCAGCACGAATCGCAGCGCCTGCTCGACGCGGCGCGCAGCCGCCAGGGCAACAGCAACTTCAACCGCATGTACACCGAATCGCTGGAAGGCATGCACGACCTGCTGGGCGGCCGCTTGCGGCAGGCGACGGCGCGCTTTCGCATGGCCGTGGACTCGACCCACGCGGTGTCGTACAACCACAGCCAGGGCAATGCCTGGGCCGGCGTGCTCTACGCCAGCGTGGTCTACGAAGTCAACCAACTGCAGCAGGCCGACCACCTGCTCAATGTCTACCTGCCGCTGGCGCGCGACGTGGGCCTGCCCGACCACATGATTCTGAGCCACGTGATGCGCTCGCGCATCGCTTTCTACACCGGCGACATCGACGCCGCTTTCCAGGCGCTGACCGAGCTCGAGTACCTGGGCCACCACCGCCAGCTGCCGCGCGTGGTGGCCGGCGCCAAGCTCGAGCGCGCACGCATACTGCTGCTGCAGGGCAACGGCCCGGCCTCGCGCGACGAGCTCGCGCGCGCCGACAACCCCGCCCTGTGGGAGCGCGCGCGGCGCCACCGCCTGCCTTCGCACGACCTCGACTACCTGGCGCTGGCCCGCGCGCGCTGGGAGATCTGCTTCGGCGACCCGCAGGCCGCGCTCACCGCGCTGGATGCCGAACTGCATGCGGCGCTGGCCTCGGCCCGCTGCCGCCGTGCGCTCAAGCTGCGCCTGCTGCGGGCGCTGGCCTTGCAGCGCACGGGCGACGTGGCCGCGGCCATGGAGGAAATCGGCAGCGTGCTGCAGACCTCCAGCCAGGAAGGCTTCATGCGCCTGATCCTGGACGAAGGCCCGGCCGTGGGCCTGCTGGTGCACCGCTATGCCATCGCGGCGCAGGAAGCCGGCCACCGCCGCGACCCCATACTGGCCGAGTATCTGCAACGTCTGCTGCAGGTGCTGGGCCCCATGGCCGCGCCCAGCGCGGCGGCGCCCAGCCTGGACAG
The DNA here is from genome assembly GCF_025421555.1 of Acidovorax bellezanensis. Lineage (NCBI taxonomy): Bacteria > Pseudomonadati > Pseudomonadota > Betaproteobacteria > Burkholderiales > Comamonadaceae > Acidovorax > Acidovorax bellezanensis. The sequence continues at coordinate 293,708 of NZ_JAODYH010000004.1, forward strand.
CAGCAAGGAGCCGCTCACGCGCAAGGAGATTCGCGTGCTGCAGCTGCTGGCCGAAGGCTATTCCAACAATGCCATGGCCGAGAAGCTGTTCGTCTCGGACAGCACGGTGCGCACGCACCTGCGCAACATCAATATGAAGCTCGATGCCAAGAGCCGCACCCAGGCCGTGGCGATTGCGCGCAAGCTGGGCGTGATTCGCTGAAGCCTGCGCCCCGGACGCTTCAGTCCTGGAAGCGCGCCGCGCGCTTTTCCATCACCGCCAGCACGGCTTCGCGCTGGTTGGCGCTGCCTATCAGCTTGGCCTGCTCCACCGATTCGGCCATCAGCAGGGAGGCCGCGTCACCGTCCGCCGCCTGGTTGAGCAGGCGCTTGGCGCCACGCACCGCGTCGGGGTTGCGCCCGGCGACGCCGCGCGCCAGGGCCAGCGCTTCGGCCAGGGGGTCGGCGCACAGGCGCGTGCCCAGGCCGATACGGCAGGCTTCCTCGGCGTCGACGATGCGCGCGCTGAACACCAGCTCGCGCGCCACGTCGGAGCGCAGCAGCTCGCGCATCAGCGGAATGCCGGCCATGTCGGGCACCAGGCCCCAGTGCATTTCCATCACCGACATGCGGGCGTCCGCCGCGAGATAGCGCACATCAGCGCCCAGCGCGATCTGCAGGCCGCCGCCAAAGGCCACGCCGTGCACCGCGGCGATCACCGGCACCTGCAACTCGCGCCAGGCCCAGGCCACCTGCTGCGGCTGGTTGGCCAGGCCGTGGGTGCGCTCCAGCAAGTCGTTCAGGCCGTTGGCGACCCCGCCGCCTTCGCTCATGCGACCGAAGCTGGCCATGTCCAGGCCCGCACAAAAAGCCCGGCCTTCGCCGTGCAGCACCACGGCGTGCAGGCCGCGCATCGCCTGCAGGGCTTCGGCGGCGGCCACCAGGCCGGCGAACATGCCGGCGTCGATGGCGTTCATCTTGTCGGGGCGCGACAGGCGCAGCTGGGCGACGCCGTCGTCGTCCAGTTGCAGCGCTACGCGGTCGTGGAATCTTTGGGTCTCAGCCATGGCGTTGTCTCCGGTCCTTGGTGTCTTGTTGGGCGATGTTCTCACGCGCGCGCCGCCAATCGGCATCGCTCCAGTCCGCCATGCGCGAAAAATTCCCGCCCGTCGCCTGGTACTGGCCGCCGTCGATGGCAATGGTCTGGCCGTTGATGTATTCCGAGCCCGGGCCCAGCAGGAAGGCCGCGAGGTTGGCCAGTTCGGGCATGCGGCCGTTGCGCTCCATGGGGTTGCGCTCGGCCTTGTGCTCGCCGCCGCCCGGGTTCAGCCGCGCGCTCATGCCTTCGGTGGGAAACAGGCCCGGCGCGATGGCGTTGAAGCGTATGCCGCGGCCGGCCCACTCCACGGCCAGCGACTGGGTCATGGCGTGCAGGCCGGCCTTGGACATGGCCGAAGGCACGGTGAAAGGCGAGCCGTTCCAGACCCAGGTGGTGAGAATCGACAGCACCGAGGCCGACTTGCCTTCGGCCAGCCAGCGCTTGCCGCAGTCCAGCGTCATGCAGAAGCTGCCGCGAAAGACGATGCTGGCGATGGCGTCGAATGCGCGGGGCGACAGGTCCTCGGTGCGGCTGACGAAGTTGCCGGCGGCGTTGTTGATCAGGCCGTCGAGCGCGCCGCCGTCGGCCCAGATGTCGTCGAGCATGCTGCTGATCTGCGCGTCCTGGCGGATGTCGCAGGCCTTGGCGACCACGCGCCCGCCATGCGCGGCCATCAGCTCGGCGGCCGTCTGCTCCAGCACCGCTTCGCGCCGCCCGCAGATATAGACGTCGGCGCCGAGCAGCAGCAAGGCCTCGCTCATCACGCGGCCGAGGCCGCTGCCGCCGCCCGTCACGAGGTAGCGCTTGCCGGCCAGCAGGCCGGGCTTGTAGACCAGATCATCGAGCGTCATGGGATTCCTTGCGGGCCGCTCAGCGGCCGAGGTAGTGGGGTGGGCGTTTGTCGAGGAAGGCCTGCATGCCTTCGCGGAAATCGGCGGTCTGGGTGCACAGCACCTGGTTGCGGTCTTCCATGGCGATGACCGCCTCCATGCTGGGCGCGTCCACGGCGAAGCCCAGCGCGTCCTTGGTCAGGCGCAGGCCCAGCGGCGTGGCGTGCAGCATGTCGTCGGCCAGCGCCTGGGCTTCGGCCTGCAGTTCGGCCAGAGGCGCGACACGGCTGACCAGGCCCAGCGCCTGGGCGCGCTGCGCGTCCATGAAGCGCCCGGTGAGCAGGTACTCGGCCGCGACCGAGCTGCCCACCATGCGCGGCAGAAAATAGCTCACGCCCACGTCGCAGGCCGACAGGCCGATGCGGATGAAGGCCGCGTTCATGCGCGCGTCGGGCGTCGCCAGCCGGATGTCCGAAGCCAGCGCAAGCCCGAAGCCGCCGCCGCTGGCCGCGCCCTGCACCAGGCTGATGATGGGCTGCGGACAGCGGCGCATGGCCAGCATGATGTCGCGTATGCCTTTTTGCTGCTCCAGCACCTCGGGCACCGAGCGCGTCTCGCTGCCGGCCGCGTGGTCCTTGAGGTCCAGCCCCGCGCAGAACGCCCGGCCCGCGCCCTGCAGCACCACCACACGCGCACTGCTGCGCGCACTCAGCCCCAGAAAATAGTCGCGCAACGCCTGCACCAGCTCGGCGTTCAGCGCATTGAGCCGCTCGGGCCGGTTCATGGTGAGCCAGGCGATGCTGCCCTCCTCGCGCAGTTCAAGTACGCTCATGAAAAAGCCTCCCGGTAAAAGGCGTCCGTCGCGACCCACAACCCACGCAACTGGCGCAGCCCAGCAATGGGGCAACGAGCAAGCGCCGCCGCGCAGCGAGGTTGCCGCCCCCCTCCCGCGAAGCGAGAGAGGGGGGAGACGCGGCAGCGGCTCAGGGGGTGCCTCTTTTTACAATGCACGGGAGATCACCTCCTTCATGATCTCGTTCGTGCCGCCATAAATGCGCTGCACGCGCGCGTCGGAGTACATGCGCGCGACCATGTACTCGTTCATGAAGCCGTAGCCGCCGAACAGCTGCAGGCATTCATCGATCACGCGGCCCTGGGCCTCCGATCCCCAGAGCTTGGCCATGGAGGCCGTGGCCGTGTCGAGCTTGCCCGCGACCAGGTCTTCGACGCAGCGGTCGATGAAGGCCCGGCCGACCTTGATCTGCGTGGCGATCTCGGCGAGCTTGAACTTGGTGTTCTGGAACTCGGCGATGGGCTGGCCGAAGGCCTTGCGCTCGCGCACATAGTCCAGCGTGGCCTGGTAGGCGCCTTCCATGGTCGCCAGCGCGCTCAGGCCGATGATGGTGCGCTCGTAGGGCAGATCGCCCATCAGCTGGAAGAAGCCCTGGCCTTCGCTGCCGCCCAGCAAGGCGTCGGCCGGCACGCGCACTTCGTCGAAGAACAGCTCGGAGGTGTCCTGGGCCTTCATGCCTATCTTGTCGAGCACCCGGCCCACGCGATAGCCCTGGCAGCCTTCGGTCTCGACGATCAGGATGGACGTGCCCTTGGCGCCCTGCGTGGGATCGGTCTTGACGACCACCAGCACCACGCCGGCCAGAAAGCCGTTGGTGATGAACGTCTTGGAGCCGTTGATCACATAGCCCTGGCCGTCCTTCACCGCCCGCGTGCGCACGCCCTGCAGATCGGAGCCCGCGCCGGGCTCGGTCATGGCGATGGCGCCGACCAGCTCGCCGCGCGCCAGGCGCGGCAGGTACTTCTGCTTTTGCGCCGCGGTGCCGTGGTTGAGGAAGTAGTGCGCAACGATGGAGTGCACCGAAGTGCTCATGCCCGTGAGCGCGCGGCGCGCCATCTCCTCGTAGAACACGGCTTCGTGGCGGAAATCTCCGCCACCGCCGCCGTATTCCTCGGGAATGTCGGCGCACAGCAGGCCCAGCGCGCCGGCCTTGCGCCAGATGGCGTGGCCGACATTGCCCCGCTTGCGCGCCTCTTCGTCGTGCGGCAGCATTTCGGTTTCGATGAAGCGCACCACGCTATCGCGGTACACATCCAGGTCTGCGTCACTCCACGAGCGGCGGAAATCGATGGCCATGGGTTGTTTCCTTCTAGTAGAGCTCAGTTCACCAGCCGATCGCGGCCGGCCCAGAAGGGCTTGCGCAATTCGAACTTCTGCAGCTTGCCGGCGGCCGACAGCGGCAGGGAATCGCGAAACTCCACGCTGCGCGGCGACTTGTAGCCCGCGATCTGGCTGCGGCAATGGGCGATCAGCGCCTGGGCTTCGAGCGCCGCGCCGGGGCGCAGCACCACCACCGCATGCACGCGCTCGCCCCATTTGTCGTCGGGCACGCCGATCACGGCCGACATCAGCACTTGCGGGATCTGCGCGATGGCGTTCTCGACTTCGGCCGAATACACGTTCTCGCCGCCGCTGACGATCATGTCCTTGATGCGGTCGACGACGAACAGAAAGCCGTTCGCATCGACAAAGCCGCTGTCGCCGGTATGCATCCAGCCGCCGCGCAAGGCATCGGCAGTTTCCTTGGGCTTTTTCCAGTAGCCGCGCATGACCATGGGGCCGCGCGCCACGATCTCGCCGATCTGGCCCGAAGGCAATTCGTTGTCCTCGCCGTCGACGATGCGGATCTCGGCCATGGGCAACGGCATGCCGGCCGAGCGCAGCAGCCGGTCTCGGTCGGGGCCGGGCAGGTGAAAGCGCGGCTTGAGCACCGCCACCGTGGGCGACAGCTCGGTCTGGCCGTAGGCTTGCGAGAAGCTCGCGCCCGGCAGGGCCTGCATGGCTTTTTCGAGCAGGGGCACGTCGATGGGCGCGGCGCCGTACAGCACCATCTCCAGGCTAGACAGGTCGAACTCGGCAAAGCGCGGGTGCTCGATCAGCCGCTTGATCATGGTCGGCACCAGGAAGACTTCGGTCGCGCCCTCCGCGGCAATGGTCTGCAGCACCGCCACTTCGTCGAACATGGGCAACACATGCAGGGGCACCAGCCGCAGCATGGACTGGAACGTCAGACCGCAGCCGGCGACGTGGAACATGGGCGTGGTGCACACCAGCGCCTGGTACTCGGAGCTGCGCGGCTGCGCCGCGATCGATCCCAGGGAGCCGATGTAGAAGTTGCCGTGCGTCAGCATCACGCCCTTGGGCTGGCCCGTGGTGCCGCCGGTGTACATGATGGCGGCGAGTTCGTCGCCGCTGTGGGGCGCGTCTTCGCAGGGCGTGCTTTGCGCGAGCAGTGCTTCGTAGCCCAGCATGCCTTCGGGCACCGGCCCGTCGCCGCAATAGACCACGGTGCGCAGCGACGTCGACAGCGCGCGCAGCTCGGCCACCAGCGGCACGAAGGCATCGTCGACCAGCAGAATGCGCGTATCGCAGTCATCGAGCGAATAGGCGACTTCCTTGGGATTCCAGCGGATGTTGACCGGATTGATCACGCCGCCGCCCCACCAGACGCCGAAAAAGAACTCGACGAAACGGTGGGAGTTGAAGCCCATCATGGCGACGCGATCGCCGGGCGCCATGCCCAGCTCGTGCAGGGCCGCGGCCAGGCGGGCCACGCGGTCGGTGAATTGGCGGTAACTCAGCCGCGTGTCGCCGAAGACCACGGCCAGGGCATCGGGTTTCTCGCGCAGACTCTTGTGCAGGGGTTGGGTCAGGATCATGTCTCGTCTCCTCGTTATGGTTTTACGGATGCATCAACCGACGCGGCGCGTGTGTCCCGCCCAGTGCGGTTCGCGCAGCTTGTACTTCATGACCTTGCCGGCACCCGAGACCGGCAAGGCGTCGATGAAGGCGACGCTGCGCGGGCACTTGTAGCCGGCGATCAACGTGCGGCAATGGGCGATCAGCGCCTCGGCATCGGCCTCGGCGCCGGCCTTGCGCACCACCACCGCATGCACGCTCTCGCCCCAGGAGCTGCTGGGCACGCCAATCACGGCGACCGCGGCCACCGCGGGGTGGCCGGCGAGCGCGCCTTCGACTTCGGCGCAGTAGACGTTCTCGCCGCCGCTGACGATCATGTCCTTGAAGCGGTCGACGATGAAGACGAAGCCGTCGGCATCCATGCGGCCGGCGTCGCCGGTGTGCATCCAGCCGTCGCGCAAGGCGGCGGCGGTCTGTTCGGGCAGGTTCCAGTAGCCTTGCATCACGCAGGGGCTGCGCACCATCAGCTCGCCGATCTCGCCGCGCGGCACTTCGCGGCCGTCGCTGTCGCCTATGCGCAGGTCGATGCCCGCCAGCGCCTGGCCGGCCGAGGACAGCTTGCCTAGCTTGCGGCCTTCGGGCGTGTGGTACGGGCTGGTGAGGTAGCTCACGCCCGCCGAGAGTTCGGTCATGCCGTAGCCCTGGGTGAATTCAGCCTGCGGGAACATGGCGAACGCCCGCTCGAGCAGCGCTTCGGTGATGGGCGAGGCGCCGTAGCCGACGGACTCCACGCTACTCAGATCGGCGGCCGCCGTGCGCGCATCGTCGACCAGCACCTGCAGCATGGCGGGCACGGCCATCAGCTTGGTGCAGCGCTCGCGCTCTATGGCTTCCAGCATGGACTCGACCGAAAAGCCTGGCACGATGACCTGGGCGCAGCCCGCGACCAGGCCGCGCAGCAAAAACGACAGGCCCGCCAGGTGGAACAGCGGCGCCACCTGCAGCAGCCGCGCGCTTTCGTCGAAGTGGGCGGCGAGCAGCGAAATCTGGGAATTGATGACCAGCGCCGAGTGGCTCAACATCACGCCCTTGGGCCGGCCCGTGGTGCCGCCGGTGTAGAACACGCCGGCCAGGTCTTCGCCATTGCGCAGCGCGTCGGCCACGGGCGCGTTCTCGCGCAGCAGCTGCTCCCAGTCGTGCATGTCGGCCGGTGCCTGGCCTTCGCCCATGTAGATGCAGCTGCGCAGCGCCGTCGACTGCGCGCGCAGCGTGGCCAGCAGGGGCAGGAACTGGTCGTCGACGAAAAGCAGGGCCGTGCCGCAGTCGTCGAGCGAATGCACCATTTCGGCCGCGCTCCAGCGCGTATTGACAGGGTTGACCACGCCGCCGGCCCACCACACGGCCAGGTAGTACTCCAGCGTGCGGTCGGAATTGAGGGCCAGCATGCCCACGCGGTCGCCGGGCTTCAGGCCCAGGCGCTGCAGCGCGCCGGCCAGGCGGGCCACGCGCTGGCCCAGTTCGCCATAGCTGCGGCTGCGGCCCTGGAAGATGGTGGCCGTGGCATCGGGGCGCTGCTGCACGGCGCGGTGCAAGGCCTGGGTCAGGTAGAGGTTCATGGGGCGGCGCTCAGGTGAAGGCAGGGGTGGGGGTGGACGCACGGCGGCTCTCGGCCCAGCGGCGCAGCAGGGCCGCGCCGTCTTCCAGCGCGGCGCTGCCGGCCGCCACGGGCGGGGCCGGGGGCGTGCGGCTGAAGCGCGGCGCCGGCGCCGGCTGCACCACGCCGGCGACATCGACAAACGTGCCGCGCGCCCGGTTGTGCGCATGGGCCGGCGCCTCGTCCCAGTCGAGCACGGGCGCGAAGCAGGCATCGCTGCCTTCGAGCAGCAGACACCATTCGTCGCGCGTGCGGGTGCGAAAGACGTCGGCCATGCGCAGCTTGAGCAGCGGCCAGCGGTCGGCGTCCATCTGCGCGTCGAACGTCGGGTCGTCGGCGATGCCGCAGCGCTCGCGCAGCAAGGCATAGAACTGCGGCTCGATGGCGCCCACGGCCACGAACTTGCCGTCGGCGCAGGCATAGGTGTCGTAGAAATGCGCGCCGCCGTCCAGCAGGTTCTCGCCGCGCTGGTTGCTCCAGCGGCCCGCGGCCTTGAAGCCGTAGAACATGGCCGAGAGCAGTGCCGCGCCGTCGGTCATGGCGGCGTCGATCACCTGGCCGCGCCCCGAGCGCTGCGCTTCGTACAAGGCGCTGAGCACGCCCACGGCCAGCAACATGGCGCCGCCGCCGAAGTCGCCGACGTAGTTCAGCGGCGCCACCGGCGCCTCGCCCGAGCGGCCGATGGCGTGCAGCGCGCCGCTGATGGCGATGTAGTTGATGTCATGGCCCGCGGCCTGGGCCAGCGGGCCGTGCTGACCCCAGCCCGTCATGCGGCCGTAGACCAGCCGCGGGTTGCGCGCCAGGCAGGCGTCCGGGCCCAGGCCCAGCCGCTCCATCACGCCGGGCCGAAAACCTTCGATCAGCACGTCGGCGCTGGCCACGATGTCCAGCACCTTGCGCGCCGCGCCTTCGGCGCGCAGGTCGATGGCCACCGTGCTGCGGCTGCGCGCCAGAATGTCGTTGGGGTCGACGGGCGTGCCGGGCCGCGTGATGCGTATCACTTCAGCGCCCATGTCGGCGAACAACATGGCGCAGAACGGTCCCGGGCCTATGCCCGCCATTTCGATTACCCGGAGCCCTTGGAGCGGACCTGCCATTTTTTGCCTCCTGTGGCCGCCCAGGGCGGCCGGTTGCTATGGGGGCCATCTTGGCGCGGCAAGGGCCTGGCGGGCATCGTCGAAAGCGACGAAGTTACGCCAGCCCGCGAGCCGCGGTCAGCGCCCCGTCCATTGGGGCGCGCGCTTTTCGATGAAGGCGCGCGGGCCTTCATGGAAATCCTCGCTGGCCGCCACGCGCTCAAACGCCGCGCGGGTCAGCGTGCGCAGCGCCGCCTCGTCGAGTTCGTTCGCCTGGCGGGCCACGCGCAGGCTCTCGCGCACGGCCGTGGGCGCGTTGCGCGTGATCTCGCCCGCCAGGGCCAGCGCTGCCTCGCGCAGCCCGGCGGCCGGCACCACGCGATTGACCCAGCCCAGCTGCTGGGCGCGCTGGGCGCCCAGCTGGCCCGCGGTCAGAATCAATTCCAGCGCGATGTTCGGCGGTATGGCGCGCGGCAGCCGGTACAGGCCGCCGGCCGCGGCGATCAGGCCGCGCAGCACTTCGGGCAGGCCGAAGGCCGCGTGCTCGGCGGCCACCACCAGGTCGCAGGCCAGCGTCAGCTCGGTGCCGCCCGCCAGCGCCTTGCCGTTGACGGCCGCGATCCAGGGCTTGCTGCGCTCGCGGTAGACAAAACCGGCAAAACCGCCGCGCGCCGTGCTCAGCGCACTGCCGCGGCCGGCCGAGACTTCCTTGAGATCGGCGCCCGCGCAGAACGCATCCTGGCCCGCGCCCGTCAGCACCACCACCCAGATGTCGTCGTCGGCCTCGGTGGCATCCACGGCCGCTTCCAGGCCGGCCGCGACCGCGGCGTTGATGGCGTTGCGGGCCTCGGGCCGGTCAATGGTGACGACGGCGATATGGCCGGCCAGCTTCTCGACGCGCACGGCCGCGTTCATGCCAGGCTCCAGCGCAGCGCGCCATCGGCACCCTGCGTGACCTGGCCGCCGCGGCCCACGGGCGAGCGCTCCAGATCGGTCAGCACCGCCAGCGCCTGCGCGTCCTCGGGCTCCACGCGCGCCATCAGCCGTTCGCCGGCCGGCGTGCGCGCGATCACGATGCCGTGCGTGGGCAGGCCGTCGCGGCCGTAGATCACGGTGAAGGTCTCCACGCTGGCCGCGCCGTCGTAGCGTTCTATGAACGCCGGCACCGGCCCGCGCCGCGCATCGGCCGCGGCCTGCACGCTGTAGTCGTCCGGGGGCAGGCCCTGGGGCGGCGGGCGCGAGCCCAACACCAGCGCGTGGTGCTTGGTCACGTACTCGCCCTGGCCGTAGAGCAGCGCCGCCTTGCCCGGCGCGCCGCGCAAGGCGCGCACCAGGCCCGCGGCCGCATGCGTCATGTAGTCGTTGAGCGGCGCGCCGAAAAAGCTCAGCCCGCCGGTCGAGGTCATCTGTGCATCGGCCGCCAGGCCCAGCGTGCGCCGCGCCATCTTGGGCACGATGGGAAAGCAGCTGTAGAGCTCCAGCATCGCGAAGGCCGCGGCATCCCCGCCCACCTGGGCCAGCACGCTCTCCATCACCAGGTCCTGGGCATGCGAGCGGTGGTACTGGTCGCGCTGCAGGTAGTCGCGCGGCTCATGCGCCGCGGCGCCGCCCCAGACATAGACCCAGCGCTGCTCGGAAATGCCCAGAGCGCGCGCCTGGCCCACGCTGGTCAGCAGCACAGCCGCGCCCATGTTGACCATGGGGTTGGCCACCATGTACTTGGTGTAAGGCCAGGCGATCAGGCGGTTGGCCGCGCTGGGCTCGGCCACTTCCTCGGCGCTGAAGGCCTGGCTCTGCCAGGCATGGGGATTGGCCGCGGCCACTTGCGAGTAACGCGACCAGAGCGCGGCCGATTCCTGCCGCGCCTCTCGCGGCGTCTGGCCCCAGTGCGCCAGCGCGGCGTTTTCGTAGAACGGGTAGATGCTGACCGGCATCGCCGCGCCGTGGCGCACCGCCACCGGGTGGCAGAAATCCGTGCCGCGCAGCAGCTTCACGCTGTCGTCGCGCGGCGTCCAGTCCAGGTCTATGCCCTGCTTGGCCGCGGCGTCGACGGTGTAGCGCGACTCGGCGCCGGTGACGGCCGCGACGCGGCTTTCGCCGCGCGCGATGCGCAGCGCCGCCTCGTGGATGAAGCGCACCGGCGACTCTCCGCCGGTCTCGCCGTAGACACGCCGCGCCGGCCAGTGGCCCAGCCGTTCGCTGAGCCGCGCGGGGGCATCGGTATAAGGCCAGGAATGCTCGCTGACCACGTCCAGCGAATCGAGTTCGGCCAGCAAGGCCGCACCCGCGTCCTGCTGCGCCGCCTGCAGCGCACGCGCCATCAGCTCTATCGGTTCCAGCCCGGCTGCGGCCTGCTTGTTGCGGTGGGTGATTTCGCCCACCCCCACGATGATGGGGGTGCGGTCGTCGACGACGGTCATGCGGGAGTCTCCTGTGCGGCCGGGCAGCCGGTCTTTGCCATCCATCATAGAAAGTGCCCCCAGCACGGGGCATCGTCGAAACAGACGATTGCCCCCGCGCCCTGCCCCGCCTAGGCTGGGCACTCCTGTCTGGAGAATCGCCCATGCACCCCAAGCCCTTGCACCGCCTGCGCGGCATCGCCTCATCCCGGAGAGCGCCATGAAAGCCCTGCAAATGGCCCAGCTCGGCCCCCTCGAAGGCCTGGCGCTGTGCGATGTGCCCCGCCCCGCGCCCCAGGCCGGTGAATTGCGCATCCGCGTCGAAGCCAGCGCCATCTCGCACGCCGACCTGCTGCTGGCCCAGGGCCGCTACCAGATGAAGCCGCCCGCGCCCTTTATCCCCGGCAGTGAATTCGCCGGCACGGTCGAAGCCATGGGCGACGGCGTTGACGGTGACTGGCAGATCGGTCAGCGCGTCTGCGGCTCCAGTGCGCGCAGCGGCGCCTGGGCCGAGGCGGTCTGCGTGCCCGCGGCCACCGTGCAGCGCCTGGCAGGCACGGCGCCGGCCGCCGAAGCCGCGGCGCTGGCCGTGCCCTACGCCACCATGTGGCATGCGCTGGTCGACCGCGGCGCGCTGCTGCCGGGCGAAACCGTGTTCGTGCTCGGCGCGGCGGGCAGCGTGGGCCTGGCCGCCGTGCAGCTGGCGCGCGCTTTCGGCGCCCGCGTGATCGCCGGGGCCTCGTCGCCGGCCAAGCGCGCCCTGGCCCTGGCGGCCGGCGCCGACGCGGTCATAGACACTTCGGCCGACGACTGGCGCGGCGCGCTCAAGGCCATGACCCAACCGCTGGGCGTGGACGTCGTGGTCGACCCGGTCGGCGGCCCATTCACCGAAGCCGCGTTCCGCTGCCTGGGCTGGGGCGGGCGCCATCTGGTGCTGGGCTTTGCCGGCGGCGCCATCGCCGCCCTGCCGGCCAACCTGCCGCTGCTCAAGGGCGCGGCGCTGGTCGGCGTCGATATTCGCCAGTTCGCGCAGCGTTCTCCGTCCAAGGCCGCGGCCAATCTGCGCGGCGTGATGGGCTTGCACGCACGTGGCGACCTGCGCCCGGCCATAGACAGCGAATGGCCTCTGGCCGATTACCGCCAGGCCCTGGCGGCCATGCAGGGCGGCGAGGCCGTGGGGCGCGTGGTGCTGCGGCCGAACTAGCGGCCGCTACAGCCTGGCCGTGGTGTCACGCGCCAGCAGCGCATTGCGAAACTCCAGCGCCACCGGGCTCAGAATGCCCTGGGTGCGCCAGAACAGGTGCAAGTCGTACTGCACCTGCATGCCGGCACCGGGCAAGGTCACCAGGCCCTGGCCTTCGGGTTGCTGCAGGATGCGGCTGGGCAGCAGGCCCAGCAGGTCGGACTGGCGCAACAGGGGCGCGAAGGCCAGCTGGGACTGGCTGCTCTCGATCGCGACCGGCGGCAGGGGCAGTCCGGCCTGCAGAAACTGCTGCTCGAACCATTGGCGCAGATACATGCTGCGGTCGGGCAGCACCCAGCGCTCCTGGGTCAGATCGGCCAGGGTCAGAAACCGCGCCAGGCGCGGGTGTCCGCTGCGGGCCACCATGCAGACATCGAGCAGGCCCAGGCTGGCGTGGCTCAGGCCGGGGTAATCCGCCTGCGGCTTGGCGGCGATCACCAGATCGACCTGGCCGTTGTCCAGCTCGATCAGCAGCTGCGGGCTCAGCAAGGGGTGGATGTGAAAGCGCGCCATGGGCCGGTGCACATGAAAGTCGGCCAGCAGCGGCGTGATCAGCGAAGGCACCAGGTGCGGCAGCGAAGCCAGGCGGATCAGGCCCGCCTTGGCGCTGCGCTCGTCGCCCAGCTCCGTGCCCAGATCGTGCACCGCCTGCGTGATGCGGCGCGCGTGCTTGAGCACGGTTCGTCCCATGGCCGTGATCGCAATGCCTTGGCTGCTGCGCTCGAACAAGGGCGCGCCGGCGGCGGCTTCCAGCCGGGCCAGGGCCTTGGACAAGGCCGATTGCGTGACGCCCAAGGCATTGGCTGCGCCGTGCAGGCTCACGTGCTGGCTCAGGGTGATCAGGACTTGCAGGTCATCGATGCGCATGGGTCGGGGCTGGCGTGGCGGGTGATTCCAAACTGGAATCGCAAACACGGGGTGTGGGAATTTCCGGGCCAGGCCAAGATGCCTAGAGTCGGTGCAGGCCCAGCGCTCAGCAGCCCTACATCAGGAGACACACATGACCCACGCCCCCCCGTTTCGCCGCCGCACGCTGTTGCTGGCTGGCAGTCTACTGGCTTTCGGCGCCGCCATGCCCGGCTTCGCCACGGAGCCCTGGCCCAGCAAACCCATCACGCTGGTGGTTCCGTTTTCCGCGGGAGGCCCCACCGACACACAGATGCGCGCCATGGCCGTGGCGGTCGGCAAGGCCCTGGGCCAGCCGGTGCTGGTGGTGAACCAGCCCGGTGCCGGCGGCACGCTGGCCCCCGCGCAGATGGCGCGCAATGCCGCGGCCGACGGCTACACGCTGGTGCTCATCACCCCGGCCGTGTTTCGCCTGCCGCATTTGCAAAAAGTGGGCTACGACGCCTTGAACGACTTCTCGTACGTGGCGGGCCTGACCAGCTATGTCTACGCCATGTCGGTGCCCACCGATTCGCGCTTCAAGTCCTTGGCGGATGTGATCGCCTATGCCGGCGCCAACCCGGGCAAGCTCAATGTCGCGGCCGTGGGCAACGGCACGCTGGGCCACATCGCCACGCACCAGCTGCAAAAGCAGGCGGGCGTGCAGCTGAACTACGTGCCGTTCAAGGGCGGGGCCGACGCGGTGACGGCCTTGCTGGGCGGCCACGTGGACGTGATGCTGGAAGCGGGCTGGGGCGCCATGGCCAACGGCGGCAAGCTGCGCCTGCTGGCCGTGGCCGAAGAGCAGCGCTTGCCCAAGTGGTCGCAAGTGCCCACCTTCAAGGAATCGGGCTACGACATCGTGGTGCGCTCCACCGTGGGCATTGCCGGGCCCCGAAACCTGCCGGCGCCGGTGCTGTCCAGGCTGGAAGAGACACTGCGAAAAGCCGCGCAGGATCCGGCTTACGCCAAGGCTCTGGACAACGAGTCCATGCCCAATCGCTTTGAAGACAGCAAGGCCTATCGGCAGTACGCACTCACGCAATTCGCGGCCGACAAGCGCAATGTGCGCGAACTCGGCCTGGCGATGGAGTGAGCCCCATGCAAGCCTTGACCCCGCCCGCCGGGCTGCAGGACAGCCGTTCGCCCCATGCCGACATCCCGGATGCCGAGTGGGCCGTGCGCCAGGAACTCGCGGCCCTGTACCGCGCCCTGCACCACTACGGCATGACCGACCTGATCTACAACCACATCACGGCCCGCGTGCCCGGCACGGTCGATCAGATCCTGCTCAACCCCTACGGCCTGCTGTACCAGGAAGTCAGCGCCTCCAGCCTGTACAAAATCCGGCTCGACGGCGAAGTGCTTTACCGGCCCGATGACGGCTTTGGCCTCAATCCCGCGGCCTACGTCATTCACACCGCGGTGCATGCGGCCCGCCACGACGCGATGTGCGTGCTGCACACCCACACGCGCGCCAGCACGGCGGTCTCGGCCATGGCCGGGGGCTTGCGGCCCATTTCGCAGCAGTCGGCGCTGTTTTATGGCCGCATCGGCTACCACGACTTCCGGGGCCCCGAAGTCGAGATCGGGCAGCAGCAAAGCCTGGTGGCCGACCTGGGCCAGCACAACGCCGTCATCTTGCGCAACCACGGCCTGCTGGTCTGCGGCCGCACGGTGGCCGAAGCCTTTTTCAACATCTACTGGCTGGAATCCGCCTGCAAGGTGCAGGTGGACGCCATGGCCGCGGGCGCGGCACAGGTGATCGAGTTCGACGACGCCGCCGTGCAGGCCACGCGCGCCGCGTTCGCGCGCACGCCCATACGCGGTGAGCGCGAATGGGCCGCCGTGCGCCGCGAACTCGATCGCCTGGACCCCAGTTACCGCCGCTAGGCCCAGCCGGACAACCGGCGGCCTCTTTTCCCTCCCAATCCCCGCATCGCCGTTGCCTGGGCAATGGTGGGGGACGCCAAATGCAACAAGGAAATCCCATGGACACCCTCATGAGCCAGCCCGCCGTGGCCTATACCAGCCGCGCACTCACCGGCCCGGCGCTGCCGCTGAATGCAAAGGCCCTGGGCCTGGACGCCCGCGTGCGTTGCCACGAACTGCAAGCCGGCCAGGCCCCGCTGTTCATCGAATGCGCCGATGCCGGCCTGCAAACCCGCGACGGGTTTCACGCCTGGTTTGCCCAGGTGCGCCCCGTCATCGACGACTTGATCGTGGCCCATGGCGCCGTGGTGCTGCGCGGCTTTCCCGTGGCGGACACCGACGACTTCGCCACGCTGACGGGCGAATTCCCCGCGTTCTCGGGCGACTACGCCGGCGGCCGGGCACCGCGCTCGGCCATCAAGGGCCAGGTCATGGAAGCCACGCGCCTGGCGCCCAGCGTGCAGCTGACCCTGCATTCCGAGATGGCCTATATGCGCGACTACCCCCGGCGCCTGGCTTTCTTCGCGCGCCGACTGGCCGCGCGCGGCGGCGAGACCACCATCGGCGACATGCGCGGCCTGATCGACGCACTGCCGCCGGCCATCGTCGCCAAACTGCAGCAGCACAAGACGCGCATGGCCACCAACTACGGGCCGCGCAGCGACGAACTGCAGGCCACGTACGCCCACATGGACTTGCGCGGCTGGAACCACTCCTTCTTCACCGACGATCCCCAGGAGGTGGAACGCATGTGCGCGCAAAAAGGCCTGGAGCCGATCTGGAACGACAACGGCAGCCTGACGCTGCTGACGCCGCTGGACCCCTTCGTGCCGCACCCGGTGACGGGCCAGCCCATGTTCCGCTCGGTCATCCACGTGCGGCCGCAGTCGCAAAGCGACGAGCTCTCACGCCAGATCCGCGCCACGCAAAAATACCCCACGGGCGCCACGCTGGGCAATGGCGAGCCGCTGTCGGCCCAGGAGCTGCAGCAGATCGACGCGGCCTGCGCGGCCCGCACCGTCCACTGGCGTTGGCACACGGGCGACGTGATGCTGGTCGACAACCTGCAGGTCTGGCACGGCCGCAACCCCTACGAGGGCGAGCGCGAAACGCAGGTGGCGCTGCTGAACTGAGCCTAGGCCTGCGCCGCTTCCAGCCCCGCCACCCGCCGCAGATGCCAGGACACAGGCCCGAACTGCGTTGCTATCAGCGTCGCGCGGCGAAAGTAGTGGCCTACGGCCAGCTCTTCGGTCATGCCCATGCCGCCGTGCAACTGCACCGCGCCCTGGCCCACGGCCTTGCAGGCCTGCGCCACGGCGACCAGGGCCGAAGACACGGCGCGGGCCCGCGCGGGTGCCGGCCCGTCCATGGCGTCGAGCACGGCATGGGTCAGCGCGTCGGCCTGGGCCAGCGCCATGTGCATATCGGCCAGGCGGTGCTGCACCACCTGGAAGCTGGCGATGGCCACGCCGAACTGCTTGCGCTGGCGCACATAGTCCAGCGTGTCGGCCAGCAGGCGGCCCAGCACGCCCAGGGCTTCGGCGCAGACCGCGAGCGTGGCCTCGTCCAGGGCCTGCTCTATCTGCGGCAGCGCCGCGCCTTCGCGCCCCAGCAAGGCCGCGGCCGGCACGCGCACGCCCTCCAGGCGCAGCTCGGCGGCACGCGTGCCGTCGCGCAGCGCATAGGGGCGCAGCTGCACGCCGGGCGCATGGCGCTCGACCACGACCAGCGAAATGCCGTCGGCGTCGCCCACCGCGCCGCTGCCGCGCGCCGAGACGATCAAATGCGTGGCCCAGGGCGCGGCATGCACCACGGCCTTGCGCCCGTTGATCTCGTAGCCCTGGCCATCGCCGACCAGGCGCGTGCGTACCTGGGCGCGCTCGTTGCGGCTGTCGGGCTCGGCATGGGCAAAGGCCAGCACGGCGCGGCCCGCGACCACATCGGCCAGCAGCGCATCGCTGAACGCGCCCGGTTGGCGCTGCAGCAGGCCCGCGCCTATCACCAGGCTAGCCAAATAGGGCTCGCCCGCGAGCGCCGCGCCCAGCGTCTGCATCACGGCCAGGTGGGCGGCCATGCCGCCGCCCAGCCCGCCCTGGGCTTCGGGCAGGGCCGCGCCCAGCAGGCCCAGCTCGCGTGACAGGCCGCGCCAGAACGCGGGCGGCGCGTCCACGGCCTCGGCCAGCGCGCGCTGGCGTTGGGCGAAGCCAAAGTGCTGCTCCAGATAGCGCGCCAGGCTGTCGCTGAGCATGGCCAGCGTGTCGTCGTGGGAGGTGTCAGTGGTCATGGTGTTCTTCAGCCGCGCAGCAAATGGGCCGCGATGAGATTGCGCTGGACTTCGTTCGTGCCCGCGTAAATCGATGCCGCGCGGTCGTTGAGATAGGCCGACATGGCGAACACCGCGTCTTCGGGCACGGGCAGCTCGCCCAGCAGGCACTCGGCCTGCGGCAAATCCACGGCCGCGTAGCGCCCGGCGATTTCCACGCCCAGCTCGGTCAGGCGTTGGCGCAATTCGGAGCCCAGGATCTTGCCCATGGACGGGCGGATTCCCGGCGGCTCGCCCCGCACCTGGGCACGCAAGGCCTGCAATTCCAGCGCTTCGACCGCGTCGATGGCGCAATCGGCTTCGGCCAGGCGCAGCGCCATGTCGCGGCCTTCGTCGCACGCCCCCGTCGGCCAGGCGGCACGCGCGGCTTCGCGCAGGCGCCGCAGCCGCCCGCGCAGACGCGGCGCCCAGGCACCGCCGCGCTCGTGCGACAGCAGGTATTTGGCGATGCTCCAGCCCTGGTTCTCCTCGCCCAGCAGCGACGAGACCGGCACGCGCACCTCGTCGAAGAACACCTGGTTGAGCTCGTGGTCGCCCGAAATGCTGATGATGGGCCGCACCGTGATGCCCGGCGCGTCGAGGTCGAAGCACAGAAAGCTGATGCCTTGCTGGGCCTTGCCGCTGCTGTCGGTGCGCACCAGGCAGAACATGCGATTGGCCCAATGCGCGTGCGTCGTCCAGATCTTGCTGCCGTTGAGCACATAGTGGTCGCCGTCGCGCTGTGCGCGGCACTGCAGGGAGGCGAGGTCCGAGCCCGACTGCGGCTCGGAGTAGCCCTGGGCCCAGTAGTCGGTGCCGTCGCGTATGCCCGGCAGCCAGCGCTGCTTTTGCGCCTCGGTGCCGAAGGCGATGATCACCGGCGCCACCATGCGCGTGCCATTGGGCGCGAGCGGCGGAGCGTCGGCCTGGGCCAGTTCGCTGGCGAAGATGTAGTGCTGCATGGGCGTCCAGCCCGTGCCGCCATGCGCCACCGGCCAGCTCGGCACGCTCCAGCCGCGGCCCGCGAGGATGCGGTGCCAGCGTATGCCTTCGTCGTAGTCGGCGAAGATGCCGGCACAGCGCCGGCCCGCCGTGCGCAGCTCGGGCGTCAGGGCGGCATCGAGAAAGCTGCGCACTTCCGCGCGGAAGGCGGTCTCGTCTGCGTTGAGTTGCCAGGCCATGCTCATTTCACCAAGGCCGGGGCGGCGTCGAACACATGGTCCTTGAACTGCTCGCGCAGCTTGGTCTTGAGCAGCTTGCCCGTGGCCGTGTGCGGCAGCGCGTCGACGAAGACCACGTGATCTGGCAGCCACCACTTGGCCACGCGCTGGGCCAGAAAGGCCTGCAGCTCGGCGCCCGTCGCCTGGGCGCCAGGACGCAGCACGGCCACCAGCAGCGGCCGCTCCTGCCATTTGGGATGCGGCATGCCGATGACCGCAGCCTCGGCCACCGCGGGATGGGTATTGGCCGCGTTTTCCAGATCGATGGAGGAAATCCATTCCCCGCCCGACTTGATCACGTCCTTGGCCCGGTCCACCAGTTGCACGTAGCCGTCGGCGTCGACGGTCGCCACGTCGCCGGTGGGAAAGTAGCCCTCGGCGTCGAGCACCGAGCCGCCTTCGCTCTTGAAGTAGCCGCTCGCAATCCACGGGCCGCGCACATGCAGGTGGCCGAAAGCCTGGCCGTCGTGGGGCAGGCGCGCGCCCGCCTCGTCGACGATCTTCAGCTCCACGCCCCAGACGCCGCGGCCTTGCTTCATCTTGACCGTGGTCTGCTCCTCCTTGGACAGGCCGCTGTGCTTGGGCAGCAGGTTGCTGATCACGCCGATGGGGCTGGTCTCGGTCATGCCCCAGCCCTGCACGAAGTCGGCGCCGAAGTCGCGCTCGAAGCGCTCGATCATGCTGCGCGGCGTGGCCGCACCGCCCACACCTATGCGCTTCAAGCCCAGCGCCAGGGTGTCGATTTCCGGGTGGGCGTCGAAGTACTGGAACTGCATCAGCCAGACCGTGGGCACGGCCTGCGAGAACGTCACTTTCTCGTCGCGCATCAGCGTGTAAAGGCTTTCGCCGTCGAGCTTGGGGCCGGGCATCACCAGCTTGGTGCCCGCCATGGCCGCCGAGTAAGGCATGCCCCAGGCGTTGGCGTGGAACATGGGCACAGCCAGCAGCAGCGTCATGTTCGAGTTGACGTTGAAAGTGTCGGGCGCGCATTCCATCAGCGAATGCAGCACGGTGGAGCGGTGCGAATACAGCACGCCCTTGGGGTTGCCCGTGGTGCCCGAGGTGTAGCACAGCGACGAGGCCGTGCGCTCGTCGAACACGGGCCAGGTGTAGTCCTCGCTCTGGGCGGCGATCAGCTCCTCGTAGCACAGCAGGTTCGGCAGATCCACCTGCGGCATGTGGGCGCGGTCGGTCATGGCCACGAAGGTGTGCACGCTCTTGAGCTTGGGCGCCAGCTGCGCGACCAGGGCCGCGAAGCTGATGTCGAAGAACAGCACCTGGTCTTCGGCGTGGTTGATGATGTAGTCGATCTGCTCGGGAAACAGCCGCGGGTTCACGGTGTGCAGCACCGCGCCCGTGCCCGAGACGCCGTAGTACAGCTCCAGGTGCCGGTAGGTGTTCCAGGCCAGCGTGCCCACGCGCTGGCCCGGCGCGACGCCCAGGGCCTGCATGGCATTGGCCACGCGCTTGGCGCGGCGCTGCACTGCGCGGTAGTTGCTGCGGTGCACCGGCCCTTCCACCGTGCGCGTGACGATTTCGGTCTCGGGGTGGAAAGTGGCCGCGTGATCGATCAGCGACGAAATCATCAACGGGCGGTCCTGCATCAGTCCGTGCATTGCTTGTCTCCTTTGGTCTTATGGGCCTGCAGCGTCATTTCACGGCGATGGTCTTGCCCACGGGCTCGAACTCGCTGCCGTTGAACTGCACCAGTTGCAGCGTGCTGAAAGGGAAGAAGTCGGTCGCCGAGTTGTTGAGCGTGATGCCCGGCAGCAGCATGGGCAGGGCCACGCCCTTGAAGCTGGTGGCCTGCTTCATCACGTTGGCGCGCGTGAGGTCGTCGCCCGCCGAACGCAGCACGCTTTCCATGGACTGGGCCAGGTTGTAGCCGAACACCGCCATGGCATTGCTGACGTCCTCCTGCGGTGCGTACTTCTTCATGAAGGCCAGGAACTCCTTGGTGCCCGGGTCCTGGGCCCAGCGCGGCTGCACCGGGTCCTTGAAGAAGGCCATGGCCAGAATGCCCTTGGACTTGTCCAGGCCCGCGGGCTCCAACGTGGCCTTGACGTAGGCCGCGACATAGCTGAGGTATTGCTGCGTGGGCCGCCAGCCGATGTCGTAGACCTTGCGAATGGCCTGGGCCGCGGCGCGCGCGCTGCTGAAGTTGACGAACACATCGGCGCCCGAAGCCTGCAGGCGGATGATCTGGGAGTCGACCGTGGGGTCGCTCAGCTCGTAGGAGGCTTCGGCCACCACGCTCGCCCCGCCCTTCTCGGCCAGCGCGCTTTTGAGGCCCTTGAGCAAGTCCTTGCCGAAGTCATCGTTCTGGTAGAGCACCGCGACCTTGGCCTTGGGCAGGGTCTGCGCAATGTTGCGGCCGTAGAGCCGGCCTTCGGCGATGTAGCTGGGCATGAAGGGCATGGTCCAGGGCGAGCCCTGGGGATCGTTGAACCGATCGGCGCCCACGCTCAGCAGGATCTGCGGCACCTTCTTGGTGTTCATGTAGCGCTGGATGGCGGCGTTGGGCGCCGATCCCAGGTTGCCGTAGACCGCCAGCACCTCGTCCTGCTCGACCAGCCGGCGCACGGCTTCGGCGGTGCGCGGCGGCGAGTACTGGTCGTCATAGGTGATCAGCTTGATCTTGCGGCCCTGGATGCCGCCGCGCTCGTTGATCATCGCGAAGTAGGCCTCGTTGACCTTGCCCAGGATGCCGTAGGCCGAGCCCGGGCCGCTGTAAGGCATGGTCATGCCCAGGCGGACTTCGCTGTCGCTGGCGCCGACGTCGTATTTCTTCTGGGCCAGCGCCGTGCGTGCGCCCAGGCCGCCGAGTGCCAAAGTGGCGGCGGCGCGCTGCAGCGCCAGGCGCCGGGTCAGAGGTGAATGCGTGTTCATCATGCTCCTCAGCGGCCCAGCACCGGGCCAAACGGTTCATAGCGCGTGCCGGCAAAGCGCAGCAGCTGCATGCGCTCTATCGGGTAGAAATCGTCGGCCGAGGTCTTCACTTCTATGCCCGGGTACAGCATGGGCAGGGTGAAGGACATATTGGCCGCGATCTTCATGATGTTCTCGCGCGTGAGGTTGTCGCCGGCCTTGCGCAGCACGTATTCCAGCGTCTGCGCCGAGCTGTAGCCCAGCACGTTGAGCGAATCCGTCATGTCGCCGGTGGCGTAGTACTTGGCCATGAAGGCCTTGTAGTCGTCGAATTCCTTGGTGTTCTTCCAGCGCTCGTCCGAAGGGTCGCGCAGGTAGTTGGCCGAAATCACGCCCTGGGCGTTCTCGAAGCCCGCCGGTTTCATCACCGACGTGACCGAGACCGACACGCTGGACAGGTATTGCGTGGGCTTCCAGCCGATGTCGGCCGCCTTGCGAATCGCCTGGGCCGCGAACTTGGGCGTGGTGATGCTGAAGAAGACATCGGCGCCCGAGGACTTGAGGTTGACCATCTGGCTGTCTATGGTCGGGTCGGTGACTTCATAGGTGGACTGCGCCACGACCATGGTCTTGGCCTTGGCGCCCAGGCCGTCGAGAAAGCCCTTGAGGTAGTCCTTGCCGAAGTCGTCGTTCTGCATCAGGATGGCGATCTTGCCGTCCGGCTTGGTCTTGAGAATGTGCTCGGCGTAGATCTGGCCTTCGGCCTGGTAGGTCGGCTGCCAGCCCATGGTCCAGGCGAAGCCCTTGGGGTCGCCGAAGCGCGTGGCGCCGGTGGCGACGAACAGCTGTGGCACCTTCTTGGCATTCATGTAGCGGCGGATCGCCATGTTGTGCGCCGTGCCCAGCGCGCCGAACAGCAGCAGCACTTCGTCCTGCTCGACCAGCTTGCGCGCCTGCTCCACGGTCTTGGACGGCGTATAGGCGTCGTCGAGCGAAACGAACTCGACCTTGCGCCCGTTGATGCCGCCTTCGGCATTGACCTTGTCAAACCAGGCGCTGGCCGACTTGCCAATGGTGCCGTAGGCCGAGACCGGCCCCGAGTACGGCACGAGATGCCCGATCTTGATCGTGGTGTCGGTGGCGCCGGTGTCGTAGCGCTTTTGCGCTTGCGCCGTGAAAGCCGTGGTGGCTGCGAGCAGCAGCACGGCGCTGGTCCGAAGAAGACTTCTGGACGGGGGGGAACGGAACACTTGCATGGCAGTCTCCTGGGTTGGCGCCTTGGCCGGCGTCTGCACGCATCGTAGGCAGCCGGCCCGGCGCGCGGCATCGTCGGAAAAGACGATTGAGGGCCGCCGCCTGGCGCCCGCCGCGCCCGGCGGGTTCACTCGTTGAGCTTGAAGCCCAGTTCGTCAACGAAGCGCTTGTCGCTGGCCGTCTGGGTGACGGCGAAGCGGCTGTACTGCGCGGTGTCCAGGTGGGCATAGGGCTGGCCCTGCACTTCCAGCGCCTTGAGAAATTGCGCATCGCTGCTGGCCGCGAAGAAGGCGTCGTGCAGCGCCTTCACCACCTGCGGGTTCATGCCCTTGGGGCCGGCCAGGCCGACCGGCGAGCGCACGGCGATGTCGTAGCCCAGGTCCTTGAGCGTGGGCACCTGCGGCCAGCGCGGCGTGCGCTGCTCGTCCATCACCGCCAGCAGGCGCAGCTTGCCGCTTTCCACCATGCTGCCCCAGCCGGCCTCGGTCATGACCTGCACATGGCCGCCAATCGTGGCCTGCAGCACTTCAGCCGCGCCCTTAAACGGCACGTAGTTGAGCGAGAAGCCCGCGGCGCGCGCCAGCCGCGCAATGCCGATGTGGCCCGAACTACCCTGGCCTATGCCGCCGAAGGAGATCTTGTCGGGCGCGGCCTTCACCGCGGCAATCAGCTCGGGCAAGGTCTTCCAGGGCGCATCCGCGGCCACCACCACGCCGAAGCTGTAGTTGGTCACGCCGATGATGTAGCTGAAGTCCGCCACCGGGTCGTAGTTGACTTTCTGCACATGCGGCAGCCGAAACAGCGCCGCGGAAATCATGGCGATGGTGTAGCCGTCGGGGGCCGCGCTGCGCGCCATGGCCGCGGCCGCCAGCGTGCCGGAGACGCCGGGCTGGTTGACGATCACGATGGGCTGGCGCAGCGACTGCGAGGCCGCGCGCGCGAGCGCCCGCATCTGCACGTCGGTCGCCCCGCCCGCGGGGAAAGGCACGAGCAGCGTGATCGGCTTGACCGGAAAGGCCGGCGCCTGGATAGCCGCCAGGGCCGGCGCGCAAGGCGACAGCGCGAGCAGGGCCGCGCCAGTGCCCAGCGCCGTGCGGCAAAAATCGCGCTTGCTGGGGTCGGCCGAACGCATGGTGGAATTCTTGGGCATTGTTCTTGTCTCCTGGGTGTCGTTGGCAAATTCTCGGCGCGCCGGCGCGGGCAGACACTCGTCGAAAAGGATGAATTGCGCGCCGCAAATCGTCGATTCGGACGACAGCCAAGCGGCGAGGAACGCCCAAGAATCAGGAACAGCCGCCGCACCGCCCGCGCGCCCCCAAGCCTTTCCCGGAGACCGCCAGCCCATGGAACTCACCCAGCCCCTGCACAAGGCCTTGCAGGAAAAACCCCAGGCCACGGCCCTGGTCTGCGACCCGCGCCGCAGCACATTCGCCACCTTCGCCGACCGCGTCGCGCGGCCGGCCGCGGTGCTGCAGTCCCAGGGCGTGCAGCCTGGCGACCGCGTCGGCATGCTGGCGCTCAACTCCGACCGCTATGTCGAATTCTTCTACGCCGCCTGGTGGGCCGGCGCCGTGGTCAACCCGGTCAACATCCGCTGGAGCGCGCGCGAAGTGGCCTATTCGCTCGACGACTGCGACACGCGCCTGCTGCTGGTCGATGCCCGGCATGCCGCGCTCGCCGTCCAGCAGCCGGCGCTGTCGCGCTCGCTGAAAACCCTGCTGTGGTTCGACGACGGCCCCGCGCCCCAGGGCATGCAGGACACCGAAGCGCTGCTGGCCCAGGCCCGGCCCGTGGCCGATGCGCGCCGCGGCGGCGCCGATCTCGCGGCCGTGCTCTACACCGGCGGCACCACTGGCCTGCCCAAGGGCGTGATGCTCAGCCACGCCAATCTCTACGCCGGCCAGCTGTCGGCGAACATGGCGGCGCCGCGCCCCGTGGATGCGGTGGGCATCAACATCGCGCCCATGTTCCATGTCGGCGGCCTGGGCCTGACGCTGCAACTCATGCAGCGGCTGTGCACCCAGGTCGTGATGCCGGCCTTCGACGAAGTCCGGATACTCGAGGCCATACAGAACGAGCGCGCCAGCGAGACTTTTCTGGTGCCGACCATGGTCAAGCGCCTGATCGAGCACCCGCGCTTTGCCGACTACGACACCTCCAGCCTGCAACTCGTGCTCTACGGCGCCTCGCCCATAGACGATGCGCTGCTGCTGCAGGCGCTCACGCAGTTGCCGCGCGCCAGCTTCTGCCAGCTCTACGGCATGACCGAGCTTTCACCCGTGGTGAGCGTGCTGCCCGCCGGGTGCCACCAGCTGGACCAGCCCGCGCACCGCCGCCGCTCGGCCGGCCGGCCCGTGCCCATCGCCGAAGTGCGCATCGTCGACGGCGCGGGCCGCCCCGTGCCCAACGGCACGGTGGGCGAAATCGTGGCGCGCGGCCCGATGGTGATGAGCGGCTACTGGAACCAGCCCGAGCAGACCGCTGCCGCCCTGCGCGACGGCTGGATGCACACCGGCGACGGCGGCCGCATGGACGACGACGGCTTCCTCTACATCGTCGACCGGCTCAAGGACATGGTCGTGACCGGCGGCGAGAACGTCTACTCGGCCGAAGTCGAGAACGCCATCACCCAACTGCCCCAGGTGTCGATGTGCGCCGTGGTCGGCGTGCCCGACGCGCAATGGGGCGAGCGCGTGCACGCCGTGGTCGTGCTGCGCGAGGGCGCGGCGCTGTCGGCGGATGACTTGATCGCGCATTGCCGCACGCTGATCGCCAACTACAAATGCCCGCGCAGCGTGGCTTTCGCCAGCGAGCTGCCGCTGTCGCCCGCCGGCAAGATCCTCAAGTACCAGCTGCGCGCGCCGCACTGGGCCGGCCACGCGCGCCAGGTGGGTTGAGGCCGACCGGACGGGCCTTCAGCGCCCGAACACCGGCTCGCGCTTTTCGCGGAACGCTTTGACGCCTTCGCCGAACTCGGGCCGGTCGATCAGCTCGCGCTGGCGCTCGGCTTCGTAGTGCAGCTGCTCCTGCAACGGCACGCGGCCGGCCGATTCGTAGGCGTGGCGGATCTCGTGCGCCGCATGCGCCGGCAGGCGGGCCAGGCGCTGGGCGATGGCCAGCGCTTCCTGGCGCAGCACGGCGTCGTCGACGCAGGCCCAGATCAGCCCCCATTGCGCGGCCTGCTCCGCACTCAGGCGGTCGCCCAGCAGCGACAAGGCCACCGAGCGCGCGCGGCCGATGGAACGCTCCAGGAACCAGGTCGTTCCCAGGTCGGGCACGATGCCCAGCCGGGGCATGAAGGGCAGATAGAAGTAGGCCGAGCGCGCCGCCACCACCACATCGGCCGACAGCGCCAGGCCCACGCCCGCGCCCGCCGCCGGGCCGTTGACGGCGCTGACCACGGGGAAAGGCAAAGCGCGGATGTCGGCGATCAGCCGGTTCGACAGCTCGGCCATGCCATCGGCCGTGCGCTGCCCCAGGCTGGCGCCGTCGTCGGCTGCGGCCCCTCCCATGCTCGACAGGTCGGCGCCCACGCAAAAGGCCTTGCCCGAGCCGGTCAGCACCAGGGCGCGCACCGTGCCTTCGTCGCACATGCGCGCCAGATGCTCGCGCAGGCCATGCTGGATGTCCTTGGTCAGCGGGTTGAGCCGGGTCGGCACATGCAGGCTCAGGATGGCAACGTCGCCATCGCGTTCATACAGGAGGGAGGATTCGCTGGAGCTTTCGGTCATGGGGTTCTCGCAAGGAAAAGGTCAACAAGGCGCCAGACAGGCGCTCACTTCATCGCCAGCACCGGCCCGGTAGCTTCCATCTCGACACCGTTGAAGCGCACCGGCTGCATGGACGCGTAGGCGTGCAAGTCCTTGGCCGAGTTCGCCACCAGCACGCCGGGCAGCAGCATGGGCAGTTGCACGTCCTTGAGGTTGCTGGCCAGGCGGCGCACGTTGTCGCGCGACAAGTCGTCGCCCGCGGACTTGAGCACATGCGTCATCAGCGTCGCCACCAGATAGCCCGAGACGCCGGCGCCGTTGCCCGGATCGACGCCGGGCGCATGGGTCTTGAGCAGATCGAGGTAGGCCACCACGTCGGCGTCGCGCGCCCAGCGCGGGCTCAGCGGCTCCTTGTAGACGGCCAGCGACACCACGCCCTTGGAGTTCTCCACGCCCGCGGGCTCCATGGCCATCTTCACCGAGGAGCCGGCGTAGCAGAGGTAGCGGTCGGCCTGCCAGCCCAGGGCCGCGACCTTGCGTATGGCCTGCGCGGCGGTGCGCGCCGTGGCGGCCATCACCAGCACGTCGGCGCCCGCACTCTTGAGCTGCACCAGCTGGGAATCGACCGTGGGGTCGGTGACTTCGAAGGTGGCCTGGGACACGATCTTGACCTTGGTCTGCCCGGCCAGGCCTTGCTGCAGGCCCTTGAGCAGCTCGCGGCCCAGGTCGTCGTTCTGCATCAGCACGGCCACCTTGGCGTCGGGGCGGCTGGCCAGGATCTGGCGCGCGAAGACCCGGCCCTCGCCCTGGTAGCTGCCCAGCAAGGGCACGGTCCAGGGCGACTTGGCCGCATCGTCGAACTGGGCCGCACCGCTCTGGATGAACAGCTGCGGCACTTTCTTCATGTTCATGTAGCGCTGGATCGCGCTGTTGGCCGCCGTGCCCAGGCCGCCGAAGATGGCCAGCACCTGGTCTTCCTCGACCATGCGGCGCACCACTTCCACGGTCTTGGGCGGCGAGTACTGGTCGTCATAGATCACCAGGCTGACCTTGCGCCCGTTGATGCCGCCGGCCTCGTTGAGCTTCTTGAAATAGGCCTGCGCGACCTTGCCCACCAGCGAATAGCCCGAGACCGGGCCCGACAAAGGCATGGGCATGCCCAGCTTGATCTCGGTGTCGCTCGCGCCCGGGTCGTACTTCTTCTGGGCCATGGCCGGCAGGGCCGCGCCCAGCGAAAGCCCGGCCAGGGCCACGAGAGTGTGTCGGCGCGAGGGGGAAAGAGCTTTGTTCATGCTGCTGTGTCTCCTTGGTTTTTGAGAGAGTGGCCGCGATCAGCCGCCGGGCGCGCCGGCACGGGTCTTGAAACGTTCCTGGATCTTGCGCAGCATGCCGACCACGCCGCCCGGCATGGCGAACATGATGGCGATCAGCACCACGCCGTAGATGGCCCAGGGCGCGGCCTTGGACACCTTCTCGGCCAGCGAAGGCACGAACATGATGAACACGGCGCCGAAGATCGCACCCCACAGCGTGCCCACGCCGCCGATGACGATGCCCACCAGCAGCGAGATCGACAGGAACAGCGTGAACGAGTCGGGCGCCACGAACTGCACGGCGATGGCCGACAGCGCGCCGCCGACGCCGGTATAGGCCGCCGAGACGCCGAAGGCCATGGACTTGTAGTGCTTGTTGTCCACGCCCATGGCTTCGGCCGCCATGGCGTGGTCGCGGATGGCGCGCAGCGCGCGGCCCGTGCCGCTTTGCAGCAGGTTGTGGGCGATGACGAACATGATCACCGTGACGAACAGTGCGAACAGATAAAGCCACTGGTCGGCCGTGAGCGGCAGGCCGAAAGGCGCTTCGGGCTTCATCAGCACGATGCCTTGCACGCCGCCGGTCCAGGCTTCGAGGTGCTTGTACTTGAGCAGCTGGGGCATGGCCACGCCCAGCGCGAACGTCGCCAGCGCCAGGTACAGCCCGTCGAGCTTGAGCGCCGGGCGCCCGAAGGCATAGCCCACCGCCAGGCAGACCACGGCCGCGGCCGGCACCGTGGCCCAGTAGGGCGTGCCGCCGTGCTCCATGAGAATCGCCGTGGTGTAGGCGCCGATGGCATAGAACGCGCCATGGCCCAGCGAAATCTGGCCGTTGTAGCCGGTCAGGATGTTCAGGCCCAGCAGCGCGATGGCGTACGACAGCACCATGGTCGCCTGGAACAGCTGGAAGCCCTTGGCGACGAAAGTGATGGCGATGGCGAACAGCGCGACGACGGCCAGCGTGGCGGTCCAGCCGGGCGCGAAGCCGCCGCTGCGGGCCGGGGCGCTGGCCTGCGCGAGGGTCGTGCGGGCCGTGGTGTTGAAAGTGTTCATGTACAGCAATCCTTGGGTCACGGGGTCAGACGCGGGTCAGACACGGGTCACAACAGTGCGGCCGAGCAAGCCGGCCGGGCGCACGATGAGCACGCCGACGATGAGCACCAGCGCCACGGACAGCTTGAGTTCGGTGCCCACCACGTAGGTGCCGATGAGGTTCTCCAGCACGCCCACCAGAAAGCCGCCGAGCACCGCGCCCAGGGGGCTGTCGATGCCGCCGATCAGCGCGCCGGCAAAGGCATAGAGCAGCACGCCGGTCATCATGTGGGGGTCGAGAAAGACCACCGGTGCGACCATCATTCCGGCCACCGCGCCGATCGCGCCGGCCAGGCCCCAGCCCAGCATCAGCATGCGCCCGACGTTGATGCCCACCAGCCGCGACGAGGCCGCGTTCTGCGCCGCGGCGCGCATCGCCAGGCCCAGGGGCGTGAAGCGAAAGAAGGAGAACAGCGCGGCCACCACCAGCAGCGTGACGAAGATGGCCCCGACTTCGTGCGCCGACATCATCGAGCTGCCATACCAGGCGTCCTGCGGGAACGGGCTGGGGAACTGCTTGATGGTGTAGCCGAACAGCCAGCCCGCGAGGCTGTGGAAGATCACCAGCAGGCCGATGAAGACCACCACCACCGACAGCGCCGGCTTGTCGTGCATGGGCCGGATCACGGTGAACTCCACCACGGCCGCGAGCACGAAGGACAGCACCACGGTGGCGAAGAAGGCGGCCCAGTACGGCAGGCCGGCCTGGATCAGACTCCAGGCGATGAAAGTCGAGAACATCGCCATCTCGCCCTGGGCGAAATTGATGTGGTGCGTGGCCTGGTAAATCATCACCAGGGCCAGCGCCACGCTGGCGTAGATGCCGCCCGAAGCCAGGCCGGCGAGCAGTTGATGCAGGAAGGCGTCCATGCTTTATTCCCCCAGGTAGGCGCGGCGCACGGCGTCGTCGCGTCGGATATCGTCGGACGGCCCGGACAGCACGATGCGCCCGGTTTCCAGCAGGTAGGCACGATCGGACAGATCGAGCGCCAGCTTGGCGTTCTGCTCCACCAGCAGGATGGAGACCTGCTCCTCCTGGTTGATGCGCCGCATGATGGCGAAGATGTCCTTGACGATCAGCGGCGCCAGGCCGAACGAAGGCTCGTCGAGCAGCAGCAGCCGGGGCTTGCCCATCAGCGCGCGGCCTATGGCCAGCATCTGCTGCTCGCCGCCCGACAGCGTGCCGGCCTGCTGGGCGCGGCGCTCCTTGAGGCGCGGAAAGTAGCCGTAGATGCGCTCCATGTCGGCGTCGGCCCCGATGCGGCTGGGCCGGGCATAGGCCCCCAGGCGCAGGTTCTCTTCGGCCGTCAGCCCCAGAAACGTGCCGCGGCCGTCGGGCACATGGCCCACGCCCAGCTTGGCGATCTGTTCGGTGGAGCGGCCGTCGATGCGCTGCCCCACCAGCGAAATGCTGCCTTCGGTGGTGACCATGGCCTGGCACAGCGCGCGCAGCGTGGTGGTCTTGCCCGCGCCGTTGGCGCCCAGCAAGGCGACGATTTCACCGTCGGCGATGTCCAGGTCAAGGCCTTGCAGCACGCGCGTGGCGCCGTAGGCGGCGCGCAGGCCGCGCACTTCCAGAATGGAACTCATACGGTTTCCTCCTCGTCCGCACCCAGGTAGGCGCGGATCACTTCGGGGTGGGCACGCACCTGTGCCGGCGTGCCCTCGGCGATCTTCTTGCCGAAGTTCAGCGCCACGACCTTGTCGGAAACGCCCATCACCAGCCCCATGTGGTGCTCGACCAGCAGCACCGTGACCTGCAGGCGGTCGCGGATGTCGCGGATCAGCGCGCCCAGGCTTTCCAGCTCCTCGTGATTGAGCCCGGCCGCGGGCTCGTCGAGCAGCAGCAGCTGGGGCTGGGCCGCGAGCGCCCGGGCCAGCTCGACGCGCTTTTGCGTGCCGAAAGGCAGGTCGGCCACGGTGCGCTCGGCCACGCTGCCCAGGCCCAGAAAATCGATCAGCGTCTGGGCACGCTCCTGCGCCTGGGCCTCGATGCGCGCCGCGCCCGGCAGGCGAAAGGCGTTGCGCAAAAAGCCGGCGTGGTGCTGGCTGTGGCAACCCACCAGCGCGTTCTCGCGCACGGTCATGGTGCGAAACAGCGCCAGATTCTGGAAAGTGCGGCCTATGCCTATGCCCGCCATGCGGTGGCGCGGCATGGTCGACAGCGGGTGGCCGTCGAAGTGGATGCTGCCGCTATTGCATTCATAAAGGCGCGACAGACAGTTGAACAGCGTGCTCTTGCCCGCGCCGTTGGGGCCTATGAGTCCGCAAATCTGTCCGCGCTGCACGTCGAAGGACACGCCGTCCAGTGCCACGATGCCGCCGAAGCGCACCGAGACACCATCGATGTGCAGCAGGGCCTGGCCTGCGCGATCGTTGTCATTGGTCATGCGGCTATCTCTTGTTGGGATGCGATGGGGCTGCAGTCGGCGACTGCAGCGCTGTCTTTGCCAGGCGCGGACGGCCCCCGCGCCTGGCCGGGCTTACAGCCGCTCGATGATGGTGACGTTGGCCAGGCCGCCGCCTTCGCACATGGTCTGCAGGCCGTAGCGCTTGCCGCGCTGGCCCAGCGCATGCACCAGCGTGGTCATCAGCTTGGCGCCCGAGCCGCCCAGCGGATGGCCCAGCGCGATCGCGCCGCCGTTCACGTTGAGGCGGGACGGGTCGGCGCCCAGGGTCTGCAGCCAGGCCAGGGGCACGGGCGCGAAGGCCTCGTTGACTTCGTAGAGGTCGATGTCGCTGATCGTCATGCCGGCCTTTTTCAGCGCGCGCTGCGTGGCGGGGATGGGCGCTTCGAGCATGATCACCGGGTCATGGCCGATCACGGTCATGTGGTGCACGCGGGCCAGGGGCTTGACGCCCAGGATCTTCAGGCCGCGCTCGTTGACCACCATCAGGCCGGCCGCGCCGTCGCAGATCTGGCTGGCGCTCGCCGCCGTGCAGCGCCCGCCTTCGGCGATCAGCTTGACGCCGGCAATGCTCTCCAGCGTGGCCTCGTAGCGAATGCCTTCATCGGTGGTGTGCATCTCGCCGGTCTCGCTGCCGTCGGCCAGGCGCACCGCCACGGGCACGATTTCGTCGCTGAAGTGGCCGCCGCGGGTCGCGGCAATGGCGCGCTGGTGGCTCAGCAGCGCATAGGCGTCGAGCTGCTCCTTGGACAGGCCGTACTTGAGCGCGATCTGCTCGGCGCCGGTGAACTGGCTGAACTGCACGCCGGGGTAGCGCGCGACGATGCCCGGGCTCATGTAGCTGCCCAGGCCGTTCTTATAAGGCAGGATGCTGGGCGTGCCCATGGGCACGCGCGTCATGCTTTCCACGCCCGCGGCGATGACGATGTCCATGGCGCCCGACATCACGGCCTGGGCCGCGAAATGCAGCGCCTGCTGGGACGAGCCGCACTGGCGGTCGACCGACGTCGCAGGCACGGACTCGGGCAGGCGCGAGGCCATGACCGCATTGCGGGCGATGTTGTTGGACTGCTCGCCGGCCTGGCCGACGCAGCCCATGATCA
Source organism: Acidovorax bellezanensis (assembly GCF_025421555.1). NCBI lineage: Bacteria > Pseudomonadati > Pseudomonadota > Betaproteobacteria > Burkholderiales > Comamonadaceae > Acidovorax > Acidovorax bellezanensis. The sequence goes on from NZ_JAODYH010000004.1 coordinate 325,787, forward strand.
CGTCTTCGATCAGCGCCGGATCGGCGTCGGTGCGTTCGATCAGAGCATTCAGGACCTGGGCGGCCAGGTCGGCGGGATGCCAGCCGGCAAGGCGGCCATTGCGACGGCCACCAGCGGTACGGGCCGCGGCAACGATATAGGCTTCGGACATTGGGGTTCTCCAGTTTCGAATAACAGCCAAGGCATTGTTGGCCCCCGGGCCGCGGGCAGCGTCGTCGGAACAGACGATTTTGGAAACCGTCTCCCCTGCCGATTTCGTCGCTTGCGACGATGCGCTGCCGCCCCGACCCGGCCCACACTGGCCCCTGTCCCGTACTCGCCCCACCGACAGGAGCCCCCCCATGAACGAACTGCTGCTAGTCACGCGCCCGCAGCCCGGCTGTGCCTGCATTGCGCTGAACCGGCCCGAGGCCATGAACGCGCTGTCGACGCCGCTGCGCCTGGCGCTGGTGCAGGCCCTCGATGAACTCGCGCGCGACGACAGCCTGCGCGTGCTGATCCTGACCGGCACGGGCAAGGCTTTTTGCGCGGGACTGGACCTGCGCGAACTGGGGCAAAAGGCGCTGGACATCGCTTCGCCGGCCAACGATCCGGTGGCGGCGCTTGCGCGCTTTCCGCGCCCGGTGATTGGCGCCATCAACGGCGCGGCCGTCACCGGCGGCTTCGAGCTGGCCCTGGCCTGCGACATCTTGATCGCGTCCAGCGCGGCGCGCTTTGCCGACACCCACGGCCGTGTGGGCGTGATCCCGGGCTGGGGACTGTCGCAAAAGCTCAGCCGGCTCATCGGCCTGGGCCGCGCCAAGGAAATGGCCTTCAGCGGCAACTTCATCAACGCCGACCAGGCCGAACGCTGGGGCCTGGTCAACCGGGTCACCGCGCCCCACGACTTGATGCCGCAGGCGCTGGCCCTGGCCGCCGATATCGCCGGTGCCCTGCCTGAAATCGTCGCCCCCTTGAAGCGCCTGATCGACGACGGCTACGCCTTGCCCCTGGCCCAGGCCTTGCAGCTGGAGCGCCAGACCAGCCGGCAATGGGCCGGGCAGCTGCGGCCCGAAGCGCTGGAAGCTCGCCGCGCCGCCGTGAGCGAACGCGGTCGCGCACAGGCGCGGGCAGAACGCTGATTTTTTAGCCGCTAAAAAATCCCGGAGAAGTGGTGCACGCTTAGCGCGTGGGCAGGGGGCTTGAAGCCCGCAACCGGCTGGTCCGGGCTCAGGCCTTGCCCAGCAAAGCCTCGATGCGCTGCGCCGTCTGTATCCCCGTGAGGTAGGCTCCGCCGCAGGTCTGGGCCAGCTCCATGGCCGAGGCCTCGCCCGCGAAGTGGATGCGCTCACTGCCGGCGCTGGCCAGCGCCCTTCTCGCCTCCCCGCCGCCGGTGCGCAAATAGGCGTAGCTGCCCTGGGTCCAGGCATTCGTCGCCCAGTCCGTCGCCATGCTGCCCGTCAGCTTGCGCCCGCCCAGGCTTCCCAGGCAGCCCAGCAACTGCGCCATCACCGCGTCTTCGGCCTCCCGGGCTGGCATGGTGGACAGTTGCCGGCCGTAACTGCCGCCGGCCAGGGCGATCACCAGGCGCGAGCCGAAGGGATTGACCAGGAAGACCAGCGCCTGCTCCGGCTGAAAATTCCGCCCCGCGCTGAGCCAGTCGCCCGCCGCGAAGCCCGGCAGGGGCGCATCGAACTCCAGCACCACCTTGTTGAAATGCCCCATGGGCAAGGCCTCCAACGCGGCCAGGGCGGCATTCGTGAGACCGGGTTTGAAACGGATGGCTTCGGCGCGCAACACGCCCGTAGAAACCGTCACGATGCAGTGCCGCGCCCGGATGTCCCCCGCCGACGTTTCCAGCCTGACACCGCCCGGCACTTGCTCAATCTCCGCCACCCGCGTGTTCAAAGCCACCCGCAGCCCGGACGCGAGGGACTCGACAACGCGCCCCATGCCTTGCCGGACCAGCCAATTGGGGGAGGTCGAGCCCTGCGCCACGACGCCCAGCACCGACGTATCCTCGGCATCGCCGCCGGTATCGAGCTCGGCGATGGTGCGCAGGGCCATCTCAGCAGTCCAGTCGGGCTCGGCGGCCAGCAAGGACGCCATCGCCACATCCTGCGGGCCCACGCCGGCCATGCGCTCAGTCAGCGCTTGCTCCGCCTGCTCCAGGCCATGCAGTTCCGCAGCACTCGCGGGCTGGCCCTGGCACATGAGGTGCCTGGCCGCCGGCTCATGGTCGATGAGCGTGAAGTCCAGGGCGCGCGCCAGCGGCGTCAGCGGGTTGCGGTCGGCCTGGTGCAGCCAGGCACAACCCAGGTCGACCGCGGAGGAAAACGAGGTCCCGTCCGTGAAAGCGCGGCCGCCCACCCGCCCCGAAGCCTCCAGCACGACCACGCTGCGCCCCAGCGCCTGTAGTTTCCCGGCGGCGGCCAGACCGGCGGCACCTGCGCCGACGACGGCCACATCAAACTCGTTTTGCATGCATTGCTTTCTGGGTTGGCGCCCTGCCTGGGCCCTGGCTTGCACCAGGGGCAGGCTCCAAACCGCCAGGCCCAGGACGGCCCGCCGGTGCAGGGACCGGTTCTCAAGAGACGGTGGCATGGAAGAAACCATGGTGAGCGCGCAGTAATGCGCCATTGTGCGCGCCGCCCGCCAGCGCCTCTTGCCAGACAGCGGGTGCATTGGATAGGGCCCGTGGGCCGAGCTCCCATGGCAAGACAAGCCATATTCCCACAAGCCAAAGCGAGGTACTCATCTACCGTGGGTAGCTCCAACATGGCCAGCGCACTGGTCAATCCAATCCACCCCACGAGGTATGCAATGAAATCCACCGCAAAAGCGACCCCAAAAATGACGCTGGACAAGGCGCGACTGGAAGCTGCCAAGAAAAGCCTGGACCAGGGCGCCGTCACGCCCGAAGCGCAGCAGTGGCGCAAGGAAATCATCCAGTTGCTCAACGATTCGCTGGCCACGGAAATCGTCTGCTGGCTGCGCTACATGCGCCACCATTTGACGGCCACGGGGCTGGAATCGCCGGCGATTGCCGACGAGTTTCTGGTGCATGCCAATGAGGAGCAGGCGCACGCCGACAAGATCGCCCGACGCATCGTGCAGCTCGGTGGCGAGCCGGACCTGAACCCGGACACGCTCTCCAGCCGCAGCCATGCCGACTACAACGAGCAGCTGGATCTGCTGTCCATGATCCGCTCCAATCTGATTGCCGAGCGCGTGGCCATCGAGGCCTACACGCAAATGATTGGCCTGATCGGCGACAAGGACCACACCACACGCCGTCTGATCGAGCAAATCCTGGAGCAGGAGCAAGAACATGCGGACGAGCTGTCGGACTGGATGAAACGCGCCAAGTAAAGACGGATGCGGCGGCGCATCGCGTCGATGCCGCCGATGCGCCAGCCCCATCAGACCATGGGTAGACCCGATTCTCAAGCGCCGACCTCCCTGCCAGACTCTGTAGCCATTGCGCGGCGCATCCTTGCCTGCCGTCCCAGAAAGAGCTGCATGCTACTGATCAAAACCCAGTCAGGACAACAGGCGCTCAAGGAGCGTCAGGGCATCACCGTGCGCCAACGCTCGGCTTTCATCCTCTTCGACGGCAAACGCAGCGTGGCCGAGGTGCTGGCCGCGACAGCGGCAATGGGTATCACCCCACAGGATGTGCAGGCCATGCTGGACCTGGGTCTGCTGGAACCCAGCCCAGACAGCGTGCCGCCGACGGAACCGGCGGCAGCCAGCGGCCGCTCCGACCAGGAGCGCTACCAGGCGGCCTACCTGATTGCCACGCAGATCACGGGCGGCCTGGGATTGCGCGGCTTCCGACTGAATCTGTCGGTCGAGGCCGCGAGCGGCTACGACGGACTCGTTGCCCTGGCGCCGAAGATCCGCGAGGCGGTGGGCGATGCCAAATTCGAACGCCTGCGGCAAGCCCTGTTTGACTGAGACGGATGCGCCAGCCGCCGCATGACGCCGCTGGGGTGCCAACGGGAGGCGGCAGTCAAGACATTGCAACAGTCGTGGCACTGGATGTGCTTCTCGCCACTGGCGCCGCAGTCCGGGCTCGGTATCGATGACCACCCCCATCGCGGCGGGTTTCTTCCGCGGCGGATGTGGGCAGGCGGAAGACTGCGCTTGGCGCGCGCTGGCAGTGGGCGCATCCGTCACGTGCAGGTCAACCACACTCCGGCATGAGGTGCGCGCTGAGCGCTGCCCATTGATGCACTTTCATGTTCGTAAAGTCATTCGATATCGAGATAAAGCCCGATTTGACCATCGTCGCCTTGCGGCAAAGGTGACATGTCGACATGCGCTCGATTCATCAAGCCTAGCGGCCATAACGATTGATTGAACGAGCATGAACCCCACACCCCCGTGGCCGTAGCCCGCCCGCGTGGCCCTGTGTCCACGGCCACGCGCGTTCCAGCGATCGTCAGCAGCCTCGGATGCACCTCAGGTCGCAAGGGCCGGATAATCGGTGTAGCCCTTGGGGCCAGGGGTGTAGAAAGTCGCCATGTCCATGGCATTGAGTGCCACACCAGCCCGCATGCGCTCCACCAGATCGGGGCTGGCAAGAAAGGGACGGGCAAAAGCGATCAGATCTGCTTGGCCCGCCTTGAGCGCACTTTCCGCGCTGGCGCGATCAAAACCGCCAGCAAGAATGAACCAGCCCTTGAAGGCTGCGCGCAGCTGCGATTTCAACTCGGCAGGCACCGGCGGTGCCCCCATCGCCGAATGGTCCAGCAGATGGACGTACAGCAGGCCCAACTGCGAGAACTCCTGGGTGAGTGCCAGGTATTGGGCATCGACATCGGGGAATGTGCCCGTGCTGTTGAAAACACCGTAGGGCGACAGCCGGACCCCGACGCGATGGGTACCAATGGCGGCAGCCGTGGCGCGGGCGACCTCGAGCGCAAAGCGATTGCGGCCGTCGATGCTCCCGCCATAGGCGTCGGTGCGCTGATTCACGTTGGCGTTCAGGAACTGCTCGATCAGATAACCGTTGGCGGCATGCAGCTCGACCCCGTCAAATCCTGCTTCGATGGCGAGCTGCGCCGACTTGGCGTACTCCTGCACCGCATGGGCAATGTCGGTCGAGGTCATGGCGCGCGGGGTGCTGTGCGGCTGCATGCCTTGTGCGTCGGTGTACATCTCGCCAGGGCAGACATCGGCCGTCGGGCCCAGCACTTGCGCGCCCGCAGGCAGATTGCTCACCTGGCTCACGCGGCCGGTGTGCATGAGCTGCAAGAAAATCTTGCCGCCCTTGGCATGCACCGCATCGGTGACCATCTTCCATCCGCTCACCTGCTGGGCATTGAAGAGTCCAGGAATGCGCGGGTAGCCCAGGCCGTTGGGCGAAGGCGAAGTGCCCTCGGTGATGATCAGCCCGGCCGTTGCCCGCTGACCATAGTACTCGGCCATCAAGGCGTTGGGTGTGTTGGATTCGACGGCACGACTGCGCGTCATGGGTGCCATGACGGCGCGGTTGGAGAGTTGCAGCGAAGCTGTGGTGAGCGCTTGGAAAAGCATAATGGTCCTTGGGCAAGGTGGGTCGTTGGCAAGTAAAAGAGTCGACGCTTTGGTGGCGATCCAGACTCAGGTCAGTTGCGGCAGATAGCTGGGCCTGGCGGCGGTCATTCCTCGTTTGACTTGCTGGGTGAGTTCATCGGCCAGCACTTCGTCAAGACCCGCCTCGAGTCCATCCAGGGCGCGTTGGACGATCTCTTCTGGACGGGACTTGGGCGCTTCAAGCCCGCGCGTGAGGTCGGTATCGACATAGGCCATGTGCAGACCCAGAACCTGCGTTTTCTGGTGCGCCAGTTCGTTGCGCAAAGCATTGGTGAGCGACCAGGCGGCGGACTTGCTGGCGGAATAGGCGGCCAACTCGCCGCCGTTTACCCAGGATGCGACCGACAGCACATTGAGCAGCGCTCCGCCGCCATTGGCCTTGAGAATCGGCGCAAAGGCCTGGCTCATGCGCAGCATGGCGAAGAAGTTGGTCTCGAAGATGCGTCGCGTGACGTCTTCGCTATCAGCGGCGAGAAAGCCGCCGGGCTGGGCGATGCCAGCGTTGTTGATCACCAGCGTGACATCCGAGGCCAGCGCCGCGGCGGCGGCCACCTCCTGCGGCTTGGTGACGTCCAGCTGCACTGCGTGCAAGCCGGCTTGGGTGACGGTTTCTGGGTCGCGTGCTCCGGCGTAGACCTTGCGGGCGCCACGGGCGAGCAACTCGCGTGCAAAAACTGCGCCGATGCCGCGATTGGCACCGGTGACGAGAACGACGGCGTTTTCAATCTTCATGGGGAACTCCAGGGGGGATGAAAAAAAATGCTCACTTGAGCTTGACGACGACCTTGCCCCTCGCGCGACCCGCTTCGACATAGGCCATGGCCTCGTTGGTGGCGTCGAACGGGAAGACCTTGTCGATCACAGGGCGGATGGCACCCGTTTCTAGAAGGTGGGTGATTTCTTGCAGCTGACTGCCGTTTGCCCTCATGAAGAGGAAGGAGTAGTCGACGCCACGGCCTTGCGCCTTGCGTCTGATGCCAAAGCTCAACAGCCACAGCACAAGCTTCACGAACCCGGGCGCGGCTATTTCCCTGCCGAATTCGGGGTCGGGTGGCCCGGAGATGGAGATGAGCTTGCCGCCACTTCGAAGCACCCGCAGAGATTTTTCAAGCGTCTTGCCGTCCTGGCTGTTCAGGACCACGTCGTAGTCGCGCAAGACCGCCTCGAAGTCCTGCGTCTGGTAGTCGATGACGACATCCGCGCCCAGATGCTTCACCAGCGCGCTATTGGCCTGGCTCGTTGTCGTGGCGACAGTGGCGCCCAGGTGCTTGGCCAGCTGGATGGCGAAAGTGCCGACACCGCCCGAGCCGGCCTGGATGAAGACCTTTTGCCCTTTCTTTAGCTGGGCCGTGTCAACCAGCGCCTGCCATGCCGTCAAGCCCACCAGGGGGATGGACGCGGCTTCCTCCATCGTCAAACCCTTGGGCTTGAGTGCCAGCGATGCCTCCCTCACAGGGATGAATTCGGCAAAGCTGCCGATGCGGAAATCATCCGCCCGCGCATAGACCTCGTCGCCGGGCTGGAACTGCTGCACCCGCGCTCCGACCTTGACCACCACCCCGGCCACATCGTGGCCGAGGATGAGAGGCAGGCGGTAGGGCAGGATGCGCTTGAACTCACCACCCCGGATCTTGGAGTCCAGCTGGTTCACGCTGGCAGCATGGACCTCGACCAGAACCTCGTCCTCGCGCAGTTGCGGCTGCGGTACATCGGCCAGCCGCAGCGCGCGCATTTTCCCGTAGCGCTCCAGAACAAATGCCTTCATATCTCTTCCTTCACATGATGATCATCATATGTAATGGCGAAAAAACAACCGCAGCCATGCGCCGCAAATTCAACGGCTGGCAGAGGCCAGGTGTTTTTGCGCGGCTTCGCGCAGGCTGTCGGACAGGCCGGGGTCATCCACCGCGCGGGCCAACAGCAGGCTGCCCACCATGGTGGACAAGGTGACGAGTGCGCGCTCATGGGCTCCGGCCTGTCCCCAGTCCGGCGCTTGGCGAGCGATGAGATCGATCATTTCCTTGATGTGCTGCGTGGCCACTCGGCGCACCTCGGGCGCTTGCCGCGAAGTTTCAGAGCCCAGCGCGGCCAAAGGGCAGCCCATTTCAACGCTCTGGACATGTTCTTTTGAAAGATAGGCGTTGAGCATGGATTCCAGTGCCATGGCGGGCGGCACTTTGGAGATCATGTCGGCGACGGTGGCAGCGGACTCCGCGCAGGCCTTGCCGGCGGCTTCCGCCAGCATGGCCTCGCGTGAGGCGAAATGCGCGTAGAAGGCGCCGTGCGTCAGGCCCGCCTCCTTCATGATGTCCGCGACCCCGGTCCCGTCATAGCCGCTGCGGCGGATGGCCCGAGCGGCCACGGACACGATGCGCTCGTGCGTGGCCTCCTTGGCAGCAGCTCTGGTGTTGGGATTTCTATTTCGCATGACGCTCATCATACTATTTTTTCGCAGCTTGTGTGGCGTCCGCAGCGCACCGATGTCGCCCTCCTGCTTGAGCGGTAGCCAGTGCTGCCCGCTAAAACAAGAGGAAGTCCAGATTTTTCTGGGGAAAACGAGGATTTTTCGCGAAAACGCCAAGCGCTTGAACTTGGCTTGCTTGTGAACACTGCACGCACGGCATTCACCAGCTCTTGATGCCGCCCCCTTCTTCGAAAAGGATGCAGCGCGCGACATGGTGATCGCCCTTGCCTCGACAAAACCCGCGCTACGGACTTTCTTCAAGCGCCATCGGTGTCCTCGGCCGACAGGCCTATCCGTAAAAAACCAAAGTGAAGTGGCGCCGCGCAGCAGCGGCCCGGCGACGGCCCAGTCACCCCAGCCAGCGAAAACGTGACCGCTCAATGGCAGCGTCGCCACGCTCCCCATCCAGCCTCCCAACGCCTACTTGCCCTCTTCCCCCCTCTGAGCGCCCTCATTTTTGCCTTGCCTATCTTGCAAATGTCGAATTAATCAACACGCACCACAATGAGAGATATGATGCGCCAAACGTTCAGTAATTAAATAAATGGCATCCAAAAAGCCTAGCGGCCGTGGCTTGTGGGTCAGCGGACGGACGGTATGCCGAGCGTAGTCTGGGCAAGAATGCCCTCCTCGCCGTCACTCTCCAGCGTTGCGGATCAGCGTTCTGGTGATACCTAGCATCAACAAAAGCAACAGTAAGCGCCAACGTCTATTCGGTTGCGAGCGAAGGCTGTTTCTAGGCGTGGCCGTCAAGCAGACAAACATACAGGCCTGACCCCCTCTGCTCTCTGAGGCATCAGGGAAGCGTGAACAGACGGATCGATACTGCTTATCGCGAGCTACCGGGGGGCCTCACTATGCAATACTGCGATTGGAGCAATCACTACGAGAAAGAGGCGGTTGCATCTCGGTACATGGAGATCAAGGCCGAGTTGGATAGACTCACTCGCAAACCTGCTTAGCAAAACAGGCACCAATCCGGTTCACAAATTTCGGTCACCGGGGCCGGCCCCTGGCGCCCGATGCGTGCCTCCTTGCGCTTCAGCGTAGAAGGCAATTCCCAACGTCTTGCCTCCATCGGACACGACCGCTACCACTGAGCTGCCTCGTCGACCGTGAAGAAGCCCGAGACTTAGAGTCTTGGCCATGCCCTTGGACCGCTTCGAGTGAGGTAGCACACGGCGCAGTTTGCACCGGCAAAGACACGAATGCAGGCGGTGCCGATGTTTGCCGTTCTCGCGGATCTAGCGATGCACCATGTTCAAATGCAGGCCCTGCGACAAGGCCACACCGCCCACGCTGGTTCAAGGCTAAGCTCAGCGGGCTAACACCTCGGCCTTGAATTGCTTGCTGTACTACGCCGCCGTGGGAGGTCTTGATTCAAGATTTTCTCCATCGTGGGGGCGATGCCCGCTTCACGCGGTACCTTCAAGATGGGATCGCCATGCGCTTAGGTTGTTCACGAAGAATTCTGAGCCCAGGCAGGGTGACGGATTAGATTTCGGTTAACCTCAGTCAATGCTTTCCGAGACACGCTCGACCTGGGGGCCCATCGAACCTGCCGAGTCCAGCGCATCCCGGTTGCGGCTCGATTTCGGGTTACGCCCCGCCATCCTTCGCTTCAATGAATGGGCCGTCCCCGGCCTCGGGGGAGCCTTTTTTGTGCGGCAGTTAAGCTGGGCTTGCATGGGCCTTCGCTTGGCCCCCGAACTCGACGGGAGATCAAGTGCGGCCCAGATCGCCGAAGGCCTCGAAGCATTGGCAGGCTGGATCGCTGTACGCCGCACCAAGGCGGGCCGGGTCGACGACGACAGGGTCCAAGGCAAGCGCAAGTTCGCCGACGTTTCAGCATTGAGCTTCGACGCCGTCTCGCGCGGTGGTGCCTATGTCACGGTGCCCTTTCGCCGTGCCGCGACACGCGCTCTGCCCGGGCTCGGTTTCTGCCATGAGGAAACGCGGTTCAGCGCGCTGACCCTCACGCAGCATGGTTCTGAACTGGCCGAAAGCGCAATGGCTGACACCGACGCGCGGATGCGGCTCGTCGAGTGGCTGCGCAATGGAACGAAAGAGATCCAGCGCGTGCCGGAAGCACTGAAGAAGACCTTGCTGCCTGAGAGCGCCACCGATGCGGAGCGCACGCTCGTGTACCAGCAGGTGCTCGCACATGAAGGCCGCCGCACCATCAGCGGCCTTCTCCACCAAATCCCGCTTGAACGGCTCGCCGACGCCCAAGGCCGCAAATCGTTTCTCGACGGCCTGCCGGGCGCCGTCATGCGCAAGCGGCTGGCGGTCTGCTTTGCCTTCGAGGACCTCCGGGCCGCCGGTCTTGCCGCCGCACAGGAGGTAAGCAATGCAATCCACGACGGCCCGCTCCTCGGGGCCGCCCTGGCTGTGCGCACCGGCGTGCGTGACCGTTTTGCGGCGCTCGAAGGCGAGGCGGCCGCCTTGCACAGGCTGCTCCCGGAAGATGCGCCCGCGGAAGCGGTTGCGTTCTGCGCCGAGCAAGGCGCAGGAGCCCCGCTCGCAACACGCACTCTGGCCTTGTGTTCCAGGATTCCCATGATTTTTTCCGTGATCGGCGATCGCGTCGACCGGGGCATTGGCTACACGCGCGAGCTCGTGGCAGACGACCCATCCGGCGTCCCGGAGGCCGAGCAAGACCCGCAGCTGGCAGTCCCCCGGCCCATCATCCGCCTGCGGCGGCTTCTTGAGGAAGCCGGGGAACGCTTCGACCATGCCCACTGAACGCTACAACCTCGAGACGCTCTTCACGCCACCGCCCGGAGAGCACGGCACGCACGCGCTACTGTGTGGGCTAAGCGCCGACGTACCTGTACTCCAGCGTGCGCTGGCGGCCTTCACCTGCGAAACTCCTGTGGAACGTCAGGCATCCGGACTGGTTCGAAGCCTGTTGCTGCTTGATGCTTCTTCACGGCGCATCCCGCCCACAGCTGTTCCTGGCCTGCTGCACTTGGCGCCCTGCGTCGCTGCGGCCTGGCAGAAACGCACAACCCTGTTGCACGCAAAAGTCGCACTACTCGGGTTCGGCGCTTCACGTTACGCGGAGACCACGCGATGGCGCCTGATTGTCTCCACCGGAAACTGGACCGAAGCGACCTGGTCGCGCCAGGCGCAGATCGATTTCTTCTGGAAGACCGAATGGGCCGCCGATGACGCGGACGGCGACCAGGCCCTGGTCGACGTGGCCGCAGCGTTCGACTTCTTCCAGCGACTGCTCAGCGGCCTCTACGGCGATCACCTGGACAAGTTGGAAACGCAGCCGCTCGCGATCGACTGGCTCGATGCATGGCGCATCAGGTTGAGCAAGGCCGTGAAGCGCATCATCAAGCCGCCCGTGGCGCAGTTCGTGCACAGCCTGAGCACACCTCTGGCAACGCAGATCCGCGAACGATTTCCTACTGACGGCATCAACACGCTCGTCGCGGGCTCCGGATTCTTCGAACAAGCGGTCACGGGAAGCTCGTCGCAACCCGAGGTGTTGCATGAACTTGAAAAGCTCGGCCGGCCGGGCACTCGCTACCTTGTCTTCAACACGTCGCAGGCCGGCCAGCTCGCGAACTGGATAGGCAAGCGCAAGTTGAAGGATGGCCATCTCGGCAAGTGGCACCTGTGCAAGCCCTGCGACCCCCTGCAGAAAGGCAAGGCCCCAGGCCGAAGCTTGCTGCATGCCAAATATGTCGCGGGACTCGGCCCCGTGCGATCCGGCAGCAGCAAAGTCGGCTTTCTTTATATCGGTTCCGGCAACCTCTCGCGCCGGGGCTACATGAACGCAGCACGCCTCGGCCGGCGCGGCAGCAGGGCGCCTTCCGGCGCGCTCGGCAACGTGGAAGCCGGCGCGGTACTCATAGACGGCGGCAAGGTCAACGAGGTGTGGAAACGGCTGGCATGCGGGGCGTTCGCGACCAATGCGGACATCGCCGCCGCGATCACAGACGACGGTGAGCCCCTGTTCACGCCAGCGGACCCACCGCCGCTACTGTTGGCGAGGTACCTGCACGAAGACGCGGCCGGCCCCAGCCGGCTGTTGCTGGAGCGCAGTGCCGTGGCCGCGCAGCCGCTGTGGATCCAGGTAGCGGATGGCGACTGGATTGCCGCAGCGGCAGATGCTTCCAGTGTGCCGTGGCCGTCGCCTGTGGCTCCCACGGTGCTTCGCGTGCGGTCAACCTCGGCAGACGGAACGCAGCAGGAATGGGAAGTTCCGGTGTTCTCCGCGGACGGCCTTTTCTGCAGGCGCCCAATGCCGCAGGTGCCCTTCGGCAGTGTGCTAAAGGCGCTGCTGGCCTTTCCCGCGCCGCCACCTCTTGAGACGGACTACGACGACGAGGACATCGACGACGGTGGAGGTGCGAAGTCCCGGGGAGCGCTCAAGGCATCGCCCTATCCCCTGCGCTCCTTGGCCGCCATGATCGAAGCGATTGCCGACCGCAACGAAGCGGTCACGCGCGAAGAGTTTCCTTACTGGCTGGGCCAACTGCGCGTGTTGCTGCTCGAACAGACTGCCGATGCCGACCGGCAGGGCATGATGGAGCTAGGAGTCGACTTGTTCGACGCCCTGCTTGAGCCCGGCTTCACGCCGGCATGGCTGGCCGGGGAGCCCGCCTTACAGGCTCAGTACTCGGCCGTCGTGGACCAATTGCGCGCCGGCTGGTGCGCCACTTCCGGAGGCTGACTGTGCTGGATTGGGATCAAGTCTTTGACCGCCTCGAAGAATTGGAGAATGTGCCGCAGCTCTGGCGCGCGGGACAGGACGCTTCGCTGCAGTGGCTGCGGGACAACCTCTCCCGCCAGCCCGGCGTACTGATCGCGGACGAAGTGGGCCTTGGCAAGACGCGGCTCGCCATCGCATTGGCGGTTTGTGTGGCCCACTGTGGGGGACGGGTCGCGATCGTGATCCCGCCGGGACTCACCTTCCAGTGGCGCGATGAGGAGTTGGCGGGATTCCTGCGGCAGGCAGTCGAACACGGCGCTTCCTGGCTGGAGAACTGGTGGCCCGGCGGCGGCGTGCTGCGCACGTTTCGCGACCTGTTCACGATAGGCAAGGCGTTTCCGGTAGCGGCACACGCGCCCATCACATTCATTTCGCATACCTTCGGCCTGCCGCGGACGAAGACCGCAAGACACCCGGAACTTTGGGCGCTGCCCTTCATGCTGAAAAAGGAACTCGTCGACGGCCGCCAGGTGAAGGGTGCAGGCCAATTGGTCATCAGTGACTACCAGGCCGACGCCGTGAAGTGGCTTGTAAAGAATGGGTCACCGTCGTCGCTTAAGAGCGTGCGCACCGGGCCGCTTGGGAAACCATCGCCCGCCGCGTTCTCGAACAGCGCCAACCAGGAACTCTTCGAAGACCTCGTGGGCCAGCTCGTAGGCCAGTTCGACCTGATCCTCATCGACGAAGCACACAAGGGCCGCGCAGGTGACGACGCGACCAAGACAGAGAAGGCTGCGGAGACGACCCGCAAGAGCAGGTTGTCGCGGCTGCTCAACCACATCCTGCTTCGCCCCGAGGCTAAACGCACACGCGCAGCGAAGCGCGTCGCTCTCACCGCGACCCCGATGGAGATGGACGCCAGCCAGTGGGTCACGATCTTCAACCGCATCGGGCTTGACGACGAGCGCGTGGGCGGCCTCAAGGACGTGGTGACGGCTTTCGAAAAGGCCGCCCGGGGGCTGCACGTCGGTTCCGACACCGAATTGGCGGCCCTGCGTAGCGCGGCTTGCGAATTCAACGCGAAACTCAAACCGCTGGTCACACGGCGCTTGTGGCGCGATGACGCGACGGTCCAGCGCTTTGCGCAGGCCACCGGAGCCGCTCACGCCGCGCACCCACATCGACAGCTGCTTCCCGGCGTAAAGCGGCTTGCGGACATGTCCAGCCGGGACCGGACCTACCTCGCCCTGACGGAAGCCCTGTCCGCCGCGGCGCGTGGCGCCGACACCGCATTCGAGGTCAAGACCACAGGCTCGCGCTTTGCGCAGGCGCTACCACTCCTGCCCGAGAGTCCGGAGACCGCAGCGGCGAACCCAGGCGACGGGGCCAAGGGAATGCGAGTGGCGTATTGGCGGGAACGCATCCACGATCTCGACCGAGACCACGCGGATCTCGCCGCCGACAGGCGATGGTCACTGCAGTGGCACCCACGCGTACGGCACGCAATCTGTCTCGTCGAGAAACTGGCGAAAAACGGCAAGGTACTGGTCTTTGGTGAATTCATCGAATCGCTGAGGGCGCTCGAGCGCGCGCTCAACATCCGCCACTACCTGCGCCACGTGAGCGAGGGACAGGCACTTCCGCTTCCTCGAGGTGTCGACCCGGACGACGCGGATCTACGGCGTTGGCTGACGGAACCGGAATTCGGCTTCGACGCAAAGGACCTCCCCGCATTCGCAAGACGTGCCGCAGATCTGGCTGCGCGTTACGAATCCGACCGCAGCCACCTGCGTGACCTGTGCAAGGAAGCCATCCTAATACATTGCCGAAACGATCCGCTGTCGCCTGCCAGCGAAAAGACGCTCACGACGTGGCTTGTCCAGCAGTTGTGCGTCGAAAATAAGCTTTGGGCTGTCGGTGATGCGGACGGCAAGGCGACCGTACTGGCGCAGGCCACGGGCCTGTTGTGCAGCGTGCGCGATCCTGACCCGCCCGACGAGGCGCAGGACGATCCCGGCATCGCGGCCGCGATGAGGTGGCCGAAAATCATCGAGCAGCTCGAAGCGGACCTGCAGAAAGACGCCAACGACTTCGTTTTCCGGATGAGCCCATTCGCGCAGCTCCTGATTGGCGACACAAAACCTGCGACGCGGCGCGCACGCCAAGGAACATTCAATAACCCCCAACTCAACCCACGCGTGCTGATCGGCCAGTCGGATGTGATGAGCGAAGGACTAAATCTGCATCGCGCCTGCCGCACCCTCGTGCTGTTCCATCTGGACTGGAACCCGGGTCGCATCGAACAACAGATTGGCCGCGTCGACCGGCAGGACAGCGACTGGATGGCAGCGTGCGATACGGCCCTCAATGCAGGAGAGAAACCGCCCACACTGGATGTCTACACCGTTGCCGTCGAAGGCACTTACGACGACCTGCGCATGAAGGTAGTCACCGAGCGCGCGCAGGTGCTGCGCGCACAACTGTTCGGCGAGATCGTTCCTGCGAACCAACTCGCGTCGCTAGGAGCGCAGGCGCAACATGCCATCGGACAGATAGACATCGACTTTCGGCCGCCGCTGCGGCGGGCGGTCGCAGCCGGTATCGCGGGTACCAACACGTCCCCCAAACAGGCGGCCTGATGCACCGATGTATAGACCCAGCAGTTCCTGCACAGGTTAGGCCGCTACCGCATATGCCACAGCGGGCGTCTTCATCTTCAGTGCCCGGTGCGGGCGCTGGTGGTTGTAAAAGCCAATCCAGTCACTAATGACCTGGCTGGCGCGCCCAAGCTTTTGAAGGACCTGTTTAAAGGTCTTGCCACTACAACTGCACGCAGGCCGACTTGCAGGGTGCCTTAAAACCGGCCACTAGTGCAGCGATCCTCTCGCAGCGTGGATAAGACAGGATCGTCAGCCACATACGGATCTTCTGACTCAAATAGTGAAAGATCGTGCGCACTGCATTGACAACCAATGCCCCTCAGACAAGCAAAAGACGCATTCATTGGGATGCGCGACCCTGCCTTGGTTTCTGAAGGTATTGAGCGCATAAAAAACAGAAGCAACCGATATAAAAATCATTCCACTCTCTCGACCATTCTCACCCAACGATTGCAATGCGAGGTGGTGGGTGCTAAGCGCGTTATATGCCAGCGTAAGAGTGGATCCATCATGGATGAGTTATCGCACTGTCTGTAAACGGAATTCAAGTACCCATACAAGGCCGTATGAAGCCTGTCGATCGTAATAGGTTATCCTGACGTCGCAAGAAAATTATCAACGGCTGCCAGAGTCCGACGCACGATACCGTAAACGGAGACTACCTGCAAACTGAGGGTACGTGGCCCATTTGATAGCCCTGTGCAATCATCTTTTTTACCTGGCCCCGTTCTAGATACGGGTGAATTTTTGGGCAATCCATAACTACAATAAAGTCAAGAACCTGGGAGACACAGGGGGCGTAGTCTTTTTCTCTACGCCCCAGGCTTCGGGGAAGTCATCCGTGGCCCCGTATGAAGTCATGAAACCCCGCCAAGTAGCCAAGCTCATGCCAATCTGCCGCGTCGAATTCAGGCACGATGGCGCGTTGCATGGCAAGCATGAGAGGAGCGCGCCACGTTTAATCTTCTAATAATTTATGGTTCCACCCACTCCCTTGAAATGAAAAAATTTACCTCATTTTGGCATTAGTGGAACTATATTCTTTTCCTTCATAAATTCTTCCCTGGGCTCAACACTACCCAAGAACATCTCATTGACCGCCCCTATGGAACGATGAACGGAAGCATCCGGCGGTCCGGTATTTTGTACCGAAAAGGCTTTCTTACGTCTTAATCACCAATCTGGTTCAGTTCCAATTCGGCAGCGGCCCTCCCTTTTACTGCCAGAATTACGAACAGGAACTGCAAATTTATGGCAATTAACAACGATCTGATGTGAGAGAGGATGGGGCTATGGAAGAACAAGGAATCGCGCTAAAACGCTCAGCGACGCTGAAGATGCCAAGGCTGGTCTTGGCTGACGGACGCTACGTCACGCGTGGACAACCACGCAGTGGCGGGCTCGCATCGGTCTACCTCGCCACCGATACAGAAACCGGCGAAACGGTGGCTATCAAGGTCTTCCGTTGCACAGGCGCGGCGGATGACGTCATCGAAGAGTCCTTTCGCCGCGAAGTGCAGGCGCTTTCAGAGCTCAAACATGCGAACGTCATTCGTATCCACGACTCCGGGCGCGACGATGGCGCGGATGTGCACTACATAGTCATGGATTGGGTGGAACAAGACCTCAAGACAAAATTTCTCGACAGGGAGCCTTTCCAGGCCGTCTTCGGCGACTGGGACACGTACTACGACTCCCTGGGCCGTCCAGTTCTGGAGGCACTTGCATTTGCACATGCGCGCGGTGTGGCTCATCGAGACGTCAAGCCAAGCAATATCCTTGTTACACCCGAAGGGCAAGTCAGACTTTGCGACTTCGGAATCTCCAAGATCCGTAATTTCCTTGCACCTGGCATCACCCTAGCGCATTTCGCATCAGCACCCTTTTCGCCACCGGAGCCGGATGACGGCAGTTACAGCTATAGCCGGGACGTCTATGGTTTCGCGGCGCTCAGCCTGAGCCTTCTCAGCGCGACCCCGCTCAAGAGTGCCGCCGACTTGCTGCGCTCCATCGACGCGCTCGACGCAGATTCAAACGTCAAGGAGGTTCTGCGAAGGTGTCTAAACCAGGACAACCCTGAGGACAGACCTGGGATGGCGTCAGTGCTTTTGGCCGAACTGCTTAAGGCAGCGCCTCCACCACAGCGATCCACGCCTGTAGTACTGGTCGCGCTGACCAACAATGTGCGCCTCACGCTTGAGCATGACTTGGCCATTACCGGCCCTAGCGCGGACAGCTTCATCACCGCAGACCTGCTTCAGGCTACTGGTGAACAGGAGCCTGAACATGGTGATAAGCCCGGCTGGAGCATGCGCATCTACGGTGCGCAGTACGGATATATTGGACGCATGGACGAGTCCCGCTCGCGTTTGGTGCTGGTCAGTGCGCGAGACTACTCGGTGTCGGAGCTGGAGCGGAAGTCGCGCCAAGCCTTCGATTTGCGCGTACGGTTGAGCATCAGCGGGACTTCGCCGGAGATCTCGAACTTAGCCCTCGAAGCCATGCGCGAACGCTTGGCCGAAGAGCATGAGATACGCAAGCATCAGCGCGTGGAGGAACAGGAACGCAAGCTATTCGGCAAGTGGTTAGATCTTCTCGCCGCTAAGTCGGAACTGGAGAAGCAACGGCGTATATCGCTGAAATACGAGAAGCGGGAAGAATATCAGAACTTTGTCCGGCTGACTCTTCTAGAAGGGGAAGATGCCTCCGGGCTGGCGGATCAGCAGGTAATCATCGAAACCGGGAGACGAGATGATTTCCAAGGCGTTGTGGTCAAGGCACAGGGCAGCACGCTCTTGCTCCGGCCCGGCGAGAAAAATCGGATAAGCATCGCGTCATTGCCAGAGAAGGGACGCGTAGAGACAGACTCTACCCGAAGCGACATGGCGCTCGATCGTCAACGATTGGCAGTGGAAGCAGTACGCCATGGGCGATCGATTAACCCTGAACTTGGGCAACTCATTGCCAATCCGGCCAGAGTTCTTGTGCCACCGCTCCCCGAAGTAGAGTTCATCCAGAAAGACATGGATGAAGACAAACAGGATGCGGTGCGCGCTGCCTTGGCGGCCCCGGATCTGCTCGTGGTTGAGGGACCACCAGGCACTGGAAAAACGACTTTCATCACCGAACTGGTGCTGCAGACGCTACGCATGCAGCCGAATGCTCGGGTTCTCTTGACATCGCAGACCCACGTCGCACTAGACAACTCGTTGGAGCGCATCGTAGCGCGCTCTGGAGGGGCGGTGGAAGCTATCCGTATTGGTCAACGCGAAGATGATCGGATTGCAGCTTCGACACGTTGGCTATTGCTTGATGAGCAACTTCCTGCCCGGCGCAATGAGGCGCTGGCATCTGGTGTCGCATTCCTTGAAGATAGAGCGGCAAAAACCGGCGTCCCACTGTGGGAGATTCGGCGTTCGATAGCACTTGATACCTACTTAGGTCTGCAGTTGCGCCTCGAGTCCGTCATCAAGCAAACTCAAGTGGTCGTTGATGTGTTGGAGATCCAGAAGCAAACACCTCTGCCCGCTGAAGTGATCCGTCAGCATAGGGACGAGCTAGCAGGCTTGGCCGCAGAGCAGGTCGATCTCGAGCAAAGCTTGGTGAAAGCGCGCAAGGACTTGGCTGCCCATATGTCCCATGAAACGCTGGTTGGACTCATGGAGTGTTCCGGTGAGGAATTGCGCGACTGGGTGGCCGCATTTGAGAACGACTCACCCGCAGCCCCCCAACTGAAGCAACTCCTACACATCCACGCGGACTGGTCTGCCGAATTCGGACGGAGCACTGAATTTAAGGCCGCGTTGGTAGCGTCAGCACAGGTTGTCGCAGGCACCTGCTTGGGCGTGGCAAGTGTTCCAGGCAAGAATGAGCTCACCTATGATTTGTGCATCATTGATGAGGCCTCGATTGCAACACCGACAGAGGTCCTCGTCCCGATGGCTCGATCGCACCGGACTATTTTGGTGGGGGACAACAAGCAGCTTTCGCCATTCCAGGATAGGGAGCTTCAGCAAAAGGGGATGCTGGAGCGTTACGGTCTTACTCCGGTCGATCAAAGGCTGACGCTGTTTCAACGCTTGACCGATGGACTTCCTACGGACCTGCACAAGACGCTCACAACGCAACATCGCATGCTTCCTGCGCTTGGCAAGCTGGTGTCTGACTGCTTCTACGATGGCGAGTTGCGCAGTGTCGCGCGTGAGCCGGCCTTGCACTTACAGGGCGTGTGGCAGAAGCCAGTCACTTGGTTCTCTACATCCCAACTGGCTCGACATCAATCGCGGCCCTGGGGAACCTCACACTACAACGACACGGAGGTCGAAGTCATTTTGAAATTGCTAGGACGTCTGGACAGAGCGATTCGGGGTAACGCCAAAAAAAGCAACCGTATCAGCGTTGCCCTGCTTACAGGATATGGCGAGCAACGCCAGCGATTGGACCAAAGCGTGCAGACCCGCCGGCACGAGTGGAGCAGCTTCAGCGACATCTACGTCAATGTCGTGGACGCATTTCAGGGGAGAGAGGCGGACGTAGTGCTTTTTTCGGTCACCCGGTCGGGTGTTGACAGTCTCGGCTTCCTAAAGGAAATGGAACGCATCAATGTGGCTCTGTCACGCGGCAAGGAGCTGCTGGGAATTGTGGGGGATCTGCACTATTGTCAAACCGTCAAAGGTTCAATCAACCCCCTCAAGCGGGTAATTGATCACATGCAACGCAATCCTGCTGATTGCCACGTACAGGAGCTGACGGCATGACACTGCAAACTATGCTTAACGAAGCAGCGAACAGCCGTCCGGGGCAGCAGCTGGTGTGCTTCAAGGAAGCCGGGCTACCGGTCTACGTACTCAATGTCCGGCTGATTCTAAAGGAGACGAGGCCCCTGCCGCCCATCGAAACTGCTGTGCTTCGTGCGATGCGAGCCGGCCTGAGTGCACCGCACGAAATCTACAGCTTCCTGGGTCTTTCCGAGCGGGCCATGGTGCCTGTCCTCGCTGAACTGAACAAGAAGGAGTTCATTCAGTACAGCAAGGCAGCCGGCGATGCACACGCCACTCTCAAGCTCACGGGGCCCGGGCGCACGGCTGTAGCCGAGGCATGTGCCGTCGTACCAGTGGAGCGAACCGTGCCTATTTGCTGGGATGCGCTGACGCGCAAGGTGATTGCGGTTGCTCCTGAGCAACTGAACAGATCGAGGGAAATGACCGAGCTTGGCCGTGTCGAAGTTCCGGGTGCCAATGCGCGTTCGTTACAGCCTGCAGACATCGGCCTGGACTATCTGGACACAATCATTGAAAGACACAAACCGGCCATGGCGCTAAAACAGGAATTGGTGGCAATCAAGAGCATCGACCGTCGAGAGCTTCGTTTTCTGGAGTGTCTCATGCTCTTTTATCGCCGCACCGCCGAGCCTTCTGTCGTGGACGTGGTCTTCTGGCGCGAGGACGGTGCCTCGATGGCGCATGAGCAAGCCTTCCGGCAAGCTGGTGGACCAGACCGCGTGGGTGCCAGACTGTTGATGGGCACGGAGGCGCTCGTTCGAGATGGAGTACAGGCTATGCAGCCAGATAGTCCTGACTTGCCACCGCCCCAGACAACACCTGTTGTCACTGCCGAAGCTGTAGAGGGTGCGGACAACACGCTTGAATCGCTTCTGTGCCATAGGCATCCCGAGATTCTTCGAAACGCCTTGAAGGATGCGCGCAAAAATCTGCTGATCATTTCTCCTTGGATCCGGCACCAAGTGGTTGATCAACCATTCCTGCTCGATTTGGAAGCAGCTCTGCAACGTGGCGTCGCGGTGCACATCGGTTATGGCATCGACGAAGGTGACGCGCGCCGTCCGGGGGCCCCTGGTCTCGCCGGCCAGAACAAGCCCGCGATCACCCCTCAAGCGAAGCAAGCGCTGGATGCGTTGGCCAAACGTTTCAGCAACTTCAACTTCGTCTATATCGGTAATACCCATAGAAAGCTATTGGTCTGTGACGACGATTTCTCTGTAACCACGAGCTTTAATTGGCTTTCATTTCGGGGAGATTCTAAGGGCAAGCCGCGAGACGAGTATGGCCAACTGGTTAGAAAGCGGCACTATGTTGAGAAGCACTACGCTGAGGGGCTCTCACTTATTGAGCACGGGTACAAGGGCATAAGCACCAGCGGGAGCCCTTAGCCCTTATTGAAGTCCCCTTCGAATTCCTGAACCACTTCGAAGTAAATTGACCTGCCCCCTTCCGCCATACCAAGTAGGCGGAAGACCGAAGGGCTCAGCAGCGCCAATCGACATGACCTGCGTACATTCACTTTGAAGCGCTTCTGCATCCAGGCTGCCAGCTCACGCCGCTTAGCAGCCTTCAGATCTTTTTTCGGACGAGCTCCTAAAGGATCTGCTTGTCAAGCGTCAGGTCGGCGACGATGCACTTCAACCTGGTGTTCTCGTCCTCAAGCATCTTCAGTCGCTTGAGCTCTGTGACACCCAGGTCTCCGAACTTCTTCTTCCAGGTGTGGTACGCCGCTTCGGATATGCCGATCTGGCGACACATATCGACGACCGGCGTACCTGAATCTGCTAGCCGCAGCGCATAGGCGATCTGCTCCTCTGAAAATCTCGACCTTTTCATTGCCTCTCCTTTTGCCCGTTTGGGCCTGCCGGAAAGCAACCGTAACTCTAGTTTTGAAAGTCCGGAATTCAGGGGAGACGTCAAGCCGAGAATGGCTACAAGTCCGGACAAGCCCCGCTCCAAAGCAACCTTTGCACCCTCTGCCCTGGTCGGTGGTTACGTGCTTTCATACCCCGCTCACGTACCACTTCAGCAAGGCGCACATAGGTAACGATAAGGGCCGCTTGCCGTGACTTATTGGAGCGATGCGTGTGCCGGCATTGGCGCGCCTTGCGTGAATAGCCTGAGCCGGCTACCCAAGGCGCCGCATGCTGCCCGGGCGTAAACACGCCGGGTGCGGCTAAAAACGCAAAATCCCGCTCTGTGGCAGCCCTGCTGCGCACTGAGCGCGCGGCTACTTCGTCGGCTTCTTGCTGCCCAATGGTTTGCCATCCGCGCCGCGGGCATCGGTGTCCTCCAGGCCTCTGGTCAGATCCTTGTGGGCTTGCTGCATCTTGGGATCGGCTTTTTGATCGGTCATATGGGTGGACTGATCGCGTTCGTGGGGAAGCTTGGCTTGGTTTTCCGGGTCACCCGGCTTTTGCTTTTGAGCGGTATTCACCTGGACCTCGACAGGACGGGGCGATGGGTTTTCCTTGGGATTGGGCATGAATGCTCCTTTCGGGTACCAGTTTGACCCGCTATGGCCAAGCGCCATGTAGGCAAGCTGCCCTTGGAGAGGTTTTGCGCCTGGCCTGAAGCCGCGAGCCATTACCTGACAACGCAAGCTGCGCATCGGCCGCATGCCCGCCTCCCCCTTCCCTACAAGGCGCAAGAAAGTACTGTGCGAAAAAGAACGATCGCAACTTAGCCACCGTTCACCATGACCACATCCACTTACGTCTCGCCAGAGAGCACTCCACCGCGAGCCCCTCCCAGCGCCGCACTGCTGGACCAGAATGCGGTGTCCTGGGCCGCCATCTTCGCGGGGGCGCTGACCGCCGCCGTCATGTCGCTTCTGCTCTTCATCCTGGGAATAGGTCTGGGCCTGTCATCCATCTCCGTATGGTCGGGACAAGGTGCTGAGGGCAGCACCATCGGTTGGGCCGCCGTCAGCTGGTTTGCCTTTACGCAACTGACTTCCGCGGGCATGGGCGGCTACATTGCCGGTCGCCTGCGTACCCGCTGGGAAGGTGTTCACTCCGACGAAGTCTACTTTCGCGACACGGCCCATGGCTTTCTCGCCTGGTCCTTTGCCACGCTGCTGATGGTCGCGCTCATGGGTTCGGTCGCGGGCAGCGCCATCGTCGGCAGCGTCAAGGCCGCGGGGGCTGTTGCATCGGGCGCCACCAGCCTGGGCGCGGCGGCCATAGGCGCGACAGGCACCGCGGCGGCATCCGCGGTGTCAGGTATCGCCGGCGCGCACGCGCCCTCCTCCGATGGCCTGGGCTATTGGGTCAACAGCCTGTTCCGCAGTGGCAGCCCGCCGCTCAAGAGCGATGGCCAGCAGATGGCAAGCAGCGCGCGTTCTACCGCCGATGTGGCACAGGAAGTCACGGGCATTTTTGCCCATGCGCTCCAGGCCGGAAAGCTTTCCGACGACGACGCCCACCACATTGCCCAATTGATTGCCCAGCGCACCGACCTCTCTACCGAGCAAGCACAAGAAAAAGTGCAGAAGACTTTCGCTCAAGTGCAGCAATCCATGGAGCAGGCCAAGCAAAAGTTGAAAGAGACCGAAGAGCAGGCCAAGCAGGCCACGGAAACCGCCCGCAAAGCGACCGCTTACTCCATGTTGTGGTTCTTTGTCGCGCTGTTGATCGGCGCCTTCGTGGCCAGCCTGAGCGCCACCTGGGGTGGCCGCCAGCGCGACGCCAGGTGAAGCAAGCCGATTCGCCGCCCCGTTTCATTGAATCCAAAGGACTTATATGCGCTCCATCCTGCTTTTTCTGCTGGGCATTCCGATTCCCATCATCATCCTGATCGCGCTGTTCGTGCACTAGGAATGGCGCCTGCCGCGTAGCTGACACGATGTCGGCAGCATGCCAGTCAGTCCACGCTGACTGGCATTTTTCGCTCTCGCGATCCCGTGTTCGGCCCTAGCGCGGCGGTGCCGCTGCCTGCGCAGGAATCCAGCGGTGCAGCAATGCCGCAGCCAGCGCGGCCACGGCGCCCATGGCGGCAATTCCGGTCGCGAGCGACGCCGCGGAGACAATCAGCGACAGCAGCGCGGGCCCGGCGGTAGCGCCGATGTCCGCCAGCAGACGCCAGACCCCGAGGAAATACGACCTCCCCTGCACCGGCGCGTGATCGGCGCCCAAGGTCATGTTCATTCCCGAACTGATGCCGTTGCCAAAGCCGATCAGCATGGCCACCAGCAGCAGGGCCGCCAGGCTGCCGGTCAGCGGCATCAGCAGCATGCCCGCACCCATGAACAGCATCGCGGGCAACGCGACCCAGCGGCGGCCCTTGACGTCCATCACCTTGCCCGCGGGATAGAACACCAGCGTCTCGATGCCGCCGGCCACACCGAAGATCAGCGAGGCCGCGCTAGGGCCCAGGCCCAGGTGGTCAGCCCACAGCGGCAGGACGACCGAGCGCGACGCGCGCACCGCGCCGACCAGCAAGATCGCCAGGCCCAGCGTCAGGAAAACGCGGTGGTGGTCGGCAACGGTCGACAGCAACGAGACCGGCTTTGCCGTCTGCGCGGATGGCAGGCGCTGGTGGCCGGGCAGGTCCGGAATCCGGGAGCCAAGGGCTGCGGCCGAAAGTGCCGCCACCATTCCCACCGCAAAGGCCGCGGACAGACCATGGAAGTAGATCACCGCGGCGCTGAGAAACGGCCCGACGAAACTCCCTATGCGCACCACTCCGCCCAGCGCCGAGAGCGCGCGGGCGCGGTGGCTCAGCGGCACCACCTCGGTCATATAACTCTGGCGCGCGAGGTTGTACATGGCCTGCGACATGCCCATCATGAAGCAGCCCAGGGCGAACACGCCGAAGTGCGTCGCGAAGAAACAGACGGCCATGCCCAGCGCGCTCCACAGCCCGGCAACCACGATCGCGGTGCGCTCGCCCCAGCGCGCGGTGAACAGCGAAGCCGGAATGTTGTTGAGCACGCAGCCGATGCTGATCAGCGTCACCGCCAGCGCGGCCATGGGAATGGATGCGCCCAGCTCCCGGGCCAGCAGGACGACGACGGGAAGAATGGCCCCGTCGCCTATGCCAAACAGCAGCGCCGGGCCGAATGCGGCCACTGCGATCTTGCGAAATGAGAAATCGTTCAAGGGGTTCAATCTGAGATGGCGTGATGAGGGCCCTGGCCGTCGCGCCAGATCCCCGCTGGCAGCAAAGCCAGCTCCTGTGCAAGCGGTGGGCTGACTTTTAACTGCGGCTCTGCGCCGGCGCGACGCTGGCGCCCTCTATCCCGTGGCGCTGGAGTGCTTCAGCGATGAAGCCGCTTTGCTTGCGCTCCTCAAGAAAGGCGTGCAGCGCCGCCGCCGCGGCTTCGCCCCGGCTGGTGGGCGTGCCCATGGCCTGCTGAATGACCATGAAACGGCCTGGCAGCAGGCGCAGGCCTGGAATGCGCTGCGCATCCGCCTGCAGCTGCTGCTTGACGCCGGCCGCCACATCGGCCTGTGTCGCCAAGAAGCTGTCCACCACGGCCGGTGAGGTGGCGGCGCGCTCGATCGTTGCCTGCCGGAGTTCACGGCTCAGGAACAAGTCATAGGCGCTGCCCTTGCCCACGGTCACGCGCGTGCCGGGCTGGTCCACCTCTTCATTGGCTTGCAGCGGCGAGGCCTCGCGCACCAGATAGGCGCCCTCGATCAACACATAGGGCGCGGTGAAGCGGATGCTCTGGCCCCGCAAGGGGTCGATGGCAAAGAAGCCGATATCGGCCTGCTGCGCGGCCACGGCCTCGACGGACTTGCCCGCCGTGTCAAAGACGACCAGTTCCACGGCCACCCCCAGCTGCGCGCCAAAAGCACGCGCCAGGTCCACGGACACCCCGCCCACCTCCCCCGTCTGCACGTTGCGGTGGGCCAGGATGGGATTGCCCAGATTGATGGACGCCCGAAGAACGCCCGTGGGCGTGAATGCTTGAAGAATGTCGGGGGATATGTGCATGGTGCAAAGGGTCAAGGTTTGAGAATTCCGCTGATCTTTTCGAGATTGCGCAGCGTGCTCGACAAATGCACCCGCATGGCCTGCGCGGCTTCGTCGTTGTGCCCTCGCTCCAGCAGATCGAGCAGGTGCAGGTGCTGTTCGCAGTGTTCGCGGTAGCGCGAGCGTTCCTGCATGGAGCGGTAGGACAGCAAGCGGCGCACGCGGTTCACGCGCCGGATGGTGTCGATGAAAAACGGATTGCCCGAGCCTTCGACCAGCGATTCGTGAAAGCGCACGCCGCGTTCGTGCAGCTGGTCCGCGCTGTCGGTCTCGATGCCGCCTTGCAGCAGATGCCGCTCCGCGGCTCGGCAGCGCTCGATGACGTCTGGCGCCAAGTGGTAGCCGGGCTCGAGCAAGGCCGCGGGTTCCAGAGCCAGTCGCAGGCGGTAGGACTGCAAAAGGCTGTCGGCCGTGGTCAGCATCGAGGAAAAGCTCCAGCCATAGCCGGGCTTCTTCTCGGCCCACCCTTCGCTGGAGATCCGCGCCATGACGCTGTTGAGCTGGGCCGGGGTCAGCGCATAGCGCTGCTTGATCTCGGTTTCCTTGACGTCGCGGGGCAGCAGTCCGCGCAAAAGGTCGTCGGCAATGCGAAAGTAGACATCCGAGACGACATTGGTTTCACCGATGCCCAGTTGTTCCACCAAGGCGTGGGTGGGAACCACCACGGGCGTGGCCAGGAAGTAGCCGCGGTTTGCCTCGCGCTTGAGAACCCCTTTTTCCGCAAGAATGCCCAAGGCCTCGTTGATGGGCGAGCGGGAAACCCGCAAACGGTCGGCAAGCAGTTGCGCAGGCAGATGGCTGCCCACGCTCATCTCCTCCGCCTTGATCAACTCAAGGATCTTGGTGGCAATGGTTTGTTCGATACGCATAGCATCGAATTGTCCATTCAAGCGGGACATTGCGCTGCGGTTTCCTGTGGGTGTTGTTGCAGCATCCGCTGCAAGGTAGAGGGAATGACGCCGCCCTTGCGCAGCAGGTCCACCTCCAGCTGGGTCTCGACCGCGGCTGTCGCGGTCAGTTGCTCGCTGTCACCGTTGGCGCGCAGAATGCGCACCACCACCGGGCCACGCGGCGTGATGGCCTGCGCGCGGGCGTCCACCACGATGCGATCGCCAAGAACCAGATTCAGCGACGCGGGTGTCACTCCTGGCGGGAAGCGCAGCGGCAGGATGCCCATGCCGACCAGGTTGGAGCGGTGAATGCGCTCGAAGCTGTTGGCCAGCACGCTGCGTATGCCCAACAGCCGTTGCCCCTTGGCGGCCCAGTCACGCGAGGAGCCCGTGCCATAGCGCTCGCCGGCCACCAGCACCACCGCGTCGCCATCGTCCGCGTAGCGGCGCGCGGCGTCATACAGCGGCATGACGTCGCCGCTGGGGGCGTGGACGGTATGCGCTACCGGGACGTCGGGCGCGAGCAGATTCTTCAGGCTTTTGCTGTGAAACGCGCCGCGCACCATCACTTCCCAGTTGCCGCGGCGCGATGCAAAAACGTTCAGGTCGTTGCGGTCGTCGCCGCGCTCGACCAGGAAGTCGGCCACCAGGCTGTCCCTGGGAATGGCGCTGGCCGGCGAAATATGGTCGGTCGTAACGTCGTCGCCCACCACCAGCAGTGGATAGGCGGTGAAGTGGCCCAGCAGGCTGCCTTCGTTCAGGTTGGCAAACGGCGGGCGGCGCAGCGCCGTGGACTTCGGCTCCCAGGGATAGAGCGGCGTGTCCGGTGCCGGCAACTGGTGCCAGAGCGGATTCTGCAAGGCGATCTGGAACGCGCGGCCATAGTCCGCCGGGTCCTGGGATGCGGCCAGGCAGGCGTCGATTTCCGCGGTGGACGGCCAGAGGTCCTGCAAAAAGACGCAACGCCCGTCCGCCGTCACCTGGATGGGGTCGACGCGCAAGTCCTTTTCGGCATCTCCGGCCAGCGCAAACGCAATCACCAGGGGCGGCGACATCAGAAAGCCCAGGTCCAGGTCGGGATGGACGCGGCCCGGAAAATTGCGGTTGCCCGACAGCACGGCCACCGGGTGGATGGCGCCCCGCGCCATGGCCGCCTGGACCGGCACCGTCAGCTGGCCCGAGTTACCGATGCAGGTCGTGCAGCCATAGCCGACGATGTCGAAACCCACGGCCGACAGATCGTCGGTGAGCCCGGCACGCTGCAGATAGGCCGCGGCCGCGGGCGAACCCGGGCCGGTCGAGGTCTTGACCCAGTGCGGCACCTTTAGACCCAGCGCCCGGGCCTTGCGCGCCACCAGGCCGGCGGCTATCAACAAGCGTGGGTCTGAGGTGTTGGTGCAACTGGTGATGGCGGCAATGACGATGGGGTGGCGCGGCATGTCCGCGGCACTGCCCCTGGGCATGAAATTCAAGGCCTTGAGCAAGGCCGCTGTTTCGCCAAAGCCGCGCAGATCCTGTGGCCGGCGCGGCCCCGCGACATGCATCTCGATGGCGTCGAGATCGATTTCAATGCTGCGCGTGAACCGCGGATGGGCGCCTGGGTCGAACCACAGCCCGAGGGCCTGGGTCAGCACGCGCACGCGCTCGACGGCCTCGGCGCCGCGGCCCGTGGCGCGCAGGTAGTCGAGGGTGGCGTCATCGACCGGAAAGTAGCCGGTGGTGGCGCCGTATTCGGGCGCCATGTTGGCGACCACGGCGCGGTCGCCGGCCGTGAGCGTCGACACGCCGGAGCCGAAGAATTCCACGAACTCGCCAGACACGCCAATGGCGCGCAAGCGGCTGGTCACCGCGAGCGCCAGATCGGTGGCCAGCACGCCCGCACGCAAGCGCCCGATCAGGCGCACGCCAATCACATCCGGGATGCGCAGCATGGTGGGCATGCCGAACATCACCGTCTGCGCCTCCAGCCCGCCGACCCCCCAGCCCAGCACGCCGATGCCATTGATCATTGGCGTGTGGCTGTCGGTGCCAATCATCATGTCGGGCACCAGCCAGCTTGCGCCCAGGCGCTGCTCCGTGGTCACCACGGTCGCCAGTTGCTCCAGGTTGATGGTGTGCATGATGCCCGTGCCCGGGGGATGGATGCGCACCCCTTGCAGCACTTTCGACGCCCACTGCAAGAAGCCATAGCGCTCGGCATTGCGGCGGATCTCGAACTCCATGTTGATACCCGGCGCATCCGTGCGCGCAAAGGCTTCCACGGCCAGGGAGTGGTCCACCGAGACGTCCACCGGCAGGCTGGAGTTGAGCACCGACGCGTCGACGCCGGCCTCCGCCAGCGTGCTGCGCATCGCCGCCAGGTCGACCAGCGCGGGGGTGCTGGTGGTGTCATGCATCAGCACCCGGCCAGGCTGGTAGGCGATCTCGGCTTCGCTCGTCCCGGTCTGCGTCCAGTCCAGCAACGCCTGAACCGCAGCATCGCGTTCGCTGCCCGCCATGTTGCGCGCGGCGTTCTCCAGCAGCAGACGCAACACCACCGGCATCTGCGCCAGATGCGTGCCAGCGAGCTTGCGCAGGTCGGTGGCGCGGTAGGTCGTGCCGTTGGCCGTCAGGGCCAACGTGGGGATCTCGGTGTTTTCCATAGGGTGAATTTTGCATTTTTCATTCATAAAATGCAAACCAGTGCAAACCCTAGCGATTTTCGAGCGGGCCCATCCGCGCTTCAAGGACACCTTATGTACGCCTATGTAGGCAGCCGCACCACCCGGGAAAGGAATGCCCGGGGTGAAGGCATCAGCATCTTTCGCCTCGATCCCGTGCAGGGCGCGCTGGAACTGGTGGCGATTGAAAAAGGCCTGGTCAATCCCTCGTTTCTGGCGCTGAGCCGGGACGGGCAGTTCCTCTACACGGTGCATGGTGACGCGACCGAAGTCAGTGCCTTCGCGGTGGAGCACCAGACCGGGCTGCTGCGCTTCATCAACCGCGAAAGCACGCAGGGCAGAAATCCGGTGCATCTGGCCCTGGATCCGAGCGGCAGCTTCCTGGTGGTTTCCAACCACCTCGGCGCCAGCCTGGCCGTGCTGCCGATCAAGGCCGATGGCGCGCTGGCGCCGCTGTGCCAGCTGATCGCGCTGGAGGGGCCGGTGGGGCCGCACCGTGTCGAGCAGCAGCAGGCCAAGCCGCACTTCAATCCCTTTGACCCCTCGGGCCGCTTCGTCGTCGTGCCCGACAAGGGGCTGGACCGCATCTTCAGCTTTGCATTCAGCGAAGGGCGGCTTGTGCCCGCCGCCGTGCCTTGGGTAGCGGCGCGCGAAGGCGCGGGACCGCGCCACTTGGCGTTCCATCCCCACCGGCCGCTGGCCTATGTGGTCAACGAACTCGATTCCAGCGTCACCGCCTACCGCTTCGACGCGGCCAGTGGCGCGCTCGACCCATTCCAGGTAGTGCCCGTGCTGCCGGACAGCTTTGTCGGCAACAGTCGGGCCGCGGGTATCGCCATTGACGCACCCGGCCGGTTTCTCTACAGCTCCAACCGGGGCGGCGACAGCGTGGCGGTGTTCGCCATCGACGGCCCTTCGGGCTGCCTGCGCTTTCTCGGCGCCGAGCCCACGCGCGGCAAGACGCCGCGTTGCTTTGCGCTCGCGCCGAACGGCCGCTTCCTGTTCGCGCTGAACGAGGACAGCGACGCCATCGTCACCTTTGCCGTCGATGCGCACACCGGAGCGCTCGCGGCCACCGGCGCGCAGCTGCATTGCGGCAGCCCGGTGTGCATGGTGTTTTCGGCTTGACGCCGCGCATAGACCAGACGACCCATCCAGGAGATCCCATGAAATCGACCCATTTTTGCACCCTCATGCTTTGCACTACGGCGCTGGCGCTGCCCGCGGCGGCCCAGGGCAGCGACTACCCCGCCAAGCCGATCACCATCGTCGTGCCGTTCTCCGCCGGCGGCGGCGTCGATGCCATGGCCCGGCTGCTCGCCGAAAAGCTGCGCGTCAGCCTGAAGCAGACCGTGCTGGTGGACAACAAGCCGGGCGCCAGCGGCATGGTCGGTGCCGCCTTCGTGAGCAAGGCGCCGGCCGACGGCTATACGCTGCTGCTGGGCTCCGCGGGCGAAACGGCCATCAATCCGCTGGTCTACAAGAGCCGCATGCAATACCAGCCAGAGCGCGACCTGGCGCCTATCGCCCTGCTATCGCGTGTGCCCAACGTGCTGTTGGCCAATCCTAATTTCCCCGCCAACAACATTGCCGAGCTGGCCGCATATGCCGCCAAGCACCCGGGCAAGCTCTCCTATGCGACCAGCGGCGTGGGCAATCCCCAGCACCTCAACGGCGAACTGCTGCAGTCCATCCTGAACATCAAGATGCAGCATGTGCCCTACAAGGGCGCGTCGGGTCAGCTGGTCGATGTGGCTTCGGGCACCGTCGATCTGACGTTCGTCAGCTATGCGGGCGCCGCGGCGTTTCTCAAGGGCGGCCGCGTCAAGGCGCTGGCGGTGACATCGGCCCAGCGCGCCAGTTTCGCGCCCGACATTCCGGCCATCGCAGAAACCCCCGCGGCCAAGGCCTATGACCTCGAGAACTGGTTTGGCGTGTTCGCCCCGGCCAAAACGCCTGCGGCCATTCAAACCAGGCTCAATGCAAGCATCGCCGCCGCGCTCAAGGACCCTGACCTGGTCAAGCGTCTGCGCGAGCAGGGCGGAGAGCCCGAGCCGACCACGCAAGCGCAATTCCGCGAATTCATAGGCCGCGAAACCACGAAGTACGCGCGCATCGTGGCGGCCGCCAACATCACGCCCGAATGATGCCCTGGCGGCATCGCTTGGGTTGGATTCCCCAAGGCGGTAGCAAACCGTCATTCTCGTTGACTCAGGAGACAACAATGCAAGCTAGTTCATCGAAACGTCGCCAGCTGGTAGTGGGTACGGTACTGGCCGTGACCAGTGCCTGGGCAGTCGCCCAGCCCGCGGCGAGCAACTATCCCGCCAAGGCCATCACCATCATCGTGCCCTTTGCCGCAGGCGGCAACACCGATGTGAAGACCCGTCTGGTGGCAAAGCGCATGGGAGAAATCCTCGGCCAGCCGATCATCGTGGACAACAAGCCTGGCGCCAGCGGAAACGTCGGCATGGAACTGGCCGGCCGTGCCGCTCCCGACGGCTACACCATCGCCATGGGCAGCTTCGGCCCGCTGGCGGTCAACCCCTGGATCTATCCCAAGCTGAATTTCGACCCCAAGTCTTTTGTGCCGATCATCCTGCTGGAAAAAAGCCCGCTGGTGCTGGTGGCGCCGGTGGACAGGCCCTACCGCAGCGTCGCGGATGTCGTTGCCGCCGCAAAGGCCAAACCAGGGGCCTTGAACATCGCCAACGCGGGACCAG
Organism: Acidovorax bellezanensis; assembly: GCF_025421555.1. Classification (NCBI taxonomy): domain Bacteria; kingdom Pseudomonadati; phylum Pseudomonadota; class Betaproteobacteria; order Burkholderiales; family Comamonadaceae; genus Acidovorax; species Acidovorax bellezanensis. The sequence continues at coordinate 358,178 of NZ_JAODYH010000004.1, forward strand.
GGGGCGCGCACCATCTGTCCGCGGAGCTGTTCGAGGCAGCCGCAGGCATTGACATGCTTGGCGTGCCCTTCAAGGGCGGCGGCCCCGCGTCCACCGCCTTGATGGCGGGCCAGGTCGATCTGATGTTCGAGCAAACGGGTGCGGCCATGCCGACGATCCAGGCGAAGAAAATCAAGGCGCTGGCGGTGACCTCGGCCCAACGTCTGCGCTTCATGCCGGATGTCCCCACCTTCACGGAGTTGGGCTACCCGGCGGTGACCGTCTCCAACTGGATGGGATACGTGGCGCCCAAAGGCACCTCGGCGGAGATCGTGAACAAGCTGCAGGCGGCGTTTGCACAGGCCATGGAACACCCCGAAGTCAAGGACCGCATCGTTTTGATGGGCAATGAGTTTGGGGGCGGCAGCAGCCAGGATTTCGCGACCTTCATCGACAGCGAATCCGCCAAGTGGGCCAAGCTGGTGAAGCAGCGCAATATCCGCATGGAATGATGCGCCGCCGGCCCGATGCTTAGCGTTCGGCCTTAGAGTTCGTCGAGCGCCACGCGGTTACGCCCCGCCTGCTTGCCGCGGTACATGGCGGCATCCGCGCGGGACACCAGCGCTTGCAGGGCTTCACCAGGCCGATACCGGGCCGCGCCCAAGGTGCATGTCACCTGCAGATCCGGATGGAGCATTTGGGACCATGGCAAGGATTCCGTGTGTTGCCGAATGCGCTCCAGCAGCATCTGCGCCTGGCCCAAGGTGGTGCCAGGCAACACCAGGAGAAACTCTTCTCCGCCGTACCGGCCCACGCAATCCACGCTGCGCAGCTGCGATGACAAAAGCTGCCCGAAAGCACGCAGCACCTGGTCTCCGCCATCATGGCCGTAGCGGTCATTGACCTGTTTGAAATAGTCGATGTCCAGCAGCGCGACGCAAAGCGCAGAGCCATCACGTTGGGCGGTCTCAATGCCTTGCTGCAAGCGCTCGATAATGCCGCGCCGGTTCGCCACGCCCGTCAAATCATCCTTGCGCGCCAACTCTTCGATCTGGGTCAGCGCGACTGCCAGCTTTTCATTGCTCGCACTGAGACGGTACTGCATGCTGCGAAAGTAGGTAACCAGAATGCTGCAGCGTACGACCGCGCCGAACATGACGCCGATGGCCAACGCCTGCCCGGCCCGCGTATCGGTCGTCATGCGCATCTGCGGGCCCAGCCACGCGATGATCACCACCACGGCAATGAGCGTGCCGCTCCAGGTCATCCAGAAGCTGGTGCGCCGACGGGCCAGAAACCCATCCGTGCTGAAGACCAGCAACATGACCAGCGCCTGGAATGCCACTTGAGGCGCTGCGATGAGCAGGCCTAGAACCCCAGTCACCGACAGCAACTGGTGCACCAGAAACAAGCCTGGATCCCGCCTGGAACGGCTCCAGCCACTGGAGTAGGCCCAGGTGATGAAGGCCATGCCCAAGCCCACCCACAGCCCGTAAAGCAACACCGCCTGCAATGGGGCATAGCCAGCCCCGCTGTGACCAAGAAACAGCCCAAAGGCATACAAGTGGCTCAGCAGCACCGACGCGTGCAGCTGCCACGTGCGACGGCGCCAGCGCTCCAGATGCTGCGTCTCGTCGCTCAAGGGAGACGAGGATTCAGGCCCCCACAGAAGGCGGCCACGGTTTTTTTCAGCGGGAGGAACAATCACAGACATCTGGCAGACCTATTTTCTGTGTATTGTGAATGTTAATTAACGTGTCATTCATTAACAAGTGTTTCACCGCCAGGCGCAGTGGCAGCGCATCGCATGGACTGACCCGCCCGGTGTCTGGAGGCTTAGCCCTTGGCGAGGGTGAGCCATGGCCCAGTCAGAAGTGTGTCGGGATCAAGCCAGCGCTTGGCCGCCTGCCTGTAGACGCAGGGCCACGCCCCGCCACCCGCCGCGCAAAATGCCACGGCCCAGTTGGCGCTGCTGGAGACCACCGATCTGCACTACTACGCGCGCAGCTACAACTACTACGCGGGCAAGGAAGACAAGGGCGTCACGCTGCCGATCAAGATCGGCGTGATCGGCATTACCACGCCCGGCATCCTGAACTGGGACAAGGACAAGCTCGAAGGCAAGATCAGCACGCAGGACGGCCGCGACACCGCGGCCAGGTATGTGCCCGAGGCGCGCGCCAAGGGGGCCGACCTGGTGTTCGTGCTGCTGCACGGCGGCATGAGTGCCAGCGGTTACTTCGCCCACATGGAGAACCCCGGCTACTACATCACCAAGGATGTGCCGGGCATTGACGGCATCGTGATGGGCCACGAGCACAAGACCTTCCCCGACCGTGGCACCAGCCCCGCCTACCGGTTCGCGGGGGCCGACAACGCCAAGGGCACCGTCAACGGCGTGCCGGCCGTCATGGCCAGCTCCTGGGGCAAGGCCTTGGGCGTCATCCACTACGCGCTGAAGTGGGACGGCACGGCCGGGAAATGGTCGGTGGACACCGCCAAGACGGACGTGCAGGTGCGCACCATCGATTCCAAGGACGCCGCAGGCAAGACCGTTTATGTGGACTCCGACCCGGCCGTGGTGGCCGCGGTGCAGGAGTTGCACAGCAAGACCCGCAGCTACGTCGCCTCGCCCATAGGCAGCAGCGACTTCCGCCTGAGCTCGATGTTCGCCGACGTGGGCAACGTGGGTGCCTTGCAAATCGTCAACCAGGCGCAGCAGGAGTACGTGGCCAACTACGTCAAGACCCGCCTGCCCCAGTACGCCAGCCTGCCGGTGCTGTCCGTGACCGCACCCTTCAAGGCGGGCTTCTCCGGCAGCACGGACTTCACCGACGTGGCCCAAGGCACCATGACCGTGGCGGCGGCGGCCGACCTCTACCTGTACGACAACAACACCATCCATGCAGTCAAGGTCACGGGCGCGCAGATCAAGCTGTGGCTGGAAAACGCGGCCCACCGCTTCAACCAGATCGACCCGAACAAGACCGAAGACCAGTGGCTGCTCAATGACGGCAAGACGGGTCTGCAGCCCGGCGCGTCCTTCCCCGGCTACAACTTCGATGTGTTCACCACGCCCGACATCAGCTACGAGATCGACGTGACCCAGGCCAGGTACAACGTCAACGACCCGGCCAAGGGCGGCGAACGCATCAAGAACCTGCGCTACAAGGGTCTGCCCATGGACAATGCGCAGCAGTTCATCGTCGCCACCAACAACTACCGCGCCAACAGCAGTGCGCCCTTCATCCTGGGCAAGGGCCAGGCCTTCGACATCGTCTGGGCCTCGCCCGACGCCAACCGCGAAGTGGTGCTGAACTACGTCAAGGCAAAGAAGACCATCACCCGCGCCGGCAACGGCTCGAGCAGCAGCTGGCGTTTCACCAAGGTGGCGACCAAGGGCAAGCTGCTGTTCAAATCCGCCCCGAACGAGCTGGGCGTGGCCCTGGCCGCGGGCCTGAGCAACATCAGCCTGGACCGGGCCGACGACAACGGCATCAACGGCGGCGACGGCAGTTACAGCGTCTACCGCCTCGCTCTGGACCAGTAAAGGTCGAGCTATCCGCAGCAAGCAAAAGGGTGCCCGGCGGCACCCTTTGTTCGTCCAGTCGCGCTTCAGTCCAGGTGAACGTCCAGCGCCTTGATCAGCGGCCCCATTTTTCGCGCCTCCGATTGAATGAAGGCGGCAAACTCCTCAGGCGTGCCGGCCACCGGTTCCGAGCCGATTTCCAGCCACTTCGCCTTGAAGGCGGGGTCGTTGAAAATGCCGCGCAGTTCGGTGTTCAGCCTGGCGATGACGGGCTTGGGCGTGCCGGCCGCAGTGGATATGCCGTGCCATGCGTAGTACTCGAAGTTGGGAAAACCCATCTCGGCAATCGAGGGCACATTCGGCAGCAATGGGGAGCGCTCCTTGGTGGTCACGGCCAGCGGCCGGAGTTTGCCCGACTTGATGTGCGAAATCGAGCTGCCCAAAATATCGAACATGCTGGTGATCTGCCCGCCCATCAAATCGATGAGGGCCGGGCCGGCGCCCTTGTAGGGCACGTGGGACAGGTCCACCTTGGCAGTTTCCTTGAAAAGCTCCGCGCCCAGGTGCTGGGGCGAGCCATTGCTGGCGGAGCCAAACGTGGCCCGGTTGTCCGGGTTCTTGGCGAATTTCACATAGTCCTGAAACGACTTGATGGGACTTTTCTCCGAGACTTCCAGCACCAGGGGAAACTTGGAGATCTGAATGACCGGCGCCAAATCCTTGATAGGGTCGAAGTCCAGCTTCTTGTACAGATACTGGTTCGCGGTGAGGTTGCCGCTGGCCGCCAGCAGGATGGTGTAGCCGTCCGCCTTGGCTTTCACCACCTGCGCCGTGCCTATGTTTCCGCTGGCACCGGCCTTGTTCTCCACGATGACCGGCACATTCAGCTTCTGCGACAGCGGCGTGGCAATCAGCCGCGCCATCAAATCCGTGGGGCCTCCCGGCGGATACGGCACGACAAAAGTGATGGCCTTGGCAGGCCAGACATCTTGGGCCCCGGCCGCCAGAGGCAAAAGCAAAGCCGCCACCCAGGTGAATTTCTTGATCATGGTGTTGTCTCCTCGTTGGTAGTTTTGAAACCCGGTCGCAGCGACGCCTCTTTGGGCCTGCCTTCTGCTCCCCCGTCAACGCGCGTCGTGCGAGTGAATCTGCAACGCTTCCAGGAAGCGTGAAACCATGTTGTAGGCGGCAATGGTGGCGGTGATTTCCACCATTTGCGGGGGCGCATAAAGTGCCCTGACGGCGGCAAACACGTCGTCGGGGACTTGTATCTGGCGCGTCATGGCGTCGGTGTAGGCCAGCACGGCCTGCTCTTGCGCATCAAACAGCGCGCAGGCACGCCATTCATTCAGGGCGTCGAGCTTGGCCTGTGAAACGCCTTCCTGCAGCGCGATGGGCGCATGCTGATCGGCTTCATAGGGCGCGTTGTTCAGCAAGGCCACGCGCATGATGATGAGCTCGCGCAGAGCGCCGGAAAGAGAGGTTTTCTGGCGCACGGCCGTCAGGTAGTTGAGCCAGCCTTCGGCCAGGGGCGTGCTGTGCATCAGCATCTGGTACAGATGCAGGATTTCGCCGCGCTCGGCGACGATGCGCTGGGCCAAAGGGCGCACGGCCTCGTTATTGCAATCTGCGTAAGGTATACGGGCCACTTGCCTACTCCTGCTGTTGGGTGGGTTTCGTGCGGTGTGCACGAGGTTTTTTGCTGCGGTATTCGTCAGCGACAGGTGGATGCTAGGTGCATCACATATATTTCTGAAATTCTTTCTATCTATTGATTTATAGTTAAAAAGAATGAATATCTCCCCCAAGCAGCTGCGCATGTTCCTGGCGCTGAGCGAGTCGCTCAACTTCAGCAAGACGGCCGAACAGCTGTTCATGACGCAGCCGTCGCTGAGCAAAGTGATACGCGACCTGGAAGCCAGCCTGGGCCTGACGCTGTTCGAGCGCACCACGCGCAGCGTCCGGCTCACGGCAGGCGGCGCCAATCTGGCGACGATTGCGCGCACCATCGTCGGCGAGTACGAAGCCGGCCTGCAGCGCATGCAGTCGTCGGCCGAGCAGGCTGCGGTGCAACTGTCGATTGCGGCCTGGCCGTCCCTGGCCCAGGTCGTGTTGCCGGAAGTGTGCGCGGCACTGGAGCAGGCCATCAACGCCCCGCGAATCACGCTGCATGACTGCGCCAACAGCATGTGCATACAGCGCCTGCTGAACCATGAAGTGGACTTTGCCCTCGCATCGGTCGCGCCATCGCATCCGGACCTGCAATACCAGGAACTGCTGCGCGACAGGTTCATGGTGCTGAGCCACGGCAAATGGCGTGCGCAAGTGCCTCACCGTATCCGGCTGGAGCAGCTGATGCACCTGCCGCTGATCACGCTGACGGATGCCAGCACGGCCATGCGTTACATGAGTGCCGCCTATTTGAATCGCGGCATTGAATACCGGCCCAAGATGCAGGTGGAGCAGATGGCGACGGTTGTCGCGCTGGTGAAGAAAGAAATAGGCGTGGCCGTGCTGCCCTACCTGGGCACCAAGACCATCCCCAGCGTCAACGAGCTACAGACCTCCGAGATCTCGGACGGCCCTTTGCGCTCGGTCGGCATCGTGACGCGCCGCCTGGGCAGTCCCACGGCCATCGCCACGACCGCGATGCAGGAAGTGCAGGCCGTCAGCCAGAGCCTCATCCAGCAGAATCCGGGCTGGATTCTGCCGCCCTCGCCTCCCAAGCGCTAGACACGGCGTCGGATGCACGATCAAGGCCGCGTGGGCACGGCCGTCCCCGGCCTTGGGGTGGCCGCCGGTCCCTGGCACCTGGTGCGCGACGATATCGACAGCGGCTTGCGCGTCACTGCAGGCGCTGCAGCAGATCCAGCGTCGGATAGCCGTCGGCCGGCAGGCCCACGCTCAGCTGGTATTGGCGCACGCCGCGCCGCGTGGCCGGGCCCATGGTGCCGTCGGGCGTTCCCGTGTCGAAGCCACGGGCGTTCAGCGCCGTCTGCAAGGCCCGCACCTGGCTGCTGCTCAGTGCCTGCAGATCGCGCGGCCAGGGCGTCTGCACCCCGGGGCCGCCCGCCAGCTTCTGCGCCAGCAAGCCGACGGCCAGCGCATAGCTGGTCGAGTTGTTGTAGCGCAGGATGGTGCGGAAGTTCTGCCCGACCAGGAAGGCCGGCCCGCGTGCGCCAGCGGGCAGCAAAATCGAGGCGCCTTCGAGCGCAGGCAGCGGCGCGCCGTCCATGGACTGCACGCCTTCGCTCGCCCATTGGCTGGCGGGCTGGCGCACATCGTCGGCCCGCGCGTAGTCGAATCCCGGCGGCAAACGGACCTCCTGCCCCCAGGGCTGGCCGGCTTGCCACCCGGAGCGGGCCAGGAAGTTGGCCGTCGACGCCATCACATCGGGCACGCTGCCCCAGATGTCGCGGCGGCCATCGCCATCGGCATCGACCGCATAGGCCAGAAAGTTCGACGGCAGGAATTGCGTCTGGCCCATGGCACCGGCCCACGAACCAATCATCTGCGCGCGGGGAATATCGCGGTTCTGCAGGATTTTCAAGGCGGCGAGCAACTGGCCGCGCGCCCACGCTTCGCGCCGGCCCTCGAAGCCCAGCGTCGCCAGGGCGTCTATGGTCGGAATGTCGCCGACATTGCTGCCGTAATTGCTCTCCATGCCCCAGATCGCGACGATGATTTCGGTCGGCACGCCGTAGGGCGCGGTGATGGCGTCGACGCCGGGACGCAGTTGGCGCAACTTGTCCTGGCCGCGCGCGACCCGCTGCGCCGACACCGCGCTGTCGAGGTAGGCCCACACCGTGCGCGTGAACTCGGGCTGCGCCCGGTCCGCCACGATGACGCGCGGCACGAAGCGCACGTCATCGAAGGCGGATTGCAGCGTTGCCTCGTCGATGCCGGCCGCGCCTGCGCTGGCGCGAAACTCCGCCACCCAGCGGGCAAATTTCTGCTTGTGCTCGATTTCGTCGGCGGGGGCCGCGCTGGCGCCGGCCAGCGATGGTGTCGCTGGCTTGGTGGCGACCGGCGGTGCCGAGGAGCAGCCCGCGACGGCGACGGCGGCCAGCAAACCGGGAACCAGCCAGCGGCGGGCCGCAGCTGGAAAATGAGATGTTCTTTGCATGCGTTCCATTCTCGCCGCTCTGAGGCCCGCGTCAGCGCTCGTGGCGGTAGCCAAGCTCGGCCGAAAGCGCCTGAGCCGCCTCGCAAACCGGTGGAATGAAACGCTCCAGGCCATCCGGGGTCAGGCGGCTGGAAGGTATTGAGATACCCAGCGCCGCAATCACCTGGCCGCTGGCATCACGCACCGGAGCCGCCAATGAAATGACATCCATGGCGATTTCGCCAATCGACGTGGCATAGCCTTTTTGCCGCACATGGCTCAGTTCCTGCGTGAGCTTGCTGCGCTGTGTGATCGTGCTGGCGGTGAAGCGGTGCAGCTCCGACCCCAGGTAGGCCTGGCTCAAGGCCTCATCGGCAAAGGCCAGCAGAATTTTCCCCGAGGCGCCGGCATGGAGCGGCCGGGTCCTGCCAACCCCGCCATGAATGCGCACATCGTGGGTGGACTCCCAACGCGCGACACACACCGACTCCAAGCCGTCGCGCACCCGCACCTGCACGTTTTCGTTGAAACGCTCACCCAGCGCGTGCAAGTAGGGCTCGGCCTGGCGTACCAGGCTGACCTGCTCCTGCGCGGCCAGTCCGATCAGCAGTGTCTTGTAGCCCAGTTGGTAGGTCGCAAGTTCGCCCCGCCGCTGCACAAATCCGCGGTCCTCCAGCGTGCTGAGCAGCCGGAACGCCCGGGCCTTGGTGTTGCCCGAGCGCTTGGCAAGTTCGGTGACTCCCAGCCCCGGCGAATTGGCGACATGCACCAGCAAGCTAAGAGCCTCATCGACTGAGGCGACGGTGTAGTCCATTTATCTCCGGCGGTAGTGTGAATCAGCAGGCCATTCTACTGGCGCCCTCCCCCCGGCCGGGAGCCGCAAAAGTGACGCGCTTGGCTGGCGCAGCTGTCCAGGGAGCGGTTCTTGCGCTGCGTTCAGGCCTGTTTTGTTTTTCTTGTATCGCACAATGAGACGCTGTATCATTATTGGCGTGCAATCACAAAATGATGCGTCACGAGGCAACAGCAAGCAAACCAGGGATGGGATCTGCTTCAGAAATTTGATACAGCGAATCACCTAACAAAACAAGCATTCAGGAGCAAGAACATGAAGATCAGATTGACCAGCCTTTCATTCGCCATGGCCTGCGCCGCCGCTGCGCCCCTGGCCGCCCTGGCGCAAAGCACGGTCACGATTTACGGCAGGCTGGACACCAACCTGGAAAGCACCAAGACAGGCTCGCTCACCCAGGCACTTGTGCGAGACAACGCCTCCCGCCTCGGCTTTCGGGGCACGGAAGACTTGGGCGGGGGCCTGAACGCGGTCTTCGGTCTGGAGATGGGCCTGGCCGCCGATACGGGTGCGCTGAACACGCCGGCCTTTCGCAACTCCTATGTCGGCCTCACGGGCGGATTCGGGGCGATCGCCACTGGGCGACTCGACTCCGTCAACCCGACCGGCTCGCCCATTTATTCGCTCATCACGCGCCACACCGAGTTCGTGATCCACGATGCCGGGGCCACGGCGATCGGCACCTCGGTGCTGAACTCGCGCAATCGCGAGTCCAATGCGATTGGCTACATCAGCCCCAAGTTCGGCGATGTGGTCTTTCGCGCGCGCTACTACATGAACGGTGAAGGCGTGGCCGAAGTCCCCGCCGGGCCGGTACGTTCGGAGAGCGACATCAAGCAGACCGATCTGTCCCTGAGCTACGGCGAAGGCAAAGGCCCGCTCGGACTTGGCGTAGCCTACGGTCAGGACAAGAGGAAGGGCGGAGCCACCCTCAACAGCTTCAAGGACAAATGGATGCTGGTGGGTTCCTATGACTTCGGCGTCGTGAAGGCCTGGGCCATTGCCGGGCGCGACAACTACCAGGGCGGACCGACCACGCGCAGCCAGGTCAATATCCGGCTGGTGGGCGCCTCGGTCAAGGTGGGGAGCAGCGACAGCAAGCTCGTCGCCAACTACATGACGCGTGATGTGCAAAGCGATCGCAACGCAAGCCTCAAGAAATTCCAGCTGGGCTACGACCATCCGCTCAGCAAGCGGACCCGCATTTATGCCTTTTTCGATCGCCAAGACCCCAATTCACGGCTGCCCAACGACACCATCCGCAGTGTCGGCGCCGGCATTCAGCACAACTTCTAAAGCAGCATGATCATGATCAAGACCCGACGTTTCCTGCTGGCCGCCCTGGCAGCACTGAGCACGCAAGCCGCTTTCGCGGCCTACCCCGACAAACCCGTGCGCATCATCGTGCCATTTCCCGCGGGCGGCGCGGCCGACAACGCCATGCGCGTGGTGGCGCTCAAGCTCTCCGACTACTGGAGCAAGCCCGTCATCATCGACAACCGCCCGGGCGTTCCGGGACTGCAGGCGGCCGCCCTGGCAGCGCCCGATGGCTACACCTTGCTGCTGGGTGCGGGCTCGAGCATCGTGACGCACCCGCTGATCAATTCCAAACTGCCTTTCAACCCGACACGGGATTTCGCGCCCATAGGGCGGGTCGTGGCGAATGTGCCCGTTCTGGTGGTTCACCCCTCGCTGGGCATCAAGTCGGTCAAGGAACTGGTGGCGCTGGCAAAGAAGAATCCCGGCGAGCTGAACTTCAGCTCCAGCGGCCATGGCAGCCCCAACCACCTGGCCATGGAGCTTTTCATGGCCATGAGCGACACCAAGATGGTGCACGTGCCTTACAAGGGCGGCGCCCCCTCGGTGAACGAACTGGCGGGCGGGCACGTACAAATGGGCATCAATGCCGTGCCCAGCGTCATGCCGTACATCAAGGCCGGCAAGCTCACGCCCCTGGCCGTGGCCAGCGCGCGCCGCGACCGCTCCCTGCCCGACGTGCCCACCGTGGCGGAGTCTGGTGTGCCAGGCTTCGAGTACGAGATCTGGTATGCGCTGTTCGCGCCGTCGCGTACGCCGGCCAACATCATCGCCAAGACCAGCACCGACCTGCAGCGCGCGCTGGCCGACCCGGAGGTGGTACGCAAGCTGATCGAGCAAGGCGCCGAACCGCGTCCAAGCAGCGCGCAGGAACTGGCGCAGTACATCAAGGATGACACGGCCCGCTGGACCAAGGTCATCAAAGAGCGCAACCTGAAAATCGACTGAAGGATCCCACCCGAATGACGAGCGATGACATCGACGGCGTGAAGATTCTGCGCAGCGTCAAGGTTGAAATGCGCGATGGCGTCTGCCTTGCAACCGACATCTATCTACCGGCCGGCAACGGCCGGCCCGGCCCGTTTCCGGTGCTGGTGGAGCGCACGCCCTACGGCAAGCACAAGGAAACCATACGCGAACGCACGGCCCAGGATCCTCGGCCCGTGAAGCGCGCGGAGATTGCGTCCCGCTTTGCGCGACGCGGCTACGCCGTGGTGGTGCAGGACTGCCGTGGCCGCTACGCGTCCGAAGGGCGCTTCAAGAAGTACCTGGGCGAGGCGGACGACGGTTTCGACACGCTGGCGTGGGTGGGCCAGCAAGCCTGGTGCAACGGCCGCATCGGCACCTACGGCATGTCCTATGCCGGCCATACGCAAACCGCGCTGGTCAGCCAGCGCCCGCCCGGGCTGGCCGCGATGTTCATCGAATGCGGCGGTTTTGCCAATGCCTTTCGCGGCGGCATACGCCACGGCGGCGCTTTTGAACTCAAGCAAGCCACCTGGGCCCACAAGAATGCGCTGGAAAGCGGCGCCGCGAAGCGCGATCCCGCCATCCACGCGGCGCTGGCCGCCGAGGACATAGGCGCGTGGTTCGCCGCCATGCCATGGCAGCGCGGACATTCACCGCTCCGGTCGGCGCCCGAGTACGAAAGCTATCTGTTCGAGCAATGGGAGCACGGCAGCTTTGATGACTACTGGCGTCAGCCGGAGCTGTATGCCGCGGGCCACTACGACACATTCGACGGCATCCCCACCCTGCTGATGTGCGGCTGGTGGGACCCCTACGCCCAGACCACGACCGACAACTACACCGGCATCTCGCAGCGCGAACGCGGCGTGGCCCGCATGATTCTGGGCCCCTGGACCCATGGCGAGCGCAGCGTGAGCTACGCGGGGGACGTGGATTTCGGGCCCGCGGCCAGGCTGGACGGCTCGCTGGCGGAGAACTATCTCGCCTTGCGTGCGCAGTGGTTTGACCGCTGGCTGCAAGGCGAAACCCCGGCCCCGGCCGAGGATCCCGCCGTGCGCTACTTCCGCATGGGCGGAGGCACGGGCACGCGCACAGCCCAGGGGCGGCTCGATCACGGCGGCTGCTGGCGCAGTGCCAGCGACTGGCCGCTGCCGGGCACCGAGTTCGTGCCCTGGTATTTGCACGCCGACGGCACACTGGCCTTGCAGCCTGCCGAACAGGACGATGTGCTGGCGTATACGTTCGATCCGGCCAACCCGGTGCCCACCATAGGCGGCTCCATCACTTCCGGCGAGCCGCTGATGACCGCCGGTGCCTACGACCAGCGCACCCACGAAAACCTATTCGGTGCGCGGCTTCCCCATGGCCCGCTGGCCGAACGCGAGGATGTGCTGGTGTTCGAGTCGCCGCCGCTGGCGCAGGATCTGGAAATCACGGGCCCGGTGGTGATCAAGCTGTGGATTTCGTCGAGCGCGCCCGACACCGATTTCACCGCCAAGCTCATCGACCTCTACCCCCCCAGCGCCGACTATCCGCAGGGTTACGCCATGAATCTCACCGACGGCATCCTGCGCTGCCGGTACCGGCGGTCCTGGGAACAACCCGAGCTGCTGGCGCCCGGCGAGGTGGCTGAAATCACGATCGAGCCCATGCCCACGTCCAATCTGTTCAAGAAGGGGCACCGCATCCGCCTGGACATTTCCAGCAGCAATTTCCCCCGCTTCGACGTGAACCCGAACACGGGCGCGCCGGAAGGCAGCGCCGGACCCCGCCAGACGGCCCGCAACCGCATCCACATGGCGCCGGGACGGGCCTCGCAGTTGCTGCTGCCGGTCGCACCCGCCTCCGGTTTCGGCCCCCCCGACCAGGCGTAGCCCGTCCAGCGCGCACTACGCCGAGGCCACCCACTCCGGCCACTTCTCGGGACCGTCGAAGAGCTCGAGAATGCTCGCCTTGGCCTTTTGCACGGCATTGCTGAGCAAGGCCGTATCGCGCCAGCACAGGGACAGGTCGCGCGAGAACAGGCGGTGGTCGACCTTGGCCAGCTTGAGCTTGCGCTCGCTGAGCTCGATATGGGCAGCGCTCCAGGGCAGTATGGTCACGCCCAGCTGCGCCATCACGGCGGCGAACAGCAAGGCCGTTGAACTGGCTTCGAAACGGATCTCGCAGGGCAAGCCGGCTTCGCGCATGGCCCACTCGACATGGCTGCGGATCGTGTTCGGCGCACTCGGCAGCAGCAGCGGCATGCGCGCCAGTTCCGCAATAGCGATGGGCCCATCCGGCATGGGAAATTCCGGCCAGGCGATCAGGTGCAAGGCCTCGGTCAGCAGATGCTGCATGGCGATGCTGCGCGTGGGGACCGCATCGACGATCACGGCCAGATCCACCCGTCCGCTGGTGAGCAGGCTGGCCAGCTCCGCGCTCGGCGCTTCCACCAATTCCAGCGCGATGCCCGGGTAACGGTCGCGGATCATGCGTGCCAGCGGGATGGCCACCATCCGCGCCGTGCTCGACGGCAAGGCGACCGAGACACGGCCTTGCGGCAGCTCCGCGTCCTGGCGCAGCAGCTCGCGCGTGCTGTCGGCCTGGCGCAGCAGCTCCAGCGCATGGCGATAAAGCGTCTGTCCGGCCGCGGTCGGCGCCACGCCATGCACGCTGCGCTCCAGCAGCCGCATGTCCAGGTCGCGCTCCAGATTGCGCATCTGCTGGCTGACGGCCGGCTGCGCGATATGCAGTGCCTCGCTGGCGCGCGTGACGTTGCCGCACTCCACTACCTTGACGAAATACCGCAGCTGCCGCAGGTCCATGTTTGTTGCTCATTCATAAGTAAATCCGATCGAGCAATAAAAATATCATATTTTTAAATTATCTACAGCACTCTTACATTGGACCCATAAAAACCGCCACGGGCCGCTTCCGCGGACCGAAAAAAGGCAGTTCAGGGCGATGACTGCAGGGCAGCTGCGACCCTGAAGTCCAACCCCAAGGAGACAAGACATGTTCAAGAAAGCATTGCTGGCCGCGTTGACCGTTGCCGCCGGCTCGGTGGCATTCGCGGATACCTATCCTTCCCGGCCGATCACGCTGGTCGTGGGCTTCCCCGCCGGCGGCGGCGCGGATGCGGTGGCACGCATCGTGGGCGAAAAGCTCGGCCGCGTGCTATCCCAGGCGGTGGTCGTCGACAACCGGCCGGGCGCGGGCACCACGCTGGCGTCGGAGCTGGTGTCGCGTGCCCAGCCCGACGGCTACACGCTGCTGCTGGGCACGGCCAATCTCTACGGCTCCGACCAACTGCTGTACAAGAGCGCGCGCTACGACGGCGTGAAAAGCTTCACGCCCATCGCGCGCTGGAGCAATTCGCCCATGCTGCTGGCGGTCAACAAGGATTTCCCGGAAAAAAGCGTCAAGGGCTTGATGGAGCAGGCGCGCAAGAATCCGGGCAAGCTGACCTATGCGTCTTCTGGCGCCGGCGTAGTGACCCATCTGGCCGGCGCTGCCTTTGCCCACGCGGCGGCCATCGACATGCTGCATGTGCCGTACAAGGGCGGCGCGCCGTCCATCCAGGCAGTCGCCGCGGGCGACGTGGACATGACTTTCGGCACGCCGCCCTCGGTCATGCCCATGGTCCAGGCCGGCAAGCTGAAGCCGCTGGCAGTGACCACGGCCGAGCGCTCGCCGCTGTTTCCCGATCTGCCGGGCATGAATGAGTCGGGCATCAAGGACTACGACTTCAACCTCTGGTTCGGCCTCTACGGCCCGGCCAAGCTGCCGCCGGAAATGGTCAAGAAGCTGTTCGAGGCCAGCGCCCAGGTGTTGCGCGACCCCGAAGTCAAGGCCAGGCTGGAGAAGCAGGGCAACGTGGCCTGGCCTTCGGTCTCGCCGCAAGAGTTCAAGGACTGGGCGATCAGCGACGGCGCCAAGCACAAGGCCATCACGCAGCGCGCTGGCGCGGGCGCGGACAACAAGTGACAGACATGAACGCCGTGCTTGCCGCCCCTTTCACCAGCGCACCGGTCGCGGACCGGCTGGCAGCGCTGTTCGACGCCGGATCCGACAGCTTGCTGCCCGCCGAATCCGGCCTGCGCCTGGCCCGCGCCACGGTGGCCGGCCGCCCGGTCCTGGCCGTGGCCACCGATCCGGCGCTGGACAAGGGCGTGCTGGGCAGCGCCGAATGCGCGGACCTGCGCCGCATGGTCCGCCGCGCGCGGCAAACGCAGACCCCCCTGGTGCTGCTGATCGACTCGGCCGGCGCCCGCCTGGACGCAGGGCTGGCCATCCAGGGCGCGCTGCGCGCGCTGATGACCGAGCTGCTCGACGCCAGCCTGGCCGGTCTGCCCATGATCGCCCTGCTCGGGCGCAATGTCTTTGGCGGGGCCAGCATGCTGGCTTTCGCTGCCAGCCAGCGCTGCTACGCCCCGGACACCGTGCTGGCGATGTCCGGCCCCCGGGTGCTGGAAAGCGCCGGCGGCGGCTCCCTGGCCGCGGTGCGCGACGCCATCGGCGGCCTGGCCCGCTGCCGCCATGGCGGCGCCGAGCGCCTGCTTGACGACAGCCTGCCCGCCTATGCCGCAGCGCTGCGGGACTGGGTGCAGGAACTGCCCACCGGCCCCTTGCCGGACACCCTGGACGAAGAACGCCGCATGCTCGGCCTGCGCCTGGGCGAGACCGCGCCACCGCCGACAGCGCGCTTCGCCGGCCGCCCCGAACAGGGCACGCTGCGCTGCGGCGGACGGGCCTGCGTCGGGGCCGCCGATGCGCTGCAATTCGCCGCCCTGGTCGAACAAACCCAGACCCCCCTGGAGCTGTGGATAGACTGCGCCGGCCACAGCCTGCACCTGGGGGACGAGAACCTGATCCTCAGCCAGTACCTGGTGCACCTGGCGCGCAGCGTGCGCCGCCGCGTGCACCGCGGCCAGGCCGTGCGACTGCGCATCGCCGGCGAGATCTCCGGCGGCATCTACATCGCCGTCGCCGGCGCGGCGTCCTCGGTGGACATCGCTCCCGAAGGCAGTGTGCGAACGCTGCCCCAGACATCGCTGAGCAGCATTCTGACCCGCCCGGATGCGGCCATTTCGAATGCCTGCGCCGCTGCTTCCGACTACGTCGAACTGGGCGTGGCGGACACCGTCAGCGCGCCGGTCTGACCTCCGCCCCTCCCGCAAACGCCACCCACTCCCGCCAAGCCATGAACGCCAATATCTTCGCCGCCTTTGAAATCATCGCCCGCCAGGCCGGCGGTGCGCCCTTCCTCGAAACCGACGACGGCCAGATCCTCAGCTACGCCCAGATGCTGGACACGACCGCGCGCTACGCCCACGCCCTGACCCAGCTGGGCGTGCAGCCCGGCGACCGCGTGGCCGTGCAGGTCGAAAAATCGGCCCGCAACTACTGCCTCTACCTCGCCACCCTGCGCATGGGCGCCATCTACCTGCCGCTCAACACCGCCTACCAGATCAACGAGCTGGAGTACTTCCTGGGCGACGCCGAGCCCCGGGTATTCGTCTGCGAGCCCGCGGAGCTTGCCGCCAAGAGTGAACTCGCGCGGCGCCATGGCGTCGCCCACGTCATGGGCTTGAGCGACGCAGGCGACGGCAGCCTGGACCTGCTGGCCGAGGCGCAAGCCGCGGACTTCGACACCGTGCAAATGCCTGGCGATGCGGTGGCCGTCATCATCTACACCTCGGGCACCACCGGCCGCCCCAAGGGCGCCATGCTCACCCACGCCAGCCTGCTGAGCAACGGCCAGGCCCTGACCCAGCTGTGGGGCTTCACCGCCAAGGACGTGCTGCTCCACGCCCTGCCCCTGTTCCATGCCCACGGGCTGTTCATTTCCGGCCACTGCGCCCTGCTGTCGGGCAGCCGCATGCTGTTCCTGAAGAAATTCAACGCCCAGCAGGTGCTGTCCTTGCTGCCCAGGGCGACGGTGATGATGGGCGTGCCCACCTTCTACACCCGCCTGCTCGACCAGCCCGGCTTCACCGCCGCCTGCAGCGCCAATATGCGCCTGTTCGTGTCCGGCTCGGCGCCCCTGCTGGCCGACACCAACCGCGATTTCCTGCAGCGCACGGGCCAGATCGTGCTGGAGCGCTACGGCATGACGGAGTCGGCCATCATCACGTCCAACCCCTGCGCGGGCGAGCGGCGCATTGGCTCCGTGGGCCAGGCTATTGACGGTGTCGAGGTGCGGATCACCGACGACCAGGACCGGCTCCTGCCCGCCGACCAGATCGGCGGCATCCAGATCTGCGGCAGCGGCGTGATGAAAGGCTACTGGCGCAAGCCCGAAAAAACCGCCGAGGAATTCACGGCCGATGGCTGGTTCCGCACGGGCGACCAGGGCATTCTGAGCAGTGACGGCTACCTGACCATCGTCGGCCGCGCCAAGGACCTGGTCATCTCGGGAGGCTACAACGTCTATCCCAAGGAAGTGGAAATGGCCATCGATGCCCTGCCGGGCGTGGGCGAGTCCGCCGTGATCGGCATCGCCGACCGGGACTTTGGCGAAGCCGTGACGGCCGTGGTGGTGCGCAAGAACGACGGCCTCGGCGGCGACGAGATCATCCAGGCCCTCAAGGGCCAGCTGGCCAACTACAAGGTGCCCAAGCATGTGTTCTTCGTGCCCGAACTGCCCCGCAACGCCATGGGCAAGGTGATGAAGAGCACGCTGCGCGACACCTATGGAAAGCCGGTGGCCGTGGCTTGAGGGGCGGCCGGCAGATGGCATGGGCCCCTGCCGACTTGGCGTACCATCCCAGGCAATTCACCAGCCACAGGAGTAAGTTCGCTTGAGCACATCGTCTTCGCAACGCCTCATGGAGATCATCGACGATCGGGTCTTCACATTCGCCCAAGCCGCTCAGCGGCATTTCGGCACGAACGACCTGATGGTGCTGCTGGACCTCAGGGAAGCAGCGCCCGAGCTGGAAGCCGTGCCCAGGCAGCGCCTGGCCGAAGCCCAGGAGCTGCCGCTCGACGTCAGAGTCCAGCTCTCAAGACCCGCTTCGGACCTCAAGGAGCTGCTTGGCAGTCCCGAACAATCGTTCTGGTTTCTCGTCATCTTCGAGGATGGCGACTTCGAGTACCAAGCGGTCAATGCATCGCTCATGGGCTCTGACGGAACCGCATAGTTCGACGGCAGGTGAGCGGGAGCCAGACGCGGCCCCCGCCTTTCACGACTTTCCGAGCAGCAAGGACAGCAGCCCGGCCGCAATCAGCGGTCCCACGGGCACGCCGCGAAAGAAAGCCACGCCCAGGATGGTGCCGACCATGAGCCCGGCCACCACGCCGGGCTGCGCCGACAGGACAGTGACGCCGCGCCCGCCCAGCCAGGCGACGAAGATGCCCACCGCAATGGCCGCGACGGACTTCCACTCGGTGAATGACTTCAACAGATCCAGGGCCGCGATCTGGCCGCTGGCGATGGGCACCATGACCGCGATCATCAGCAGAAAAATGCCGATGTTGAGCCCATTCTTCTGCAGCCAGGGGAAATACAGCGCGAGGGGCGACAGGCGAATGACGATCAGCGCCACCATGGCGGCGGCCACGGTGTGATTGCCGGCAAACACGCTGACGCCGGCCAGGGCCAGCAAAATGAGAACGGTGGGGTCGAAAAGTGACATGGAAAAGCGCGCCAGCGGGTCCTTGGGTAAAAGGCCGAAATTCTCGCACCTATGGGGCCGGCCTGCGCTGGCCCCGCCCATGGCCTGCCGTTTATGGGCGCCGCGGCGCGGACAAGGCCTGCCGGCGGATGCAGTCCTTGAGCGCGGCCAGGATGTCGGGTTCCACCGCGCCGGCGCGCGTGACGATGCCATAGGGCTCCGCGCTGGCATGCACTTTCAGATCCAGACGCGCCACCGTGCCGCGCGCGGCGAAGAACTCCAGCGTTTCCAGTGACATCAAGGCCACCATTTCCGGGCTTTTGTTGAGCAGCAAGGCGGTGGCGAAAGTCGACGCGGTTTCCACCGGCCGAAATCCCAGCACCACGCCGTTGCTCGCCGCTTCTCGCTCGAGCAGCGTGCGCAAGGGCATATGGCCGGGAAACAGTATCCATGGGTACTGCACCACCTGCTCCCAGCGCACATTGCGCGTCTGGCTCAAGGCATGCATGGGCGACACGGCCACGGCGACTTCTTCGTCATGCAACCATTCGAAATGGAAGATGTCCGTGCGCTTGGCCACGGAAGTGCGGCACAGCGCCAGATCCAGCACGCCGCTTTGCAGGCCTTCAAGCAGGTCGGCACTGGTGCCTTCCTGCAATTCCACCGTGACATCGGGGTGCAGCTGGTTGAACGTGATCAAGGCATTGGCCAGCACCGCCGCCAGGGCCCCGGCAATGGTCCCCACGGCAATGCGCAGCCCCGATGTTCTGGAAATGTTCAGCAACTCCTGGTGCATGTGCGAGAGGCTGGACAGCATCAGACGCGCGTACCGGATGGCGCAGCCGCCCATGTCGGTGGGAACCAGGCCTTGCGGGGTGCGCGCGAAAAGCGTCACGCCTATGGCTTCCTCGATTTCCTTCAAGGCCTTGCTCACTCCTGGCTGCGACATGTGCAGCAGCGCCGCGGCCTGGTGAACCGAGCCCATGTCCTCGATGGCGATGAGCAGCTTGAGCTGCTTGAATTTCAGGCGCCCGCCCATGGCATGCAGGCTCGCGAGCTGGGGATTGTCCTGTTCGGGTTTGTCTGGAGATTCCATTCTGTTCTCTGGGCGGCCATCTCCGCATGGGGAAGCGTCAACGCGGCTTCTACACTTTGCTCCATCCCAATGAAGCATATGGAGACGTTATATGAAGTTGTTGCGCTACGGCCCTCTGGGTCTGGAAAAACCGGGTGTTCTGGACCCACAAGGTCACATCCGGGACATTTCCAGCCTGACCGCGGACATCGATGGCCCCTTCCTGGCCGGCCCGGCCTTGCGCCAGCTCCAGGCGATGGACTTGTCCACGCTGCCCCGCGTCGAAGGCCAGCCGCGCCTGGGCGCCTGCGTGGGCCGCATCGGCAAGTTTGTCTGCATAGGCTTGAACTACGCCGACCACGCCGCCGAATCGAACATGCCCATTCCCCAGGAGCCGGTGGTGTTCAACAAGTGGACTTCGGCCGTGGTGGGACCGAACGACGACGTGCGGATTCCACGCGGCTCCGTCAAGACCGACTGGGAAGTCGAGCTCGGGGTGGTGATTGGCAAGACCGCCTCCTACATCGAGGAGCACCAGGCCATGGAGCATGTCGCGGGCTACTGCGTGGTCAACGATGTGTCCGAGCGCGCCTATCAGATCGAGCGCGGCGGCACCTGGGACAAGGGCAAGGGCTGCGACACCTTCGGCCCCACGGGCCCCTGGCTGGTCACCCGCGATGAAGTGCCCGATCCCCACCAGCTCGGGCTCTGGCTGGAAGTCGACGGCCACCGCTACCAGAACGGCAACACCGCCACCATGATCTTCAAGGTGCCGGAAATCATTGCCTACCTGAGCCGGTTCATGACGCTTTACCCCGGAGATGTCATCTCCACCGGTACCCCGCCAGGCGTAGGCATGGGCATCAAACCCGAGCCGGTCTACCTGCGTGCCGGCCAGACCATGCGCCTGGGCATAGACGGCCTGGGTGAACAACAGCAACGCGTCGTCGCCGCCTGAGGAGAACCCCATGAACCAATACGATTTCGCCGGCAAGGTGGCCGTGGTCACGGGCGGGGCCCAGGGCATTGGCCTGTCCGTGGTGCAACGCCTGCTCGAAGGCGGTGCGGCGGTGGCCATCTGGGACCGCGACCCGAGCGCACTGCAGGCGGCCCGCCAGGCACTGGAGGGCCTGGGCACGGTCCACACCGTCGTCACGGACATCACCGACATGGCCAGCGTGGAACAGGCCTCGGCCGACACCACGGCGGCCCTGGGCACTGTGTCCATCCTGGTGAACAGCGCGGGCATTGCGGGCGTGAACGCGCCCACGGTCGACTACCCCGAAGCCGAGTGGGACCAGGTGCTCAAGGTGAACCTGAGCGGCACCTTCAACGTCAACAAGGTGCTGGTCAAGGGCATGGTGGACCAGGGCTACGGCCGGGTCGTGAACGTGGCCTCCATCGCGGGCAAGGAAGGCAACCCCAACGCCTGCGCTTACAGCGCCTCCAAGGCCGGAGTGATTGCACTCACCAAGAGCATAGGCAAGGAAACCGCGGGCCAGAACATCTCCGTCAACGCCATCACGCCCGCGGCGGCCAAGACCAAGATCTTCGACCAGATGTCGCAGCAGCACATCGACTACATGCTGTCCAAGATCCCGCGGGGCCGGTTCGTGCAGGTCGACGAGATCGCCTCGCTGGTGGGCTGGCTGGTGAGTGCCGAAAACTCCTTCACCACCGGCGCGGTTTTTGACCTCTCCGGCGGCCGCGCCACCTACTGACGCACATCGCACGCCGCAGCATAGCGGCGCGACATATCAATAAAAGGAGACAAGCAATGGACACTGCACTGCATGTGGAAAGTGGATTGAACACCAGGGAAGCCTCACGCGAGAAGGAGGTCTACAGCAAGGTCTTCTGGCGCTTCATGCCCTTGCTGGTGATTTGCTGGGTGATGGCCTATCTGGACCGCGTGAACATCAGCTTCGCCAAGCTGCAGATGCAAAGCGAGCTGGGATTTTCCGACGCGGTCTACGGCCTGGGCGCGAGCATCTTCTTCGTGGGCTACTTCCTGTTTGAAGTGCCCAGCAACATGATCCTGCACCGCGTGGGGGCCCGGGTCTGGATCACGCGCATCATGGTCACCTGGGGCATTGCCTCGTCCTGCACCATGTTCGTCACCAGCGAGATGGGCTTTTATTTCATCCGCTTCCTGGTCGGGGCCCTGGAAGCCGGGTTCGTGCCTGGCGCGCTGTACTACTTCACCAAGTGGTTCCCGTCCAAGCGCCGCGGCCGCATCAACACCATCTTCATGTCCGGCATCGCTTTCTGCGGCGTCATCGGCGGCCCCATCTCGGGCGGCATCATGAAGTTCACGGACGGCGCCATGGGCCTGCACGGCTGGCAATGGCTGTTCCTGCTCGAAGGCCTGCCCTCCATTGTCCTGGGCCTCATTGTCTGGCTGCACCTCGACGACGAGATCTCGCATGCGAAGTGGCTCAATGCCAGCGACAAGAAGTTCTGGAGCGACATGGTCAGCCGCGACGCCAAGGAGGCGGACGCCCACAACTTCAGCGCCGCACTGCGCGAACCTGCCACCTACACCTTGTCGCTGATCTACATGTGCCTGGCCGGCGGCATCTACGGCCTGGTGTTCTGGATGCCCCAGCTGATCAAGACGGCAGGCACGCAGGACACATTCACCATCGGCCTGATCTCGTCCATCCCCTATCTGGTCGCGGGCGTGGTGATGATCCTGCTGGGCCGGAACTCCGACCGCACGGGTGAACGCCGCTGGCACCTGGCGCTCAGCGCCCTGGCGGGCGGCGCAGGCTATTTTATTTGCGGCATGTACAGCGAGCACACCACCGCCCTGATGTTCGGGCTGACGCTCGCCGCCACGGGCGTGATTTCGGCCATCGGCCTGTTCTGGGTGTTCCCGCAGCGCTTTCTGACGGGCATGGCCGCCGCCGCGGGAATTGCACTGATCAACTCCATAGGCCAGCTGGGCGGCCTGATCAGCCCCTATATGGTGGGCAAGGTCAAGGATGTGACGGGCAGCGCCTCGATGGGCTTGTATGCGCTGGCCGCGGCCCTGGTGGTCAGCTTCGTCATCATCGCCTGGTGCCTGCCGCAACGCTATTACGTGCGCACCAAGGTGTGACCGCCAGCGCCCAGGCCTGGCCTGGGCGCAATCCATCCAGCGCCGCCGCGCTCACCAGGATGGAGCGCTCTTGCAAGCGCTCATGCCGGGCCGGCGACCATTCCTGCAAGCCCAGGCCCAGGCATTTGCCGCGGGCTTCCAGCTCTGCCCAGGCCAGCGCGAACATCGTCTCGCGCGCCACCGCCTCGCATGCGGCCAGGCGCGCCGCCGATTCCGGGCCCAGGTACAGCCTCGCCACCTGCGCCCAGTCCGGCAGGGCGGCGATGGCGGTCACATCGACGCCTATGCGGGCGCCAGGGCACAGGGCAATCAGCGCCACATCCTGGCTGTAGCTCATGCTGATCGACAAGCCCATGCCTTGCCACTGCGCGTCGACCTGCGGCGCCTGACCGGGCACGAAATGCAAGGGCACCTGCTCGGGCGCCATCCCCAGATAGCCGGCGAGTAGCGCCCGCAACAGCGCCCTGGCCTCGCCGCGCAAATGCCGGCCCTGGCCTTGCAGCAGCCACACCGCGGGATCGGCTGCGCGCAATGCCGGCCTGTGCTCAGGGGGCATGGGGGTCACGAGCATCACCCCGTCCAGGACTGGGCTGGCGAGCCGAACCAGGCGCTGTCGGGCGGCAGCTTCTCCCCCTTCATGACCAGGGTCAGCGGGCCCAGCAATACGCCATTCCCGATCACGGTGTCGTACAGAACCGTGCTGCGCGTGCCCAGCGTCACTCGGTCACCGATCTGGATCCGGCCTATCTTCATGACCCGGTCCTCAAAAAGATGGGTCTGCGGGCCGGACCATGCGTTGAGCTCACAGCGATCGCCGATCTGGACGCAATCGAATTCGGTGATGTCGGTCGTATCGATGTACACGTCGTGGCCTATCTTCACGCCCAGCAGGCGCAGCGCAGACGGCAGCATCGGCGTGCCGCGCAGGTACTCGAGGAAGTTGGGCACGGCAATCGCCTCGTAAATGCTGGTCAGCGCTTCGCTCGTCCAGACGAAGGGCGTCCACATCGGCGTCGCCCGCGGCTGGTAGCGGCCGATCAGCAGCCACTTGAGCGCCACCACGAACAGGAAACAGCCGACGCCGTAGTAGATGCCGGCCACGCCCAGATCCAGCACCAGTTCCAGCCATGCTTCCTCGCCGGCCACCGGCATGAGGTTTTGCACAATCACGTATCCCGCGCCGATGATCAGGGACAGCGGCAGCACGATGCGCAGCGCTTCCACCAGCGCGCGGCCTATCCAGCGCCAGATCGACGGCTTGAACGTCATGGACTCGGGGAAGCCCCGCAGGATTTCACGCGAGGGCAGGCTGATCGCGGGCGAGCCCACCCAGGTCTGCCCCGGCTGCATCATCTCGCTGCCGGGCGCCTTGGACTGGACGCCGATCAGCACGTCGGGCGGCAAGGTCGTGCCGTCGGGCACGTAAGCGCCGTTGCCGACAAAGCTGCGCCGGCCTATGACCGTATAGTCGATCGACATCCACCCGCCATCCACTTCCTCGTCGCCCAGCATGACCGCATCGGCGATGAAGGACTCGTCGCCCAGCGTCAGCATGTCCGGAATCAGCCCCATGGCGGTCGAGATTTCGGCATGGCGCCCGATTTTCGCCCCCAGCATGCGATACCAGACCGGTGCATATACCGTGGCATACACGCCATGCAGTACATGCAGGCTGGCCACCTGGATCTGGTTGGCCAGCCACTTGCGGCAGTACAGGTTGCTGTGCACCGGCCAGGTTCCGGGCCGCAGCTTGGGCAGTACGGTCCAGCGGATCGCCGCCGCGATCAATGCCGTCCCGACGATCAGCACGGCGCTGGCGGGCAGAGCCAGCAAGGCGTATTCGAAAACCGAGAGCACATAGCCATGCACTTGGAGCGACGGCGTCAGCGCCCTGCCGTCCAGGGCATCGATCAGCGCAAAGGCCGGGAAAATGGGCAGAAAGAACAGCACCGACGTCAGCGCGGCACCGACCGTGAAGAACAAGGACTCGGCCATGCGCCGGGCCCGCGTGACCGGCGGCCGAGCGCGGCGCTCACCGGACTGGCGCTGGCGCACCAGGCGCGCCGGCGAGCCATCCCAGACTTCACGCTCGGCAATGCGGCCGCCACGCGCCAGGGCCGCCAGGCCTTCGAGCCGGCCCCAGGGAGCGATGGCGGTATCCCCTTCCATGACCGCGTACGAACCCACGTAGCCTTCGGCGCCGATATCGATGGCGCCGACCACCAGTTCACCGCGCTCGACGCGCACATTCGCCAGATTGACGTTCGAGCCCAGGCTGGCGCCATCGCCTATGCGCAGCAGATGCGGCAGCTGGATGGTGACCGAGCCGACCACGACATCCTCACCCACCTGCGCCCCCATGGCGCGCAGGTAGCCGTTGTACAGCGAAGAGCCCGAGAGCAGGTAGGCCGGAGCGATCTGGCGCAGTCTATCCGCCAGCCACCAGCGGAAATAGGTCACGCCCCACAAGGGGTAGCGCCCGGGCTGGATCCCGCGCAACACCAGCCGGCTGCTGAGAATCGCCACCGCCAGACTGAAAAGGTGGCTGGCAAGAAAGACCAGCACCGACGCCAGCACGGCGGCTGCAATGCTGTCCCCCGCATCGCCGGTGAAATAGTGGTAGGTGAAAAAGGGGGCCAGCCAGTTCATGACATTCAGGCTGATCATGAACGGCAATGCCAGCGCCTGTACCGCGCCGCAGAGCATGCGGCGCGACCGGGGAACGGCCACGAACTCGGGCAAGGCGGCGCCGCCGAGCTTGGCCATCCCGGCCTGCATGGCCTCGGCGATGGCCGCGAGCTGCCGGTTGCGGTAGACGTCATTGACCGTCATGTGCACGAAACGCGCATCTTCCCGCAGCGTCGAAACCAGGCGCGCCGCCAGCAGCGAATGCCCGCCGAGGTCGTCGAAGAAGTCCGCCGTGCGCAGGATGGACTGGCCGGGAAACAGACGCGCCAGCGCGGCGAACAACGCCGCCTCGACTTCGTTCTCGGCTTCGTCCGATGCGGCGGGCGCGGTGACCTCGCTCATGGGCAAGGCGCGCAAGGCCTTGCGATCGATCTTGCCCGAGGTCAGGCGAGGGAGTTCGCGCACGACCTCGAAATGGCTGGGCACCATGTAGGGCGACAAGACGGCGCGCAAGCGCAGGCGCAAATCGCCAGGCGTGGGCACGGCATCGCCGCCGGCAACCACGTAGGCCACCAGCTGATCGATGCCGTTGACTGGCTTGAGCACCACGGCCGCCGTGCCATTGTTCAGCAGTTGGCTCAGTTGGGCGTCGATCTCGCCGAGCTCGACGCGAAAGCCGCGGACCTTGACCTGATCGTCGACCCGTCCGAGGCAATGCACCTGCCCCTGCGCATCAAGGCGCGCCAGATCCCCGGTACGGTAAAGGCGCGGCTCCGCCGGGTCTGCCATCCACGGGTTGGCGACGAATTTTTCGGCCGTCAGTTCGGGCCGCCCCAGATAGCCCTGGGCAACACCGGGACCGATGATGCACAGCTCGCCGATTTCGCCGGTGTCGAGCAGCTTCAGCGCGCCATCCACCACCAGCAGACCATAGTTCGGCAGCGGGGCGCCAATCGTCACCGCCTGACCTGCGTGCAACTCGGCAATGCTGGCGGAGACGGTGGCTTCGGTCGGCCCGTAGGTGTTGAACATCCGCCGGGAAGGCGTGGCCCAGCGATCCACCACCGCCTGCGGGCACATCTCGCCCCCCAGGTTGATCAGCCGCACGCCAGGCAGGTCAACGCTGAACAGCGCCAACAGGGTCGGCACCGCGTGCAGCACGCTGACACCGTGAGCGACCAGGGCACGCGGCAAGGCATCGGGGTCGGCCGTGATCTCGCGCGGGGCGATCCACAAGCTGGCCCCCACCAAATAGGAAATCCAGATCTCCTCGAACGACATGTCGAAGGCGACCGAAAAACCTTGGTAGACGACATCGTCGGCACGCACGCCCAGGACGGAATTCTCACTGCGCAGGAAATGGCAGATCGCCCCCTGGCTGATCGGCACGCCCTTGGGCTTGCCCGTGGATCCCGAGGTGTAGATGACGTAGGCCGGGTGCTCCGGCCTGGCGCCATGGCGGCGCAACAAGGGCGGTGCGGTCTGCGCGCGCAGGTCGGCCTGGTCCCACACCGGACAGGCGGCTGCGTTCAACGGCATGTGCAAACCATGGCCGGTGACGATGCCGACCGCCTGCGCATCTTCCAGGCAGACGGCCACGCGCTCGGCGGGCGTGTCCACATCCAGCGGCAGCCAGGCCGCCCCGGTCTTGGCGATGGCCAGTTGGCTGACGAGCAGATCGACGCCCCTGGGCAGCCACAGGCCCACGATGTCGCCAGGTTTCACGCCTCTCGCCATCAGGTGGTGCGCCATCCCATTGGCGCGCTCATCCAGATCGCGATAGCTCAGTCGCAGCTCGCCGAAGACCAGTGCCGCATGCTCGGGCTGCCGCGCCGCCGTCGCCTCGAAAAGATCGGCCAGCACTTCATTGCGCAGAAAACCCGGGCGCGATGGACCTCTTGATATCGTCATAAACAAACGGCCATCTTTCACATGTTCTGTCGGCGATCAGGCCCGGGCCTTGAACAGATACCGCCGTGGGCCGATGATAGCGCCGCCCATGGCCCTGGCCGAAAGATCATCCAGCGCCGGACGCGGTGATCACACTGGCCCAAGCCTGGCCGCGCTAAGCCACATACGCCGGATAGATCTCGGCCAGCCGGTCAATGAAACCGCTCACTTGCCGGATGTGGTCGCGCAGCAATTGCTCGGCCAGCTGCGCATCGCCCGCAATCACGGCCTGGGCGATCTGGTCGTGCAGCTCCACCGACTCTTCACTGCCGCGAATGGTCTTGTTGGCCAGCCGCCGCAGACGCTCCAGCCGCGTTCGGGCCGAGAGCACCACGCTCCAGGCCGAGGCGTGGCCCGCGAGCAGCACGATGCTTTTGTGGAAATCCTCATCGGCCGCCAGACTGGCGTCGCGGTCCTCGAAGCGCAAGGCCTCGCGGTGGCGCTGCACGATTCGGGACAGCATTTTTCGCTCCGCCAGGGGCGCGGCGGCGGCCAGCCTCACGGCGGCGCACTCAATGGCTTCTCGCACGAACAGCGCATCGTTCAAGGCCCCGCGCTCCAGGCGCGACACAAAGCTTCCGCGCTGCGGAAAGATGTCGAGCAAGCCGTCGGCGGCCAAGGCCCTGAAGGCTTCGCGCACGGGACTGCGGCTGACCGCGAATTGCTCGGCCACCACCGGCTCGTTCAAGGCCGCGCCGGGCGGCAGCGTGCACTCCACGATGGCGCGGCGCAACGCGGCGTAGACGAAGTCCGCGGCCTTGCCACGGCCTTCGGCCGAGTCATAAGGCTGCAGGGACGCAATGCCTTCCAAGGTGGCGGCGGAGACAAAGCTGGGGCGGGCCATGAATTTTGCGGGGAGGAAATTTTGATTCTAAGACAAGGGTTTCCCCCGGAAACGTTAACGCATTCTAGAACACTAGAATGCAACACAATTTTGATGGGCCTTGTCTTATGAATTCCTCCAGCGTTTCCCCGGCAACCACGGCACTGCTGCGCAACGTCAGCATTGCCACGCTGTGCACCTGCCTCTACAAGCGCGGATTGCGCAACCAGGTGATTCAGGGCGCCGTGCCCGTAGGCGGCGCGGCCAAGCCCACGATGGTCGGCCCGGCGTTCACGCTGCGCTACATGCCGGCGCGCGAGGACTTGAACACCCTGGCCGCGTTCACCAACCCGGCCCACCCCCAGCGCAAGGCCGTGGAAGACTGCCCTCCGGGCGCGGTGCTGGTCTTCGACAGCCGCAAGGATGCGCGCGCCGCGTCCGCGGGAGCCATCCTGATCCGCCGGCTCCAGGTGCGCGGCGTGGCAGGCGTGGTCACCGACGGCGGCTTTCGCGACGCGCCCGAGATTGCGACGCTGGACATCCCCGCCTTCCACACCCGCCCTTCCGCGCCCACCAACCTGACGCTGCACCAGGCCATCGACATCAACGTGCCCATAGGCTGCGGCGACGCACCCGTGTTCCCCGGCGACATCGTGGTGGGCGATGGCGACGGCGTGGTCGTCATTCCCGCCCACCTCGCCGAGGAGATCGCCCTGGAAGCCACCGGCATGACGGCCTTCGAGGACTTCGTCGCCGAACAGGTGCAAAACGGCCGCTCCATCATCGGCCTGTATCCCGCGACCCACCCCGAAACGCTGGACGACTTTGCCCAATGGCGCAAGGCCCACGGCCGCTGACGACGCCAGCCGCGCTTTTCCCCCGGTCCCCATCACGCAGCCAACGAGGAGATATCCATGATTCGCGCAACCGTCACCGCCGCATTGCTAGCCAGCAGCATCACCGTACCCGCCCTGGCACAGAATTTCCCCAGCAAACCCATCACCATCGTCGTGCCCTCCTCGCCCGGCGGCGCCATCGACCTGGCGGCGCGCCTGATCGGCCAGAAAATGGGCGAGACCTGGGGGCAATCGGTGGTGATAGAGAACCGCGCGGGGGCCTCGGGAATCATTGGCACGGAAGCGATTGCCAAGGCCGCGCCCGATGGCCATACCCTGGCCTTGGTCGCCAGCAGCCACGCCATCAATCCCAGCCTGTTCAAGAAGCTGCCGTTCGATGTCCTCAAGAGCTTCGAGCCGGTCGCGCTGACCCATGTCGTTCCGCTGGTGCTGGTGGTCGCTCCTGTCGCCCCCTTCAAGAGCGTCAAGGACGTGGTGGCCCATGGCAAGGCCCATCCGGGCGAGATGACGTTTGCCTCCAGCGGCAAGGGCGGCGCGCCCCACATGTCGGGCGAGCTGTTCAAGACGCTGGCCGCCATCGATATCACCCATGTGCCCTACAAGGGCAGCACGCTGGCCCACCCCGACCTGATCAGCGGCCGCACCACGATGATGTTCGACACCGTGGCCGCGGTCAAAGCGCAGGTCAACTCCGATCGCCTGCGCGCCCTGGCCGTGACATCCCCCCAACGCTCCGCGGTGTTTCCCAACGTGCCCACCATGCAGGAGGCCGGCATCGCCGGCTACGAAACCAGCACCTGGGGCGGACTGCTGGCCCCCGCGGGCACGCCCAAGGCCGTGGTCGGCAAGCTCAATGCCGAAGTCAACCGCATCCTGCAGTTGGCGGATGTGCGCAAGACCCTGGTCGATGCGGGCATAGAGCCCGGCGGGGGATCCGCCCGCCAGTTCAGCGATTTCATCGCGGCCGAGTCCGTGAAGTGGGGCAAGGTCGCCAAGGACGCCGGCATTCAAGCCGAGTGACGCGGCAACAGTCCGCCTCTGCGCTTCACCATCGCAAGGGATAATACGCACTGCAATTCAATCGACCAGGCCAACAGGCCCAGAAAAGGGGAGCCATGGGCCCGCGGATAGACGGCATTCAGGTCGTGGATATCGAAGAGGACCGCGAGGAGCACGCCGCTGCTGCGGATGCCTCCGAGCGACCCCGGCGGCGCCGCGGCCGCCCCCTGGGCTCGAAGGCAAAAATCGCCAGCGCGGGCTCGCGCATCACGGCCAGCGAGACCTCCTTCATGCGCGCCGTGATCCAGGGCGTCGATGTGAAGCTCGCCGCCCAGCGCTATCTGCTGCATCTGGGCAGCATGGACCGGCGCGCGGCCCTCGCCTATCGCGAGCTCCTGGAGCAACGCATCCATTTGAGCCTGCAAACCCTGCCCGATGCGGCCCTGGGCGCGCGCATCCTGGCGCAGCTGCTGGCCCAGCCCGCGCCGGCTCCGGAGCTGCCCAGCCTCGAGGCCTTCGCCGAAAGCTTTGCCGAGGACATGTTCAGCGAAAAGGAACTCATCGCGCTGTACGAAGAGCAGATGCGGGACCAGGCGAAAAGCGATGGGCAGGCAGCGCAGCAGGAGTACCAGGCCGCCACCCCCTCGGACATATTGCGCGGCCGGCTGGCTGCCATCAGCTGGGTGCAAGACCATGTGGCCCAGCACCCCCAGCCCCAGGACCCCACCGAGCTCTGGCTGGATGCGGCCATCTGCGCCAAATTGCGCCAGCATGGCGTGCTGACGCTCAGCAACGCCATCCAGTGGATCAATCTGCAAGGGCGGCGCTGGTACGCCCAGCTGCCCGGCGTGGGCCGCACCCGGGCCCAGCGCCTGCTGCTGTGGCTCTCCGACCACCAGGGCGCGATCGGCGTGAACATCCACCACCGCATTGCGCAGGAGATGATTTACGCCGAGTTCGCTCCTGCAGCCACCGTGGCCAATCACCTGCCCGCGCGCAGCCCGGGGACTCCCGAGCTGTTCGGCGTCGTTCCGCTCGAAGTCCTGGCCTGGCCTTTGCACCTGCTGGGCGACGACGGCCTGTTTCGCTCGCACCGGCCCAACACCCTCAAGGCCCATACCGACCGCGAAGCCGTGCAGGCCTGGTTCGCCACCCTGGCCGAAAAATCCGCGGCCACGCAGGACAGCTACCGCCGTGCCGTCGAGCGCCTGATCCTGTGGGCCCTGGTCGAGCGCCAGACCCCGCTCGCCTCCCTGGCCACCGAGGACTTCATCGCTTTCAAGGCTTTCTTGCGCGCCCCGCCGGCCCACTGGTGCCAGAAAGCGCCGGTCACCAAAGGCTCGCCCGACTGGCGGCCCCTGCGTGGCCCCTTGGGCGACCTGAGCATCCAGCAGACCATGAGCGCCATCGCCACCATGTACCGCGACTGGCATGCCAGCGGCTACCTGGACGCCAACGCCGTGGCCAGCGTGCGCGGCAGCAAGCGCCGGGACATGCAAATGGACGTCATGCGCTCGTTTTCCAACGAAGCCCTGCAAGCCATTCGCGCCACCCTGCAGGACATGGCCGACGGCCCGGTCAAACGCCGGCTGCGCGCCGCCATCCTGCTGCTGCAGACCGCCGGCCTGCGCCGCGCCGAAGCCGTGAACATGAGCTGGGGCCATATAGAGCGCGTGCGCCTGGACAACAACGAGTCCGACATCTGGGCCTTGAAATTCTCGGGCAAGGGCCAGCGCGAGCGCATGGTGCCGCTCAAGCCCGAAACGCTGCAGGCGCTCGAAGCCCATTACCAGGACCGGCTGGCGCTGATCGCCTCGGGCCAGCTATCGAGCTACGCCGACATTCCCAAGAGCGACTGCCCCCTGCTGGGCATTCTGGAAGAGCGCCTGGCCATGGGCCACCCCGGCACCGTGGGCGACCTGGCGTCGAACGCCCGACGCGAAGCCAACGCCACAGGCGCCCTGTCGGCGGCGCGGCTGCACGGCGTGCTCAAGGGATTTTTCCGCCAGGTGCAGGAGCAGCCCGGCGCGGCCCAGACCGACTTCCTCAAGGCCTCGGCCCACTGGTTGCGCCACACCTTCGCCCACCAGTCGCTGCGCGCCAGCGGCAAGGACCTGGCCGTGGTGCAGCAACTGCTGGGCCATGCGGACATTTCCACCACGGGCATTTACGTCAAGGCCGACATGGCATCGCGCGTGGCCGCGGTGCTGGGGGTCGAGGCGGCGGTGTAGTGGATAGGCCCCGCACCCCGCGCTGATGTCCGCCCTCAGCCCAGTTGCAGCGAGAGATCGTCCTTGATCTCTTCCATGACGACATAGCTGTGCGATTGCGCCGGCACCGGCAGCCGCTTCAAGATCGTGCCCAGCAGCTGGCGGTATTCCTCCATGCCGCGCAGTCTGAACTTCACCAGGTAGTCAAATTCACCGGACACAAGGTGGCACTCCATCACTTCCGGCACCAGCAGCAACTCCTGTTTGACGCGCTCGAAGATCTCCTCGGACTTGGTCGTCAGCTTGATTTCGACAAACACCAGCAGCGTCTTTCCCACCGCCGTGGGACTGACGCGCGCGTGATAGCCCGTGATGACTTTGTCGCGCTCCAGCCGACGCACCCGCTCCGCACAGGCCGAGGCGGAAAGGCCGATGTGCTCCGCCAGTTCGGTGATGGAAACCCGCCCATTTTTCTGCAGCTGAGACAGGATTTTCAGATCCAATTTATCCAGATCGCTCATTCCACGGCCATTCCCCATAAATCTACATTGCAACGATGAAATCCACGGAAATCTTATAAATATTCCATTAAAAACACCAGATATGAACTCATATATTCGTTGAATTCATTGGCTACTATGGATTCTTCCATGAAAATCGTTGTGTTGGGTAGTGGGGTGGTAGGTACCGCAACGGCCTACTATCTGTCGCAGGCCGGGGCCGAAGTCACCGTGCTGGACCGCCAGCCCGCCCCAGGGCTGGAAACCAGCTTCGCCAACGCCGGCCAGGTCTCGCCCGGCTACTCCGCGCCCTGGGCAGCCCCCGGGATTCCGCTCAAAGCCTTGAAGTGGATGTTTCAAAAACACGCGCCCCTGGCCGTGCGTCCGGACGGCAGCCTGTGGCAATTGCAGTGGATCGCGGCCATGCTGCGCAATTGCACCCCGCAGCGCTATGCCGTCAACAAGGAGCGCATGGTGCGCGTCGCCGAATACAGCCGCGACTGCCTGCGTGATCTGCGCGCGTCCACGGGCATCGCGTACGAACAGCGCACGGGCGGCACGCTGCAGCTGTTCCGAACGCAGGCCCAACTCGAAGCCGCCCGACGCGACATCGCCGTGCTGGAAGAATGCGGCGTGGCCTACGAGCTGCTCGATGCGGCTGGCGTGGCGGCCGCGGAGCCGGCGCTGGCCTTCGCCAACAGCCCCCTGACCGGCGGCCTGCGCCTGCCCGGCGATGAGACCGGCGACTGCCAGATGTTCACCCGCGAACTCGCCCGGCTGGCAGAGGAAAACGGCGTGAAATTCCGCTTTGGCCAGCAGGTCAGCGCGCTCGCCAGCGACGGGCGCCGCATTCTGGGCGTGAAAGTGGGCCAGGAGCTGATCCAGGCCGATCGCTATGTGCTGGCCATGGGCAGCTATTCGCGCGACATGCTGCAGCCCCTGGGCCTGAACCTTCCCGTCTATCCCGTCAAGGGCTACTCGTTGACGATTCCCATGCTCGACGCATCCCTCGCACCGCTCTCCACCGTGCTGGACGAGACCTACAAGATCGCCATCACCCGTTTCGATGAGCGCATCCGTGTCGGCGGCATGGCGGAACTCGGTGGTTTCGACCTGGGCCTGAACCCCGCGCGGCGCGCCACGCTGGAAATGGTCACGCGCGACCTCTTCCCCGGTGGCGACCTGGCGCAGGCGTCTTTCTGGACCGGGTTGCGCCCCATGACGCCGGACGGCACGCCCATCATCGGCGGCACGTCCTATCCCAATCTGTTCCTGAACACCGGACACGGCACCCTGGGCTGGACCATGGCCTGCGGTTCGGGAAAGCTGATGGCCGACATCATCACCGGCTGCACGCCCGCCATCAACCCGGCCGGCCTGGCGCTGGACCGCTACGCTCCCGCCGCGCCACGCGCCCGGCACGCATTGCCGGTGTCCGCATGAGCCGCCCTGCCCGCGCCGTCATCGACCTGGCCGCGCTCGCGCGCAACTACGGCCTGGCGCGCCGCCAGCATGGCGGTCGCACGCTGGCCATTCTCAAGGCCGATGCCTACGGCCATGGCGCCCTGCCATGCGCCCGGCACCTGGCGCCCGAGGCCGACGGCTTCGGCGTCGCCTTCGGGGACGAAGCCCTGGCCTTGCGCGACAGCGGAATCGCATCGCCCATCCTGGTGCTGGAAGGCTTTTTCTCCGAGTCCGAGCTGCGGCAGTTTCAACAGCAAGGGCTGTGGAGCGTGGTGCACCACGAAGAGCAGCTGCGGATGCTGGAGCATGCCCGGCTGCCGGCGAAAAGCCTCAACGTCTGGCTCAAGGCCGACAGCGGCATGCGGCGCGCGGGCTTTGGCCTGGACTGCATCCGCCACGCCCACGCACGCCTGAGCGCCTGCGCGGCCGTGAACCGCATTGTGCTGATGACGCATTTCGCGCGCGCCGATGAGCCGCAGGTGGACGTGACCCGCGAGCAGATCCGCGCCTTCGACGCGGCCATACAGCATCTGGCGGGCGAGCGCAGCCTGTGCAACTCCGCTGGCATCCTGGCCTGGCCCGAGGCGCGCCGGGACTGGGGCCGCTGCGGCATTGCGCTGTATGGCGCGAGCCCCTTGCCGCAACCCGGCACGGCGCTGTCGCCCGTCATGCGCCTGGAAAGCGAGGTTTTCGCGGTGCGCGACATTGCGCCCGGTGATTGCGTCGGCTATGGCGGCAGCTTCACCGCGGACCGCCCCATGCGCATAGGCCTGGTCGCCATGGGCTATGCGGACGGCTATCCCCGGGCGGCCGGCAACGGCACCGCTGTCGCCATCGCCGGTGCACGCTCGACCATCGTCGGCCGGGTCTCCATGGACATGCTCGCGGTCGACCTCACGGACTTGCCCGGCTGCGGCGTCTCCAGCCCGGTCGAACTCTGGGGCGAGAACATCGATATCAACGCAGTCGCCACCCGTGCGCAGACCATTGCCTATGAGCTGCTATGCAACGTCAAGCGCGTGCGCAAGGTCTATACGGGAGCGCGTGCGGCGCAGCAATGCGCCAACGCAGCGCTCGCCCCTTAGCGTGAGGCCTTTCAGGC
The DNA here is from genome assembly GCF_025421555.1 of Acidovorax bellezanensis. NCBI lineage: Bacteria > Pseudomonadati > Pseudomonadota > Betaproteobacteria > Burkholderiales > Comamonadaceae > Acidovorax > Acidovorax bellezanensis. Next base: position 393,242 of record NZ_JAODYH010000004.1, read on the forward strand.
GGCCGCCTTGATCGCCTCGGTCAGGAACCGCACGAACGCCCGGCCCGCATCGGGCGGCGAGCGACCGGCCAGCGTCACCACTTCGAGGTGGCGCTCATGCATCTCCCTGTCCTTCAGGGGAATCGCGACCAAGGTCCCGGTTTTCAGCAGCGTGGGAATGGACAGCTCGCCGTAAAACGCGATGCCGCCGCCGCCCGCGGCCACGAAACTCACCAGCGCGCTCGCATGGTTGCTGGACATGACCTCCACATACTGCAGCCCCTGCCTGCTGCAGCTGGCGTCGATCAGCTGCTTGATGGAGCTGCCCTCCGGCGGCAGGCCCAGCGGATAGCCCACCACCTGGCGCAGCGACAACTGCGGATGTGTCGCCAGCGGATGCCCCAGAGCCATCACCGCCAGGATGGGACAGGGATAGCGCAATTCGACCTGGATGCCGGGCTCTGGCCGCGCGCTCAAGGTCATGCCGACATCCGCTTCACCGTCGCGTATCCGTCGTGAAACATCCCCCAGCGATGCCGCTTCCAGGTGAAAGTGGATGCCCTGGTACTGCTCGCGAAAGCGTGCAATCACCGTCGGGAGGAAGTCAAAGGCGAAGCCTTCGGTGCTCACCACCCGCACATGTCCGCTGCGCAGGCCGCGCAGACCGGCGATGTCGCTCGCGACCCGTTCGATGTCCTGCTGCGTCCGCTTGGCATGCGCGGCCAGCAACTCGCCCGCCGCATTGGGCACCATGCCGCGCGCGTGGCGCTCGAACAGCAGCGTGTCCAGCTCGCGCTCGAGGCGGGCGACCTGCCGGCTGACAGCCGAAGGTGCGACATTGAGCTTGAGCGCCGCATCCTTCACCGAGCCGCTTTTGACGACCTCGAGAAAATACCGCACCGCCGTTTCCTGCAGGGCATGAAGTCGCATGAAATTCTCCGCATTGCACGGCCGACAGCGCGCCGTTTCGATTGCCGATTTGGCAATCCACAATTCTAATCATTGTGCTTGTGGCATTGAAATATCGCTCCTAAGATCGGATTCATCAGGAGCTCGTCATGCACAAACTTTCCGTCTTCGCCGGCATCGCGCTGGCATCCTGCCTCGGTTTTTCTCCGCTCGCCACGGTTGCCGCGGAGCCGGGGTTTCCATCGCGAGCGATCACGCTCGTCGTTCCTTTTCCGCCAGGTGGCGTCACGAATGGAACCGCCCGCATCATTGGCCAGCGATTGAGCGAGGAACTCGGTCAGTCCGTCGTCGTCGACAACCGGGGGGGCGCGGCATCGATCATCGGGGCGACCTACGTTGCCAGGGCGGCGCCGGACGGCTACACGCTGCTCCTCACTTCGGGCACCACCTTCACCGTCAACCCCGCGATCCGCGCCAACCTGCCTTACGACCCGCTCAAGAGCTTCGAGCCGATCGGCGTCACCGGGCGCACCGGGTTGATCCTGCTTGCCAACAACAACGCGCCGGTACAGACCGTCCGACAGTTCGTGGACTACGTGAAGGCATCGCCCGGCAAATATGCCTATGCTTCCTTCGGTGCGGGCACGACCTCGCAATTCGCCGGCGAATCCATCTTGCATGCGGCCGGACTGAAGATGACGCATGTGCCCTACAAGGGCAGCGCACAGACCATGACGGATCTCATGGGCGGACAGATCGTGTTCAGCGTCGACACGGTGAGCGCGGCGATACCGCTGCTCAAGAGCGGCAAGATCAAGGCCATCGCGCTCACGGCAGCCAAACGCTCCAGTTTCCTGCCCGACGTCCCCACCCTGGCCGAGAGCGGCTATCCTGACATCGACATGGATACCTGGCTGATGCTGGTCGCGCCCAAGGGCTTGCCCGCTGACACCAAGGCCCGGCTCGAGAAAGCACTGGCCGTGACGATGGCCGATCCAGACACGCGGACCAAATTGAGCGCCTTGGGGCTAGAGCCAAGCTACAGCAACGCCGCAGCGGCGAGCGAGCTGATCAAAAGGGAGCTGCCCATCATGCGAGCCATCGCCGCCCGCGCAAACATCATCGCCGACTGACCCTTCAGCCACCCCGAACCCATGCCTACCACCACCGAACTCATAGAAAAATCCGCCGTCGAACTGCGCAGCCTCATCGGCCGCAAGGCGATTTCACCCGTCGAGCTGCTGGAAGCCTGCATCGCGCGCATCGCGTCTGTGAACCCGTTCGTGAACGCCGTGACCGCGACCTGCTTCGACCGTGCCAGGGCCGAGGCCAAGGCGGCGGAAGCCGCCGTCATGCACGGCCACCCGCTGGGACTGCTGCACGGCCTGCCCCTGGGCGTGAAAGACCTCGAACCCACGCAAGGCCTGCTCACCACCTGGGGCTCGTCCATCTACCGCGATCACGTGCCGCTGGCGGACATCGAACTGGTGGCGCGTCTGCGCAAGGCCGGCGCCATCGTGACGGGCAAGACCAACGTACCCGAGATGGGCGCAGGCGCCAACTCGCGCAACGACGTGTGGGGCGCCACCGGCAACCCCTTCAATCCCAACCTGAATGCCGGCGGCTCCTCCGGCGGCTCGGCGGCTGCGCTCGCCTGCGACATGCTGCCGGTGTGCACCGGCTCCGACACAGGCGGCTCCCTGCGCATTCCGGCCGCCATGTGCGGCGTGGTCGGCTTTCGGCCTTCGCCGGGCATCGTGCCGAGCGTGCGCAAGCTGCTGGGCTGGACGCCGATCTCCGTCGTCGGTCCCATGGGCCGCACGGTGGAAGACGCCTGCCTGCAACTGGCGGCATCGGCCGGCATGCACGCGGGCGACCCCCTGAGCTATCCGCTGGACCCGCTGTCATTTCTCAAGCCCATCGACGTGGATCTCAGCCAACTGCGCGTGGCGTGGACCCACGACTTCGGCACCTGCGCGGTGGACAACGGCATACGCGACACCATGCGCCACAAGATGGCTGCGATGCGGCATCTGTTCCACCGCTGCGATGAAATTGAATTTGACCTTGGCGAGACGCACCGCTGCTTCGACGTGCTGCGCGCCGAGGCCTTCGTGGCGAGCATGCATGCCGCCTACGAGCGCGATCCCGGCAGTCTGGGGCCCAACACCCGTGCCAACTACGAGATGGGCGCGCAGATGAGCCTGCTCGACAGCGCCTGGGCGCAGGCCGAGCAGACGCGCCTCATCCAGCGATTCCAGTCGACCTTCGCCGACTACGATTTGGTGCTGTCGCCCACCACACCGGTGACGCCCTTTCCATGGACGCAGCTCTATGCCGACACCATCAATGGCGAGCAGCAGGCGAACTACTATCGCTGGCTGGCGCTCACTTATGTCGTGACGCTGACGACGCATCCGTCGATCTCGCTGCCCTGCGGTCTCGATCACGCGGGCATGCCTTTCGGCCTGCAGATCGTGGGCGGCTTCAGGGCCGACCGCCAGCTACTGGGTGCGGCGCATGCCATGGAGAAGGCCTTCGCCAGCGATGTGCAACTGCGCCGGCCGCGGCCCGACCTGGCGGCCTTGCGCCCGGCCGAACCCGCTCTGACCTCGATTATCAAGACGCCGCCCATCCTGTCCGGCACCCTCACCGAGGCCATCGCCGTCGCGGCCGTCTGACGCAAGCCGCGAGGGGACGCTGCGGCGCAGCGGGCCCTAGGCCCCCGCGGCCGACCCGCCCTCGCCCCGCGGTATGCGCAGTTCGGTGCGAAACGGCCGCTGCGCCGCCACATTCGGCGGCGTGGTGGAGATCAGGCGCGCCGTCTCCAGCATCAGCGGCACGAATTTGGCGATCGCGCGCTTGGCGGTCCATTCCGTCGACGACACGGACAGGTTGAGCCCGGCAATGATGTTGCCTGCCCCGTCGCGCACCGGTACCGCCAGGGCCAGATCGCCGCGGTAGAACTCCTCGTCGCAGTAGGCAAAGCCGTCCTCGCGCGCGCGCTGCACGATAGCCATCAGCGCATCGACATTGGTTTCGGTTTTCGGCGTGTAGCGCACCCGGTCGCTGCGCGACAGGATGGCGTGCGCCGCATCGTCGGACAGGCCGGACAAATAGGTGCGGCCCGTAGAGGCACAGAACATGGGAATGCGCTGCCCTATGGGCATGTGCATGATCAGGCGCACCAGACTGGAGAAGCGCCCGATGTAGACCATGTTGTCGCCCGCGGGCTCGGCCAGATTCACCGTCTCGCCGGAGCGCTGGTTCAGGTCCAGCAGATAGGGATTGGCGCGATCGAGCAGGGGGTGGGACTGCAGGTACTGGTAGCCCGCGTCCAGGTTCAGCGAAGACAGCGAGTAGCGCTTGGAGTGCGGGTCCTTGTTCAGCAGTCCCAGCGCTTCCAGCGTGAACGCAAAGCGCTGCGCCGCACTCTTGGAGATGCCGACTGCTGCGGCGATCTCCGGCAGGCTCATGGACGAGCGCTCGGTATTGAACGCTTTCAACACCGACACGCCAGTGGCCAGCGACTGCACATACAGGGTCGACGATTCCGGGTTCACAGTGCTCATGATGGTATCGCTAAAAGATATACGTCTACTGTATAGAAATACGCTGCAACATTGCGCCGATGGGCTGCGGAATCACGCCAAAACCCATGAATCCAAGGGAAATCACTTATTTTTTCCCGGAAAAATGCCGAATGCAGCCAGGCATTCTTGACTACCATTGCAGCAATGAATCGCTAAGCAATTCATGCGTATTGAATAGCAATACGACAACCGCCGACCGATGTGTTCCGCAAACATCCAACCACTGAAAGCCTCTCATGTTGAAAATTGCTCCGAAATCGCTGTTGGCTGCGGCCTGCGTGGCCTTCGCCTTTGCCTCGGCCCACGCCCAGCCGGCAGTCATCAAGGTCGGCGCGACGCCGACCGCCGTGCCCTTCAACTTCCTCAACCCCAAGACCAATCAACTCGAAGGCGTGATGGTGGAAGTGGCCCAGGCGGTGGGCAAGGAACTGGGCCTCACGCCGGAGATCTCGGGCATCCCCTTCGCCACGCTGATCCCGTCGCTGCAGACCAAGAAGATCGACATGATCTCGTCGGCCTTCGCCAAGACCCCCGCGCGCGCCGAAGTGGTGGACTTCTCCGACATCGTGCTGACCTACAAGGAAGCCCTGCTGGTGCCCATGAATGACACCAAGGCCTACCGCAACTACGACGACCTCAAGGGCAAGGTCGTGGGCGTGCAAATGGGCACCTCCTATGTCGAGCCGCTCAAGGCCGTCCAGGGATTCAAGGAACTGAAAATGTACGACACCATGTCCGACATGGTGCGCGACATCGCCCTGGGCCGCCTGGACGCCGGCTTTGGCGACGGCCCGGTCGTGGCCTACCAGGTGCGCATGTCCGCCGCCAAGCAGGTGCGCCTGGTCGATAGCTACCAGAGCCTGCTGGCCACCGACATCGCCCTGGCCGTGCGCAAGGGCGACACCCAGACGCTGGCCAAGCTCAACACCGCCGTCGCCAAGATCAAGCAGAACGGCGTGCTGGCCGCCATCCTGAAGAAGTGGGGCGTGCCGCAGTAACGCGCTCCCCCGCCTGCGCGTGCCCCGCCCTGCCGGGTGCAAAGGCCGCGCGGACCCTGTTCCTTTTTGCCAAGGCAACTGAATGTTCGACACTTTTTTCAGCGATGCGGTGGAGTACCTGCCCGTCCTCATGCAAGGGGTCTTGACGACCATCGCCATCACCATTGCGGCCTTGCTCATCGCCACGCTTTTAGGCCTTTTCTGGGCCTTGCTGCGCGTTTCCGGCGTCGCCCCCCTGGCCCATGCCAGCCGCATTCTCACCAACCTGATCCGGGGCGTGCCCATCGTCGTCGTGCTGTTCTACATGTACTTCGTGCTGCCCGACTTCGGCATCAGCCTGAGCGCATTCCAGGCCGGCGCGCTGGGTCTGGGCATTGCCTACTCGTCGTACATGGCCGAAGTGTTCCGCGCGGGCATAGACGCCGTCGATGTGGGCCAGTACGAGGCCGCGCAATCGCTGGGCATGTCGCGCGCCAAGGTGCTGCGCCGCGTGATCTTTCCGCAGGCCTTCAAGATCGCCCTGCCGCCCTACGGCAACAACCTGGTGATGATGCTCAAGGATTCGTCCCAGACCGCCGTCATCACCGTCGTCGAACTGTCGATGCAGAGCAAGCTGATCTCCGCCGCCACGTTCAAGAGCGCCACCATCTTCACCCTGGTGGCCCTGATTTATCTCGCCATGAGCCTGCCCATGATGTATGGCGTGGGCAAGCTGGAGCGCCGTCTGGGAAATCGCAAATGATCAAGATCGAGCAACTGAGCAAGTCCTACGGCAGCCACCAGGTGCTGACGAACATCGACGCCGAGATCCAGCGCGGCGAAGTGGTCTGTCTGATCGGCCCGTCGGGCTCGGGCAAGTCGACCATGCTGCGCTGCATCAACGGCCTCGAGCAGTACCAGGGCGGCAGCATCACCATCGACGGCGTGCGCGTGGACGCGAACGCGGCCAGCATCCGCCAGATCCGCCAGCGCGTGGCCATGGTGTTCCAGCGCTTCAACCTGTTCCCGCACCGCACCGCGCTGGAAAACGTCATGGAAGGGCCGGTCCACGTCAAGAACGAAAGCCTGGCCGAAGCCAGCGAACGGGCGCGCGACATCCTGGCCTCCGTGGGCCTGGCGGAAAAGATGGCCCATTACCCCAACCAGCTCTCGGGTGGGCAACAGCAGCGCGTGGCGATTGCGCGCGCGCTGGCCATGCAGCCCGACGCCATCCTGTTTGACGAACCCACTTCGGCGCTGGACCCGGAACTGGTCGGCGAAGTGCTGGGAGTGATGCGCAAGCTGGCGGAAAAAGGCATGACCATGGTCGTCGTGACCCATGAGATGAAGTTCGCCCGCGAAGTCTCCGACCGCGTGCTGTTCCTCGACGGCGGCCGCATCGCCGAACAAGGCCCCTCGGCGCAGGTGCTGACCCAGCCACGCAATGAACGCATGCAGGACTTCCTGCGCCGCGTGACGCATGCCGAGTAAGGCCATGCGCACCGATCTTTTCGCGCCCAGCGCGTCGCTCTGGGCCGCCACGGCATCAGCGCGCGCCGCGGGCATGGCGTTGCAAGCGCCCCTGCAGGTCGACGTGGCCGTCATCGGCGGCGGCTTCACCGGGCTGTCCGCCGCCCTGCACCTGGCCCAGGCCGGCGTGCAGGTCGCGCTGTTCGAAGCCTTTGAAATCGGCCACCGCGCCTCGGGCCGCAATGGCGGCCAGGTCGTGCCCGGCTTCAAGCCGCTGCCCTCGGCGCTGATCCAGCGCTTCGGCGCACCTGCGGCGCGCCGTATGATGGACTTTGGCTACGGCTGCGCCGACGCCTTGTTCGACCTCGTCGAGCGCCACCAGATCGACTGCCAGCCCACGCGCAACGGCTGGTTGCAGGGCGCGTATTCGCCCGCCTCCAGCGACTACCTGGCACGGCGCTCACGCGAGATCAACGCCCACGGCGGCAGCACGCGCTACCTCGACGCTGACGCGGTGCGCGCCGCCACCGGCTCCGACTACTGGCCCAGCGGCTTGCTCGAGCAAAGCGCGGGCGCCGTGCAGCCGCTGGCATATGCGCGCGGCCTGGCCCGTGTGGCAGCCGATCTGGGCGCCACGCTCTACGAGCATTCGCCGGTGCAGACCATCCGCAGCGCCCCCGGCGGATTCCAGCTGCAGGTCAACGGCCATGCGGTGCGCGCCCGCCAGGTCATCGTCGCGACCGACGCCTACACCGGCCAACTGCTGCCCCAGGTCGCGCAGTCCTATGTGAACGTGGCCAGCGCGCAAATCGCCACCGATCCGCTGCCCGCGGCCCTGCAGCACCGCCTGCTGCCGCTGCGCGCGGGAGTTTCCGAAACCCGCAAGATCACCTACTACTGCCGTCTCGATCCCGAGGGCCGCTTCGTCATCGGCGGGCGGGGGCGCCACAGCGACCAGCTCGATGCCCGCACCCGCGCGCAATTGCGCCAGGCGGCGTGCGAGCGCTTCCCGCAGCTGAGCGAACTGCCCTTCCCCCACGGCTGGGCCTGCCGCGTGGGCATGACCATCGACGACCTGCCCCACCTGCACCAGCTGGACGACGGACTGTGGACCGCCTACGGCTACTGCGGTCGCGGCGTGGCCATGGGCACGGCCCTCGGCCGGGTGCTGAGCGACGCCGTGCGCGGCACGCCCGCATCGGCGCGGGAGTTTCCCGTCACGCCCATCAGGCGCTTGCCCCTGTACCCCGTGCGCCAGTTCAGCGCGCTGGCCGCGCTGCAGTGGTACCGGCTGCGCGACGCGCTGGGCTATCCCGGCTGAGCCGGCCTCCCCTTGTCTCATTCTTTTCCCGCACCATGTCTTCCCCACTTCCACAGCAAGTCGACGTCGCCATCATCGGCGGCGGCATCATCGGTATCAGCACGGCCTGGGCACTGAGCAAGGCCGGCCTGCGCGTCGCCGTCTTTGAAAAAGGCGTGCTCGCGGGCGAACAATCCTCGCGCAACTGGGGCTGGATCCGCAGCATAGGCCGCGACCCCGCGGAGCTGCCGCTGGCCCACCGCGCCAACAGCCTGTGGCGCGAGATCCAGCAACAGGTCGACGTGGGCTACCGCCAGACCGGCCTGGCCTACCTGGGCGAAAACGCGGCCGACCAGGCCGAGCACGAAGCCTGGCTGGCCTCGGCAAGGCAACAGCCCACGGACGCGCGCCTGCTCACCGGCGAGGCCGTGCAGCAGCAGCTGGGCGAAGCTTGCAGGCGCCCATGGAGCAGTGCGTTGCACAGCGCCGCGGACGGTCTGGCCGAACCCCAGCTCGCCACCGCCGGCATCGCGCAACTGGCGCGGGCCGCGGGCTGCCAGATCTTCGAGCAGTGCGCGGTGCGCGGTCTGGACATCGTCGCCGGTCGGCTCGCCGGCGTGGTCACCGAGCACGGCCGCGTGGCGGCGACGCGCGTGGTGCTGGCCGGCGGCGCCTGGAGCCGCCTGATGTGCGGCAACAGCGGCGTCTTTCTGCCCCAGCTCAAGGTGCATGGCTCGGCGCTGCGCACGCAGGCCTGCGCCACCCAGCTGGACCTGCCCATCAATGGCAAGGACTTCACCTGCCGCCCCCGCGCGGACGGTGGCTACACGGTATCCAAGCTCTCCGCCTCGGTGGCCGACGTGACGCCCGACAGCTTTCGCCTGCTGCCGCTGTTCTTTGGCGCCTGGATGGCGCAAAAGCAGTTCCTCAAGATCCGCTTCGGACGGCGTTTTTTCCACGAGCTGTTCACGCCCACGCGCTTTGCGCTCGACCAACCCACGCCGTTCGAAAAAACCCGCACACTCGACCCCGGACCCAACACGGGCTCCGTGCACGCCGCGATGCGGCAACTGCAACAGGCCTTCCCGGTGTTTGCCGGCGTGCAGGTGGCCCAGGCCTGGGGCGGCATGATGGACGTCACGCCCGACGCCCTGCCCGTGATCTCGGCCGTGGACAGCATCCCCGGCTTCTTCATCGGCACCGGTTTCAGCGGCCACGGTTTTGGCATAGGCCCGGCGGCCGGCGAACTGCTGGCCCAGCTGGTACAAGGCATTGCGCCCAGCGTAGCACCCCACGCCTTTCGCCTTTCGCGGTTTCGCGCCTGACGGCCCGGCCACCGGCACACTTCACCCCTTCCCATTCCCATGAGTACCGATTCCATGACCAACCCTCAAGCCAAGCTGGTGCGCTGGCAGACCGCCGAACTGATCAACCCCGTCGCGGGCGCCCCAAGGCGCCCGCTGTCCGGCGACACCCGGACCCTGACCATGAACACCTTTGAAGGCCATGGCGGCAAGGCCACGGCCGGTGTCTGGCAGGCCACGGCCGGCAGCTTCCGCTCGGACACCACCGGCTACATCGAGTTCTGCCACATCGTCGAGGGCAGCTGCCGCGTCGTCGACCCGGACGGCACGGTGCATGCCCTGAAGGCGGGCGATCCCTTCGTCATGCCCGAAGGCTACAAAGGCCACTGGGAAGTGGACGAGTTCGTCAAGAAAGTGTATTTCGTGGTCGTCACCCACTGAGCCACCGCGGGGCCCTAGGTCAGGGCCGACAAGGCCTCATTGGCGCTGCGCCTCACCGCCACGGCCAGCGCCACGATGGCCAGCAGCAGCGGTGCGATCGAAACCCACAGCACCATGTTCCAGCCATAGGCGGACAGCAGTCCGCCCGACAGGAACGAGCCGATCACCATCAGGCCGAAGACGATGAAGTCATTGAGCGACTGCACGCGCGTGCGCTCCTCGGGCCGGTGGCAGTCCAGCACCAGCGCGGATGCGCCCAGGAAACCGAAATTCCAGCCCACTCCCAGCAGGACCAGGAAGGCCCAGAAGTGCGCGACATCCACGCCGCCCAGGCCCACGGCGACTGAAATCCCGGTCAACAGCAAGCCCAGGCTCGCGATGCGCACCGCGCCAAAGCGTGCGATCAAGCTGCCCGTGACGAAGCTGGGCGCGTACATGGCGATGACATGCCACTGCAAGCCCAGGTTGGCCGACACCTGCGAATGCCCGCCCATGTGCATGGCCAGCGGCGCGGCGGTCATCAGGAAGTTCATCAGCAGATAGGACACCGCACCGGCGATGACCGCCGCGATGAAACGCGGCTGGCGCGCGATCTCGGCCAAGGGCCGGCCGGCCGTGATTTCCGCGGCCGTGGGCATGGGCAGGCGCACGCCCAGCAGGATGAAGGCCGAGACCACCGCCACCACGGCCTGCACCAGAAAAGTCGCGGCGAACATGTGCGGGGGCCAGAGATCCATGGTCCAGGTCACCAACTGCGGCCCGACCACTCCGGCGGCCACCCCGCCGGCCATGACCAGCGACAGCGCGCGTGCGCGCCGCTTGGGCTCCACCCCATCGGCGGCCGCAAAGCGGAACGACAGCACCACGGCCGCGTAGCTGCCGCCAAAGAAAGTCGCCAGACAGAACAGCCAGAACCAGCCCATGGTGACGGCCAGCATGGCCAGCAGACCGGTCAGCACGCCCGCACCCGTCCCCACCAGAAAGCCCGCGCGCCGGCCGTGGCGCCGTGTCAGCGCGCCCAGGGGCAGAATGCAGGCCGCCATCCCGACCACGAAGATGGAGATCGGCAAGGTGGCCAGCATGGGCGTGGGCGCGAGCATGTCGCCGACGATGCCGCCCGTGGCATAGACCACCACCGAGTTCGCGCCCGCCAGCGCCTGGGCGATGGACAGGCGCCAGATATTGCCGCGCTGGATTTTTTCAGGCAAAACCTCGGCGAAGGGGCTGGCGGGCGCGGTACTGGTGTTTGTCATTTTTTGTCGTGGTGATGCAAGAGGCCATGCGGTCCATGGCATGCGCCGGAGGGCGTGGCCTCGATCTTACGCAGAGGCTTGTGCCGCATCAACGGGGATGCCCAGGGTATCGCACCAGGCCATGGCGGTCAGGCCTGACTCATTGGGGTTCCACCCCGGCCTGCTTGAGAACCTGGTTCCAGCGTTTGGCTTCGTCGGCCACGAAAGCGTCGAATTCGGCGGGATTCCTGGGCGCCATCTCCATGCCCAGCGTCGCCAACTTGGCTTTCACGTCCGGCATGGCCAGGATGGCGGCGACATCGGCCAAGAGCTTGCGCACCACGCTGTCGGGCGCCTTGCTGGGGGCGACCAGGCCGAACCAGGCGCCCACCTCGTAGCCGGGCAGCTGGGCCGCCTCGGCCACCGTGGGCAGGTCCGGGAAAGCCGTGGCGCGCTTGGCCGTGGTGATGGCCAGCGCGCGCAGCTTGCCGGCCTTGACATAGGGCCCGGCGATGGCGACGGTCAACGGCATCATCGTGACGCGGCCCCCGAGCAAATCGTTCATGGCGTCGGATTGGCCGCGATAAGGCACATGGGTGAGCTTGACTCCCGCCATCTGGGCAAGCAGCTCCCCGGAAAGATGGTTGGAAGTGCCCACGCCAGCCGTGGCGTATGACAGCGGCTCACTGCTTTTCTTCGCCAACGCCAGCAGCTCGGACAGGGTCTTGACGGGCATGCTGGGCAGCACCACCAGCAGGTTGGGGACGACGCCAAAACCTTGCACGGCCCGGAAGTCGCGCACCGGGCTCCAGCTGAGATTCTTGACCACGCTGGGCAGCACGGCGTGGCTGGGACTCACGGCCAGCAAGGTATAGCCGTCGGACGCGGACTTGGCCACGAGTTCCGTGCCTATCGCTCCGCCCGCCCCGGTCTTGTTCTCGACGATGACGGCGTGCCCGTATTTGGCGCCCAGCTTCTCGGCCACGATACGGGCGGTCGAGTCCACCACCCCTCCGGCCGAGAACGGCACGATGATGCGAATGGGACGGCTGGGGAAAGCGGCGTCCTGGGCCTGGGCGGGCATGGCCGCGAGCGTGGCTGCGCCCAGACTGAGGGCCAGGGCCTGGCGGCGGGTGAATCGGGTCATGTATGTCTCCTGCGGGTATGGCTTGGTCTATAGGACGGGGGCGAGGGCCCGGGCGCGGTATGTTCCGCGCTTCATGGGTTACCGCTGCGCCAAGGCCATGGTGCGACGCGCGATGTTCACCAGGTGGATCTGGCTCGTGCCTTCGTAGAGGCGGAACAGGCGCACGTCGCGGTAAAAGCGCTCGGCCACGTTGTCGGCGATGTAGCCGCCGCCGCCAAAAATCTGCACCGCCCGGTCGGCCACGCGGCCGCACATTTCCGAGGCAAACAGCTTGCACATGGAGGCTTCCATGGTCACGTCCTGGCCGTCGTCACGCTTGCGCGCAGTCTCCAGCAGCAGGGCGCGCGCGGCATGCACTTCGACGTTGCTTTCGGCGATCATCTGCTGCACCAGCTGGAACTCGGCCACGGGCTGGCCGAACTGCTTGCGCGTGCCCGCGCGTTCGACCATCTCGTCGACCAGGCGGATGGCCGGGCCTATGCACAGGCCCGCGAGGTTGATGCGCTGCTTGTTCAGCGCCCGCATGGCGGTGCGAAACCCCTGGCCGGTCTGGCCGCCGAGGATGGCGCTGGCCGGCACGCGGCAGCGGTCGAGCAGCACTTCGCCCACGGGCGAGCCGTGCTGGCCCATTTTCCGGTAGGCCGGCGGAGTTTCCAGGCCGGGCGTGCCGCGCTCGATCAGGAATGCCGTGACGCCGGCCGCGCCCTTGATGGCAGGATCGGTGCGCGCAAACACGGTGAACAGGCCGGCGATGGGGGCGTTGGTGATGAAGCACTTGCGGCCGCTGATCAGGTAGTCATCGCCATCGCGCACCGCTTCGGTGGTGAGCGCGGTCGCATCCGAGCCGGCGCCAGGCTCGGTCAGCGCGAAGCAACCGGTGACGGCGCCGCTGGCCAGGCCCGGCAGGTAGCGCCGTTTTTGCTCCTCCGTGCCGTCGACCACCAGAGATTCCGAGGCAATGCCGGTGTTGCCGCCAAAGCGGGCGCGGAAGGTGGTGGCGGCCTGGGAGACTTCGATATTGACCATGGACAGCTCTTCCGACGTCAGGCCGGCGCCGCCATAGGCCTCGGGAATGCTGTGGCCGAACAGGCCCAGGTCGCGCATGCGCTGCACCAGGGCTTCGGGAATCTCGTCGCTCTGGTCGACCTGTGTTTCCAGGGGAATGCATTCCGTGCGCACGAAGTCACGTACCTGGGCCAGCAGCTGCTGGAATTTTTCGGGATGACGGATCATGAACAGGTCTTTCTTAAGAGAAGCCAGAGGCGATTTCGATTTGCTGGACGGCTTCGCGCAGCTGATTGGCCGCGAGCTTGGCCAGCGACTTCTTGCCCAGGCGATAGGTGGACAGGGTGCAGTTCAGGGCCAGGGCTTCCTCGCGTGGGCCCTGGCGAATGGGGGCGCCGAGCGCATGGATGTCCTTGCGCCAGTCACCCAGGGAATGGCAGTAGCCGTGCTCGGCAAACACGCTCTGGTCGGCCTCCCAATAGCGCAGCTCGGCGGCAAAGCGCTCGGGGTCTTCGATCCTGAGCCGGTTCAGGATGGCCTGGCGCTCTTCGAGGGGGCAGGCCAGGAGCAAGGCCCGGCCGATGGCCGAAGACAGCAACGGGCGCGTGCTGCCGATATCGGGCTGGTAGACATTGCCCTGGTCCACGCGGCAGGTATCGATATAGACCACGTTGGTGCGGTCGCGCATGCCGAGGTTGACAGTGCAACCCGTCTCGCGCGCCAGTTGCTCCATGAACGGCCGGGCGATCTGGCGTACGCGCATATTGACCAGCAAGGGATAGCCCAGCGACAGCACGCCCGAGCCCAGGCGGTATTTCTGCAGGCCTTCGACCCGGCTCAGATAACCCAGCAGGGTCAGCGTATAGGTCAGCCGCGAGACGGTGGGCTTTGGCAGTCCGGTGCGGTCGGCGATTTCGCGGTTGCCCAGCATGGGATCGGCCTGCGTGAACGCGCGCAGCACTTCCATGCCACGCGCCAGGTTCATGGAGAACTGGCGATCGGCGCTGAGATCGTGGGGGTTGACGAGACCCGGCAAGTGGATGGGCTGCATGGTGTGTGGCGTGTTGGATTGCATGATGGTTTTGGCCTGCGGCGCAGTCAATGAATTGAGTCGATTGTTTCGCTGTGCAAAACATGCGTTGTACGGCGAAATGAACTCTGGCAAAACCCCGTGTATGCAAGCTTTACACCGCGGAGATTTCCAGTTGAGTGCAACACCGAACAATCACGGCGCCCTGGCGGGCGTGCGCATTCTTGACATGGCCACGGTCCTGGCCGCGCCCTTTGGCGCCACCCTGTGCGCGGACCACGGCGCCGATGTCGTCAAGCTGGAGCTGCCCGATGGCAGCGACCCCTTGCGCACGCTGCAGCCGGTGAAGGACGGCACCGCCCTGTGGTGGAAAGTGGCCAACCGCGGCAAGCGCGGCATTTCCCTGGATGTGCGCATGGCGCAGGGACGCGCCCTGTTCTTGCAGATGCTGCCCCGCTTCGATGTGCTGATCGAGAACTTCCGCACCGGCACCATGGACCGCTGGGGCCTGGATGCAGCCACGCTGTTCGCCGCCAATCCGCGCCTGGTCATACTGCGGCTGACGGGCTTCGGCCAGACCGGGCCGGATCGCCTGCGCCCCGGCTTTGCGCGCATCTTCGAGGCCAAGAGCGGATTCACCAGCCTCACCGGCGAGAAAGGCGGCTCGCCGCTGCACTCCAATTTCCCCGTGGGCGACGCCGTGGCGGGCCTGTTTGCGGCCTTCTCCATCGCCGCGGAAATCGCGCGCCTGCGCGGCGACCCGCAGGCCAAGGGCGTGGAAGTGGACCTGTCGGCCACCGAAGCCCTGTTTCGCCTGCTCGACCCCCTGCCCGTGGAGCATGAGCAGCTGGGCCTGGTGCGCCAGCCCGAAGGCAATTGCGCCAGCTATACGGCGCCCAGCAATATGTATGCGAGCCGCGAGCAGGTGTATTTCACCGTCGTGGCCTCGTCGAATGCCATCTTCGCGCGCCTGGCCGAGGCCATGGGCCAGCCGGGCTGGGCCAGCGACCCGCGCTTCGACACCAATCCGCACCGTGTGCAAAACCTGCAAGCCCTCGACAGCGCCTTGTCGGACTGGTTTTCGGCCCACTCCTACGTGGACATAGAGCGCACGCTGGAAGCGGCCGGCGTGCCGTTCAGCAAGGTCTACACCATAGAAGACATCCAGACCGATCCGCAGTTCATCGCCCGCGAAGCCATCGTGCGCCTGCCCGACCCGCAGTACGGCAGCCTGCCCGCGCCCTGCATTGTTCCGCGGGTGCGGGGGCGTCAGATGCCCATTCCGCGCACCGGACCTGACGTGGGTGAGCACAACGCCCAGGTGTTTGCCGAGTTTGGCGTCGCAGCCTCGGCGCTGGCGGCCTTGAAAGCACAAGGCGTGGTCTAAGCGCGCGCCCTTCCTCCCCTCCTCCTCCGAACCAGTCCCACCATGCATACCTTCCAAGCATTGCGCCTGCTGCCAGGCGAGACCGAGCCCCTGCGGCAAATCGCCACCTTGACGCTGGACGATCTGAGTCCGGGCAACGTCGTCATCCAGGTGGCTTACTCCAGCATCAACTACAAGGATGCGCTGGCGTCCAAGGGGCTGAACGCCATCATCCGCAGCTGGCCGCGCATAGGCGGCATCGATTTGACGGGCACCGTGCTGGAGTCGGCCGATGCGCGCTTTGCGCCCGGCGATGAAGTCGTGGTGCATGGTTTCGGCATCGGTGTCGACCATGACGGCGGGCATGCACAGCTGGCGCGGGTACCGGCCGACTGGGTGCTGCCCCTGCCCAAGGGGCTGAGCCTGTTCGAGGCTGCCGTGATCGGCGTGGCCGGCTACACCGCCGCCTATGCCCTGCATTTGATGGAACTCAACGGGCTGGCGCCGGACCAGGGCCCGGTGCTGGTGAGCGGCGCCACCGGCGGCGTGGCCAGCCTGGCCATAGACATGCTGGCGCAGCGCGGCTACCAGGTGACGGCCATGAGCGGAAAAGCCGACGCGACGCCCTACCTGCTGGGCCTGGGCGCCAGCGCCGTGACAGGGCGCATTGCGCCGCAGGACCAGCCCAAGCCATTGGAAAAGTCCCAATGGGCCGGGGCCATGGACTCCGTGGGCGGCGCCACCCTGGCCTGGCTGACGCGCACCATGCAGCCCGGCGGCGTGATCGCCGCCTTCGGCAACGCCGGCGGCGCCGAACTGGCGACCACGGTCCTGCCTTTCATTCTGCGCGGCATCCGCCTGCTGGGCATCAATGCCAACTCGCCCATGCCGCTGCGGGAAATCGTCTGGAACAAGATCGCCGGCGAATACCGCCCCGCCCACCTGGCGCAGATCGCCCATGTGATAGACATGCAGGAGCTGCCCACCTACCTGGACCGCACGCTCGCCGGACAGGTGCGGGGCCGCACGGTCATAGACATGGGCGGCAGCGTGCAATGAAAAGCGGCCCGCTGGCCGGCCTGCGCGTGCTGGAAATGGAAGCCATAGGCCCCGTGCCCTGGGCCGGCATGATGCTGGCCGACATGGGCGCCGATGTGGTGCGGCTGGACAGGCCCGAGGCGCAGAACATGGGCATGCAGCGCGACGCGCGCTTCCAGTTCAACGCGCGCGGCAAACGCTCGGTGCTGGCGGACCTCAAGACACCTGCGGGCCGCGATCTGGTGCTGGACTTGGTCGGTCGCGCCGACATCCTGCTGGAAGGCCTGCGCCCGGGCGTGATGGAGCGCCTGGGGCTGGGGCCTGAGCCGTGCCTGGCGCGCAACCCGGCCCTGGTCTATGGACGCATGACGGGCTGGGGCCAGACCGGTCCGCTCGCCCAGGCGGTGGGCCATGACATCAACTACATCGCGACCACCGGTGCGCTCCACGCCATAGGCCCGGCGGACGGCCCGCCCAGCGTGCCTTTGAACCTGGTCGGCGACTTCGGCGGCGGCGGCATGCTGCTGCTGGTGGGCGTGCTGGCCGCGCTGTTCGAGACCCGGAGCAGCCGAAAAGGCCAGGTGGTCGATGCGGCCATGGTGGATGGCTCGCTGGCCATGATGGCCCCCATCCTGGGTCAATGGCAGGCCGGTGAATGGACCGACCGGCGGCAGTCGAACTGGCTCGACGGCGGTGCCCCGTTCTACGGCAGCTATGCGACGTCCGACGCCAAGCACCTGGCCGTTGGGGCGATCGAGCCGCGCTTCTACCAGGCCCTGCTCCGAGGCCTGGGCCTGACGGACGAGGCACTGCCCCCGCAACACGACCAGTCCGCCTGGCCGGCGATGCGCGAGCGCTTTGCCGCCCTGTTCCGGCAACACCCCTGCGAACACTGGCTGACGGTGTTTGCCGGCACCGAGGCCTGCGTGTCGCCCATCCTGTCCCTGTCCGACCTGGCCGCGCACGAGCACTTGGCGCAGCGCGGGAATTTCGTGGCAGTCGACGGCGCCTTGCACCCGGCGCCCGCGCTGCGCTTTTCCCGCACCCCTTCGCGCATCGCCAGCGGCGCTGCCGTGCGCGGCGCGAACGCCGAGGCAACGCTGGCGGACTGGGGCATAGGCCCACCGGCGACATCGCCGCCGCCGGGCTGATCGCTTCAGCGCATCACTGATGGCGCGGGGCTTTGCTGCCCCTGCTCACTTGGCGTACGCGTACTCACCACCGCGTGCGATGGCCTTCTGGTAGGCCGGCCGCGCCTGAAATTTCTGCACCCATGCCGCCAGGTGCGGGTAGTCACCGGCCATGCCTTGTGCCGTGGCCAATTCGCCGACGAAGCTCATCTGGATGTCCGCGCCGCTCAATTCCTCACCCATCAAGTAGGGCCTGCGGCTCACGGCGTGATCAAGATAGCCGAAGTAGTTCGCCAGCTCCGATTGAATGCGCGGCTGCAGCGGCGCGCCCGCGTCACCGAGGCGGCCCACGTAGAGCTTGAGCAGCAGCGGAAACATCGCCGAGCCTTCGGCAAAGTGCAGCCATTGCACGTATTCGTCATAGGCGGCGGTGGCCGGATCCGGCTGCAACCGGCCCTTGCCGTGGCGGCGGATCAAATAGTCGACGATGGCGCCGGATTCGATCACCACCTGCGTACCATCCTCGATCACGGGCGACTTGCCCAGCGGGTGGACGGCCTTGAGTTCGGGCGGCGCCAGGCGGGTCTGCGGATCCCGCTGGTAGTGCTTGATCTCGTAGGGCAGGCCCAGCTCTTCGAGCAACCAGAGAATGCGTTGCGAGCGAGAGTTGTTGAGGTGATGGACGGTGATCATCGGGGTCTCCATGAAGGAATAGGCCAAGTCCGCGCGCTGTGCCGCAGCCGGGCATTGCCGACTGTAGCCGAATCGATGCGCTTTCCAGAGGGCATCTTGGCCCACAATGGCGGCCAAGAAAATGAATGGACCTGGAATGAGTACAGCGCAACAACCTACCGACTGGAATGCCTGGAGCCGCGAGGCCGTGGAAAACATGATCGCCAGCAACGCCCAATGGCAGCGTGACTTCGGGCTGGAGGGATCGCCCCCCTACCACTGGGACCTGGCCAGCGCGACCTTGAGCTTCGACGGCGCGCTAGGCCCGGTGCTGGCAACGGTCTGCCTGGTGGGCACCAGCAGCCAGAGCGAAGGCAGCTTCCTGTGGAGCTGGGCCAACGAGGCCGTCCCCCAGCAGCACGGCCAGGCGCTGGAAGTCGTGCACGAATTCGGCCGCGACAACCAGCTGGCCTTGCTGACCACGCCGCGCATCCAGGGAGGCCGGCCCGAGGCAACGGAGTGTCTGTGCATCGCGGCGCGCCTGCAGCGCGCCATGGGCACCTTCATCGACCAGCGCGGGGATGTGACGCTGTATTTCACGCTGCTGCATCTGCGGCTGGCCGCGGCCGAAAACCCCTTGCTGCATTGAGGGCCGTCAGCCCCGCAAGGGGCTTTTACTCCACGCTGGCGCCCGAGGCTTTCACAATGCGGCCCCATTTTTGAATTTCGCTGGCCACAAACCGGTCGAACTCCGGCCCCGTGGTCGGGGCGGGCTCTGATCCCCGGTCGCGGATGAATTGGACCATGCTGTCGCTTTTCAGAATGTCCGTGACTTCGCGGTTCAGACGGCTGCTGATGTCCGCAGGTATTCCTTTGGGCGCCATCAGGCCCAGCCAGCCCACGGCTTCGAAGTCCTTGAGCTCGCGCAGGCCGCTTTCACGCACCGTGGGTACGTCGGGCAGCTGCGACGAACGGGTGGCCGAAGTCACGGCCAGCGGCACGGCGCGCTTGGCCTGGATATGCGGCAGCGCGGCGGTGACCGAATCGACCATCAGCGGCACCTGAGCGCCCAGAAAGTCGGCCTGTGCCGGCCCACTGCCGCGGTAGGGAATATGCGTGATGAACACGCCTACCTGGTTCTTGAGCATTTCACCCGAAAGGTGCTGGGTGCCGCCAATGCCGGCGCTGGCGTAGTTCAAGTGGCCGGGTGCGGCCTTGGCCTTTTTCACCAGATCGGGCAGCGAGCGAATGCCCGAGCCCGGCGTGGCCAGGAAGATCAGCGGCACCTTGGCAATGAGCGAGATGCCGACCAGGTCCTTGGTGGGATCGAAGTTGACCTTGCTGTACAGCGTCTGGTTGACGGCCATGGCACTGCCGGCCACCACCAGGGTGTAGCCATCGGGCGCGGACCGGACCACCTGTTCCGTGCCGATATTGCTGCCGGCCCCGGCTCTGTTTTCCACGATGACGCTTTGGCCCAAGCGTTTTCCGAGCTGCTCGGCGACGGCGCGCGCAAAGATATCCGTGGCCTGGCCGGGCGGAAATGGCACGACCAACTTGATGGGCTTGTCAGGCCAGGCCGCATGCGCCGGGTTCAGCCACACGGCGAGAGTCACCAGCAGGCCGGTCGCGGCACTGCGGAATAAGCAAGATTTTTTCATTCGTTTCTTCAGGAAGACGTTTCAACGGCGACACGCTGCGCGCTGGGGCTGCGTGCCGTGGCTTGCGGCATCAATCAAGATCCTTGGCTGAATGCCGCTGCGGCACCTGCTCGTCCGGCTCGCCCCAGCTGCGATTGACCTTGCGGCCGCGCTGCACTGCCGGGCGCTGGCCTATCTCTTGCGCCCAGCGCAATACATGGGTGTAGGTGTGGGCCTCGAGGAACTCCGCCGCCGCATACACCTCATTGGTTGCCACGCCGCCATACCAGGGCCAGATGGCCATGTCGGCGATGCTGTACTCCTCGCCGGCCACATAGCGCTGCTGCGCCAGTTGCCGGTTGAGCACATCCAGCTGGCGCTTGGTTTCCATGGTGTAGCGGTCGATCGGGTACTGGAACTTCTCCGGCGCGTAGGCGTAGAAGTGGCCGAAGCCGCCGCCCAGCAGCGGTGCGCTGCCGACCTGCCAGAACAGCCAGTTGAGGCATTCCGCCCGGCCGCGCGCATCCCGCGGGAGAAAGGCGCCGAACTTCTCCGCCAGATACAGCAGGATGGAACCCGACTCGAACAGCCGCAGCGGCGGGCTGAGGCTGGTATCGAGCATGGCCGGAATTTTCGAGTTGGGATTGATCTCGACGAAGCCGCTGCCGAATTGATCGCCCTCGTTGATGCGAATCAGCCAGGCATCGTATTCGGCCTCGGCGATCCCCAACGCCAACAGCTCTTCGAGCATGATGGTGACCTTGACGCCATTGGGCGTGGCCAGCGAATACAGCTGCAGCGGGTGCTGGCCCCGGGGCAGTTCCTGGTCGTGGGTCGGGCCGGCGATCGGCCGATTGATGTTGGCAAACTTGCCGCCATTGCCCCTGACCCAAGTCCAGACACGCGGCGGTGTATAGGTTTCGTTACTCATCATGTCCTCTCATGTTGATCACCCCTGGCATTGTCACGCCCCATTGCTGCGGACAGCCCTATAGGGGGACATTGCCCCCGCAGGGCTTGCGCATCTTGACCGATAATTGCGCGCTTGAACAAGGCCCGATCCGAACGTTTGGATCGGGCTTATTTTTTGGATGAACACATGACGAGCATCACCGAGGACCTGCGCTTTGTAGGCATTGACGACGAAGGCTATGCGCAGGCAGTGGCCGCGGCCAAGAGCTTCCAGTACGGCGACGACCAATCCGGCTTCGCCTTCACGGGCAAGGCCACGTTGATGTTCCAGCGCGAAGCGCTGGAATGGGAGCACGGCGCGTTCAGCAGCACGGCCCTCATCACCTTCATTGACCCCATGCAAGGCGCACCGGACGCGCAAGACCCGCAGGACGAGGATTTCCTGCGTGCCGTCAGCGACCGCGTGAGCTTCCTGCACGTGCCCTCCCAGTGCCAGGAGATGCGCGTGGATGACGTCTGGGGCATCGACTGCGAGTTCCTGATGTTTGCCATGCCCCATCCCCAGGACGAAAGCGCCACCGCCTGGCTGCTCATCCCCGGGCCCGACCAGCGCAGCGTCTCCTCGCGGCAGACCGTGCAGGACTACCAGTTCGCGGAACTGCGACGGGCGGCAGCCGAGCTGGGCCTGGACGGCTCGCCAGATCCCCAGCAGCACTGATACCCCGTCGCGGCTTGGCAAGCCCCTGCGCTTGCGCTAGCATGGGCCGCTATGACCGGCTCGCACATTGCATCGTTGATTCACACCATTCGAAAGATGGTGGGTTAGCGCACGCTCTGCAGTCATCCGCAACCCGCCCCGTGAGGCGGGTTTTTTTCTGCCTTCCGGAGCTTCCCCAAGTCACTGGAAATTGCCATGCCTACATTCGAGACCACGCCAGCGGTACTGCACATGGTGTGCGGGAAGATTGCCTCCGGCAAGTCGAGCCTGGCCCAGCGCCTGGCGCAGGCGCCGATGACGGTGCTGATCAGCGAGGACGACTGGCTCGCCCGTCTGTACCCGAACGAGATCCACGCCATCGCGGACTATGTGCGCTGTGCCGGCAGATTGCGCGCGGCCATGGCCGGCCACATCGCAGCGCTGCTGCAAGCCGGCATGTCGGTCGTGCTCGACTTCCCCGCCAACACCCTCGCCACACGCGCCTGGGCACGCGGCGTCTTCGAGCAGGCGGGCGCGCCGCATTGCCTGCACTATCTGGACGTTCCCGACGACGCCTGCAAGGCCCGCTTGCGCGCGCGCAATGCCGCGGGAGAACATCCTTTTTCCACCAGTGATGCGGAGTTCGACCAGATCACCCGGCATTTCGTCGCCCCCGCCCCGGAGGAGGGCTTCGACGTCGTGCACCACGCCTGATCGCGCCCGCCGACGCCAGGTCGATAGAATCGCTGCAAACATTTTGTGGCGACAGGCAACTGCCAGGGAGATCATTTGGACCGCACCCGGATCGTTGTCATCGCCGCCCTGCTGGCCCTGGCCGGCGTAGCCCTGCCCCTTGCCACGGCCGTTCATCTGGCGCAGCAGCGCGCGGTGGCGGCCGAGCAGCGCTACCTGCAGCAGCTGGCCCGCAAGGCACTGGACCGGGCCCAGCAGTCGTTTGCCGACGCGCGCAGCGTGCTGCGGGAAATGCAGGCGACGCCACTGACCCCCTGCTCCGACGCCCATGTGCGCTTGATGCGCGCGCTCACGCTGCGCAACCGCAATACCGACGACATCGGCTTCTTCAACGGCGACCAGCTGGCCTGCACTTCGGCCGGCGCGGCCGAACCCGGCATCACGCGCAGCAAGGACGACTTCGTCACCGCGGACGGCATTGGCGTGAGCCTGGACCTTGCGCCGCAGGCCAGCCCGGGCATCGTCATGGTGGGCATGGCGCTGGGCCACTACAAGCTGCTGATCCACCCGGTGCGCTTCGCCGATGTGCTGGCCGAGCCGGAAATCGACCTGGCAATCGCGCTGAGCGACGGGCGCCTGCTCGGCAGCCTGCATGAGCCGCTGCCGGAGGGCGTGCGCCGCCTGCTGCAGACCGGCAAAACCGATCAAACGCTGCTGTACGCCCTGGAGCGCGACGAGCACCTGATCGCCGTGGCCGCGGAGCCGCGCAGCCGCGTGCTCACGCCGCTGCGGCGCGAAATGCGCTGGCTGCTGCCGCTGGGCGCGCTGATGGCGGCGCTGATCGTCGCCGTCGTGGCCTGGGGCCTGCGCCGGCGGCTGTCGCCGCTGGGCGAGCTGAAGATGGCGGTGGCGCGGCGCGAGTTCGTGGTGCACTACCAGCCGCTGATAGAACTGGCCACGGGCCGCTGCATAGGCGCCGAGGCACTGGTGCGCTGGCGCCGTCCCGACGGCAGCATGGTGCGCCCCGACCTGTTCATTCCACTGGCCGAAGACAGCGGCCTGGTGCTGCCCATCACCGACCAGGTGATCGCCGAAGTGGTGCGCGAGATGCGGGCCGCGCTGGTCAGCGACCGCGATCTGCACATCGCCATCAACCTCAGCGCCCAGGATATCCGCAGCGGCCGGGTGCTGGCGGTGCTGGCGCAGGCGCTGCAGGGCAGCGGCATTGCGCCGCAGCAGATCTGGCTGGAGGCCACCGAGCGCGGCTTCATGGACGCCGACGCGGCCCGCGCCACCATCAACCGCGCGCGCGCCGCCGGCCATGCGGTGGCCATCGACGACTTCGGCACCGGCTACTCCAGCCTGTCCTATCTGCAGGGCTTTGCGCTGGATGCGCTGAAGATAGACAAGTCCTTCATCGACACCATAGGCGCCGAGACGGTCACCAGCAGCGTCACGCCGCACATCATCGACATGGCGCAGGCGCTGGGCCTGCAGGTCGTGGCCGAGGGCGTGGAGACCCAGGCCCAGGCCGACTACCTGCGCGAGCGCGGCGTGCAGTTTGCCCAGGGCTGGCTGTTTGCCAAGGCGCTGCCGGCAGCGGAGTTTCTGGCCTTTGCGCGCAGCCGCCAGGCAAAGACGCAGGCCGGCACCTAGCCGCGGCTGTAGATTTTCTGCAGCAGGCGGATCAGCGTCTTGCGCTCCGCGGCCGTCAAGCGGGCCGTGGCATCCATTTCCAGGGTGGCGGCGGTTTTTTCCGCCTCCTGGACCAGGGCCGTACCGTCGGGCGTCAAATGCAAGCCCACCGCGCGGCGGTCGTGCGGGTGGGTGCGGCGCTCGATCAGGCCGCGCTTTTCCAATGCGCTGACGATGCCGACCACATTCGGCGACTGCAGGCTCAAGGCGGTGCACAGCTGGCGCGAAGTGATGCCGGCGTTGTGGGCGATCAACGACAGCACCGAGAAATCCAGGGGCCGCAGGTCGTAGACGGCCATGCGCGGCAGGAATTGCCCAATGATGCTGAGCGCGGCGCGGCGGGCGTTGTAGCCCACCAGGGATTCCAGAAAACGCGTGTCAACCGTTTCAACGTAGGGCGGGTCAGTGGCATCGGGCATAGACGGGATTGTGCCAGCCAAAAGCGCGCCCCCGGCCGCACCGCCGGCCGGCGCGGCTCAGGACTCCGCGGTGAAGCCGATTTGCTTGACCAGCGGACCCCAGCGCTCGAACTCGGCCTTCTGGTCGGCCGCCATCTCCTGCGGCGTGCTGCCGTAGGCCACCAGGCCGACAAGCCCCAGCGCCTCGATGACGGCCTTGTCCTTGAGCGCGGCGGTGATGGCCGCGTTGGCCTGGCCAATGGTGGTGGCCGGGGTTCTGGCGGAAGCGTAGAAGCCGAACCACTCTTCCGAAGTGACGTCGGGGTAGCCCAGCTCGGTGAACGTGGGCACGCCCGGCAGATAAGGCGAGCGCTTCTTGCCCGAGCTGGCCAGCACGCGTACGCGGCCGCTCTTCATGTACTGCAGGTAGTCGCCGCTGGGGTTCACGGCCGCGGCGATCTGGCCGCCCACCAGGTCGGTGATGCTGGGCACGGTGCCGCGGTAAGGCACATGCTTGATGTCCACGCCCGCGCGCAGGCCCAGCAGCGCGCCCAGCAGATGGGGCATGGTGCCCGCGCCGGGCGAGCCGTAGCTGGCCTTGTCCGGGTGGGCCTTGGCCCAGGCCAGGAAATCCTGCAGGGTCTTCACTTCGGGCGGCACGGCCGGGCCCACGGCCAGGCCGTGGTGCATGACCGCGCCTATGGACACCGGCGTGACGTCTTCGGGCTTGTAGCTGAGCTTGGGGTAGATGTGCGGGTAGACCGCCAGCGCCGAGACGGGAGCCAGCGTCAGCACCGAGCCGTCGGCGGGCGCGTTCTTCAGCGCCTCCACCGCGATGCGCCCGCCCGCGCCAGGCTTGTTCTCGACAAAACCCGGATTCTTGCTGTAGGCCGTGCCGCCCAGCTTCTCGGCCACGCGGCGGGCCACGCTGTCGCCCGCGCTGCCCGGCGGGAAACCGTACATGATCTTGATCTGCTCCAGTGCCTGGGAGCGGGCCGACAGGGGCGCGAGCGCGCCCAGGGCGGCAGCGCTGCCCAGCAGGTGGATGAAGTGGCGGCGTGGGTGCATGGTTGTCTCCGGGAGTGAAATCTTCAGCGCGGGGCCATGCGCAGCGCACCGTCAATGCGAATGACTTCGCCATTGAGGTGACCGTTGGTGACGATGTGGCAGGCCAGCTCGGCAAATTCAGACGGTTTTCCCAGCCGCGGCGGGAATGGAATGGCGGCGGCCAGCGAATGCTGCACGGGCTCGGGCAACTCCAGCAGCAGCGGCGTGGCAAACAGCCCGGGCGCCAGGGTGCACACGCGGATGCCGTGCTGCGCCAGGTCGCGCGCCATGGGCAGCGTCATGCCGACCAGCCCGCCCTTGGACGCGCTGTAGGCCTGCTGGCCGACCTGGCCGTCGAAGGCCGCCGCCGAGGCGGTGAAGACCATCACGCCCTTGTCGCCACCGTCTACGGCCTCCAGCCGGGCGCAGCGCGCGGCGAACAGGCGGCTGACGTTGTAAGTGCCTATCAGGTTGATCTGCACCACCCGCACAAAGTCTTCCAGCGGCGCCGGCTGGCCGTCCTTGCCGACGATGCGTTTGGCGCTGCCGATGCCGGCGATGTTCATCAGAATGCGCGCCGGCCCGTGGGCGGCCTGGGCCTTGTCGAGCGCGGCGTTGACGCTGTCGGTGTCGGTGATGTCGCAGGCACAGGCGATGCCGTTGATCTCGGCCGCCACTTTCTCCGCGAGCGCCGCGTTGCGGTCGAGCACCGCCACTTTGGCGCCCAGGCGCGCGAGTTCGCGTGCCGTGGCCTCGCCGAGGCCGGATGCGCCGCCGGTCACGAGCGCGGCTTGTCCTTGGATCTGCATGGGATGGTCTTTCAGGCTTGGGGTTGGAGGATGTGCGGCGCGCTGCCGTCGTGCAGGGCATCAACCAGGGCGGCGCGGTGCTGGAGCACGGCCCGCTGGTTGATCGAACCCTTGTCGGTGATCTCGCCTTTTTGCGCCGACGGCGGCTCGGCCATGAGCAGGGCCAGTGCCACGCGGCTGGCACTGCCCGTGGCTTCACGGGCGAGTTGGTCGAGGATGGCCTGCATGCGCTGGCGCACCGCGGCGCTGGCCAGCACGTCGGCCATGCTTGCGTCAGGCCCCAGGCCGCTGATCTCGCGGCAGGCCGGCGCGGGGAAGATCAGCGCGCCGACTTCCTTGCGGTTCAGTCCGGTCAGCACCGCGTCCTGGATGTAGGGCGCGCCGGCGACCACGATCTTCACGCGCATCGGACCCACGCTCACGAAGGTGCCGGTCGAAAGCTTGAAGTCTTCGGCGATGCGGCCGTCGAACTTCAGGCCGCGGTGGATGTTGTCCGGGTCTATCCACTGCACGGCGTCGCCGGTGCGCAGATAGCCCTCCTCGTCGAACGCCTCGCGGGTGGCGGCTTCAGAGCGCCAGTAGCCGGGCGTGACGTTCGGGCCGCGGTAGCGCACTTCGGTCTTGCCATCCACCTCGACCAGCTTGAGCGTCATGCCCGGCACCGGGGCGCCGATATCGCCGGCGCGCACTTCGGTGCTGTTGACGAACATCGCCGACGGCGCCGACTCGGTCATGCCCAGGCCCGTGCCCATGACGATGCGCTCGCCCAGTTCCGCCTCCTGGGTGGCGTGCAGGCTGTCCCACACCGGCTGCGACAGGCCGGCGCCCGAATAGAAGAACATGCGCACCCGGGAGAGCAGGTTCTGGCGCAGCGCGGCATCGGTCTTCATGGCTTCGGCCAGCATTTCAAAGCCGGTGGGCACGTTGAAATACACCGTGGGCGCGATCTCGCGCAGATTGCGCAGGGTCTCGCCCATGAGTGCGGCCGTGGGCTTGCCGTCGTCGATGAACAGTGTACCGCCATGCTGCAGCGTGATGCCGACGTTGTGGTTGCTGCCGAAAGTGTGGTTCCACGGCAGC
Source organism: Acidovorax bellezanensis (assembly GCF_025421555.1). Taxonomy (NCBI): domain Bacteria; kingdom Pseudomonadati; phylum Pseudomonadota; class Betaproteobacteria; order Burkholderiales; family Comamonadaceae; genus Acidovorax; species Acidovorax bellezanensis. The sequence goes on from NZ_JAODYH010000004.1 coordinate 420,806, forward strand.
CAGTCGATCAGCACCGGCGGCGCTTCGGCCAGCACCGGCAGCGACAAGGTGATCTGCTGCAGATTGGCGCACCACATGCGCTGGGTGTTGATGACCGGCTTGGGCAGCTTGGTCGAGCCGCTGGTGAACAGGAACTTGACGATGGTGTCGGGCCCCGTGGCCTGCATGGCCGCGTCGACCCCGTCGGTGGCGAGGGTGGCGCGCAGATCGGCGAAGGCCGTCGTGGCCCGGCCTTCGATCCGGCCCTGGCCCAGCACCACTTCCACGTTCGCATCCAGGGTCGCCTGCAGCGCCGGGCCAAAACGCTGGGCGTCGCTGGCGTAGACCAGGCCGGGGGTCAGCGTGCCCACCACATGGCGCAGCTTGTCGTAGTCCTGGCTGGCGGTGGCGTAGGCCGGAGTCACCGGGCAGTAAGGCACGCCGGCGTAAATGCAGCCCAGTGCCAGCAGCGCATGCTCCAGGCTGTTGTCGCTCACGATCAGCACCGGGCGCTCGGCGCTCAGGCCCCGGCCCAGCAGCGCCTGGCCGATGCTGCGGGCCGCCGCCAGCGCTTCGCCATAGCGCACATGCTGCCAGTCGCCCGTGCCGCCGCCGGCCAGGGGCATGCGCCGGGCCATGAAACTGCGCTCGGGCGCGGCCTCGGCCCAGTGCAGCAGATAGTCGGTGACGCGCCGGGCGTAGGCCCCCAGCGGCAGGTCGGCCCGCAGGTAACGCACGCCGTCGGCGCCCGCCTGCAGGTTGACGCGGGTCACACCGAAGTGCAGCGGACGGTAGCGCGGCGCGGCGCTCGCGGTGGAGTGGGTCTCGTTCATGGTGTGGATCACTTGCGACAAGGGAAGGGCTGGGCGGCGGCGGTCAGCTTTTCTGGACCTTGGCCGCGCGCCCTTCGAGGAAGTCGCGCACCCGCTCCTTGGCCTCGGGCGCGCTTTGCGCAATGCCGGCGATCAGCGCTTCGGTGAAAAAGCCGTGGTCGGCCGGCTGCTCGGCGATGCGCGGCAGGGCGTGCATCAGCGCGTAATTGGTGAGCGGCGCGTTCTGCGCGATGCGCTGTGCCAGCGCCAAGGCCTTGTCGAAGGCCGTGCCTTCGGGCACCAAGTACTGCGCGAAGCCCGCGCGTTCGCCGTCTTCGGCGTTGTACACGCGGCCGGTCATCATCATGTCGGTCATGCGGGCCGCCCCGATCAGCTTGGGAATGCGCACCGAGCCACCGCCGCCGACGAAGATGCCGCGCGAGCCTTCGGGCAGCGCGTAGAAGGTGGTGCTGTCGGCCACGCGGATATGGCAGGCGCTGGCCAGCTCCAGACCGCCGCCGACCACCGCGCCGTGCAGCGCGGCGACCACCGGCACCGGGCCGTATTGCACGCGCTCCAGCGCGGCATGCCACATGCGGGAATGCTGCAGGCCGGCCGCGGCATCGCGCTCCTTGAGCTCGCTCAAATCCAGCCCGGCGCAGAAGTGCGGGCCTTCACCGTCGATCACCGCCGCGCGCACGCTGGCGGGCAGTTGCTCGAAGAGATTGCGCAGGGCCAGGATCAGGCCGTCGGACAGCGCATTGCGCTTGGCACCGCGTGTCAGCCGGACCACCGCGACTTCTTTTTCGGCGCCGCAAATCTCGAGTTGTATGTCTTTGTGCTGCATGGTTGATTTTCCTTGTGGGATGAATTATGGTTATGAAACATAGCTAATTCAAGCGCCGCAAGAACGCGTTTTGACCGTGTTTACCCTTGAGCCGCAAGCCGCGGAATGGGCCCCCACCACACTTCAACGGAGACACTCCATGGACTTTGACAAGCTGATCGCCATCGACATGCACACCCATGCCGAAGTCAGTTGCTGGAACCCTTTCGACAACTACGGCGAGGAGTACGACCGCGCCGCCGACAAGTATTTCAAGAACGGCCGCCGCCCGACCATCGAGGAAACGGTGGCGTATTACCGCGAGCGCAAGATCGGCCTGGTGATGTTCACCGTGGACGCCGAATCGAAGATGGGGCGGCGGCGCATCCCGAACGAGGAGATCGCCGAAGCCGCGCAAAAGAACAGCGACATGATGGTGGCCTTCGCCAGCGTCGATCCGCACAAGGGCAAGATGGGCGCGCGCGAGGCCGAGCGGCTGATCAAGGAATACGGCGTCAAGGGCTTCAAGTTCCATCCCACGGTGCAGGGCTACCACCCTTACGACCGCATGGCCTGGCCCATCTACGAAGTGATCAACGCCTACCAGCTGCCCGCCATCTTCCACACCGGCCACAGCGGCATCGGCAGCGGCATGCGCTGCGGCGGCGGCCTGCGGCTGGAGTACAGCAACCCCATGCACCTCGACGACGTGGCCATCGACTTTCCCGACATGCAGATCGTGATGGCCCACCCCAGCTTCCCCTGGCAGGACGAGGCGCTGAGCGTGGCCACCCACAAGCCCAATGTGTGGATAGACCTCAGCGGCTGGAGTCCCAAGTACTTCCCCAAGCAGCTCGTGCAGTACGCCAACACCTTGCTCAAGGACCGCGTGCTGTTCGGCTCCGACTACCCGCTGATCACTCCCGATCGCTGGATGAAGGATTTCGAGGATGCGGGATTCAAGCCGGAAGTCATGCCCGGCATCCTCAAGGGCAATGCCATGCGGCTGCTGGGCGGGGCACGGCCTGCGGCCTGACGGGGACATGGCATCGCGCCTGGCGGCAGCGCAACCCGAGAGATCCCGGCCGCCCCGGCCGAAAAATCAGCCCCTCGCCTTATCCCCATGGCAGGGGTCCAAGCTTGTGCATAACTGCAGGAATAACTCCAAAAACTGGCGCCAGTGCTGGGTTTGCGGGGGCTGCTTAAAAAACAGGCAAGCACAGCGCGCGCGCCGGGCCCGACGCGCGGCGGGAACAGACGCCCATGCGACAACGCCCCCTTGCAGGCCCTGTGGGTGGGGCTAAATTCGCGTTGTGAGCGAAAAGGCCTCCCATGCATGAGACAATTTTTGTCCTCTCCCCCGCCCTGTCCTGCATGGAACCTTCTTGAAACGCCAGCCTCCAGGCCGTTATCGCGCCCCATGGCCCGCGTTCCTTGACCTTGCATGCCTGTCATGCTTTGCCCGCGCATGGTGTGCACCGCGGCAGTGGAGCGCGCCGCTCCTTGTCGATCCCCTCTGGAAACTTCTCCCTTAATGAATACGTTCATGCCCTTCGGCTACAACTCGCTTGTGGTCGCAGCGTCATTTGTCATCGCCATGCTGGCCTCCTACGTCACGCTGGATCTGGCGCGGCGCGTACGCACTTCGCAACGGCGCGTGGGCCTGGCCTGGTGGGCCGCGGGCTCCATCGTCATGGGCACGGGAATCTGGTCCATGCACTTTCTGGGCATGCAGGCGTTCAGGCTGCCCATAGACATCGGCTTTGCCAGTGGCTTGACGCTGTTGTCCTGGGTGGCCGCGGTGGGGGCGTCGGCGGTGGCGCTGGAGTTGGCCAGCCGCAGGAATTTCGGCCGCCTGCACCTGGTGCTGGGGGCCTTGGTGATGGGCGCGGGCATCAGCGGCATGCACTACATCGGCATGGCCGCCATGGACATGGCGCCAGGCATCGTCTGGGACCCACTGATCGTCGCCTTGTCGGTGCTGATCGCGGTGCTGGCCTCGGCGACGGCGCTGATGATCTTCAAGCTGCTGCGCCAGGTCAAGCCCAGCCAGCGACTGCACTACCAGCTGGCAGCATCGTTCGTGATGGCGATCGCCATTTGCGGCATGCACTACACCGGCATGGCCGCGGCCCGGTTTTCCGTCGGCGCGGTGTGCCTGAGCGCGGGCGAGCTGGGCGGCCCGGGCCTGACCGTGCTGGTGCTGCTGGCCACCGGCATGCTGCTGATCAGCACGCTGTTCACCTCGATTCTGGACGCCCGGCTGCAAAGCACGGCGCAGCGGCTGACCCAGTCGCTGCAGGACAGCAATGCCCGCCTCAAGGCCGCCAACGACGAATTGCAGCACCGCGCCTTCGCGGACGCCCTCACCGGTCTGCCCAACCGCCTGCTGTTCGAAGACCGGCTCCAGCACGCGCTATCGCGCCAGGACCGCGCCAATCACCAAGGCATTTCCGAACGGCTGGCCGTGCTGTTCGTGGACCTCGATGGCTTCAAGCCCATCAACGATTCATTCAGCCATGCGGCGGGCGACGCCATCCTGCGCGGCGCGGCCGACCGCCTGCGCCAGGAGGCGCGCGAATGCGATACGGTGGCGCGCGTGGGAGGCGACGAATTCCTGATCCTGCTGGAGCGCGTGACCGACGTGGCCGCCAGTGTGGCCGTGGCCAAAAGGGTGCTGGCCGCGCTGTCCAGGCCGTTTGAAGTCTCGGGCAAGCAATTGCAGATCACCTGTTCCATAGGCATTGCCATGCACCCCGATCATGGCGAACGCAACAAGCTCGTGGCCAATGCGGATGCAGCCATGTACGCCGCCAAGCGGGCGGGCGGCGGCAACTACGTGCTGTTCGAGCCGCACATGGGCACGGATGCCGCCGAGCAACTGGCGCTGCAAAACGACCTGCGCCAAGCCTTGGACCGGGGTGAATTGAGCTTGCACTACCAACCCAAGATCGATGGGGCCGACGGGCAGATCTGCGGCGTGGAAGCGCTGCTGCGCTGGCAGCATCCCCAGCACGGCATGGTCAGCCCCACGGTGTTCATCGGCCTGGCCGAGCGCTTTGGCCTGATCGGACGACTGGGCAACTGGGTGATCAACGAGGCCTGCCGCCAGATGGCCGAATGGGCGAAGAACGGCACCGCCATGCGCGTGGCCATCAACATTTCCGCGCACCAGCTGCGCGAACACGGCCTGGTCGAGCGCATCGAGGAAGCGTTGATCCGCCACCGCGTCAATGCCTCGCAGCTGCTGTGTGAAATCACGGAATCGGTGGCCATGGACGACATCAAGGCCACGCAACGGACTTTCGACGGACTGGCGCGCATCGGCGTATTCCTGTCCATCGACGACTTTGGCTCGGGCTACTCCAGCTTGAACTACCTGCGTCAGCTGCCCGCGCGCCAACTCAAGATCGACCGCAGCTTCGTCAAGGACCTGGAAACCAGTGAAGACGCGCGCGCCGTGGTCGGCGCCGTGGTGAAGCTGGCGCACGCCCTGGGCCTGCGCGTGGTGGCCGAAGGCGTGGAAACCAGCGGCCAGCGCGACGTGCTGCTGGGCATGCGCTGCGATGAACTGCAGGGCTTTTTCTTCGCGCGTCCCATGCCCGCGGATTCGCTGCTGGCCTGGGCACAGAGCGAATCACAGGCCGAGAAGGCGCGCGCCGCGGCGCTTTGACAGATTACAGAGGAACGCTATGAATCGCCGAAATTGGCTGGCTTGCGCCCTGGCCTACGGGCTGGGCAGTGCTGCACAAGCCGCCCCAGCCGTCCAGGAGCACCCCGAATGGGCGCGCTTTTTCACCGAGGCCGGCATCGATGGTTCGATGCTGGTGGTGGATGCCCGCACCGCGGAGGCAACGACCCACGTCGTGCACCCGGCGCGCGCCCAACGCCGCTATTCGCCGGCGTCCACGTTCAAGATCCCCCACAGTCTCTTTGCGCTCGATGCCGGGATACTGCGTGACGAATTCCAGGTCATCCCCTGGGATGGCGTGCAGCGCTCCACGGCCGCCTGGAACCAGGACCAGAACCTGCGCTCTGCCATGCGCAACTCCACGGTCTGGGTCTACGAGCGCTTCGCGCGGGAGCTGGGCCCGGAGCGCGAGACCGCCTACCTGCAAAAGCTGGGCTACGGCAACGCCGCCATCAGCGGCGACCAGCCTTTCTGGGTCGAAGGCGATCTGGCCCTCTCGTCCTTCGAGCAGATCGCTTTCCTGCGCCGGCTCCATGCCAACAGCCTGCCATTCCAGGTCGCGCACCAGCGGCTGGTCAAGGACGTGATGATCAACGCGGCCGGCGCCGACTGGATCCTGCGCGCGAAAACCGGCTGGACCGGCTCCATAGGCTGGTGGGTGGGCTGGATAGAGTGGCCCAGCGGCCCGGTCTTCTTCGCCTTGAACATGGATACGCCCCACCGCCTTGGCGACCTCGCCAAGCGCCAGGCCATCACGCACCGCATTCTGCGCACCCTCGACGCCCTGCCCGCCACGCCGTAAGCCCTTGGCGGACAGGGCCTGTCACGCCCGCCTCAGCCCGGCAACCGGTTCATGGCAAAGAACAGCGCCGAGCTGGCGACCGCGTGGGCATTGGTTTGCAGCGCGGCATCGTTGTTGTTGGCCATGTTGTCGCAGGCCCGGTGGTAGCAGGGGTCGTAGGCCTGGCCCGCCGTGCCGCCCCAGGTCTGGGCTTCCTGGGCCGTCTTGATGCCTTCGGCGCCGGTGAAAATCCCGCCGAACGCAATACCGACATCGGCAAACGGTTTGTGATCGGAGCGGGAGCCCGAGTCCAGCCGTTTGAACGGCAGTTGGCGCCGGGTATAGAAGTCGCCCAGGGTCGCGACAATGCCGGCCGACCGCGCGGGGCTGGAAATGGCCTGGCTGCCCGCGGAGCCGTCACCGCCGTAGACAAAGAACACATGGTTGGGGGAGCCAATCATGTCGAAGTTCAGGTACAGCGCGATCTTCGCCCGCTGGGCCGTATCCAGCTTCTTCACATAGTAGGTGGAGCCGAGCAGGCCCTGCTCTTCAGCGCCCCACAGCGCAAACCGCAGCTGGTTCACGGGTTGCACCCTTGCCATCTGGCGGGCGGTCTCCAGCACGGCCGCGGCGCCGGAGCCGTTGTCGTTGAGGCCGGCACCCGCGCGCACCGAATCCAGATGGGCGCCCAGCATGGTGACATGCTGGGGATCACCGCCAGTGGATTCCGCCAGGACGTTGTAGGCGGTCTGCAGGCTGCGCTCGGTTTCGGTCCGCAGGTGCAGTTGCACGCCCGTGAGCGTGCGCTGGGCCAACTGCTCCCCCACCGCCTTGCCGACCATCACCACGGGAATGTCCTGGGGCGCTTCGCTCGTCAGGGTGGCCGTCAAGTCGCCCTCGTCCTGGCTGTAGATCACCACCCCGGAGGCACCGGCGGCGACGGCATGGCTCAGCTTGTCGGGCAAATCACAGCCGCCACGGCGTATCAGTGCGATATGGCCGCGCACAAAGCCCGCGAAATCGGAGGCTGCGCAGCCGTCGGGGTCCGACGGGCGGGTGACCGGCGCCGTGACATCGCCGCTGCCCGAGTAGTCCACCACCTGGTGCGCAATCGGCTCGGCCGCCGCCTGGCCGGGCTCCAACAAGATCGAACCCAGGGTTCTGGACGCCGAGAACGCGAACGGCTGCACGGACACGCGGTAACCCGCGTCCGTCAGCACCTGCCGTGCATAGGCCACGGAAGCATCGAAACCCGCGGATCCCGCCAGCCGGGTGCCGCCGTTGGCTTGGGCGATCTCGGCCAGTGCCGCCTGGTGGGCGCGCACTCCGGGCAGCGTCACGCAGGCCAGCAGTTTCTCCTGCGTGTCATTGACCTGGGTGTCGCAGTTCGCGGCGACCGCCAGCCCTGGGGCCGCCCCACCGACCGCGGTCTGGATGGCGGCCTCGTCGCCCCCACCGCAAGCCGACAGCTGCAAGGCCGCCGCGGCCATGAAAAAACAGCGCCAACGCGCTGTGCGCGCCGACGATGGAATGGAAGAAGACGGGATAGCTGACGGGATGTGGGCCATGGAGTTCCTCGTTTGGAGGGCTCGCATGTTGCCAGCCGTCAACGCCACTTCCAGGCTTCACCTTATCCGCCTATCAACCGCCCCGGCCCGCCTTGCTGCGCACCTTTGGAGCGCACGTTGGTGGCCGTGCGCTGCGCCCGAGCGCCCCATCCATGCCCCCCGCGCTTTTCGGGCAACGCATGGGCTCTCGTGGACGTCAAGCCCCTTTTCCATCGGCAGCGAAACTTACCGGTGGTTGCCAAGTCGCTGCGCTGCGCTCACATCGCGGCGGGCTTGGCCGGGGCCGCGCTCACCTGGGCCTGGCGGCAAGGCGCATAAGCGTCCCAGTCGGAGCGGTAGACGGGGCTGCGCACATCCAGCAGGCCCAGCACCGTATGGAAGTAGAAATCATGCGTCAGCGGACGGGCCACGCTGGCCCGCAGGCAGGCTTCGTCGGTGCGCGTGCGCGCGGCCAAAGTGCCCGGCCAGGTGATCCAGGCCACGTGCTTCTGGCTGTCGGGCGCGATGGCGTAAGGCAGACCATGCAGGTAGATGCCACCCTCGCCCAGCGATTCGCCGTGGTCCGACACATAGACCAGGGCGACTTCATAGTCGGCGGCCTTGGTCTTGAGCCAATCTATGGTCTTGGACAGGAACAGGTCGGTTTCGGCAATGCTGTTGTCGTAGACATTGATCAAATCCTCCTGGCTGCAGTTCGACGTCACCTGCGTGGTGCACTCGGGCAGGAAGCGCTTGCTTTGCGGCGAAGAGCGGCGGTAGTAGGCCGGGCCGTGGCTGCCCATCTGGTGCAGCGCCAGGACCGTGCCGACAGCGCGCTTTTGCGCCGGGATCTTGGCCAGGCTCATGTCCAGCTGCTCCAGCATCAGCTGGTCCAGGCATTCGCCATCCGATTCACACCACTTGGCGCGCTGGGTCGCTGTCGCCTGGTCGTACGCGGAGACATGCGCAATCCGGTCGCACACCCCTTTGCAACCCGACTGGTTGTCCAGCCAGTTCACGCCCAGGCCCGCGGCCTGCACCACATCCAGCAAGGTCTCATGGTTGGCTTTGCGGCCCTCGAAGCCTTGCTTGCCCAGATAGGAGAACATGCAAGGCACGGATGCCGCCGTGTTCGTGCCGCAGGAACGCACATTGTTCCAGCTGATGGCGTTTTGCGCGCGCAGATGCGGCGTCGTGTCGCGGGCATAGCCGTTCATGCCGAAGTGGTCGCCACGCGCGGTCTCGCCGACCACCAGCACCAGTAGAGGCGGTTTGTGCGAGGCCGCGCCCGGGGCCGCGCCCGGGGTCGCAACGGCGCGCAGTGGCTGCGCAGGGCCGGAAGCCGGGACAGCGCCATAGCTGGGACCGAGCACGGCGCCGGCCAGGATGGAGACGAAAGGCCGCGCCGGCATCAGCAAGGGCTTGAGCGTCACATCGGCCAGCGCCACGATGCCCGACGTGGGGTTGATCAGGTAGCGCAGTTCCATGTGGTTGCGCAGCAAGGGCGCGAGCTGGCGGAACATGCCGGCCACGCCAATCGTCAGCAAGGCAAAGCTGGCCAGTACCAGCAGCAGCGAACGCCAGCCGCGCAGCAAGGACTCGCTGCGCCACTGCACGCCAAACCACAACCAGAGGCTGGGCAGACCGCCAAACAGGGCGATATGCCACAGCATTCCCGGGCCCAGCAAGGCCAGGGCCTCGCTGGTATTGGTCTGCAGCACATTGCGCACCATGCCGCTGTCCAGCAGGATGCCGTAATGCTGGATGTAGTACTCCATGCCGGCCGCGGTCAACAGCGTGAGGCTCCAGCCTATGCGCCGGACGCCGGGCCAGGACAGCAGCATGAACCACCAGTAGGTGGCGCAGGTGATCAGGCCGACGATGGCGGCGCGCTGCCAGAACCAGGGGTCGACAAAATCCGGCAACTGGCCCAGCTTGGACCACAGCGGCGTATTGAGCACCAGCGTGCACCACAGCGTCAACAGCACCGCGCCCCAGCGGGGCGCAAGGCTGATCTTCCATCGGGGTGGCGTGCGGGGCGCGGGAGAGGTCGAGGCGGGGCTGGACACTTCGCTGGCCGAAGCGGGCTGTGGAGGTAGGGCAAATGTATTCACGGCCACGAATGTAAGCAGTTGTCATGAACCTGCCCTGAATGGCTTGTTCAGATTCGGTTCATGTGGGCTCACCATACTCGCGGCCACCTGCGGGCGCCAAGGGCTTACCATGGGCACTGTCTCTCTTTACATCCACTTTCCATGCGCATTTTATTGGTCGAGGACGATGCCGCATTGGCCAGCGCGGTACTGGGCTATCTCCAGGGCAAGCAGTTTCTGGTCGACCTAGCCACCAACCTCGGCCAGGCACGCTCCATGGTCTCGCTCGCCGGCTATTCGGCCGTGCTGCTGGACTTGAACCTGCCCGACGGCGATGGCCTGCAATTGCTGCCGGCCATCCAGGCCCAGGCCGAGCCGGCCTCGGTGATCGTGGTCACGGCGCGCGACCAGGTCAGCGACCGCATCCGCGGGCTGGATGCGGGCGCCGACGACTATCTGATCAAGCCCTACGACCCCGAAGAACTGCTGGCCCGGCTGCGCGCCGTCGAACGCCGCCGCAGCCAGCAGACCAGCTCGGTGGTCGTGCGCGGCGAAGTGAGCATCGACCTGACGCGCGAAGTCGTCAAGGCCAAAGGCTTTCCCGTGGTCATGACGCCCAAGGAATGGGCCTTGCTGCGGGTGCTCGCCAGCCGCGCCCAGCAGGTGCACAGCCGCGAGCGCCTGCTCGACGCGCTCTACCAATGGGATGACAGCAGCGACAGCAATACGCTGGAAGTGTTCATCAGCCGCTTGCGCCGCAAGCTCGGCACCTCGTTGATCCAGACGGTGCGCGGCATTGGCTACCGCCTGGCACCGCCATGAGCGCGCCCACGCCGGCGGCTGACGCGCCGCAGCCCAGCCTGGTCTCCAGCCTCACGCGCACCCTGCTGGCGGCCGTGGTGCTGGTCTGGGCCCTGGGAACCGTGCTGGTCGCCTGGTATGTGAATTACCAGATCCAGCACAATTTCGATTTCGAGCTGTCGGAAAGCGCGCACCGCCAGCTGTTCGCCGCGCCCATGTACATTCCGGCCGCGGGCGAGGAAATCCCGGCCGTGATGCATGAACCGCCGGACACGGTCCACGATGCGCCCTTGCTGCTGCAGCTGCGCGATCTGCAGGGCCGCGTGCTGGTGCGCACCGCGGCGGCGCCGGAAACCGGCTGGACCAGCCAACTGGCCGAAGGCTTCAGCGACACCCACAATTACCGCGTCTTCACGCTCTACGATCCGGCCAAGCAGCTGTGGCTGCAAATGGCCGACACCCGGGAGGAGCGGCGCGAGGCCAGCCGCAACACCCTCTCCGGCCTGGTGCTGCTGCTGCTGCTGATCCTGCCGGTGCTGGCCTTCATCATCCGCTGGGTCGCGCGCCGGCAGCTGCGCAGCCTGGGCGACATCCAGGAGCAGATCCAGGCCCGCAACGGCCGCAACCTGGAGCCGCTGCGCACCACCCACTACCCGCTGGAGCTGGCCCAGGTCGGCCTGGGCGTGAACCTTTTGCTCGACCGCTTGCAGGAGGCGCTGAACGTCGAGCGCTCGCTGGCGGCGAATGCGGCCCATGAATTGCGCACCCCCCTGGCCTCGGTGCGCCTGCGCCTGCACACCGCCATAGACCAGGCGGAAGCCAGCGCCGCCGCTAGCGTGCCGCTGTCGGAGGCCAAGGCCGCGCTGCAGGCGCTGGAAACCCTGTCCCACCGCACCGAGCGCCTGCTGCAGCTGTCGCGCGCCGAAGCCGGCGACACCGCACGCTTCGCGCCCCTGGACCTGGTGCAGCTGGCCGGCACGCTGGCCCAGGAGTTCTGGCAGCAGCCGCGTGCGCTCAAGCGCCTGGATTGGATAGCGCCGGAAGGCCATGAGCCGGTATGGGTGCTGGGCGATATCGACAGCCTGGCCATCGCCCTGCGCAATCTGCTGGACAACGCCTTGACGCATACCCAGGCCGCGGTGGAACTCAGCGTCGAACGCTCGCCGCAGCCCGCCCTGGTGGTGCGCGACCACGGGCCGGGCGTGCCGACCGCGCAGCTGCCCCACATCCTGGAGCGCCATGTGCGCGCCGACAGCCAGCGCCTGGGCTACGGCCTGGGCATGTCCATCGTCGGCTCGATCGTGCAAAAGCATGGCGCCAGGCTGGAGCTGCGCTCACCGCTGGAAGACGGCAGCCAGGGACTGGAAGTGCGGCTGAAATTCGCCAGCCTGTCGGCGCCCACCGCTGGCTGAAAGCGCGTGGGCCTTTTTAGCCGCTAAAGTTTCGCCGCCTAAATGCCCTGCAATTGCGCCAGGGCCGCTTTCAGGCCCGCGAAATGGGTTTCGCTGCCATAGGCGATCGCCGTCAGGCTGTGGGCCAGCATCAGATTGAGCGGCAGGCCGAAATTCTCCACGGCGCACTGCGCGTCAAACAGCCGGCCATGCGGGCTGGCCTGCAAGCGCTCGGCAATCGTGGCCGCCGTGGGGCAGTAGCCCACGACGGGCTTGCCCCGTGCCAAGGCATAAGAGACTTCCCACACCGTTCCGCTGTCGGGCTCGAACCCCCGGAAATCCCGCAGATTGGCGACCACCGCATCGGCCCGGTCTATGAGCGCCCGATTGGCCTGGTAAATGGCCAGGGACTGGCCCTGTGGCGTGGCGGGAATTTCCGCATCCAGCGGGAACAGGCCCGCTAAGCCCTGTTCGGCGCAGACGGCCTGCATGCGCCGCCCATGTTGCCGTGCCTCGGGATAGAAAACTTCCGGCCCGGCGAGATAAACACTTTTCAACATGAACTCCTTGTGCTGAAGTGGGCCATGCCTGGCCTGCAGTCAGTCAGCCGCTGCAGCCACCTCCCGGGCCTGGGCCAGCGCGCCCGGCAGCGCCGCAAGACCAAAGGTATCCGACAGCTGCAGCAGAAATGCATGCGCTGCATTTTGCCCATCCATGGACTGGGCATCGCCTTTTTCCTGGCCCATGGCATGGAATGCCGGCAATTTCCGCAAGCTCTGCAAAAACGCCTCCAGTTCGGTGGTGACCGCGCCTGTCCCCGCATGGGCGCCCAGGACCAGATGGATGAAATCTTCCGCGGCCAGGGTCTGCGCCGCATCGCTGGACTGCTGCCAGAACATCTCCAGATGATCGACCAGGGACTTCCCGTCCACCGCCTGCAGCAAGGACGTCAAGGCGGCGCTGGCATAGCCCGTACCTCCCAGATTCGCGGTCTCGGCCATTTTCTTGCCCGCCAGCTCTTGGGAATAGCGGTCGAAGTCATGCGTTCGCGTGGCGCCGGCAGCGTTGCTCAGGCGGACCGCCTTGGAAACCTGCACGGAACTGCCAGCGCCGGAAGAACGGGACACAGTGCGCGTCTCGATGGCACCCATGGAGCCCGCGGCGTTGCGAAATTCCGAAGTGAAGGTGGACGCGGTGAAGGAGCCACTGCCTGCGTCCGAGGCGCCTGAAGCACTGGCAACGCCGGAGCCGGTGACGGGCGTGGACACCTCGGACTCGCCGCCACAAGCCGTCAGCAGGAGCATCGCGGCCAGCATGGCCCCCACAAACGACGGGCGCTGGTTCGAATGGTTTTTCATGGCTGTGCGGTTGATCATCATGATTCTGCAAGCAAGGTATGGAACGGAAAGAGGACTGCGCCTGGGTGAGCTGTGCTGCAAGCGCCCACACAGACTAAGTAACCTCAGAAATCAATAGGTTCCAGCTATCAAATGGATGCAAGCACGCGCCGCAGCCCGGCCGGGCGCTCAGGACAGCTTGAGCAGCACCACGCCAGCCACGATCAGCGCGATGCCCATACAGCCGGCGCGACCCAGGGCCTGGCGGAAGAAAACCCAACCCGCGGCCGCGGTCAGCACAATCCCCATGCCGCCCCACAGCGCATAGGCGATCGACAAATCGATGCCTTGAACCGCCTGGGACAGCGCCGCAAAGGAAGCCAGAATGCACAGGATGCCCAGCGCACCCCAGGTTTTTTTACGCCAGCCCTGCGAGGACTTGATGAAGATGTTGGCGGCGACTTCCAGCAGGACGGCAAGCGCCATGTAGGCATAGTGAACAAAGAGTGCGTTTTGCATTTTTCACTCCTGCGCCTGGCCGCCGGCGTTGACCAGCACCACGCCGGCAATCAGCACGGCCAGGCCCAGCAGCTTCATGGGCCCTATGCTTTCACCGAAAAAGCGGTAGCCGATGAAGGCCACGGCGCCCAGGCCCAGCGTTTCCCAGGTGGCATAGCTGACGGCCATGGGAATCTGCTCCATCGCGGTCGCCAGCAGGAAAAAGGACAGGCCGACCATGGCGTACATGAACAGCAGTGCCCCCCAGGAGCCATGCTGCGCGTCCAGCTTCATGGCCGTGACGCCGACGATCTCGGCAGCCACGGCTGCGAGCAGAAAAAACCAGGGGCGTAAAGCCATAAAAATCCTTGAAGAAGCCATGGCTGTGCACGGCGATATATGCATTCTCCAAGCTCTTCATTGATTGAAAAAGTTTACATCCATCTGTTTTTTAGATAGTGTGACGCCATGCAATGGACTTTGGACCAACTTCGCCAGTTCGTACTGACCGCCGACAGCGGCTCTTTCAGCGAGGCCGCGCGCCGCCTGGGCAAGGCCCAGTCCGCGGTCAGCACCGCCATCGCCCTGCTGGAAGCCGACCTGGGCCTGGCGCTTTTCGACCGCTCGCGGCGCAATGCGCAACTGACCGATGCGGGGGCGCTGCTGCTGCTCGAAGCGCGCGAGCTGCTGCGCCAGGCCCAGTCGCTGGACCAGCGCGCCCAGTCGCTGAGCGCGGGCGACGAAGCCAAGCTGTCCCTGGCGCTCGACGAGGCGCTGCCGTACACGGCCGTCAACGCACTGATACGGGAGATCGCCCAGCGCTTTCCCAACCTGGAGCTGACGCGGCTCAACGGCACGGCCACCGAAGTGACCGACTATGTCGATCAGGAACGCGCCCAGATGGCCATCCACTTCGTGCGCGGAACGATTTCCGCGCGCTTTGACCAGCGCCACATAGGCACCGTGCCCCAGGGCCTGTTCGCGCCCAGCGGCCACCCGCTGACCCGCCTGCACAGCGTGCAACGCAAGGACCTGGTGCAATACCGCCAGCTCATACTGCACGCCGAAGAGGTGCATGAAACCGCTTACAGTCCCCAGGTCTGGCGTTCGGACAGCTTCTACAGCCTGGCCGAAATGGTCGCCGACGACCTGGGCTGGGCCATCTTGCCGGTCAACATCGCCACCGACGACACGTACCGCAAGCCATTGCAGCAGCTCGACTGCCCTTCGCTGGCCTTGCCGCAGCTGTCGGTGCGCATGCTGTGGTGCCAGGGCTGGCAACCGAGTCGGCCGGCCGGCTGGATTGAGGCCCGCTTCACCGAACTGCTGCGCCAGATCCCGGCCTGAAGCCGCTAGCGGGGCAGGACTTCCAGCGCGATGAACTGCGTCACCTGCTTGGCGGAGAAGTTGTTGTCGGCCACGAGCACCAGCGTGCGGTGGCCATTGGCCAGGCGCGGCCCCCAGGCAAGGCCTTCGATGTTGTCCAGCTTCACGCCCTGCCAGACGATGGGCATTTCCAGCAGCAGTCTGCGCTGCATGGGCCGGTAGGCCGCGCCGACCAGGCTGGGCAGGTGCTGGACATCGGTGGTGTCGGCGTTGATCGTCGCCAGCACCAGGCGGATGGTATTGCCCACGCCATCGGCATAGGCCCGCTCGACGGCGATGAAATGCTGGTCGCTCACGGCCAGCAGCTCGGCCAGGCCGTTGTCCGGCAAAAAGCTGCCGCCCGCGGCCTTGTCGACCGGGATCCTGGGCAGTGGGTAGGCATACTGCGCCGTGGATTTTGCGCTGGCGGCGTCCATCCGCAGCACGCGCACCACGCTGGCGGCGGTCAGCGAGCTGAGCGGCCCGTCCTGGACCAGCGCATCTTCATTGGCGGTGAACAGCGTGCCGTCCGGCGTCACGGCCAGCGCTTCGAACAGCTTGTTGCTGCGCCCGCCCGTGGTGGCACTGTCCACGTAGTCGAAGGCCGCCGGCGTTTCGAACGCCCGCACGAAACGCCCGCCGGTGGTGAATTCGCGCACAAACGGCTGAATGCGCCGGGCCGGGCTGGTGTAGACGCCTTCGCTGGAAACATAGAGGTTGCCGTTGGGCGCCTGGCGAATGCCTTCGGGGTCCACGCTGCGCGCCGTGCCGGGCAAGGGCTGGCCATCCGGTCCCTGGAGATAGACCATCTTGCGGATGTCCACGCGCTTGAAACCCGTGGCGTCGAAATCCAGGGACAGGGAATAAAACCGCGGCGCGCCGCGCTCGCCGCCGCGGTCGTCCGAAATCGCCCAGTAGCTGCCGTCGGGCGCGCGGTCAATGCCGGAGATGCCGCCGAACTCCACGCCGTCGAACAGCGTCCCCGTCGGGATGGCGTAGTCGCCGAGCAGGCGCAGCCCGGCGATCTCCGCGCCGTCATCACCGCCACACCCCACAAGACCGAGAGCCAGGGCCATGGCGGCGATGCCGCGGGCCACCTGCCTGTGAATACTGTGCATGGTTTGCATTGCTCCGTTGAAACCGCCGAGCCTAGAAGCGCTTTATGACATGCGGATGAGAGAAATGCAGCTATCCATGCCAGCGTCTTGGCCGCGTCACAGCGCAGGGATAATCTGCAGCAATGAAACCCACTCCTTCGGCCTCCCGCCGTGCCAAACCCACGGGCGACGACACCACGCCCGCCCCGCTGGCCGCGGTGCTGGCGCGCATCGACTCCCTCTGGCCTTCGCTCGGGCCCGCGGGCCAGCGCATTGCCCAGTTCATTGCCGAGCATCCGCAGGAAGTGGTCCACATGTCGGTCAGCGAGGTGGCGGCGCGCACCCGCTCCAGCGAAGGCAGCGTGGTCGGCCTGTGCAAGAACCTCGGGGCCACGGGCTTCCAGCAGGTCAAGATCACCCTGGCCCAGGAGCTGGTTCAGCCCGTGCAGTTCATACACGAAGACCTGATGAAGCAGGACTCGGTGGAAACCACGGTGCGCAAGATTTTCCAGAGCAATGTGCAGACGCTGCAGGACACGCAGGCTTCGCTGGACGTGGCCGCGATGGCGCAGGCGGTGAAACTGCTGCGCAAGGCCAAGCGCATCGAGATCTACGGCATCGGCAGTGCCGCCACCATCGCCGAGGACGCGCACTACCGCATGCTGCGCATAGGCCTCAACGTGAAAGTGGTGGTGGACTCGCATGTGCAGGCGATCAGCGCGGCGCTGACCGGCCCCGGCGTGGTGACGCTGACCATTTCCCATTCGGGCAGCACGCACGAGACCGTGCTGGCCACGCGCCTGGCCAAGGAAGCCGGCGCCACCACCATCTGCATCACCAACTTCGGCAAGTCGCCGCTCCAGGCCTTTTCCGACCTGACGCTGTTCACCATGGCGCGCGAAACCAACTTCCGCACCGAGGCCATGACCAGCCGGCTCGCGCAACTGGCCATCATCGACGCGCTCATCGCCTGCCTGGCACTGAGCGACTACGAAAAATCCGTCGAGACCCTGCGCAAGACGTTTGACGTGCTGTCGCTCAAACGCTACTGAGACAGCTTTCAGCGGCGCCCGACACCACCGCCGGGCGCCACAGCGCGGCCAGCTCCGGCACATCGGCACGTTCATGGGCGCCCACCAGAATGCAGGCCATGCCCATGGCGCGCGCGCCCAGGCCGTCCGTGTCGGGGTTGTCGCCGATCAGCACGCAGCCATCGGCGCGCGCTGACAGCCGGCGCATTCCTTCGGCCAGCAGCAGCGGGCCGGGCTTGCCGATGATGCGGTGCGGCGCCACGCCACTGGCCGTGCGCACCGCCGCCAGCAGGGCGCCGGTCTGCGGCACCACGCTGCCCCGCGGCCCCGGATGCGTCGCATCGGCATTGGCCACCACCAGCAAGGCACCGCGCCGCAGCTGATTCACGATGTGCGTCAGGCGCGCGACGTTGAAATGCGGGTCCAGTGCCAGCACCACCACCTCGGCCTCGTCGCGCACCAGATCACAGCCCATGGCCTGCGCCATCTGCTGCAAGGCCCGGCTGCCGGACAGGAAGATGCGCGCCTTGGGATGTTCGCGCCGCAGATAGGCCAGGGTCTGCTCGCCGGCCAGCACCAGCGCCTGCGGCGCCACTTTCAGGCCCATGCGGTGCAGCTTGCGACTCAGGCTGTCGGGTGAATGGGTGGAGTTGTTCGAAACGACGACATAGCGACCGTCGAAGCGCTGCAGCAGCTGGGCCGCGCCCGCCAGCACTTCGTGCTCTCGGATCAGGGTGCCGTCCAGGTCGACGATCAGGTGCTCTGCCTGTGCCAGGCGTGCGGCGGCAGTGTGGGCCAGGCGGTGGGCCGCGCTCTCAGTGTTCATGGATTTGATGTGTGCGATGGGCACCGGCCATCCAGTGCTGCGCTCCATTCTATTGAGTTTGTCTCAATCAATTTATTAAAAAAATTGATTCAAATTCATTTCTCTGTCATATCCGTTTCCTACTATTGCCTCGTCATCGCCCCCATTCATCCACCGATTGCAAGAGACACCGACATGAAGAAACTCCTCACCGCCGCCGCTGCGCTCGCCCTGGGCGCTGCCGCCCTTTTGCCGGCCCACGCCCAAGGCGTCGCTGATAGTTCCAAGGAACGGCCGCTGCGCGTGTTGCTGATCCCCGCCGATGGCGGCACGGAAAGCGGCACCAAGGCCGACTATCTGCCGGTCTTCAACGCCATCGCCCGCACCACCGGCCTGCACTTCGACCTCAAGGTGGGCCAGTCCTACGGCGCCGTGGTCGAAGGCATGTGCAACCAGCTGGCCGACGTTGCCTTTCTCGGCCCGGTGGCCTACGTCCAGGCCCACCAGCGCGGCTGCGCGCAGCTGCTGGCGGTGACCGTGGAAAAAGGTACCTCGACCTATTACGCCGGCATGTTCGCCAAGGCCGATTCGCCGGTGAAGACGCTGCAGGATCTGAAAGGCAAACGCATGGCCTTTGGCGACGTCAACTCCGCCTCCAGCTTCACGTTCCAGATGGCGATGATGCTGGACGCCGGCATGGACCCGGTCAAGGACCTGGCAGCCATCCGCATGACCGGCAGCCACGCCAACAGCCTGGCGGCGCTCACCCAGGGCCAGGTCGATGTGGCGGCGCTGTCGTTCGACTCCTACGAAAAAGCCGTCAAGCAAGGCGCTGTCGATCCCCGGCAGATCAAGGTGGTGGCCAAAAGCATCGCCATTCCCAATCCGCCGCTGGCGCTCAACTCCAAGCTCAGCGAGCCGCTCAAGGCCCAGATCAAGTCGGCCTTTGCCAGCGTGCACAAGGCGCCGGGCGTGACGCCCGACATGATCCGCGGCTACGGCGGCAAGAAAGTCGACGCTTTCGACACGAATTTCTCGGAGGCCGAATTCAAGGTGGCGGGCGAAAAGCTGGCCATGCTGACGGACGCGCTCAAGGGCGAAGTCCTGAAGAAGGCCGCGGCCCGCTGATGTCCGCGCCCATGCCCTCTCTTTCCCCGCCGCCCATGCTGCAGTTCGACGCCGTGGCCATGCGCTACGCCGACGGCACCGAGGCGCTGAAGTCGGTCTCGCTCGCCATCCCGCGCGGCCAGTTCTGCGTGATCCTGGGCAGCTCGGGCGCCGGCAAGTCCACGCTGCTGCGCATGGCCAACGGTCTGGTCGAACCCAGCCAGGGAAGCATCCGCTTCGCCGGCCAGGCCGTGACCCGCCGCAACCTGGCGCAGATCCGCCCGCGCATAGGCATGATCCACCAGCAGTTCAATCTGGTGGCGCGCGCCACGGTGGCGGCGAACGTGCTCGCCGGCGCCCTGCCCGGGCTGCCGCTGTGGCGCAGCCTGCTGGGCCTGTACCCGGCCGCGCTGCAGGACCAGGCCTGCGCGCTGCTCGAAGCCGTGGGCCTGCGCCCTGAGCATTTGACGCGTCGCGCCAGCGCGCTGTCGGGCGGCCAGCAGCAGCGCGTGGGCATTGCCCGGGCCTTCATGCTGGCGCCGCCGCTGGTGCTGGCCGATGAGCCGGTCGCCAGCCTCGACCCCCAGGCCAGCCACGATGTGCTCGAGCTGCTGCGCGCCCAGGCCCGCCAGCGCGACACCACGGTGCTGTGCAGCCTGCACCAGGTGGATCTGGCGCGCGCTTTCGCCGACCGCATCGTCGCCCTGCGCGACGGTGTGCTGGTGTTCGACGGACCGCCGGCCGCGTTCGACGCGGCCACGGCCCAGGCGCTGTACCGCCGCGGCGACGCGCCGCGACCCGCGCGCCCCAGCCCCCCGCCGCCGCACGCGGCCTTCCCCCACGCACCGACGCTGGAGGCCGCATGAGCACCACCGCCTGGAAAATCCCCGCGCCCTACGGCCTGCGCACGCTGCTGACCCTGCTGCTGGTGCTCGCGGTCTGCGGCTTCACCGGCCAGCGCGTCGAAATCGGCCGCATGCTGCAGCTCACGGGTGAAGGTCTCATGGCCGCCGTGGGCCTGCGCGACAGCTCCCAGGTGTCGACCGGCATGGCCAGCATAGGGCGCAACATGTTCCCGCTGCAGGTGTCCGAGCGCACCGAAATTTCGCGCATCGAGAACTTCGACCGCCAGCAGCTGCCGCCCTTTGCCTTCATCGAGCGCGAAAGCGTGGACGAGCCCCGGCTCAACCCCGAGACCTTGCAGATGGAGACCCAGCAGGCACAGCGCGAAGTGCTGGTCGAGCCGCTGGGCTACCTGTGGCATGTGCTGCTGAAAATGGGCGAAACGCTGGAAATCGCCCTCTGGGCCACGCTGCTGGCGGTGCTGCTGAGCCTGCCCCTGGCCTGGTTCAGCGCCACCAACTACAGCCCCAACCGGCTCTGCTACAGCCTGGCCCGCGCACTGGTGAGCGCGCTGCGCGCCATTCCCGAACTGGTCAGCGCCTTGCTGCTGGTGCTGGCCTATGGCTTCGGGCCCATTGCCGGCGTGCTGGCCCTGGCCCTGCATGGCGCGGGCTTTCTGGGCAAGTTCTACGCCGAGGACATAGAGACCGCCGACGACAAGCCCCAGGAGGCCTTGCGCGCCATCGGGGCCAGCCCGCTGCAGGTGATGCGCCATGCCGTGCTGCCGCAGGTCATGCCGCAATTCATCGGCTACACGCTGTATGTGCTGGACCGCAATGTGCGCATGGCCACCGTGGTCGGACTGGTCGGTGCCGGCGGCATAGGCCAGGAGCTCAAGGGCCGCTACGACATGTACCAGTACGCCCATGTCGGCACCATTTTGCTGGCCATCTTCGTGACGGTGTTCCTGCTCGACCAGATCGCCGCCCGCCTGCGCAGGCGCTTCGCCTGAAGCCGCTGCCTCCCGTTTTTCCCCTTCCCCCTTTCTTCCCCCACCTATCGAGGATTTCCGCGATGAAGCTTGCATCCCGTCTTTTGCATGGCCTGTGTGCCAGCGCCCTGTTGCTCAGCCTGGCCGCCTGTGGTGGCGACGACGGCGGCACGACCACGCCGCCCACCGGACCCGAAGTCCCGACCACGCCCCAGCAGCCGCCACAACTGCGCTGCGCGCCCTGAGCGCGACCCGCCTGCCGCCCTTCCCACCTGTTCCGCCTTATCCAGTCCCATCCCATGACCGATATCCAACGCCGCAACTTCTTTCGTACCTCCGCGGGCGCGCTCGGCGCCGCCACGGCGCTGACAGCGCTGCCGCCGGCCATCCGCAAGGCCCTGGCCATCGAGGCCGCCGTAGAGACCGGCACCATCCAGGACGTCAAGCACATCGTCATCCTGATGCAGGAAAACCGCAGCTTCGACCACTACTTCGGCACCCTGCGCGGCGTGCGCGGCTTCGGCGACCGTTTCCCGATTCCGCTGGCCAGCGGCAAGCCGGTGTATTTCCAGCCCAACCCCAAAGGGGGCCCGGACATCCCGCCCTTCCGCCGCGACTCGCGCATCGCCAATGCACTGATCGGCTCGGGCACGCCGCACAATTTCCCCGACCAGCAAGCGGCCTGGAGCCAGGGCAAGATGGACCGCTGGATCCAGTTCAAGAACCAGGCGACCATGGGCTTTTACCTGCGCGAAGACATTCCGTTCCAGTTCGCGCTGGCCGATGCCTTCACGCTGTGCGACGGCTACCACTGCTCCGTGCTGACCGGCACCGATCCGAACCGCATCGTGTTCATGTCCGGCTCCAACTTCAACCCGGAACTGCGCAAGCAAGGCATCAACAGCACGGACACCGACTCCGAGCCGGTCAACTCGCGCTGCTGGCCCAAGCCGTCCAATTGGGTCGCGGGTCGGGCGCAGCAGGCCGACGGCTCGGGCCAGGTCGACCCGTCCACGGGAGTGCCCAACTACAAATACGTCAACAACAGCTTCCAATGGGACACCCTGCCGGACCTGCTGCAAAAGGCCAACGTCAGCTGGCACATCTACCAGAACATGAACAACAACTGGACGGGCGCCATGCACGGCGGCCTGGCCTTCGAGAGCTTCCGCACCGCGCAGCCGGGCTCGCCCATCTATGAACGCGGCCTGACCGGCGGCCCCGAGAAGGCCGACGGCGCGGTGAACTTCCTCGCCCAGCTGCAGCAGGACGTGATGAACGACACGCTGCCCCAGGTCTCCTGGGTCCTGCCCACGCAGGACCTGGCCGAGCATCCCGGCAGCAAGGAAGGCGTGAGCGGCGCCGCCGACTTCATCTCGGACGTGCTGTCCGCGCTGACGGCCAATCCCGCGGTCTGGAGCAAGACGGCGCTGTTCGTGACCTTCGACGAGAACGACGGCTTCTTCGATCACCTGGCGATGCCCGCCGTGCCCTCGTATGACGCCGACGGCCAGCTGATGGGCAAGTCCACCGTGCCGCTGGAGGGCCACTACTTCTCCGACCCGGCGCGCAAATACCTCACGGCCGCCGACACCGTCAGCGGCACCACCCGCCCCTGGGGCCTGAGCTCGCGCGTGCCCATGTACGTGGTCTCGCCGTGGAGCAAGGGCGGCTGGGTCAGCTCGCAGGTCTTCGACCACACCTCCATGGGCATGTTCCTGGAGAAGCGCTTCGGCATCACGGTGGATGCGATCAGCCCCTGGCACCGCGCCGTCTGCGGCGACCTGACCTCCTGCTTCGACTTCGTCCACCCCAACGATCCCGTCGTCCCCAAGCTGCCCGACACCAGCAACTATCCGGCGATCAATGCGGCGCAGCGGCTTTTGCCCACGGGCCCCGTGACCACCGCGCCCGCCACGCCCCAGCCCTTGTTCCAGGAAACCGGCACGCGCTTCTCGCGCGCCCTGCCCTACGAGCTGCACACCAGCGCGCGCACCGAAGCCGGCGGACTGCTGCAGCTGCTGTTCTCCAATACCGGCGCGCAAGGCGCGGTGTTCCACGTCTACGACAAGCTGCACCTGGACCTGATTCCACGCCGCTACACGGTGGAAGCCGGCAAGTCGCTCACCGACTACTGGCGCAGCGCCGCCACCGACAACGGTGACTACGACCTCTGGGTCTACGGCAGCAATGGCTTTGTGCGCACGTTCAAGGGCAACAGCCTGCAGTGGGCCCAGGCGGGCTTTCGCCCCGAAGTGCAGGTCTGCTACGACCCCGCGGCCGGCAACGTCTATCTCAAGGTGCACAACCGCGGCGACGCGGCCGGCCAGGTGAGCATCAGCGCCAACGCCTACTTCAGCGAAGGCCCGTGGACGCTGACAGTGCCCGCCAACGGCTCGGCCGAGCAGCACTGGGACCTGACCCGCAGCGCCCACTGGTACGACTTCAGCGTCACCGCGGCGCACTTCGAGCGCCGCTTCGCCGGTCGCGTCGAAACCGGCCGCAACGGCCTGAGCGACCCGGCCATGGCACTGCACCTGCAGGCCTGACCCACCGACCTAACCAGCACACCGTCATGCAACACCTTATTTCCCGCGCCGCGGCGCGCACACACCCACTGGCCCTGGCCCTGCTGACTGCCCTGGGCACCGGCCTGGCCGTGGCCCAGACTCCGCCCCCCATGCAATGGGACCCGGCCCGCAACAACCTGGGGCTGGGCAACAACGCCGGCACCACCAACATCACGGGCAAGGGCAACCAGGCCATGGGCGGCAACGCCGGCAACAACGTCGCCACCGACTGGAACCTCGCCATCGGCCAGTCCGCGGGCAACAACGTCTCGGGCGGCAATGCCAACCAGGCGATAGGCTACGAGTCGGGCAACAACGTGGTCGGCGGCTGGAACCAGGCTTTCGGCCGCAGCGCCGGCCGCAACGTCACCGGCAACTACAACAACGCCTCCGGCTTCTGGGCCGGCACCGACACCACCGGCTCCTTCAACGAGGCCCATGGCAGCAACGCCGGCCGCAATGTGGACGGCAACAGCAACCAGGCCCATGGCGCCAACGCCGGCAACCGCGTGCAGGGCGACGACAACCTGGCCATGGGCTCGAATGCCGGCTCCAACGTCACCGGCGCGAACAACGTCGGCCTGGGTGCCATGGCAGGCTCCGGCGTCAACGGCACGGCCAATCTTGCGCTCGGCCAGGGCGCGGGCAGCGGCGTGCAGGGCAATCACAACCAGGCCCTGGGCACGGCAGCGGGCCAAGGCGTGGTCGGCACGGGCAATATGGCCCTGGGCCAGGCCGCCGGCCAGCATGTGCAAGGCCAGCGCAACGTGGCCATCGGCAACGACGCCGGCAGCTATGTGAGCGCCGATGACGCCGTCTCCATCGGCAGCAGCGCACGGGCCAGCGCCACGGGCGCCATCGCGCTTGGCGCCGGTGCCCAGGCCACGCACGCGAGCAGCATCGCCCTGGGCGCGGGCAGCAGCACCAGCCGCGGCGCGCTCGCCAGCTACCAGGCCGCCGGCCTCGCCCAGGCCCAGTCCTCGAACGGCGAAGTGGCCGTGGGCCAGCGCCAGATCACGGGCGTGGCCGCCGCCAGCGAAGCCACGGATGCGACCAATCTGGGCCAGGTCCAGGGCATGGTCGGCCAGGCCATGCAGCACAGCGACATGGCGACGGCCGCGCTGCGCAGCGAACTGCATGAGACGCGCCGCCGCGCCTATGCCGGCATTGCCGGCGTCGCGGCCATGGAAGCCGCGCCGCTGGTTCCGGGCAAGACCAGCTACGCCGTGGGCATGGGCAACTACCGCAGCGAAAGCGCGGTCGGCGCTTCGGTACGCCACACTTTCAAGGACGGCCGCTACAGCGTCACCGCCGGCGTCGGCCTGAGCAGCTCGGGCGCGGTCTCCCGGGTGGCATTCACCGGGGTGTTTGACTGAAACCAGCCGCCCTGAGCGACTGTGTCGCGCCCCCTTGCGGGAGCACGCCAGTGGCTTGGGCTGCGGAGGGCGCTGGCGCCATGGGTCACAGAGACGCGGCCGGCGCGGGCAGGGCTGCGGGCCCAGGCACGGCACGCGCGCCTTGCGCGCCCAGATCGAACACCGCCACGGCCTGCACCAGCTCGCTCGCCTGGCTGCGCAGGCTGTTGGCGGCCGCGGACATTTCCTCGACCAGCGCCGCATTCTGCTGCGTCACCTGGTCCATCTGGGTGATGGCTTCACCGATTTGCGACACGCCCTGGCTTTGCTCGCTGCTGGCCGCGCTGATCTGCGCCATGATGTCCGTCACGCGCTGGATGCTGGCGACGATCTCCTGCATGGTGCTGCCCGCCTGGTCGGCCAGGCGGTTGCCCTGGGCCACGCGCTGCACGCTGTCGGTGATCAAGGTCTTGATCTGCTTGGCGGCCTCGGCCGAGCGGCCTGCGAGGCTGCGCACTTCCGACGCGACCACGGCAAAACCGCGGCCCTGCTCGCCCGCGCGCGCGGCTTCCACGGCCGCGTTCAGCGCCAGGATATTGGTCTGAAAAGCGATGCCGTCGATCACGCTGATGATGTCGCTGATGGTCTTGCTCGAATCGCTGATGCCACGCATGGTATTGACCACCTGGACCACCAGATCCGCGCCCTGGACGGCGACACCCGAGGCGCTTTGGGCCAGCTGGCTGGCCTGGCGGGCGTTGTCGGCATTCTGGCGCACGGTGGAAGACAGCTCTTCCATCGAGGCGGCCGTCTCTTCCAGCGCGCTGGCCTGTTCTTCCGTGCGCTGCGACAGATCGCTGTTGCCCTGGGCGATCTGGCTGCTGGCGGTGGCCACGGCCTCGGAGCCGCTGCGCACCGTGCCGACGACGCCGGTCAGGCCCGCCTGCATCTCCTGCAAGGCCTGCAGCAGCTGGCCGGCCTCGTCGCGGCTCTTGACGTCTATGGCCGTGTGCAAATGGCCGGCAGCCACGGCACGCGCGACCTCCACGGCCTGCTGGATGGGGCGGGTGATGGAGCGCACGATCCAGGTACCCAGCAACACCGAAATCAGCATCGCCAGCCCGGTCGCCACCGCCATGTTCAGCTTCAAGGCCTCGACTTGCGCCACCGCTGCAATGGAAGAAGACTTGGCCGCGCCCACCTGGTATTGAATGGACTCATTGAGGATACTGAGATAGGCCAGTTGCACGGGACGCAGGCCGTTGATCAGTTGCTGGACAGCGTCCTCCTTGTTGCCCTGATCCATGAGCTCGAAATAGCGGTCCACGCCCTTGACGAACTGGTCGCGGGCCGCGGCCACCTGGGTCAGCAGTTCCCGGCCCCTGGCCGTGTGCACGTCCCGGTCCAACTGGGCAAACAGCGCGGTCGTTTTCTGGCGCGACACCGCGATGGCATCGCGCTCGGCCTGGATCTGCTCGGGCTGGGTCAGCAAGGCCATGTTGCGCAGGTAACGCGCCTGCCGATTCACTTCCTGCCGCAGGTCATTGAAATGTTCGTTCAGCACCATGCGCCGCTGGGTGATGTCTTCCAGCGCGCTTTGCACGGAGGAGGCTTTCACCGCGCTTTCGGCGCCAATGGCGATGGTGATCAGAATCAACAGGCTGAGCATGATGGTCAGCCGCGTACCTATTTGGAGGTTTTGGAAATATTTCACGGGTCTTGCAGAGGAAGTGGATAGATAACTGTTTCGCCGACGGCGATGCCGCAGGATGCGCAGGCGCAGGACGCCGCTGCCCGCGCGCGGGCCAGCGGCGATGCCGTCAAAACCGGTGGTGGTGGGCCTGGCCCTGGTGATTTATGGAGGCAGTGCGTTCGCCGTCATGGCGGGCGAACGGGAGATCGGACTGGCGCCCTCGGCGCGAGCAGCGCTGTTCTGGACAGCTGCGCGGCCGGCTGGGGTCCAGCCTTGCGGCGCGGCGAAAAACTCCTGACGCAAGGACTCACTCCGTTGCACATGTAAATCGATGTCAGAATTATTTCACAAACGTAACAAGCTCCATCCAAACAGGCTACTAACGCCTATCCTCATTGACTTGGATCAAGCAATTTCAAGTCAGATGCCGCTTGCCAGCGGACCTCAGTGCTCCGCCGCGGTCTCATGGGTCAGCAGGGCGCCACAAGGCCTGGCCCGGAAAAGCACCTGGGCTTATCCCCGCAAACCGCGTCCAAACTTGTGAACAACTGCCTGAACAACTCCCGCAAGCCGCGCCAGTGCTGGCTTTGCGGCGGATGCTCAAAAATAAGGCAGCCTGCGCCGTCCGACGGGAAATGACGCCCAATCGACTGTATATGCAGACAGGTGCTGCGCTCGCCAACGCCGGCGCCATGCTGCCGGCCCTGCCCCGAAGACCCGGCCCGGGGCGAACGAGGCCTGGCGCCGCAAGAGCTCCGGGAGCTGCGCCAGGAACGCAGATGCGCTGCAGCGATCTGCCCGTCCTGCGGGCCCGGGAACCGGGCTCAGCGCCTCGTCCCATCCTTACCAAACCGTCATCTAAAGTTCATCCCGCGCGCTAGACCGGCTTTCTATCATCCCCACGATGATCCGGGTGCAGGACGCTCCATTGCCTGCACCTCACAGCGAAAGCCCACGCATGCGAGATATGGTCCCCTCTTCCTTCTATGTTGCGCTGCCCGCCTGGCTCCAGCGCCACCGCGTTGCAGTCCTGCTGGCCAGCACCCTGTGTGCGGCTCCCGCGTTCAGCGCCCCCCCTGCGGCCTTGAAGGCCGTCACGGTCGCCCCGGCCGCCATGCGCATGCTGGAGGTGGTGGCCGTACAGGCGCCGCAATCCGGCCAGATGCTGTGGTCGCCCGCGCGCCTGGAATATCCACCAGGACAGATCGACACCGTGGCGGCGCCGGCCCAAGGCCGCGTCGTCGCCATCCATGTGCAGCTGGGGCAGACCGTCAAGGCCGGCGCCCCGCTGGCCACGCTGGTGAGTGCCGATGCCCTGCGCATGCGCCACGAAGTGCGGGCCGCCCAGTTGGCGCTCGACACGGCCAAGGCCGAACTGCAGCGCCACCAGGACATGAGCGCGCGCGGCGTCGGCACCGACATGGAGCTGCGTGCCGCCTTGGCCCGCAGCAAGGAAGCCGCGCAGGAGCTGTCGCGCGCCGCCGGCACCTCGGCCTTGCTGGGCAATGATGGCGGCGACCGCATCGTGGTGCGCGCACCGCATGCCGGCGTCGTCGCCCAGCACCAGGCCAGCATGGGCGCGCTGGCCGAAGCCGGCGCCGCGCTGTTTGCCATCGGCAACCCGCAATCGCTGGGCGTGGTGGCCGACGTGTTCGAAGCCGACCTGTCCAGCCTGAAAGCCGGCAACGCCGCTCAGGTGGAGTTGCCCAACCAGTCCACGCCGCTGTCCGCCAAGCTGGTGCAAGTCGGTGCCGTCGTGAATGCCGAATCGCGCCGTGCCCCGGTGCAGTTGGGCTTGACCGGCGCCCTGCCCGAAGGCTTGCGCGCCGGCATGCAGGCGCGCGTGGGCATCGTCGTGGAACGCTCGGCCCAGATGATGGTGCCCATGGGCGCCGTGCTGATCAAGGATGAAAACCGCAGCGTGGTGTTCGTGCAGACCGCCGAGCATGCGTTCGAGATGCGCGACGTGAAACTGGGCCCGCCCGTGCGCGGCTGGGTGCCGGTGGTCTCGGGCCTCAACAGCGGTGAGCGCATCGTGGTGCGCGGCGCTTTGTTGCTGGATGGCGCCGCCAGCCAGCTGCTGTAAGAAAAGCGGTTCACAACATGCTGCGCGCGTTTATTGATTTCGTCGTTCACCGGCGTCTGGTGGTGCTGTGCGCCACCATCTTCATTGCCATCTACGGCATCTACTCCTATCTGCACACCGCCATTGAAGCCTACCCGGACGTGACCAATGTCCAGGTCGGCATCATCGCGCAGGCCCCGGGCCTGGCGCCGGAAGAGGTCGAGCGCCAGATCACGCTGCCGCTCGAGCGTGAGCTCAACGGCACGCCCGGCCTGGTGTCGCTGCGTTCGGAAAGCTATTTCGGCCTGTCCATGGTGAACCTGGTCTTCAATGACCAGGCCAACAGCTTCAAGGCCCGGGCCGAAGTGGCCCAGCGCCTGCCGCAGGCCAATCTGCCCCCGGGCGTGACGCCCGAGATGGCGCCCGACTACACCCCGCTGGGCAAGATCTTCTACTACCACCTCAAGAGCGATCGCCATACGCTGGACCAGCTGCGCACCGAGCAGGAATGGAACATCGTGCGCGTGCTCAAGCAGGTGCAAGGCGTGGCCGATGTGGTGAGCGTCGGCGGCTTCGTCAAGGAATACCACGTCGAAGTGGATCCCGAGAAGCTCTACCGCCTGGGCCTGTCCCTGACCGATGTGACCGACGCGCTGGAAAAGTCCAACCGCAACGTGGGCGGTGGCCTGCTGCGCCGGGGCGAGCAGTCGCTGATCATCCGCGGCATCGGCCTGCTGAGCTCGCCCCAGTCCATCAAGGATGTGGTGGTGCAGATGCGCGGCGGCGGCCCCATCACCATCGGCGACGTGGCCACGGTGATCCAGTCGCACACGCCGCGCCAGGGCTCGGTGGGCATGGACGATGAAAACGACGTGGTGCAAGGCATCGTGCTGCTCAAGCGCGGCGAGAACCCGTCGGTGGTTCTCGACGGCATCCACGAAAAAGTGGAGCAGCTCAACCACGGTCTGCTGCCCGAAGGCATGCAGATGGACGTCACTTACGACCGCTCCGATCTCGTCGGCCACACGCTGGCCACGGTGCAGCACAACCTGCTGTTCGGCGCCTGCCTGATCATCGGCATGCTGTGGCTGG
Organism: Acidovorax bellezanensis; assembly: GCF_025421555.1. Lineage (NCBI taxonomy): Bacteria > Pseudomonadati > Pseudomonadota > Betaproteobacteria > Burkholderiales > Comamonadaceae > Acidovorax > Acidovorax bellezanensis. The sequence goes on from NZ_JAODYH010000004.1 coordinate 450,576, forward strand.
TCCTGCGCAGCATCCGCGGCTCGCTGATCGTGGCCACGGTGATTCCGCTGTCGCTGCTGGTGGCCTTCATCGGCCTGCACCTGCTGGGCATGCCGGCCAATCTGATTTCCATGGGTGCCATCGACTTCGGCATCATGGTCGACGGCGCCGTGGTGCTGGCGGAAAACATCATCCGCAACGCCCGCCTGCGCAAGCCCAGCAACCAGCGCGAAATGCGCGCCATCATCATCGACTCGGCGATTGCCGTGGCCAAGCCCACGCTGTTCGCCATGGCCATCGTGATCGCGGCGCTGATTCCCGTGTTCTCGCTGGAAAGCATTGAAGGCCGCATCTTCCGCCCCCTGGCCATCACCTACAGCTTCGCGCTGCTGGGTGCCCTGGTGTTCGCCCTGGGTCTGGTGCCAGCGCTGTGCGCGCTGCTGCTCAAGCCCAAGCATGTGATGGTGGCCGAGCCGGCGGTGTTCGAGCGCATGGACCATGGCTACCAGCACTGGATTCGTCGCACGCTGGGCCTGGTCTCACGCCAGCGCGTCGTGGTGCTGGTGGCGGTGGCCATTCTGGCCGTCGCCGGCCTGTCGGTCTCGCGCCTGGGCACGGAGTTCCTGCCCGAGCTGGACGAAGGCGACGCCTATGTGCTGGTGCAGATGCCGGCCTCGATTTCGCTGGAAAAAGGCCAGGAAGTGCTGGCCGAAGTACGCAGCCTGGTGCGCAAGTTCCCGGAAGTGATTTCGGTCAGCTCCGAACAGGGCCGCCCTGAATCGGGCACCGACAACGAAACGCTGAACATGGCCAAGGTGCTGATCCGCCTCAAGCCGCTCAAGGAATGGCGCAAGGGCTTGACCAAGCCCGCGCTGATCGAAGAGATGCGCGGCCAGCTGATCGCGATTCCGGGCGTGGCCTTCAACTTCTCGCAACCCATCCGCGACAGCGTGGAGGAATCCACTTCCGGCGCCCGCGGCCAGGTGGTGCTCAAGGTGTTCGGCCCGGAAATTCCGCAACTGCGCGCCGTGCTGCAGCAGACCATGGACCATGTGCGCAAGATCGACGGCGTGGTGGATCTGGACCTGTACCGCGATGCGCCAGCACCCCAGCTGCACGTGGAATTCGACCGCGCCGCCCTGGCCCGCCAAGGCATCGCCATGGAAACCGCGCAGAAGACGCTGGAGCTGGCCCTGGCCGGTGACGTGGCCACCACGCTGTGGGAAGGAGAGCACAGCGTGCCCATCCGCGTGCGCCTGCCCTATGTGAACCGCATGGACGAAGCCAGCATGCGCGACATCGCCATCCCCACGCCCAACGGCGGCTCGGTGCCGCTGCATTCGGTGGGTCACATCCAGGTGAAGATCGGCAATGCCTCCATCTTCCGCGAGAACAACATCCGCTACATGGCGATGAAGTTCAACGTGGAAGGCCGGGACATCGGCTCGGTGGTGAAAGACACGCTGGCCACCTTCAAGGCCAACGTCAAGGTGCCCGAAGGCTACCAGGCGGTCTGGGGCGGCGAGTGGGAAAACCAGCAGCGGGCCTCCAAACGCCTGCAGATCGTGGTGCCGCTGTCGCTGCTGATCGTCTTCGGTCTGCTCTTTGCCGCACTGGGCCAGGCACGCAGCTCCTTCGTGATCCTGCTGTGCGCGCCCTTCACCATGGTCGGCGGCATTGCCGCCCTGCATCTGACCGGCATCGAGCTGTCCATCAGTGCCGCGATTGGCTTCATCGCCTTGCTCGGCCAGGTGGCACTGGTCGGCCTGCTGGTGATTTCCTCGGTCGAAGCCCTCAGGCGCCAGGAAATGCCGCTGATGGAAGCGCTGGTGCAAGGCACGGCCGAGCGCATGCGTTCGGTGCTGCTGGTGGCCATGCTGGCCCTGCTGGGTCTGCTGCCCATGGCCATGTCCACCGGCGTGGGCAGTGAAACCCAGCGCCCCTTTGCCTCCGTGATCGTCGGCGGCATGCTGATACTGCCTCTCGTGGCGCTCGTGCTGCTGCCCGTGCTCTATGCCTGGCTGGGCCCTAAAACCTTGAAGAAACCGGACGAGTTGGATGAAATCCATTAAAACCATAGCGGCTGCCGTCGCCCTCATGGCGGCAGGCGCCTGCCTGGCCGCAGACAGTGTGGAGGCCCCTGGGGCCGCTGCCGTCGGCCCCCAGGCCAGCGCCCCCCGCCTGCCGCCATCCCTGGGCCTGGTGGAGTTCCTGTCCCTGGTGCGCAACTACAACCCGGCACTGCGCGCCATGCCGCTGCAGCAGGGCATGGACCAGGCCGATGTCCGCACGGCGTCCACCTGGGCCAACCCCAGCGTGCACTATGGGCGCAAGCCCGATGAAAAGGAATTTGGCGTCGAGCAGCCCCTGCCCATCTTCGGCCAGATTTCCATGCGCACCGAAGCCGCCCGGCTGGCCGCCGCCGCCGCCCAGGCCGACCGAGCGGCCCAGACCCAGGACATCCTGAGCCAGGCCGCCCAGCGTTTTGCCACGCTGCTGGTGGCCCAGGAAAAGCTGGCCGCCAAGCAGCAATCCATGGAGCAGCTGGAGCAGGCCGCCAAGGTGGTGCGCGGACAGATCGAGTTGGGCGCGCGCAGCAAATACGACGGCGCCCGCGTGGACCTGCAACTGGCCCAGCTACAGGCCCAGCTGGAACAGCAGGAATCCGAAGTGCTGGCTGCGCGTTCCGCGCTGGCGGAGCTGCTGGCCCAGCCGCATTGGGCGCCCAAGGCCCTGGGCAGCCTGCTGCCCGTCACGACTGTCAAGCCCGCCAGTGAGGAGCCGTCGCTGGAGAGCATGTGGCAAAGCGCCCAGCCCTTGCTGCCGCAATTGCAGGCCGCCCATGCCAAGGTGGTGCAGACCGAACAGTTCACGCGCCAGCAGGCCCGCGAAGCCCTGCCCACGCCCACCGTCGGCGTGAGCCGCGTGCGCGGCCGCACCGATGGCTCCCGCTACGGCTACAACCAGGTGGGCATCTCGGTCGAGCTGCCGCTGTTTGACCGCAAGCAAGGCGCCGTGGCACACGCCCAGCTGGCGCATGACCAGGCCGTGCTGGAAGAAGACGCCGCGCAGCAACTGGCCCGCCAGCGTTTGCAGCAGGCCTTGAGTCAGCGCAACCTGCTGCGCAAGACGCTGCAGACCTACGAGTCGCGCGGACTGACCCAGCTTGCGCCATTGCGCCAGATGGCCCAGGATTCGTACCGCCTCGGCCAGAGCTCCATCCTGGAATGGCTGGATGCGATGGGCTCGGTCGCCGAGCACCAGCAGGAGTACCTGGATCTGACGCTGCGCGTCTGGCAGGCCCAGTGGGAGCTGGATGCCGCGCGCGGCCAACTCCCCCTGATAGGGGGATAAGCCTGGCGACATGGGCCGCGTGCCCATGTCATGTCTATAGTAGGGAGTTTTTTCACGTCCGATCCATGCCACGCTTTCTCATCATCGAAGACGACTCCCACAATGCCAACTTCCTCGCCGAAGGCATGCGCGAGCTTCAGGCGGAAGTGTGCGTGTGTCCCAATGGCGTGGAAGGTCTGACCCAGGCCTTGACCGGCCACTGGGATGCCATCGTGCTCGACCGCATGCTGCCCGACGGTTTCGACGGCCTCAAGATCCTGCAGGCGCTGCGCAGCACGGGCAACACCACGCCGGTGCTGGTCCTCAGCGCGCTGTCCGCCACCGACGAGCGGGTGCGCTGCCTCAAAGCCGGCTGCGACGACTATCTGACCAAGCCGTTTGCCTTTTCGGAGCTGCAGGCGCGTCTCGAAGCCCTGCTGCGCCGCGTGCAATCCCCGGTGTCCACGCCCATGCTGGAAGTGGCGGATCTGCGACTGAACCTGCTCAGCCGCCATGCCGAGCGCAGCGGCCACACTTTGCAGCTGCAGCCGCGCGAGTTCCGTCTGCTGGCCTTTCTGGCCCGCCATGTGAACCACACCGTCACCCGCACCATGCTGCTGGAATCGGTCTGGGATTACCGTTTCGATCCCCAGACCAATGTCATCGACGTGCACATCAGCCGGCTGCGCAACAAGGTGGACAAAGGCTTTGATACGCCGCTGATCCACACCGTGCGCGGTGTCGGCTATTGCCTGTCCACCCAGGCCCCGGCCCTGTGACCCCCGTCACGGCGGCCGGCCGTCCCTGGAGCTCCATCGCCTTTCGCCTGGCCCTGTACTACGGCGGCCTGCTGCTGCTGACCATGATGGTGGTGCTGGCCATCTTCTACATACAAATGGTGGGCGTGCTGAGCGCGCGCGTGGACCGCCAGGCCAATCTGGACCTCAAGCGCCTGCAAATCCACGCCCAGCAATACGGCGAAGACTCGCTGCAGCATGAAATCCACAGCCTGCTCAGCGATGGGGTCGACAGTCAGACGGAAATTGCCATCCTGACCGATCCAGACGGCAAGGTTCTCGCGGGCAATGCCAGCATCCTGCCGCAGCGCGGCCTGCACACCTTCGGCCTGCGCGATCTGCACCTGCGCCAATCCGGCCGCACCATCACCGGCCGCGTGGCCGTGGCACAGCTGAACAATGGCAACATCCTGATCGTCGGCAGCGATATGGAATCGCTGCGCGACATCGAGGAACGCTTCATCCGCGCCAGCCTGGCGGCGGCCGTGATCGTGGTGATCCTGGCCGTCCTGGGCGGCGTGGGCTTTCGGCGCCTGGTGGACGACCGCGCCGCCAATATCCGCCACGTCATGCTGCAGGTCTCCAGCGGCGACCTGGGGCAGCGCATTCCCCTGTCCACACGCGACGACGAATTCACGCGCTTGGGCCGCGACATCAACAAGATGCTCGACCAGATCGAGCAGTTGATGGACGGCGTGCGCCATGTCTCCAACACCATTGCCCACAACCTGCGCACGCCGCTCACGCGGGTGTTGCTGCAATTGCGCAGCGCCCGCCACCTGACGGGGGAGCACCAGCAAAGCCTGCTCGAACGCCTGGAGCAGGAAGTGCAAGACCTGGGTACGGTGTTCGACAAGCTGCTGCAGATTGCCGAGCTGGAATCGGGCATGCGCCGCCAGGAGCTTTCGCCGGTGGACATGCATGACTTGCTCGCCGATATCGAGGACTTGTACGCGCCCGTGGCCGAGGAATTCCAGTCCAGCCTGCAAGTGACCGTGCAGGGACACCCTTTCGCGCTGGGCGATGCCGACCTGCTGGCCAGCGCCCTGGCCAATCTGGTGGAAAACGCCCTCAAATATGCCTGCCAGCAGCCCGGCGGCTGGCTGCACATCACGGCCCAGCAGACCGGCGATACGATCCACCTGCGCCTGCAGGACAACGGCCCTGGCGTGCCGCCCGATCGACTGCACCGCCTCACCGACCGTTTCTTCCGCGCCCATGAACAGCAACCCGGCCACGGCCTGGGACTGTCCAGCGTTCAGGCCATCGTGCAACTGCACAACGGCAGCCTGCACTTCGCCAATCTGCACCCGGGATTTGAAGTCTATCTGCGCCTGCCCGCCGCTTCGCCCCCCAGCGCATAAGGCGTGCACCGCCCGGCACGGCCGCGGACGGCGGCCCGGCGTTTGTCTGCATGTAATAGTGATTGCAAAGATAAACTCCGCCGCCTGCCTACACCCACGGGCCTGCTGCCGACCTACATTGAATTCACATCCGCGCCAACGTGAATCCAATGCAAGAGCCTCACACCACCACAGTGAGCGCACACTGCGATCCACCTGAAACACCGCTGTCGCAGCGCACCCCGGATGCCGGCCTCTGAGTCTTCTTCGTCACAGAAGGGCATTGCGTCATGAAAAAATCCGGCAAGAAATCCCGCAGATCGGTCAAGAAAACCGTTGCCAAACAACAGTCCATTCAAAGCCAGCAGGACAAGAAGGACAGGAAAGCGAAAAAAATCGAGGCGCAGCCATTGCCGCATCTGGACAAGCCCGGCCATGAAAACCCGCTGCGCCCTGCGCCCCAGTATGCGGCGCCCGACTACCGCGGCAGCGGCAAACTCGCCGGCATGTCGGCCTTGATCACGGGAGGCGACTCAGGCATAGGACGCTCGGTCGCCATCCTGTTTGCCAGGGAGGGCGCCAATGTCGCGATCTGCTACCTCGATGAACATGCGGATGCCCGGAAAACCTGTGAGTTGATCGAAGCCGAAGGCGCCAAAAGCCTGGCGATCTCCGGCGACGTCCAGGACCTGAAGTTCTGCGCCCACAGCGTCCAACAGGTGGTACAGCAGTTCGGCGGCCTCAATATTCTGGTCAACAATGCGGCCTTCCAGGAGCATGCGGCTTCCTTGGCGGATCTCACGCCGGACAGGGTGGCGCAGACCTTTGGCACCAACCTCTACGGCTACCTCCACATGTCCCAGTCGGCATTGCCTTATCTGTCGGCCGGCGACTGCATCATCAACACCGGCTCGGTGACGGGTCTGCGCGGCAGCGCCCATTTGCTGGATTACTCCGCCACCAAGGGCGCCATCCATGCGTTCACCAAGTCGCTGGCATTGAACCTGGTGGACCAAGGCATTCGCGTCAATGCCGTCGCCCCCGGCCCGGTGTGGACGCCGCTCAATCCCGCGGACCTCAGCGGCGATGCCCTGGCCCGATTTGGCAGCGACACCCACCTGGGCCGAGCGGCGCAGCCCGAGGAAATCTCCCCGGCCTATGTCTTCCTGGCCGCGCCCAGTTGCTCCCGCTACATCACCGGACTGGTGCTGCCCATCACCGGCGACATCGAGGGCTAGGGAAAGCCTTGCCCGCGCATAAAAAAACCCTCCAAAAGGAGGGTTCGGTGATCCAGGACAGCGCTCGCGCACCGCCCTGTGATCGGCTTCAGCCGCGTGCCGGCGCGCGCTTGGCCAGTTCCAGCTTGGCGATGGCGTTGCGGTGCACTTCATCCGGGCCGTCGACGATGCGCACGGTGCGCTGGTGCGCATAGGCTTCGGCCAGCCAGAAGTCCTGGCTCACGCCGGCCGCGCCATGCGCCTGGATGGCCCAGTCGACCACCTTGCAGGACATGTTCGGTGCGACCACCTTGATCATGGCGATTTCCGCGCGCGCTTCCTTGTTGCCCACGGTGTCCATCTTGTAGGCCGCGTTGAGCGTCAGCAGGCGCGCCTGGTCGATCAGGCAGCGCGACTCGGCGATGCGCTCATGCCATACCGACTGCTCGGCCAGCGGGCGGCCGAAAGCCACGCGCGCGCGCAGTCGGTCGCACATCATCTCCAGGGCGCGCTCGGCGGCGCCGATGGAGCGCATGCAATGGTGGATGCGTCCGGGGCCAAGGCGCCCCTGGGCGATCTCGAAGCCCCGGCCTTCGCCCAGCAGAATGTTTTCCACCGGCACGCGCACGTCTTCCAGCAGCACTTCCATGTGCCCGTGGGGCGCATCGTCATAGCCGAACACCGACAGGTGGCGCAGCACCGTGACGCCCTTGGTGTCGCGCGGCACCAGCACCATGGACTGCTGCGCATGGCGCGGCGCGTCCAGATCGGTCTTGCCCATCACGATGAAAATCTTGCAGCGCGGGCTGCCTGCGCCCGAGGAGAACCACTTGCGGCCGTTGATCACGTACTCGTTGCCTTCGCGGCGGATCGTGCACTGGATGTTGGTGGCGTCCGACGAGGCCACGGCCGGCTCGGTCATCAGAAAGCCCGAACGGATTTCGCCGCGCAGCAGCGGCTCCAGCCACTGTTCCTTCTGTGCATGATTGCCGTAGCGCTCGATGGTTTCCATGTTGCCGGTGTCGGGCGCCGAGCAGTTGAAGACTTCACCCGACCAGGAGACACGGCCCATGAGTTCGCACAGCGGGGCGTAATCCAGGTTGGAGATGCCGGGCACGCCGCGGTGCTCGTGCGGCAGGAACATGTTCCACAGACCGGCCGCGCGCGCCAGCGGCTTGAGTTCCTCGATCAACGCTGGCACCTGCCAGGCATTGCCAGCGCGGCGGAACGCATCCATCTCGCGGTGGTAACGCTCTTCGTTGGGATAAATGTGTTCATCAAAAAACTGGCGCATGCGCTGCAGCAGGTCAGCGGTTTTCGCGGAAGGTTCAGCAAACATTCTTCATCCTTTGAAGGTTGTGGGCCGCTCGACCAGCAGCCCTCTTGAAAAATATTGGAACATCGCCCACCCACGCATGCCGTCCCGCACGTGACGGCCCGGCGCGGCCGGATCAGCCCGCGCCCAGCCGCGCGGCGCGCTGCATCGGCGCCAGTTGCCGCTGCGCGCGCTGCTGCTGCACCTGCCTGTCGATCAGGCTGCGGACCACGCCGCGCACCTGGCGGTCCATGCCGTCCTGACCCAGCACGCTGGTCTGGGCCAGATCGTTGAAGTCGGTCTTGCCCTGCATGCGCGCCAGGGCCGCCAGCTGTGGTGCGCCCAGCGCATTGCCCGTGCGTAGGTGCGCGCGCCAGACCTGCGGCGTGATGGCCGCAAGCCCCGCGGGATAGCTGTTTTCTCCCGGCCCGAAAATCGGCAGCAGGACCGTGCCGCCAGTGAGCTTGGCGGCTTCCTGGGCCTTGGCCTTGCCCGGATTGCTGCCCCGGGTCAGCTCCAGGTGGCGGTCATCGTCGCCCGCGATCACCACCGGCTTGTGCGGAAACTTCGCGTGCAAGGCCTGGGCCACGGCCGGCAAGTTGCCCGCATCCAACGCGGCCACGGTCGCAAAGCCCAGCGTCTGCGACAGGCTGGCCGCGCTGGCGTAGCTCTCGCCAATCACCAGGGCCGGCGCCCGGGCCAGCGCGGCCATACCGCCCACCGCGTGGAAGCAGCCCTCCTTGCGGCTGTCCGGCGGGAAATGCTGACTGCCGTCCGCTGCAATGGTTTGCAGCGACCACTGCTTGCCTTTGGCATCGATCACCGGCACATAGGTATCCCGTCCCGTGCGGTCGGTGAACACGCCGGGCTGCGGTGAAATGCCTTTGGCCTGCATATAGGGCGTGGGCTGGGTTGCGGGCAGCAGCTCGAGCATCTGGCGCAGCACCTGCGCGGCGGTCTGCTCCTGGGCTTGTGCCGGCTGCTGCGCGGCGTCGGGAGTGTGGTTTGGCACCGGTGCCGCAACGACGATGGCTGCCTCCTGCCAGTCCTCCTGGTCCTGCAGCAGCTCCTGCTGCTGCTCCAGGCCCAGCACATACTCGTAGATTCTTTCCGCGTCGGCGGCCGCCCGAAAAACCTCCAGCGGATCGTCTCGCAGCGCCTTGATCCAGTTGCCCACATAGGCCGCATGCTGCGCGGGATCATGGCCTATGCCCAGTTCCTCGCCCAGAATCATGCTGGCGATTTCCGCACGCAGCTCTTCCCGGGCGTAGCCTGCGCTGCCATAGGGATGGGACTGGTCGCGGTCCAAGCGTAAAGCATGGCCCGTCCAGTGCCCAAGCTCATGCAGTGCAATCGCATAGTAATCGTCCGGTGTGGCGAACTGCGCTTTGGCCGGCAGATGGATACTGTCGGTTTCAGTGCGGTAGAACGCCCGGTCGTGTTCACCGTGCAGGATCACCGCGCCCGAAGCCTTGAGAATTTTTTCTGCCCGGGCTACCGGACGCCAGTCCGGCTGGGGGTTCAGCGGCCAAGGCGGCAGGCCGTCTATCTGCTCGGCATTGAAGACCGTGACCAACAAAAGCCGTGGGCGCTCGAGTTGGACCCGCTCATTCATCGGTGCGCCCAGTGCATCAAGAAGCGGTTGGCCCTGTTCATCGGTCTGGACTAGTTCCTCGCTGAACTTCCAGTATTGGATCGGCGTTCCGAACTGGCCCGGACGTACCTGGGCGCCCATGGTATGTGCCTGCGTGTCAGTCATCCAGCGCGGATCCGCATACCCATGAGCCATGAGCTGGAGCATGTTGATGCCCTGGTAATGCTTGCCTGTCACCGGATTGATGGGCAGCTGTGCCGGTGACTCGCCGGGCTTCCACGGCTTTTGCCAGGGCGCTGTCCCCGCCTCCAGCTGCGCAATCAATCTTTCAGCCACAGCGACAAAAAACGGTTCTCGCGATTCCATATCTGTCTCCTGCCTGCAGTTCGTCGACTGCATTCCTGGCGCAGCGCAAACCCGGTGAGCGGGTGCGCTGCGCAACCCCTGGGCCACCGTCAGATGACGGCGTTTTTCAAGTCACCGGTGCTGTCCAGCACGTCCTGCTCGCTCAAGGCGCCGTTCCCGCACGCGCCAACCCATGCGGCTTCTTCGAGTGAAAAATCGGCGTAATGGCCCGGTATCCTGGCCTCCCGCGCCTTCTTTTCCACGGCCTCCAGAACTTCCGGCGGCGTGGGTCCTTGCACTTTGATTCGGCTCATTTCCATCTCTCCTTCACGTGGTTTTGGCGCACTGCGCCGTCGAAGTTGGAGCCCGCCCTGGCGGCTGCCAGGGCCTCGCCAACCAATGCTTTTGCTTGAATGCACACCTCACGACCAGGTCCAGACCGGCACGATCACGGTTTCGATCTGCGCCACCGAAAGCGGGCCGAAATAGCGCGCATCGAACGAGGTGCGGCTCACGTCCGACATCAGCAGCACTTCGGAAGACTTCAGTCCCCGCTGGGGTGCGCGGTAGCGCGGCAAGGCGCGGCCGCCCTGGTCGACCCGCAGGGGCGCGCTGAACGCCAGCAGGGCTCCGTTCACGCGCACACCGTCCGCGGCAAAGCTGACGACGTCGGCTTTAGCCGCTGAAACTTTTTTCATCAGATAGCCGTAGCCGCCCGGGCATGGCCCCGCACCCACGTAGCCCCGCCGCCGGGCCAGCGCGAAGGTCCGCGTCTGCGGCGGGCAGAACATGACGTAGGCCCCCTTGGCGACGGGCGCGCGGCTGACCCGGTACAGGCCCACGGGAATGCTGGGCGTGGTGTTGACGCGCAGCCCCACCGGGCTGCAGCCGACGCCCAGCAGCAAGCTGCCCAACCGCACCAAGGTCACCGCCGCAGCGATGCGCCGCGTCCAAGCCAGCTGCGCATTCATAGCCGCACCTGCGCGGAAAAGTCGGACACAGGACGCAGCACATCGCTGGCCCGAGGCTCGGGCACGGCCGCGCGGGCGACAAACGTGGCGTCCTGGAAGTACAGCGGCTGGCGGCCATAAATGGCAGGGCAGCCGGCGACGTAGATCACCATGTCGCCGGCCTCGGTGATCTGTCCCTGCGCGTTCTTCTTGGGCCCGGGCATGCGCAGGCATTCGTCCGGCGTCAGCAGTGGCCGCTGCGTCTCCTGCGTGGTGCGCGAGACCTGCCCCAGAACAGCGCTGGTGCGCCGCCCGCTGGTGGTGATCTGCGCCTTGATCACCGTGGTCTGCCCGGTCAGCTTGGACAGGTGCTCGGCCGTCTCCATGCGGTTGGGGGGGTAGGCATTCTGGATGTGGCAGTTGGAGGTGATGGTTTCATCCGGCCCGTAGCCGGTTTCGCGGCTTTTGAGCTGGTTCAGGTCCTGGCAGATCAGGTAGAACTTGAGGCCATAGCCCGCCACGAAGGCCAGTGACTCCTGCAGGATTTCCAGCCTGCCCAGGCTGGGGAACTCGTCCAGCATGGCCAGCAGCCGGTGCTTGTAAAGGGGCTTGGCGCGCACCATCGCCCGCGCAGCATGGCGCCCCACGCTCACCCGTTCGAACTCCATCTTGTCGGCCAGCAGCCGCACCACCATGTTGAGCATGATCCGCACCAGGGGGCGCAGGCGCGCCTTGTCGTTGGGTTGCGTGACGATGTACAGGCTCACCGGGCTGTCGTGCTGCATCAAGTCCCGGATGCGGAACTGCGAGCAGCTGAGGTTGTGCGCGACCACCGGATCGCGGTACAGCGCCAGATACGACTTCGCGGTGGACAGCACCGATCCGGCCTCTTCGGCGGGCCGGTCCAGCATGTCGCGCCCCGCCGACGCGACCACCGGATGGACCTGGCCGTCGACATGCTGGCAGCTCGTAATCTCCGCCCACAGTTCGGCCGCGTCCCGCTGGGGATCGGCCAGCATGGCGTCCACGCCGGACAGCGTGGCCCGCCCGCCTTCGGCCCGGGCCTGGTACAGCGCATGCAGGATCACGCCGACCAGCAAGGCCTGGCTGGTCTTTTGCCAGTGGTTTTCCAGGCCCTTGCCATCGGGGTCGACGATCAAGGTCGCCAGGTTTTGCACATCGCCGACTTCATGCTCGGGCGTCAGGCGGATTTCATCCAGAGGGTTCCAGCACAGGCCGGCCTGCAGGGCCGCGGGCTCGAAACGGATGACTTTGTTGTGGGCATGCTTTTGCCGCCAGCCGGCCGTCATGGCCCACAGCTCGCCCTTGAGGTCGGTGACCACCGTGCTGTGCGGCCACGACAGCAGCGTGGGCACCACCAGCCCCACGCCCTTGCCCGAGCGCGTGGGCGCGTAGGTCAGCACATGCTCCGGGCCGCTGTGGCGCAGGTAGTGCACTTTCCCCGATGCATCCTGCCAGGCGCCGACATACACCCCATCGTTGGGATTCGGCGGCTGGCCGCGCAGCAACTCACGCCAGGTGCGCCGCCGCGCCATCAATCCGGCCTGGCGTATGTCGCCGGCATTCGCCCAGCGCGCGGAGCCGTGCAGGTAGGCATTGGCCCGCGAGGAATGGGCCTGCAGCATCCTGAGCACCGCCACGGCCAACAGTCCGGCGCTCGCCACCGTCGTGCCCAGGCTGGCGGCGCGCAAAAAGGCATCTGGGTATTGCGCGCTCCACTGCGCCGCCCATTGCACGCCGGCCCAGGGCGGATAGAGCTGGTGAAAATGCACGCCCAGGACCCGCTGGTACTGGAAGTCATGGGCCAGGAGCTGCGTGGCCGCCTGCATTCCCGCGGCCAGGGCCAGCAGCACGGGCAGCCACCGCCCAGACCGTTGCTTGCCGGCCCGCACCTGGGGGCCTACCGCGTTGTTGAAGCGTTTACTCATGGGGCGCTGCCTTGTTCAGGCCCACCGCCTGGCGTGCACCACGCCGGTCAGTAGGTTCGTCCACCGGCAACGCCAAGACTTCCTCGCCCCCTGTCAGCAGCGCCCGCCATGGCGCCTCAACCGAGTGGATTCCAGCAAAGCTGCAGCCCGTATGGGGCCGCAGTATAGCCACGGAGATTCGTTATAACGAAATATTTCTCGTGCTTTCCCATTTCAATGGGCATGAATTGATCGCTGAAATTGCCAGCGGTGAATGCCCGTTTTGCGCAGGTTTTTTTAGCGGCTAAAAACCATTGCTCGCAAAAAACATCACATGGAAACAATCGTTATAACGAATTGAATTAGGGCAAACCTAGAATGCAGCCTATCGCCCCAGCCATGGTGTTGTGATGCAAACCTCTTCCGATTCCCTCGCCGCGCCGGCCCAGGAGACCTCCGCCCAGCACGGACTGGCGCTCGTGCGCGACGACACTATGCTGGCCATGCACACCCTGCACCAGCGCCTGCTGCAAGACAGCCTCCAGGCACAGCAAGCCCTGCTCGACCAATACCAGCAGGAATTGGAAAGCCTGTCCACGCGCTGGAGCCTGGACGCCAGGGACAAGGCCGAGCGCACGCTGAACGCGGCCCTCACGGCCGGCAAGGACGCCATGGCCCAGGCCATGCAGGACGCCAGCAGCCATGCCGCCACGTCCATGCGCGCCGAGATGGACGCCGCCCAGGAGCGCATCGCGGCCATGCTCCAGGATGCGCAGCGTGGGGCCAGGCTGCACCTGCTGGCCGCCTGCCTGGCCCTCGCCGCCATGGCCGTGGCGGCTTGGGTGCTGGCGCATTGAGCGCCGGCCCCCTCAGCGCGAAAGGCGCATCGCGGGCGTGATCTGCTGCGGATCGGTGCACAGCTCCAGCAGCGAGATGCCGTCGTGCTGGCGTGCGCGCGCAAAGGCCGGTGCGAAATCCTCGGTCCGCTGCACACGCTCGGCATGCGCGCCAAAGGCCTTGGCCAGCTGCACATAGTCCGGACCGCTGAGCTGCGTGCCGCTGACCCGGCCGGGATGGAGCTTCTCCTGGTGCATGCGAATCGTGCCGTACATGCCGTTGTTGATCACCAGCACCGTGAGACGGGCGCCGTGCGCCTGGGCGGTGGCCAGCTCCTGCGGGTACATCAGAAAACAGCCGTCGCCCGCCAGGCAGATGACATCGCGGTCCCGGTGCCTCAGGGCGGCGGCCACGGCGGCCGGCAGGCCATAACCCATGGAACCGCAGGTCGGCGCGAGCTGCGTGCGGCTCGCACGGTAGCGATAAAAGCGGTGCAGCCAGACAGCGTAGTTGCCGGCACCGTTGGTCACGATGCTGTCGGCCGGCAGCACTTCGGCCATGTGCTGCATGACGGCCGCGAGGTCGGGGCCTTGCAGCTGCGGGTGCGGCGCGGGCGGCGTGACGAAAGCCTGGTGGTCATTGCGGGCCTGTGCCGTCCATGCCTGCCAGGGCGGTGGGCTGCCGGGCGCGGTGGCGGCCAGTGAGCGCAGCGCGGAGCCGGCGGTGCAGGCCGCGGCCAGATCGGCCTGGAACACGCGCCCGAGCTCGGCCGGATCGGCGTGGATATGGATCAGGCGCTGCGCGATCCTGGGCGGCTGCAGCAAGGTGTAGCCATCGGTTTCTATGTCGCCGATACGGGTGCCGATGGCGAGAATCAGGTCGCAATCCTTGATGCGCTGGATGAGCTTGGGATTCATGCCCAGGCTCAGGTGGCCGACATAGTGGGCGTCGTTGTTGTCCAGGGCATCCTGGCGGCGAAAGCCGCAGGCCACGGGCAGCTGCCATTGGCTAGCGAAGGTTTGCAAGGCCTGCCGGGCGGCCGGCGTCCAGTCGGGGCCGCCGACCATCACCAAGGGACGCTGGGCCTGGGACAGGGCTTGCGTGATCCGCTCCAGCGTCTGCGCCGACAGCGTGGCTTCCTCGACGGGCGTCGCGGCGCAGACCGGCACCGTACAGTCTTGCAGCAACATGTCCTCGGGCAGCGCCACGACCACGGGTCCGGGGCGTCCCGAGACCGCCAGGTGGAAGGCCCGTGCCAGGATCTCGGGCATGCGCTCGGCATCCGTGACTTCCACCACCCACTTGGCCAGCTTGCCGAACATGGACTGGTAGTCGACTTCCTGGAAGGCCTCGCGCCCGACATGATTGCGTGCAATCTGGCCGATGAACAGGATCATGGGCGTGGAGTCCTGCTGGGCAATGTGCACGCCCACGCTGGCGTGCGTCGCGCCCGGCCCGCGGGTGACCATGCAGATGCCGGGCCGGCCGGTCAACTTGCCGTCGGCTTCGGCCATGCAGGCGGCCGCCCCTTCGTGCTTGGCGACGACCAGGTCGATGTCGGGCGCATCGTGCAAGGCATCCAGCACTTCGAGATAGCTTTCGCCGGGCACGCAGAAGATGCGCTCTACCCGGTGTTGCTGCAGTGATTCGACCAGTGCGCGCCCGGCGCTGCGTGGGGGAGTCGCGAGAGGGGAAGTGGCAGTCATCAGTCGTCCTAGAGTCTGGAAATCGAGTCTAGGCGCAGGCCGGGCCTGGCCCTCAAGCCTGGCTGGCATTTCTGATATGCACCGGGTGCATGCCCCTGGCTTCAACCGGCCGCAGCGGCCATCTGGTCCACGCCCGGCCACAGACCCTGGCACACCAGGACGCCCATGGCCTGGCGAATCACCTGCTGCATTTCCCAATGCGCCAAGGGAGGCGGGCGGTTGCGGGCCGTGGCCAGGGCGATGTCGCGCACGATATCGGGCTGCACTATGCGCTGGGCCCGCATCTCGCCGCGGGCCACCTCATCGGCCACGGCCGCCAGCGGCAGCAAGGTGCTGCCCAGGCCCGCGCGCACCAGTTGCCGGGTCACGGCCGAGGAGCCGTCGGATTCGATCATCACCTGCAGCGGCAGGCCGCAGCGCTGGGCCATGGCCTCGGCGATCGCTCTGAGGCCATGCGCCGTGCTGGGCAGAATCAGCGGCTGACGCAACACCTGCTGCTGCGTCACTTCGGCCTCCGCCCCCGTCCCTGGCACCGTGCCGCGCTCCCCGGGCGCGGCCGGCGGACTGACCAGATACAGCGGTTCATGCATCAGCACATCGACTTCCACCAGACCGGGCTCCTTGGGCACATAAAGCAGCGCCAGGTCCACTTCGCCGCTGGCCAGCCAGCCCACCACTTGGTTGCCCAGGCCTTCGCGCAAATTGATTTGCATGCGTGGAAAGCGCGCGCGCAGCGCCCGGACGATGGCGGGCAGCCCCCGCTGTGCCAGCGTGGGCTGGGCGGCAACCACCAGCCGCGCCGGCCCGTGCGGCCCCAGCCCGCCGGCCACCTGCCGCGCGCGCGCCAGCGCATCGGCCACGCTCTGAGCCTCCTGCAGCAGCAGCACGCCCGCACTGGTCAGCTCGACCCCGCGGCCGCTGCGATGGAACAGGCGCACGCCCACTTGCCGCTCCAGGCGTGCGATGTGGCGCGTCATGGTCGACTGCTCCATGCCCACCGCGAGGGCGGCGCGCGAGATGCTGCCCATGCGCGCCACGCGCACGAAAAACTCAAGTTCCAGGGAATTCATGGGACTGGAAGAAGCGAATGGGGACGTCGAAATTCACACAGCGCTCCAGCAGACGCTGCACCTGTGCGAGCACCAGGCGCTGGTCATCGGCACGCACCTGAAAGGAATAGTGCAAGGCGTTGAGCGCGGGCCAGGCACCGAGCGCGATCAGGCTGCCCTGGGCGATCAGTGGCTGCGCCCAGCTCTGCGGCAAAAAGCCCAGGCCTATGCCCTCGACCAGCAGGCTGGCGACCGCCCCCCAGGTATTGCAACTCAGGCGCCGGTGCACCACGCCACCCGTGCGCCCCAGCCATTCCTCGAGCATACGGTGCGTGCCCGCCCCCTGCGGCATGGTCACCAGGGGCCAGTCCTGCAAGGCCTGTGCCAAATCCTCGGCCGGGAGCCCCGGAGCGATCACCCAGGTGAAATGCGCGCTGCCTATGGCATAGGAGCGCAATGCGTTGCGCGCCGAAGCCCCGGCGATGATGGCGAAATCCAGCTCCCCGCTCTCCAGCCGCTGCTCCATCTGCACGCCGGTGTCTATCACCGGCTCCAGCTGGAGGCCCGGGTACTCCTTGGCGGCCAGGGACATCATGCGCGGCAGCCAGGTTTGCGATGACAGCTCGCCGACCCCGAAGCGCAGTTCGCCTTGCACCACATCACAGCCTTGCACCAGCTCGCGCATCGCCGCGGCTTCGTCCAGCAGCACCTGGGTGCGCGGCAGCAGCGCAGCCCCCGCTGGCGTCAGGCTGACCCGGTAATGCTTGCGGTCGAAAAGCAGCTGCCCCAACGAAGCTTCGAGTTCCGCAATGCGCTTGGACAGGCTGGAAGTCGATAGATTCAAGCGCTCGGCCGCCACCGCGAAACTGCTGCACCGGGCCGCCCAGAAGAAGGCTTCGAGTTGTTTGAGGGTCACGCCGGCCTTTCTTGAACGATCGCTTATTGGAAACAACAAGCGTCTAATTTATTCGCTATTTTTCCACGAGACAACGGCGTAGCATTTCCGCCATAGACACTTTCACCGCGCACCGACATGAGCCAACGCCTCCTGAAACGAATCCATGCCCTGCGAGATCTGGAAGCCCTGGCGCGCCAGAAACTGCCCCGCCCCTTGTTCAGCTACATCCGCAATGGCGCGGACGATGAAACCAGCCTGCAGATGAACCGCAGCGCCTTCAGCGACTATGTGCTGCTGCCCCGCATGCTCGAAGGCGTTGCGGACCGCCAGCAAGGCATTGAGTTGTTCGGCGAGCAGTACAGCAGCCCCTTCGGCATCTCGCCCGTGGGCCTGGGTGCGATGTATGCCTACCGCGGCGATCTGGCGCTGATGCAGTCCGCCCAGGCGGCCAATATCCCGGCCGTGCTCAGTGGCGCCTCGCTGATTCCCATGGAAGAGGTCGCCAAGGCCGCGCCGCGCACCTGGTTCCAGGCCTATCTGCCCGGCGATGCGGGCCGCGTGGTCGAGCTGGTGAACCGCATCCGCAACGCCGGCTTCAAGACCCTGGTCGTGACCGTGGACCTGCCGGTGATGGTCAATCCCGAGAATTACATCCGCAACGGCTTCAGCTCCCCGCTGCGCCCCAGCCTGCGCCTGGCCTGGGACGGAATCTCCCGCCCCGCCTGGCTTTTCGGCACCTTCGCCAGAACGCTGCTGCAGCACGGCATGCCGCATTTCGAGAACTGGCGCGCCGAGCGGGGTGCGCCCATTCTCTCGGCCAGCGTGCAGCGCGACTTCGTGGCCAGGGACCATCTCAACTGGCAGCACCTGCGGCAGATCCGGGACCTGTGGAAGGGCAATCTGGTGATCAAGGGCCTGCTGCGCTGGCAGGATGCGGTGATCGCCCGCGACGCCGGCGTGGACGGCATCATCGTCTCCAACCATGGCGGCCGCCAGGCCGATTGCGCCGTCTCGCCCCTGCATGTGCTGCGAGAAATCTGCCAGGCCGTTCCCGGCATGGTGGTGATGATGGACGGCGGCATGCGCCGCGGCAGCGACATCCTCAAAGCACGGGCCCTGGGCGCGCGTTGCGTGTTCGCCGGCCGGCCGTTCAATTACGCGGCGGCCGTGGCCGGGGCCGCGGGCGTGCGGCATGCCATCCAGATCCTGCACGATGAGGTGCACCGCAACATGGCCTTGCTGGGGATCAACGCGCTGGACGAGCTCGATGCGAGCTTTGTGCGGCATGTGAACAGCTTCCGCGCGGCAGATTGAGCACGGCACGGTCAGTTACAATGACCGCTGGGTGTCATCGTCAATTCCGGCGATCAGGCAGGTATGTGCGAAGGTCGGGCCGCCTCGCCGCATACTCACGCCCATGAATACACCGACCTGGATTCAAGTCATAGGCGCCACCCTGTTTGCGGTGGCCGTCCTGCACACCTTCTCGACCAAGTTCTTCGAACACCTGGCGCACACCCAGCCGCGCCATGCCGGCATCTGGCATCTGCTCGGCGAAGTCGAAGTCGTCTTCGGCTTCTGGGCCATGGTGCTGATGGTGTTCATGTTTGCCGTCAGCGGCACGCAGGAAGCCACGGCCTATCTCGACTCCCGCAATTTCACCGAGCCCATGTTCGTTTTCGCCATCATGGTGATCGCGGCCACGCGGCCCATTCTGGAATTCGCCGGCTCGCTGGTGCGCTTTCTCGCGCGCTGCGTGCCCCTGCCCAGGGGCATGGCCATGTACTTTCTGGTGCTGGCCTTCGTGCCCATGCTGGGCTCCTTCATCACCGAGCCGGCGGCGATGACGCTGGCGGCGCTGATGCTGCGCGACACCTTGTTCTCGCGCTCCATCTCCAAGCGCCTGCAGTACGCCACCATCGGCGTGCTGTTCGTCAACATCTCCATCGGCGGCACGCTCACGCCGTTCGCCGCGCCGCCCGTGCTGATGGTGGCCAGCAAGTGGAACTGGGACATGTGGTTCATGGTCAGCAACTTCGGCTGGAAAGCCGCCGTCGCCGTGTGCACCAACGCCGCTGTCGCCATGCTGCTGTTTCGCCGCGAACTCGGCCACATGGCCGCGCTGCCGGACAGCGATGCGCCCAGGATGCCGCTGTCCGTCGTGCTGGTGCACTTGATGTTCCTGGTGCTGGTCGTGGTGTTTGCCCACCACCCCGCGGTCTTCATGGGCGTGTTTCTGTTCTTCATGGGCTTTGTCACCGCCTATGAACGCCACCAGGACAAGTTGATCCTGCGCGAAGCCTTGCTGGTGGCCTTCTTCCTGGCCGGCCTGGTGGTGCTGGGCGGACAGCAGCAGTGGTGGCTGGAACCCATTTTGATGGGCATGGACTCCACGGCCGTGTTCTTCGGCGCAACGGCACTGACGGCCATCACCGACAACGCCGCGCTGACCTATCTGGGCTCGCTGGTCGAAGGCCTGAGCGATGAATTCAAGATCGCCCTGGTGGCCGGCGCCGTCACGGGCGGCGGCCTCACGGTGATCGCCAATGCACCCAACCCGGCGGGCGTGTCGATTCTGCGCGGCAAGTTCGAGGACAGCAGCATCAACCCGCTGGGCCTGCTGATCGCGGCGCTGCCGCCCACGCTGGTGGCCATCCTGGCGTTTCGCCTGCTGTGATGCTGCGGGCGATGGGGGCCGCAAGTCCCTCGATCGCCCCAGCGGATGGGTCTTTCGGCAGGCCTGCCAGCCAGAGCGCTCCATGCATGACCAGGCTGGCAATGTGCCCACCCGTGCCGGGCTTGCCCATTGGGTCTAAAATTCCAAATGAGATTTTATAATTCTCGTATGGAATAAAAGGACCGCCATGGCCACCACTGCCCACCCGCTTCATCCCACCGCCAAAACACGGCCGGCCGCGGGACGCGCCCGCATGGTGATGGACTACACCGACGCGTTCGCACTGCCCATTCTGGAGCGTATCGACCGGGTGAAAATGGGCATTCCCGCACAGAATGTGCCCACCGTAGCCGCGGACCTGTCGCTGACCACCGAGCGCTATGCATCCATCCTGGGCCTGCCGAAATCGACCGTGGCCCGCAAGATCAAAAACAATGAGATGCTGCCTCAGGACCAAAGCGAGCGCATGCTGCGCGTCATGCGCCTCATAGGCCTGGTCGAGCGCCTGGTCAGCGACTACGGCGACCCGAAGGGCTTTGTCCCGGCCACCTGGTTCGGCCACTGGATTGAACAGCCCAACCCCGCCCTCAATGGCCGCAAGCCCTCCGAGTTTCTGGACACGGCGACAGGAGCCGAACTGGTCGAATCCTTGCTCAACAAAATGGTGTCCGGGGCCTACGCATGAGCGAGCACGCGACCGGCGTCACTGTGTGGCGGATTGCCACGTCAGGACCCGGCTGGAAAGCGACAGATCTGGATGGCAAGGGTGCCGCACTCACCGGCGGACGCTGGAACCACAAGGACATGCCCGTGGTCTATGCAGCCAGCTCCATCGCGCTCGCCTGTCTGGAAAGCGTGGTGCATTTCAACGCCGACGGCCTGCCCATTCGCCGCGCCCTTGTCGCCATCCATATCCCACAAGACGTCTGGGATCGTGCCCTGACCACATGGGCCCGGGACTTGCCCCCCGGCTGGGACATGCTGCCCGACAGCTGGGCGGCGAGCGAGTACGGGTCACAGTGGCTGCGCAACGACGCCTGCGCCGTGCATCGGCTCCCCTCGGTGATCATTCCGCAGGAGTTCAACGTCCTGATCAACCCAAGGCACCAGGATGCGCGGCTGATCACGGCCAAGGAGCAAGGGCCTTTCGTCTTTGATGGGCGGCTGGTCCGCTGAGCCGCCGGAGCCCCCGGCGGCGATTGCGCTTTCTCAGCCTTCCAGCAAGGCCACCAGCGTGACGCTTTTGAGGCTGGCTTCGAACTCCGCGCCGTCATCGCTGTACTTGAGCCAGGCAAAGCCTTCGGCGGGCGGACGGCGGTCGAGCATCAAGTGGGCCCTGCGCTGGTTGTGCAGCACATGGACCACGGCTTTCCTCAGCTTGTCGTTGATGATCGCCTTGTCCGCTTTTTTCTCGGCGCTGGCCGGGGCCTGGGCCTGGGCCGCCTGGGCGTCGGTCTTGCCCGTCAGCGCGTCCACGGTATGCGGATCGCGTTCCGCGCCATTCGGCTGGCCCTTGGCCTCGAGGAACTCGCGCAGCAGCTTGACCGAGCCGCGCGTGATTTCCTGGCTCGCATCGCCCAGCCAGCCCGTCACTTCCTGCGGCGTCTTCTTGTACGCCGTCATCAGCTCGTTGACCACGGTCACGTCCCTGACGCGGCCGGAATTGAAGACCTGGGCCAGCGGATCGGGCAGGTCCAGCAGCGTCACGTGCTGGGAAATGAAGGCCGGCGACTTGCTGATGGCCTTGGCGATCTCGCCCTTCTTCATGCCCTTGGCCAGCTCGCGGCCGATGAAATCGGCGATTTCGCGCGCCGTCAGTTCATTGCGCTGCAGGTTCTCGACCACCTGGTCGGCTTCGTTGTAATCGTTGTCGATGAAGCCGGGGATATGGGCCAGGCCTGCACGCTGCGCGCCACGAAAGCGCCGCGCACCATGGTTGATGATGTAGCGACCTTCCACGCTGGGGTTGTCGCGCACCGAAATCGGCGTCTTGACGCCGCGCAGCGCGATCGACGCGGCCAGCTCATCCAGGCTCTGGGCGGAAAATCCGGGGTTGTCCTGGGTCCGTGGCTGGTGCGGATCTTCATCGATCAGCGCCATGTCCAGCGCCAGGGGGCCGCCGCTGGGAGCCGCGGCTTCAGGGCCGGCGAGCAAGGCCGACAGGTCGCCCATGTCCTCCAGACCCAGTCCACCCATCATCGGCGCAACCGCGGGCTTGGCCACAGGTGCGTAGGAAAAGTTTTGTTTCTTGCCTGCGACGTTCATCACGCAATCTCCATTTTTTCAAAGACATAAGCCGCCAGACCACGCACTTCCTGCGTGGCCTTGCGGGCGGCGGTCTTCTTGATTTTCCAAACCGGAACGCCGGAAGCCAGCGCATCCGCAATACTGCTGCGCAGGCCGATGCTGACCGGCACGATCAACTGGGGGTAGGCCGCCTTGAGCTCGGCCAGGTGGCGCACATGGCGCGGATTGCGCGCATCCACCTTGGACGGCACCATGCCCAGGAACTGCAAGGCCTTGTTTTCCTTGCGCACGTTCATGATGGTGGTGAGCATCATCTTGATGCCCTGGATGCTGTAGGCCTCGAGTTCGATCGGCGACAGCACGCAGTCGGCGGCATACAGCGCGGCGACCAGGGCCACGCCCAGGCCGGGTGCGGTATCGATCAGACAGATGTCGAAGCCCTGGGCGGCCAGCGCCTCGATATTGGCTTTGACGTTCTTCTTGGCCTTGGGCAGGGGCAGAAAGACCGCGTTGGCCAATTCGGGATCGGCCTCGATCAGCACCAGGCGCGGGCCTTCGTCTTGCGCCGCCGCCGCTGCGGCCCAGCCGTCGGCCGGCACCGGGCCGAAGAACTGGCTGGCCCTAGCTTCGATCTTGTATTGCCCCAGGGTATAGGACGCATTGGCCTGGGTGTCGAGATCGATCACCGCCACGCTCAGGCCCCGCTCCAGAAAATCAAACGCCAGGTGAACCACACTGGACGTTTTCCCCACTCCGCCTTTTTGCTGGGCGACAACCAAGGTCTTCATATTTTTGATCCGTTGTTCTTGGCCTGTGCGTTCTCGGCCCATTTCTTGACGATGAATGCCTGATGCTCCGGCAGCACGGCCGACACTCGCTCATACCCTGCAGGAATGTTCTGGCGCATGAAAACGCTCCACACGCGGTGCACGGCCTGGGACACGGCCCCCTTGCTCAAGCCAAGGGCCTGGACAAACGAAGACTGTGACTGCCCCAACACCAGAACGCCATGGGCAATTTCCAGGGTTTGCGGCCCCACTTCCAGGCCGTGGATGCACACCAGAAATTGCGCCTCGGTGAGCCGTTTCTTCATGGCGTTCGCCCATTTTCTGGGGAGGTTGATGGACCCGATGGTGATGCCGGCAAGTGCCAGCCAAAACCATGATTTTAGCTAAACATTGGCCAGGATCTCCCCGTTTTAGCCGCTAAATTTTCGCCGCGCTGCGGGGCTAGAGTACTTGCACCGAACGACCGATAAAGTGGATGGGCCCGGTAGGCCTGCCCGTGGGGGATCCGGTGCTGGGCTCCAGCGTCAGCTCGAACAGCTGATTGGCCTGCAGGCCCGGGATCTGCTCGAGCGACACGTTCAAGCGCTTGCCGGGCGTGACCAGACCCAGCGAGATGGGCGCATTCCAGCCATCGGCCTTGGTCCACAGTTCCAGCGCCTTGTCGGCCGGGATTTCAAACTGGCCCAGGGGAATCAGCTCGATATGCTTGGCCGTGCTGGTCTGCATCACCCAACCCGGCGACTTGTCCTGCGGCGCCACCAGCACCACCATGTAGCGGGTGTCGGGTTTGAGCGCCGCGACCTGGAACACCAGCACGCTGGCCAGCACGGCGGCGGCGGCAAAACCGCCGGCCGTCAAGGCCTGCCACAGCGGCAGCGACTGCCAGTCGCGCCACCACGGCGTGGCTTTCTTTTTCAGAGCCGGCCCCGCGGTCTTGAGCAGCGCCGACAGGTTGTCCAGGCTGCGCTCCACACGCGGCCAGAGGTGGCGCGAAGGGGCGACGGGCTCGGCCAGGGAGGTCAGCGGCAGAAAGCGCCGCTCCCAGGCATCGACGGCCGCGCGCAATGCGCCGTGGGTTGCCAGCTGCGCGGCGACGGCCTGGCGCTCGGTCAGGGACAGGGTGCCCAGCACGTATTCGCCCGCCAAGGCCTGGATCTCGTCCGGGCCCAGGTCCGCGAAAGCGGCATTGGAATTCTGGTTCATGACATGCACTCGCGAAGGGCCGCCAAGCTGCGCTTGATCCAGGCTTTCACCGTGCCCAGCGGTGCGGTGACGCGCTCGGCAATCTCTTTTTGCGACAGGCCGTCGACATAGGCATAGAGAATGCAGTCGCGGCGCACGGGCTCGAGCTCGCCCAGGCAGTGGCCTACGCGGGCCGCGCTGTCTTCCCACTGGCTGCTGTGGATGACTTCCTGCCACGCCACCAGCGAAGCCTGATCGCCCAGGGCCTGCACGGTCTCTTCGGGAATGTCGGCTTGGCGCTGGCCGTCACGCTGGGCGTTGAGCGCCAGGTTGCGGGTCACGCTGTAGATCCAGCCGCGCGCCGAGCCTCGGGCCGGGTCGAAACTGGCCGCGCGCGTCCAGATGCTGACGCAGGCATCGTGCACGATGTCCTCGGCCAGCGCGCTGTCGCGCACGATGCGCCGCACCACACCCAACAAGCGCGCCGACTCCTGTTCATAGAGCTGCTGCATGGCGCCGCGCTGGCCGGCAGCGCAGGCCAGCAGCGTGGCTTCATAGTCAAATTCGGACAAGGGCACGGGCACGGCGGCTTTCAGTGGGGGCTGCGACCCCCTGACTGTGCCAGACAGCGCCGCTGTGCGGCTCAGCTTTTCCAGAAAATATAGTCGGCCTGGTAGCCCACGGTTTGCCGCTGTCCCTTGCCGGCCATGGTGCAGGCCATGGCCGGTGCCACGCCGCCTTTCAAGGCCACGCGCTGGATATAGGTTACGCCCTGCATGGCACCGCTGCCCATGGCGGGGTTGGCCTTCACCAGCTGGTAGGGCAGGTTGCCTTCGCCCGCGGGCGCGACGGCTAATTGCGTGGCCGTGACCTTGGAGCCGTCCATGGCTTCCCAGGTGGCTGGAGGGCCGTAGTAAGTGCCCACTTTCCTTCCTGCGCGGTCCCACAGGTCGGCCTGGGGGCCGACAAACACCCATTCCACCATGCCCGGCGCATTGGCCTTGTCCCTGCACTCATAGGTGATCAGGCCGCGCCCCGTGGTTTCCCAGGCCACTTTGTGCCCGGCCGGAACGCGCACGCTTTCGGGCACGCTGGCCTGGTCGAACTTCTGCGACGTGCCGCCCATGGAGCTGCAGGCGGTGAGCAGCGCCGCCGACGTCAGCAACACGGCCGAAGTGAGCAAGGCGACAGGGGCGACGATAGGGGACGTAGGCGTTTTCATGGAAATTCTCCTGAAGGAAACGGGTAGGGACTGCGCAGCTGGAATGGCTGCTACAGGTACTACCCGCCAGGCCGGGCTTTGGATGCAGGGGACTGCAAAAATATTTCCACCGCTGGGCATGCACAGGCCCGCCGGTGTTTTCGCCTGCACCACGGTAGACTGCCCGCCAGATTCAAAGGACACAGCATGGACGCCTTGAAAATTCTCATCATTCCCGGCAGCGCACGCGACGGCTCCTTCAACCGCCGACTGGCCGAATTCGCGGCCCGGCAAGCCCGCGCGGCAGGGCAGGAAGCAACGCTGCTGGACCTGCGCGCGCTGAACCTGCCGCTGTATGACGCCGACCTGGAAGCCCTGTCCGGGGTACCCGCAGGCGCGCTGCGGCTGCAGCAAGCCATTCAGGCCAGCGACGCCGTCTTGCTGGTGACCCCGGAATACAACGGCTTTCCGACACCCCTCGTGATCAACGCCTTCGATTGGCTGTCGCGCATTCCCGCGACCCAGGAGCAGCCCGCGGGTCTGGCGGTGACCGCCAACAAGCCCGCAGGCCTGCTGTCCGCGTCTCCGGGCGCTGGCGGGGCGCTGCGCTCCATGAACTTCCTGCGCCAGTACCTGCAGATGGCGTTTGCCATGGTGGTGGTGCCCCAGCAGTTTGCCCTCGGCCGGGCGCACGAGGCCTTCGACGCCACCGGGGCCTTGCAGGACCCCAGGGCGGTGCAGTCGGTGGAGACCGTGCTGCAGTCCCTGGCCCGCCTGGCCCAGGCCTTGAAGACGGCGTAGAACCCGCGCTCAGCAGGCCAAGGCCTCGAGCTGCGACAGCGCCCTGGAAGCGCCGCCCAGGCGCGTGGCCACATGCTGCACCCGCTTGAGGTACAGGTGGGCGTCGTGCTCCCAGGTAAAGCCCATGCCGCCCAGCACCTGGATGCTGGTGCGCGTCGTTTGCTGCGCACCCTCGATGGCCGTCAATTCCGCGGCCGCGCAGGCAAAGCGCCAGTCGGGCAGATCGCCGTCGAGCGCCGCCGCCGCGTACAGGGCCGCCAGGCGGGCGTTGTCCATGGCCATCCAGGCGTTGGCCAGCTGGTGCTTGATGGCCTGGTAGCTGCCTATGGGCTTGCCGAATTGCACGCGCTCGCAGGCGTAGTTGCGCGCCATCTGCAGCGACGCCTGGCCCGCGCCAATGAGTTCGCCCACCAGGGCCAGCCGGTAGGCCGCCCGGGCCTGGGCGCGCGCCTGCGGCGAGAGGTCCAGCGTGAGCCATTCCTTGGCATCCGAAGGGGCGAGGGCGGCGATGGATTGCGTGGCATCGAGCGCGCCAGGAGCGGTCTGATGTGGCCCGGACTGGCGTGGCCCCGTCTGCAAGGCCAGGCGCAGCGGCAGGCTGTCATCGTGCCAGCCTTGCACGGCGATCACATCCGAGGCCTGCAGGGCATAGTCCTGCCACTGGCTGCTCGCGGGGCTGCAATGGAAAGCCCGCTCGCCCTGGGCGGCGGCCTGTACCCAGTCCAGCAGGGCGGCCGGTGGCGCATCGGAGGCCTTGAGCCACAGCGGCAGCAGCACGGCGCTGCTGGCCCAGGGCAGGTTGAGCAATTGCTGGCCTGCGGCCTCGGCCACCAGAAAGGCTTCGCACAGGCCCAGGCCCAGTCCGTCGTGGCTTTCGGGCACCAGCAAGCCCATCCAGCCCATGGCGGCCATGTCGGCCCACAGCGTCTGCTGGGCCGCGTCGCTCCAGGGCAGGGCCTCGCGGGCACGCGACAGCGGGTGGCGTTCGGAAAAGAAGCGGCGGGCCGATTCCTGCAGCATCTGCTGCTCGTCGTTCAAAGCAAAGTCCATGGGGCGCTCAGTTCTTGGGCAGGCCGAGCATTTGCTCGGCAAGGATGTTGCGCTGCACTTCGGAAGTGCCCGCCAAAATGGTTTCGGCGCGCGTCCACAGGTAGTCACGTACCCAGTTCGCCGCCTCCGGGTCGCTGCCCGTGGGCTCGGGCCCGGCCAGGGCGCGCTCGCCCAGCACTTCCATGGCCGTGGCCAGCAGCTTCTGGTGCGACTCGCTCCACTGCAGCTTGGTCGACGAGCCTTCAGGGCCGGGCGGGCCGCCGCGCAGCGCATTCGTCAGCGCGCGATAGGACTTGAGCTTGAGCACATGGCTGTCCACGGCCAGCCGGGCCAGATCGCGGCGCAGATGGGGGTCATCGAGCGCGCACCGACCGTCTTGCACCGTGTTCGCCGCGAGCCGGGTCAGCGCCGCGAGTTCCTGCGTGAAGCGCACCTGGCGCGGAATGAAATAGGTGCCGCGCTCGAAGCTCGCCGCAGCCATGGCCAGCCGCCAGCCGCCGTTTTCCTCGCCCACCAGGGCATCGACGGGCACGCGCACGTCCTCGAAGAACACTTCGTTGAAGTCGGACTCGCCCGTCATCTGGCGGATAGGGTCGACGCGCACGCCGGGGCTCTTCATGTCCACCAGCAAAAAGCTGATGCCTTTGTGGCGCGCGGCCGTGGCATCGGTGCGGGCCAGCACGAAGCAGTAATCGGCAATGTGCGCAAACGAGGTCCAGACCTTGTGGCCGTTGAGCACATAGTGGTCGCCGTCGCGCACCGCGCGGGTGGACAGCGCCGCCAGATCCGAGCCCGCGCCGGGCTCGGAATAGCCCTGGCACCAGATCTCGCGATTGCTCAGAATGCCGGGCAGGTAGCGCGCCTTCTGCGCATCGCTGGCGAAGTGGATCAGCGTGGGCGCCAGGATGCCGTGGCCGATGATGTTCACGCCCAGCGGCGCGCCGATCAGCGCCTGCTCTTCATGGAAGATCGCCTGGCGCGTGAGCGGCCAGGCCTTGCCGCCGTACTGCTGCGGCCAGCCCAGTCCGGCCCAGCCGGCCTGGCAGACATGGTCTTCCCAGGCCCGGCGCCAGGCCAGATCATTGGGATCGGGCGCCGCGCCCGCACGCCCAGCCTGCCAGGCCGCCTTGAAACGCGGATATTCCGCTTCGAACCATTCGCGCAAGGTGAGGCGAAACACCTCATCCTGCGCCGAGTAACCCACTTGCATATTTGTCTTTCTTGCTTGGCACGATCCACGGCCTCAAAAACTGGCGCGCCCCAGAGCGGGGGCAGCGAGGAAGGGCCGCCCCGCACCGAGGCTGCCGCCCCCCTCCACCGAAGGATGAGAGGGGGGAGCGGCGATAGCCGCTCAGGGGGTGCCTCATCTAGTCAGCCTTGGCGCCGGAGTCCTTGATGACCTTGGCCCACTTCACGATGTCGCCGCGCAGGAAGCTGCTGAACTCCTCGGGCTTGCTGCCGATGATGTCCAGCCCCAGGCTGCGAAAGCGCGTCTGCACTTCGGGTTCCTTGAGCACTTCGTGCAGCTCCGCGTACAGCTTGTTGACCACCGGCGTGGGCGTCTTGGCCGGCGCGACCAGGCCCAGCCAGGGCATGGCTTCGTAGCCGGGCAGGCCGGACTCGGCGACCGTGGGCGTATCGGGCAGCGACTTGGAGCGCTGCGCCGTGGTCACGGCCAGCAGGCGCACCTTGCCGTCCTTGATGAACGGGCCCGACGAGGCATAGGCATCGAACATCACCTGCAGCTGGCCGCCGACCATGTCGGTCAGGGCCGGCGCGCTGCCTTTGTAGGGGATGTGCTGCATCTTCACGCCGGCCACGCTATTGAACAATTCCGCTTCCAGATGGGTGGACGTGCCCGCGCCCACCGAGCCGTAATTGGCCTTGCTAGGGTTGGCCTTGAGCCAGCCCACCAGTTCGCCCACGTTCTTCGCCGGCAGGCTGGGATGGACCACCAGCACATGGACCACGGAAGCCACCTGGGAGACCGGCGTGAAGTCCTTGACCGGGTCGTAATTGACCTTGGCGTAGAGGCTGGGAGCGATGCCCAGCGACGAGGCCGCCAGCAGCAGCGTATGGCCGTCGGCCGCGGCCCTGGCCACGTACTCCGAAGCAATCATGGTGCCGCCGCCGGGCTTGTTCTCCACGATCACCGGCTGGCCCAGGCGCTTGTTCAAACGCTCGGCCAGCACCCGCGACATGATGTCGGCCGCGCCGCCGGGCGAGAACGGCACGACGATGGTCACGGGCCGGCTCGGAAAAGCCTGGGCGCCCGCGGTCAGGGCAGCGACCGCCAGGGCCATGCCGGTCAATAGTTGCTTGATCATTTTTGTCTCCTGTTGATGCTCTTTTGCTATGCGATTCACACAGATGCCGGCAGAACCAGGGCGTCCAGCATGCACGCGCCCTGGCCTTGGGCCTTTACCAGCAAGGGGTTGATTTCCACTTCATCGACCTGCTCCTGCAGCGCCAATACCGCGTTCGAAAACCCGGCAATCGCGGCGCAGGCAGCCTCTACATCGCCCAGCGGCCGGCCGCGAAAGCCCGTCAGCAGCGGGAAGGACTTGAGCTCTTCCAGCATCTCGCGGGCCATACGCTCGTCGACGGGCAGCACGCGGTGGCTGACGTCCTTGTAGAGTTCGGTCAGCACGCCGCCCAGGCCCACGGTGAGCGTCATGCCGAACACTGGATCGCGCGTCGCGCCCAGGATCAGCTCGGCCACGCCGGCTTCCATCTTCTGCAGCAGCACGCCTTCGATGCGCGCCTCGGGCGCATAGCGGCGCGCCGATGCCATGACTTCTTCAAACGCCGCGCGCACGGCCTGGGCATTGGCCAGGTGCAGGCGCACGCCGCCGGCTTCCGTCTTGTGGGCGATGTCCACGCTGAGAATCTTCAGCACCACGGGGTAGCCCAGCGCCTGCGCGGCCTCCACGGCCTGCTCCGCCGTCGTCGCCACCTGCTCGGCCACCGAGGGCACGCCATGCGATTGCAGCAGCTGCTTGCTGCGGTACTCGTCGAGCACCGCCGGCAAGGCCAGGCGGGCCGGCATGGCTTGTGCGCGCACCTGCAGCCAGCGGTTGTGCTTGCGGCGCTCCTGCCACAGCAGGAAAGGCGACAGGGCCGAAATCGCCACGCCTATGTCTTCGAACACCGGCACGCCGCCCGCGCGCAACTGCTCGCGCGAGCCGGCCGTGCCGGTATCGATGGCCACGAACAGGCGCGCATACCGGGCCGCGACCGCGCACAGATCGTCCGACATGCGGTCCAGCATGTAGCCCGGGGCATAGACCACCACGGCGTCGATCGCATCGCTTTGCGCCAGCGCTTCCATGGCGGTGCGCACAAAGCCCGGGTCGTTGACCACATTGCCGGTCACGTCCACCGGATTCGAGACCATGCCGTAATCGGGAATGCCGGCGCGCAAAGTGTCTTGCAAGTCCTGCGGCAAGGTCGGCACGTCCAGACCCGCGCCGATGAATTTGTCGGCCAGGATGGCGCCCAGCGCACCCGAAATGGTGATGATGGCCACGCGCTTGCCGGCACTGCGCTGGCGGTAGCCGGCCAGGTGGGCCAGCTGGGCCATTTGCGCGAAATCATGGCTCTGGATGATGTTGAGCTGGCGAAAGGCCGCCTGGTAGATCTGCTGGTCGCCGGCCAGCGCCGAAGTATGCGAGCGCACGGCTTCCGAGCCTTTTTCCGTCTCGCCGGCCTTGTAAAGAATCAGCAGCTTGTCGCGGCGCACGAACTCAGCCGCGGCCGCCACGAAGCGCGGGCCGTCGCGCAGCTCTTCGATGTAGCCGATGCCGACTTCCGTGGCCTCGTCCTGGGCCAGGTATTCGAGGTACTGGGCAAAGTCGACACAGGCTTCGTTGCCGGTGTTGATGAAGTGACTGAAGTCCACACCCAGGCGGCGCGCGATGGCATACACCGCGGCGCAGACATTGCCGCTTTGCGTCAGCAGGCTCACGCTGCCGCGGCCGCTCTGCATGGGCGCGGTGTTGAACACCGAAGCGAAATTGGTGTGCGCCTGGGTGTTGAGGTTGGCAAAGCCCATGGCATTCGGGCCGGCCACGACCATGTCCGTGGTGGCGACAAACGCTTCGAGCTGGGCCTGCAGGGCCGCACCTTCGGCGCCGGCTTCGGCAAAGCCCGCGGCGTAGACGATGACCGCGCGCACGCCCTTGGCCGCGCAGCGGCGCAGCATGGGCGTGACGTCCGCCGCCGCCAGGGCCAGCACGACCAGATCGGGCGCCTGCGGCAGCGCTTCCAGATCCGGCCAGCAGCGCAGGCCGAAGACTTCCGGGTATTTCGGGTTGATGGGGTAGATGGCGCCTTGGTAGCCAAACTTCGTCAAATGGGCCAGAGGCATGCCGCCGATGCGAGCGGGATTGTTGCTGGCGCCCACCACGGCAATCGAGGCCGGGTTGAGCAAGGGATCAAGTCGGTGCTGGGTCATGGCTCAGGCGGCAGGCGCAGTGTTCTTCTGGATGGCGGAGGACAGGCCGCGATCGCGGGCCGTGAGAAAGCCTTCGCTCAAATGCGACAGCTGGTGGGTGTCGAAGTGCGCGGCCAGGGCCGTGCGCAGACCTTGCGCGTCCAGCGTGCGGTTGATCGAACGCTTGATCAGGCGCAGGCCGAACGGCGGCGCCTTGGCGATCTGCTGGGCCAGGGCCAGCGTGGCCGCGTCCAGCTCGGCATCGCTGACCACGCGGTTGACCATGCCCATGGCATGCGCTTCCTGGGCCGAAATCTTGCCGCCGGTGAACAGCATTTCCTTGGCCTTGCGCGCGCCCATCACCCAGGGGTGGATCAGCACTTCGGTCGCGGCCGCGCCCAGCGTATGGCCTACGGGGTCGGAGAAAAAGGCCGACTCCGACGCCACCACCAGATCGCACATATTGGCAATCATGAAACCGCCGGCCACGCAGGCGCCTTGCACCTGGGCAATGGTCGGCTTGGGAAAGTCCCAGATGCGCAGCGAGTAGTCGAAGTAGCGCGTCTCCTCATAGGCCCAGCGCTCCTCGACCGTGAAGTTGGCGCGCTCGGCCTCGGCCTGCTTCAAATCGTGGCCGGCGGAAAAATGCGCGCCCTGGCCTGCCAGCACCACCACGTTCACGCTGTCATCACGCCCGGCCGCATCAAAAGCGGCCATCAGCTCGTCGAGCATTTGCTGGCTCTGGGCATTGCGCTGGGCGGGGCGCGCCAGCAGGATGCGGCGCACCGCGCCGTGGTTTTCGATGGCAAGCGTTGAAAATTCCATGATTTCTCCGTATCGATGGCTGGCAGGAAGAAATCCAGTCTAGGATGTTAATTCCCAAATTTGATCGATTTTTTTAGATTCCTCCCACAATATGGATAAACTAGGTATTACCTCGGGGGCGCAAAGCCTGCGCCGCGCTTTGCAGCTGTTGCGCTTGCTGGGCAAGCACCAGGAGTTGGGGCTCACGCTGATGCAGACCATTGAACAATCCGGCCTGGAACGTTCCACCGTGCACCGCCTGCTGTCGTGCCTGGTGGAAGAAGGTTTTGCCGAGCGCGAAGAAATCGGCAAGGCCTACCGCCTGGGCATAGAGGCCGTGCAACTGGGAACGGCCGGCATGCGCCACATGCCTTTGCTCGACCGCTATCGCAGCCTGCTGAAGAAGCTGGCGCGGATCTCGGGCGATACCGTGTTCTTTGTGGTCCGCCAGGGCGATTACTGTTTGTGCCTGCACCGCGAAGAAGGCCACTTCCCGGTGCGCGTGTTCACCACGGACGTGGGCGAAAAACGACTGCTGGGGATTGGCGCCGGCGGACTGGCCTTGATGGCCACGCTCGATGACGAGGAGATCGCGGCCATCCTGCAGCGCCACGCGCTGGAATATGAAAAGGCCGGCTTTGATCGGCTGCGCATGATGCAGGCCGTGCACGCCACACGCCAGCAGAATTTCGCCAGCATCTGCAGCACCATCACCGAAGGCGTGTCCGGCGTGGGCTGCGCGCTCAAGGTATCCACCAGCCACTGGGCGTCGATCAGCTTTGGCGCGATCACTCCGCGCCTGCCGCAAGCGCGCCAGCAGGAACTCGGCGAGTTGCTGGCGCACGAACTGCTGCAGCTCTGAAGCGCTGGGGCCTTCGCGGCGCTGAACCCATCAGCGCATTGCACGCAGTGCCCACTCCTCCCTTCGGCTGACCCGGCGCAAACTTCGCAGGGCCTGCGCTTCAGCGGCGACTATCTCTGCCCTGCACCTCACTGACTGCCGGTTCTGCCTGCCTTGTCCTGGCTGCATGCATTGCGCGCCGGGCTCGTTCCATCTGCGCTGGCTGTGCAATCACCGGATGGCCAGCGCGAGCACAACACGCTGCTGCAAAAACGGCTCAGCCTGCGTTCATCCAAGGCCTCGTCACCACTGAGCGAAACGCCTGGCGTTGTCGCATTTCCTGGTCGGCGGAATTTTTCGGTACGTCTGCAGCGCAGTGGCATCGCCATGCTGTTGCTTTGCCATGACCTGCCGGAATTTGGCGTTCATGGGGTTTGACGAAAAAAGTGCCGAGCATCGCTGGTTGTTTTCTTTAGATTGTGGTTTTAAAACTCTGATTTAGAGCTGTCAGCCGTGACGTCTGGTCGGTCCAAAGTTATCCACAATTCCCGTGATTTTTTTCAAGCCAAAGCATCGCGACGCGCCACCAGGCGGCCGGCTTCGATGGCTTCGATGAAGGACTGGCACATCGGGCGTGCGGCACGGCGTCCTTCGCGTTCTTCCATGAGCATGCCCGAGGCGTCCACGGTGACCAGCAGCTTGGCATCGCGGCTCTGGAAAGTCCGGCCCGCGAACGCTGCCGTTTTTTCCTGCAAATAGGATTTCTGCTGCAGCTCCAAGGCACCGCTGGCGGCTTCCTGGGCGCGTTGACCAAAGTCCTTGTCGGAACTCAGCAGCGCCCGGATGTAGGCGTAGAGTTCGCGGCCTTGCAACGGCTCCAGATACTGCTTGGTGGCGCTGACCACATCCGACAGGCGCTGCTTGGCCTGTTTGGCCAGCTTCATCAACTGCAGGACGCCCGTGCCCTGCATGCCCTGGTTGTGCACCAACCAAGCCAGATCGGCGGGCAGTTTGAGCTTGCCCAAGGTCACGAATTGCGCGCGGCTGTCTGCCTCGGTGGTGGGCGCAGGCGTGGCGGCTGGGCGCTGCGCGGGCGCGACCACGGGAGCTTTGCCCGCATGGCTGCTGTCGGTCAACAGCAGCGCGTGCAGCAGTTTGAGGGTGGGAATAAGCGGCGAGCTGGAGCCGCGCAGGCCGGCGCGTGCTGTCTGGATTCGTTCGACCAGGCCGCGTTCTTCCAGCCACTTGACCACGCGGTGCACGGTTTCCACCGACTTGCCCGACTCCTTGGCCAGCGTTCCACGGCTGGCAACGATGGGCGAATTCAGCCGAATCAGGTTGATTTTCTTGATTATGCGAAAAATGACCCGGAGGTAGCCGTCCGGCATGTCGCGGAAAAGAGGGGACTCATCGAGGGCTGAGCAGGCGCGCGCAATCATCGAAGGGTAAACAGTAGGGGCGAGTTTTTCCATCGCGGTCTCCAAAGGACACGAAAATCCCTTGACGACTTCTTCTCGTTTCCCTTACTATTCGCTCATTCGGGAGCTTTTGACCGATTTCCGTCGGATCAAGGGATTTTGGGAAGAATCGTCAAGATTCACAAGGAACCCTCAAAGTTAGCGCTTTGAGGGTTTTTTGTTGTCTGAACGAAAGTGGTTGGACTTAAGTCATGGCTGGTCTCCAGTTTTGAGGTCCCAGACGCACCGAACCCCGCTCTGGGCGGGGTTCGTGTGCTGGTGTTTATGCGTATAAACACGGTGTGGAGGCCGTCGCTGCCCCGGCGGAGGGGCGGGCCATGGATTCGCTGATTGCCGATCCAGAGCCTGTTTATACGTATAAACAGCAGGCGCCGAGTGCGCCATTCCCAGGCTGGAGATGGCTGCCACCTGGATGGATGTGCGTTGATGCACGGAAACCGTGACTGACAGGTGCTCGGCCTGGGCCTGCTGCCGGCGTGCAGCCACCAGCAGGCAAAAGCGAGTCTGTTTATACGTATAAACGCTGGTCACAGGCTGCAGACGCCCGAGATCAGCCGCCACCAGGCATGGGGCGTGGAGTTTATGCGTATAAACAGTGAACGAAGAGCGTCGCAGGACGCCTTGGCCAGCGCATGCCGTGCGCTGGCGCGCAGCAACGCCAAAAGCAGACAAAATTTGTCTGCTGGCTGGCACCTGGCGAACTGCCAGGGCTTGATGCATATCCAGGGATTCAGTCATTGCGCACTGGCTTGTCCGCATCCTGTGGCGGTTCCGGCTCTACCGGCAAGACGACGGCCACGGTATCGAGCAGACTTTCCAAGGCCGTGGCAAACGCCAGGCGCTTGTCATCCGGCACGGCGATGGACATTTCGAAAATATCACCGCGCTGCTTGTAGTAGCCGTTGGAGTACTTGATCTGCTTGGACGGACTGGTGCTCTTGGAACCCGAGGGGTTCAACAGCGCCTGTACCTGGTTGGACAACCAGCGCAGCGGCTGATCCTCGGCCGCAAACTTGTGGGCCAGCGACACCGCTCGGCGCTGACCGCATTTTTCATGCACTTTCAGCAGCTGGTAGGCAGAGTTGGCGCCAAACTTGTCAGGGTACTGACGAACCAGTTCGAGCACGTCTTCGGGCAGCTTGGCGTAGGCCCGATAAAAACTCATCAAGGTCTTGGAGAGCTTGGCCCGCCGCGAGATCTCGGCCGCGGACTCTCCGGCGATGATCAGTTTTTCATAGAACATGGCGCGATCGAAGTCGCAATGTTGCTGCCGGCATTCGTTTTGCTCGTAGCCAAACCATGCCGCGGCTTCCAGGCTCAGGTCGTAGTGGATTTCCGCCAGCAGCGAGTCCAGCACCTTGTGCTCACGGCATGCCTGCACCCGTGTCCAGCCGTCGCAGATGATGAAACGGCCAGAAGCATTGGGATTGGGAATGACGTGGATCGGATCGTGCTGGCCCTGGGTGCGCAGGTTCTCCGCACGTTGCAGGATCATCTCGGCCGTATAGACTTCGCGCGGTGCCAACGGATTGGCGTCAATCAGATGGATGCTGATTTGCTGCAGCTGGCGATCCGAACCTTTGGCCTGTGTCACCTGTGCGTGCTGCATGTCCGCATCGTTTGCGGGCATGCCCGCCGAAGCGGGTTTTGCCTGCGGCATGTCGGGCAAGGCATGCAGGGGGATGGTCGGAACGACGGACCCGCTTTTGATCAGGCCCGAAAGCTTTGGAGGCGGTTTTGCCATGGTTATTCTCCAGCCGGCATGCCAGGCATGGTGATTCGATAGCTGCGAATCAAGCTCTTGGCCACGTCATAAATGGCGGCGGCACCCACGGAGCTCGGTTCGACTTCGACCAAAGGCGCGGTTTCACGTGCATTGGGATTCAACTGCCGTGCAAACCCGGAAAACTGCGGAATGATGGAGTCATTCAGCATGGAGCCGTACTTGGAGTAGAGAAAGCCCATGCTTTCGCGCACGTGCTTGAGGCTGGGGTGGTATTTGTTGATGACCACTTCCATGCCCACTTCGGCGCCAGTCACCGACTGGATTTCCGCCAGATTCGAGGCCAATGAGTCCAGCGCCCGCAAGCAGCTGCCTTCAGGCTCGACGATGGTCAAGACCTTGCCCGAAACTTTAGCGGCGAAAGAAAATGCGAGTCCGATGGGCGTCGTGCCTGGCGCCGTATCGACAACGATGACGTCATAGTTGCTGGACAGAAACGCGCTGTTCCGGTTCAGAAACAACTGCGCGCGTGCATGGCTGGCCATGACGGCGACCAGGCTGGCATCGGTTTCGGCCAGCGTGATGTCCGCGGGAATCAGATCGAGGAAGCCACCTTCATAGATGTGCTTGATGGCCGAAGGCAACTCAGCATCGGGCTCTTTTTCGGCCTTGCGCAGGAAGTGGCCTATGTGGCGAATATCGGTTTCATAACCCGTGGTGTCGACGCCCAGCAGATTGGACGCAGAAGCCTGGGGATCGGCATCGATGACCAGCACCCGAAAACCCATCATGGCCAGGGACGAAGCCACGTTGACGGAAACGCTGGTCTTGCCGACGCCGCCCTTGGTCATGCGGGTCACGATGACCGGCGGAAGATTGGCCGAGCCCAAAGGCAAGGCATCGGACGTGGGCACCGCCATGCCGGCGGCACGGTAACGTGCGGCCCGCATGTCGGCGGGTGTGTACTTCATATGGTGCTGGCCAGCGGGCTTTTCGCGACCGACCAACTCCTGCAGTTTTTTTGCGGAAACATCCAATCCCGACAGCACGGTCGCAACAGACGTTTTGAATTGAATCGCTCTAGCCATGGCTTTAACCAACATATCTCATGTTTGAGAACGCAAGCATAAGGCCGTAGAGCAAGGTTGACAAGTTTTTTCTGCACTTGCCTTAAAAAAGTATCAATCTCTGACCTGCGTGCGCAAGCTATTCTTTTGAATGTAGATCAACGATGTGTGTTCCGCATGCCAGACAAAAACCTTTGCTGGTGAGGAATGTGGCCTGCGCGCCCTCTGTGACAGCCCGCGCTGCGGCGCAGATTCTCGCTGACGTTCCAGCGTCATATGACGAAAACATGGCACAAAGAAGACCGGGCCTGCGGTTTTCGGCGCGGGCACCGGCGGCCGCCGGCCAGATCGTCCCGGACTCGCCAACTGTCGGGTGTCTGGCCATTTCCGGGTCTGGCAGGCTCGCGTGGCGAAGGTGCTGCCGGGCGCCCAAAGTGCGCCATGCAACGCATTCGTGGTACAGGTCTACCCGCCAGGGAAAATGCAGACCAGGCCTCTTATGTTGCTTACATGACAGCGCTGAAGTGAGAACTGCAAGAGTGTGAAGGAGGTTTATATTTCATGTAAGCTGGATTCAAATCATGGGGCAGGGCATCAATACCTTGTGGTCTTGCTTGGGAGCAGCCGCCCTGCCGCTGTATAGAGCACGCTCAGCATCCTGGGCACCGGCCTTGCTGAATGCACGCCAGCGCCTGCTACTGCTGAAAACCCGCCGCTCAGGCCCTAAGATCCTGGCCCATGAACAAAGTCCAACTCCAACTCAATGTCCCGTTTGCGTCCAAGGACCAGGCCAAAGGCCTGGGGGCACGCTGGAACCCCGAAGCACGTAGCTGGTATGTGCCGCACGGCCTGGATATACAGTTGTTCAAGCTCTGGTGGCCCGAAGGCCTGGAGCAGCCTGGCAGCGACGCGGGGGCCGCGCCCTCTTCCACTGCCCTGCCGCGTGCCAAGCCTGCCCCCAAAGCCGTGCCGCCCAAGCCGGCGGGCCCTGCCGTGTTCACCGGGCCGCAGAGCGTGGCCCAGGACCACTCTGACAAGCTGCCCTGGGAAGATTGAGGCCGCTCAGCCCATCTCCACGCGGTTGCGGCCGTTGCGCTTGGCCAGGTAGAGCATTTGATCGGCCTGCTTGAGCACCTGGGCCACGTCGTGGGATGAGGCCGGCCAGCTGGCAATGCCCAGCGAGATGGTCACGCGGCCCACGGGCGACATATCGGCGTGCTCGATTTGCTGGCGCAGACGCTGCGCCACCTGCAAGGCTTCCTGCTGATCCGCCTTGGGCAAAAGGATCAGGAACTCCTCGCCGCCAACGCGGCAAAACACGTCGTCGGCGCGTGCGCAGTCCCGCATGTGCTGGGCCAGCTTCTTGAGCACCAGATCGCCCGCATCGTGGCCATAGCTGTCGTTGATCAGCTTGAAGAAATCGACGTCTACGCTGATCACGGAGAAAGGCGTTTCATCCTGCTCCCAATTTTGCAGGCATTGCTCCAGGGTTCTGCGGTTGCCCAGACCCGTCAGCGGATCGGTTTGCACATCCTGGCGCAGCTTGTGTATGTTCTTCTGCAGCAGGCCAATGCCCAGCAGCATGGCTTTCTTGAGCTCCGCGGATTCGAAGTACCAGGACTTGACGCCTTGAATCTGCTGGGCCGTCAACGGGTTGTCCATGGTCCTGGCCCCGTTGGCCAACTGCTTGAGAGGCTTGGAAATCATGCGCGCGCACCACAGGATGATGAGCAGCGAAATCGCCATCACCGGCAAGGAATTCTTCAGCACGCCCAGCGTCAGCGTGTCGAGCGAAGCCAGCGTGGCCGACTTGGGCCGCTGGGCCACGATGCCCCAGCCGGTGGCCGGAATGATGCTGTAGCCGGCCAGCATCTCCGTGCCCATGCTGTTTTGCACCTGCTTCTTGCCCGCAATGCCGGCGATGACATCGTCGATCACGGTATTGCCGGCGACCGTCGTGCCGACCCGGTCGACCACCGGGTGGTAGATCAATCGGCGCTTCTGGTCGACCACGTACAGGTAGGAGCCGTCCTCGTAGTAGTGCGATCCCAGCAGACGGTTGA
This sequence comes from Acidovorax bellezanensis, assembly GCF_025421555.1. Taxonomy (NCBI): domain Bacteria; kingdom Pseudomonadati; phylum Pseudomonadota; class Betaproteobacteria; order Burkholderiales; family Comamonadaceae; genus Acidovorax; species Acidovorax bellezanensis. Next base: position 490,224 of record NZ_JAODYH010000004.1, read on the forward strand.
GTATGCTTTTGCGCTTGAGATAGATGGAACCCGAAATCGCCCCCAGATAGCGTCCCCTGGCGTCGAACACCGGGTGGGAAATGAAGATGATCAGGTTGCCGACGGCCGAGATATAGGGCTCGCTGATCACCGGCTTGCGGCTGGTGATGGAGGCCATGGCCCCCGGCGTCTCCAGCACCTGGCCCACCAGATTCAGCGATTGCGGCGATGTCGACAAGACTTCGCCCTTGCCGTCGATGATGACGATGGAGTTGAAGCTGTCGGTCTGCAGCAGGAGCCGCTCGGCCTCGGCATTCAGGAAGTGCCGGTCCGAGAAATCCTTGGCCATCACCTTGGCGCCATAGCCCAGTTGCTGCATCGCCGAAGCAAAGAAGTCGTCGGTGCTCGCGGCCAGCTTGGTCGCGTAGGCATGGTTGCTCTCCAGCGTGGCATCGATCAATTGTTGGCGTTGTACCTGGTAGCTGGCGTAGAGCGTGTTGGCCAGTGAGATGAGCGCGCTTGCAAGCGTCAGGACAAGAATCAAGCGCCTCAAATCCATTTTGGTGACGGACTGGAGATTCATCGGCTATGACTGAATGGAGCAGCAAAAAAGTGGAAGGTCATGGTATTTTGGCCCGTGCGGGGGCTGCGACAGGTGTGCCGGGCATCTTCCAGGCAATGCATTCTGGACAACCCTCCATTGTCGACGCACTTGCGTCCCAAAGGGGTCTGACGGTAGCGCAGCCAGCCCATCGCACATGCAGATGGCAGGCATCGCCGGTCCCGCGTCACTGCGCCATGCTACTGCACTGCATCACCACCTGGCGCAAGCAACGGTGGGCCGGGTCGCTGTCGCGGCGCCTATGCCAGCCCTGCTGGTCGGCGAAAGAAGGCAGCGCCAGGGGCGGCGTGAACTGGCGCCAACCTGCACCAAGGCCGGACCGAACTGCGGCGCCGCGGCTGGGCGCGGCCGGCTTTCCGGTCTGCGTGGTGGCCGGGCAGATGGTGGCGGCCGTGCTGGCCGACCACTACGGACGGATGGAGCTCACAGGCCGCGCTGGCTCAGAACTTCCACAGCAGGTTGAGCTTTGCGCCTTGCTCGCGGTAATGGCTGCCCGTCTGGGCGCTGTAGGCCAGGCCCAGCGTCAGGTCGCGCTGCAAGGCCATGTCCAGGCCCATTTCCAGCACCGCCGTGTTCTTGGCCACCGCCGCGCCCGTCACCGAGAAAGCGCCGGCGCCGGCAAAGGCCAGTGAGGCCGAAGACGCCACGTCGCCCATGGCATGGCGCCAGCCCAGCAGGCCGCGGGCGGTCAACGGCGTGTGCCCGACCGTCCACTGCGTGCTGGCCCGCACGCCCAGGGTGGTCAGGGTCGTGCCCGTGCGCTGGCTGCTTGCGCTCAAGGCCGAGATGCCGCCGCGCTCCTGGAAGCCGTCGGTCTTGAGACTCACATAGGCCAGGTTGGCAAACGGCTCGAACGTGGTCATGCCCGCTCCCATTTGCCAGCCCAGCTCGCCAAACAGCTGCGTCGACCGGGCGTCGTAGTCCGCCTGCGCCGTATCCCGCAGGCCGGTGAACGCCACATGCCGGGCCGTGTCCATGCGGTGCTGCGAATAGGCCAAGCCGGAGCGCAGCCCCAGGGCGCCCCATTGCGTACCGGCATACAGGCCCAGATGCACGCTGTTGACCGAGGCCGAGGCATTGCGCGCATCCAAGTCCACCTTGCTGCGGCCGCCGCCCGCGAAAGCGCCCAGGCGCCAGTCGCCGAAGCGCTGGTCGCCGCCGACCAGCAGGCCGCGCGTCGAGCGGTCCATCTGCGCCGCATTGCCGTTGCTGTCGGTTTTGCCCCAGCTGCCATAGGCCTGGGCCCAGCCCGCGCCGCCGTTCGCGGCCTGCGCCGTCTGGCTGGCATTCACCGCCACGCCGCCTTGCGCCAGGCGCAGGCGGTCTGCGGCCGCGTCGCGCACCAGCCGGCTGTCCTCGATCAGCGCCGTGCGCAGGCTGGCATGGATTTCCCCCGACAACTGATCAAACGCCGAACGCGCCGTGGGCGCATCCAGCTGCACCAGCGTCCGGTACAAGGCACCCGTGCCCGCGCCCTGGGCCGCGGCAGCCGCAGCGCGCTGGTTGGCGGTTGCCCCGACCGCGGCGAAATCCACATCGTTGCGCAGCAAGCTCAGCGTGACTTCCTGGGCACTGTAGGCCAGGGTCGGCGTGAGGAAGGCAAAATTGGACGACAGCGTGCCGAACTGGCCCGTCACCCCGCCCGCGGCGGTGAGGATGGAGTAGCGCGTCAGCGGATTCCATTGGCCGTTGGCCGCCAGCACCACGGCCGAGGCACCGCCCAGGCTGGCCTTGCCGCTGACCTGGACCCGGTCGCTCTGGCCGTCGGCCTGGGCTTCGATTTCGTAACTCGCGCCCGCGTCCAGGATCAGGTCGCCGGCGACTGTCAGCAGGCCTATGGAGTTGCCCGGGGCCAGCACCGCGCCGGAGAGCAAGTGCGCACTGCCCACCGTGCCCGAACCGCGCAGGCGCGCACCGGCGCCCACGGTCACCATGCCGCCCAATTGGCCATTCGCCGCCAGGGTGCCGCCGAGGACCTGCATGCTGCCCGTAAAGCCCGTGCCGTCACCGATGAACAGCAGCGTGCCGTCGCCGGACTTGATCAAGGCGCCATTGCCCGAAAGCTGGTTGCTCAGCGTGCCATTGCCGGCCTGCGCCAGTTCCAGGGTGGCGTTGTTGACGATGGCGCCCGTGCCAAAACTCGTGGCACTGCCCACCAGGGTGCCGGCGGCGACGGTCGTGCCGCCACCGTAGGTATTGGCGCCCGTGAGGGTCAGGGTGCCGGCGCCGGTCTTGCGCAAGGAGCCGCCCACGCCCGAGATCACGCCGGAGATGGTGGTGCTCGTGCCCAGGCCCCCCGTGGTCAAGGCCTTGTTGCCCAGGCGCACATTGCCCGCACCCGACAGCGCGCCGATCTCCATCCCCGGGGTCGCAAGGTGATCGATGCGCACCGTGCCGCCCTGATTGTTGACCACCGTGGCGGATTCGGCCGTGCTGCTGTCGAAGAAGTCCACCAGCCCGCCCGACTGGTTGACCAGGGTGGCATGTCCGGCGGACGCTGTATCCAGGAAATTGACCTGCCCGCCGGGCCCGTTCTCGATGCGGGCCGTGCCCGCACTGCTTTGGCCGGTGAAATCGGTATTGCCGCCTGCGCGATTGTCGAACTGTGCGCTGCCGGCGCTGGCATTGTCTCTGAACTCGACCGTGGCTCCGTCCAGGGAGATGAATCGGGCGCTGCCCGCCGAGCTGTCGTCCTTGAACTGCACAAAACCGCCATTGACGCCGGGAGCGCTGGCGGCCAGCCCGATGGCCAGGCTTTCCGCGCTGCTGCTGCCCTGGAAGGTCAGCGCGGCGTTGCTGTTGACCGTCACCGGGCCCTGGCCCAGCGCCCCGGTCACGCCGGCCACGACGGAACCGTCCTGTACCAGCGTGCCGCCACCATAGGTATTGACGCCGCTGAGAATCAGCTCCCCCTTGCCGGTCTTTTCCAGCGCTGCGCTGCCGGTGAGAACCGAGTGGATGGTGGCGCTGTAATAGGCCGCGCTCTCGTCGCCCACCTGGATGGTGGCGCGTGTGCCCGGCAGGCCGGACAGCGCGACGGTGCCGCCCTGCAGCACATAGCCTTGGCTCGCGAACTGCATGCCCGTCACGGCCAGCGCTTCCCCTGCCCCGCCCACGCTCACCGTCGCCTTGAGTGTCGGATCCCCCGGTCCTCCCGGGCCCCACGGCCCCCAAGGGCCCTTGAACACGACAAAGCCTGGCGTGGCCCCCAGGGGGGCATTGCTCGCTCCGTCCGCGCCCGTCCAGTTGCTGCCGCCGGCGGTCCAGCTGCCCGAGCCGCCATCGACCAGGTTGTTGCCAAACTTTGCCGAGTCGCCACCGTCCCAGAAAGAGACGCCCTGGGCGGCTACCGAAGAGCACAGCAGCGCCAGTGCCACGGCCACGGCGCTGGGCTTGCCGCAGGCCCGGGTGAATTCAGAAACGGTCGCCCGGGTGCCAAGTGAGGAGTGCCAAACGCTGCCATATGTTTTGTTCATAAAGTGCGAAGTCCCCCAATGGACCCTTAGCACAATGCCTTGGCAACCAAAAAGAAAACGACTGTGTATTTTGTAACAAAATTAAAATAAATGCAGATTTTTTTCCCGGCGGCGTTACTAACGCCAATTTTTTCTGCGCAACGCTGTACCCAGGCTTGGTGGCCCTAGGCGCATCGCCGCGCCAACGCAGGCATGCCGCCTGGCGCTGTGGAGGGTCTCGGTCAATCGGGGGAGGGGAAAGCTGGGGCGCTGGGCGGCCCGCCATGATCGGCGTGCCGGCCAGGGAAAAAGACCGGTCCCGCCGGCAAGCAGCTGCGCGGGACGCACGCCCTCCGACCGTGGATGGTGTCGAAGGGCGTTGGGCGACAGGCGGTGCCCTAGGCCTTGAGCACTTCCACCAGATAACGCCGCTGGCCGGCGGCGTCGACTTCCACTTCGCGGCCGTGGATGTCGGATTCAAAGCCCGGGATCTGCGCGTCCTGGGCCTCGGCGATGCGCAGGTACTTGAAGATGGCTTCGGCCTTCTCGTTGTACTGCTCGCCGGGCATGATCAGCGGAATGCCTGGTGGGTAGGGCACGAGCATGGTCGCGGCGATGCGGCCCTTGAGCTGCGACGTCTCGACCTTCTCCACCTGGCCTTGCACCAGCCGGTTGTAGGCTTCGGCGGGAATCATCGCCATGTCGGGCTGCTCCACGTACATTTCGCGCATGACCTTGGGCACGGCATGGCTCACGTTGAACTGGTGCAGCTGATCGCACAGGTCGCGCAGGCCGGTCTTGGCATAGACGTCCGGGTAGCTCGCGACCAGATCGGGCAGCGCCAGCGTCAGCGGGGTATTGGCCGCATAGTGCTGCTTGAAGCTCATTAGCTCGGCCACCAGCGTGCCCCACTTGCCCTTGGTGATGCCCATGGAGAACAGCACCAGCAGCGAATAGAGGTTAGTCTTTTCCACCACGATGCCGCGCGTCCAGAGGAATTTGCTGACCACGCTGGCGGGAATGCCCTGCTTGGCCATGCTGCCGTCCATGTCCAGTCCCGGCATGGTCAGCGTGACCTTGATCGGGTCGATCATGACGAAGTCGTCGCTGAGCTTGTCAAAGCCGTGCCATTTGGCGTCCGGGCGCAGCTGCCAATCCTTGGCCTGGGCCGGCGGAATATGGGCCGAAGCCTTGCGCAGGTTCTTGGCCACGAGTTCGGGCTGCCAGACCTTGAACCACCAGTCCTTCTTGTCCAGATCGGCCTCGATCTGCAGCATGGCGCGGCGAAACGCCAGGGATTCGTCGTGCATTTCCTGCACCAGGGATTCGCCGGCCTGGCCTTCCATCATCTTGGACGCCACGTCGCAGGAAGCGATCACCGAGTACAGCGGACTGGTCGAGGTGTGCATCATGAAGGATTCATTGAAGCGCCCCATGTCCATCTGGCGTTTGCGGCTGTTGCGCACATGCACCATGGACGCCTGCGAGAAGGCGGCCAGCAGCTTGTGGGTGGAATGGGTGGTGAAGACGATGGCGTCCTGCTCGCGCGGCTTGCCCTTGGCCATGCCGTAGTAATGCTCGTAGAACGGGTGGAAGGCCGCGTAGGCATACCAGGCTTCGTCGAAATGCAGGAAATCGACGGCGCCGCCAATCTTCCTGGCAATGGCTTCGGCGTTGTAGCACAGGCCGTCATAGGTGGAATTGGTCACCACGGCAATGCGCAGCTTGGCGCCGTTCTTCATGGCCTGGCTGGCCAGCGGGCTTTGCGCGATGCGCGCCTGCATGGCCTTGGGCGAGAACTGGTCTTCGCTGATCGGGCCGATGATGCCGTGGGCATTGCGGCTGGGAACGAAGTACACGGGAATGGCGCCGGTCATGATCAGCGAATGCAGCAGCGACTTGTGGCAGTTGCGGTCGACAAACACCACGTCACCGCGCGCCACCGTGCCATGCCAGACGATCTTGTTGGCCGTGGACGTGCCGTTGGTGACGAAGAAGGTGTGGTCGGAGCCGAAGTTCTTCGCGGCCGCGGCTTCGGCCTCGCGGATCGGGCCCGTATGGTCGAGCAGCGAGCCCAGCTCGGGAACGGAAATCGACAAATCGCTGCGCAGCGTGTTTTCACCGAAGAACTGGTGGAAAGCGCGGCCCACGGACGACTTGGTGAACGCCACGCCGCCCGCATGTCCTGGCGTGTACCAGGAGTAGTTGGATTGGGCCGTGTGCTTGACCAGGGCCTTGAAGAACGGCGGCAGCAAATGCTCCATGTACTCTTCGGCCGAACGCATCACCTGCCGGGCGATGAAGCTCTTGGTGTCTTCGAACAGATAGAAGTAGCCGCGCGCGTACTTCACCAGGTGGGTCGGCACTTTCTCTACCGAGCCGCGCTCGCCGTAGAAGAACACCGGCAAATGGGGGTGGCGCGCCAGATTCTCTTCCAGCAGTTCCTGGATCTGCTCGAACTGCTGGGCCATGTCCTTGTCGGCGTCGATGGAGATCAGCACGGCCGACGCCGCGAGATAGGTGCGCGCCGCGACGCGGGCATCGTCCAGCGTGAGGTTGGCCATGATGCGCTGGTTGGAGCCCTCCAGCTCCTGGGCCAGGGCGCGAATGATGGTGCCGCGCAGGCGCGGAGATTCGAACTCGCTGTCGATGATGACGATCGGGTAGTCCAAGGCTTTGAAAAACATGGTCAGGCTCCGTTGCGGTAGTGAAAATCAGAAATCGAAAAGGGGCTCAGGCCGGCTGGCCCTTGGCTGCGCGCTCCTTGTCCAGGCGCAGCATGCGGGTGCTCACGAAGCCGTAGAGCGTGAAGCCGATGATGGTCGCCGTGCCGCCCAGCATCAGGGCTTCGGTGCCCGAGCTGTACAGCGCCAGGTAGCTGAAGGCCGACGCCACCCAGGAGACCACGGTCACCAGCATGGCTTTCTTGGGCGGCACTTCCGAGACTTTCAGAATCGTCATCAGCGCGGCCATCGACAGGATGTAAGGCACGATGTTGGTGACCACGGCCAGATTCGTCAGCGTGTCGAACTGCTTGGTCAGGTCCGGGCTGATGGTCAGCAGCGCCAGGCCGGTTTGCGCCGCCAGCAGGATCATCATGGCCACGATGGGCGTGCCGGCCTTGTTGACCTTGGCGAAAATCGGCAGGAAGTAGCCGGTGTCGGCCGAACTCTTGAACACCTGGGCGATGGTGAACTGCCAGCCCAGCAGCGAGCCAATGCAGGCCAGCACCATCAGGCCCATGATGATCTGCCCGACCAGGGGCGTGAACATCTGCGCAAAGACCAGGCCGAAAGGCGCGGTGGAAGCCGCCAGTTCCGGGTTGGAGACGATGCCGGCCATGACGTTGGTCGACAGGATGTAGATCACGGCCGCGCCAATCGTGCCGCCCAGCACGGCAATCGGCACGTTCTTCTCGGGGTTCTCCACGGCGTCGGCGTTGGCGCAAGCCGACTCCAGGCCCAGAAAGGCCCACAGCGTGATCGCCACCGAGGAGCTGGCCGCTTCAAAAATGGACAGGCCATGCGGGTTCCAGGCCGCGGCATAGGTGCTGGGGCTGAACCAGAACCAGCCGAAGGTGGAGACACCGACCACGGGCAGGATCACGCCCCAGACGGTGACGCCGCCGATCTTGCCCGTGACGCCGGCGCCGCCGAAGTTGGCGATGGTCGTGACCCACAGCAGCGCAATCGTCATCAGGCCCACGCCCAGGGGGCTCAGGTGCATGCCGAACAGCTCGGTGATGTAGCCCACGGCCGTGATGGCGATGGCCACATTGGCGATCAGCAGCGAAGTGCCGTAGGTGTAGTTGACCAGGTAGTTGCCCGAGCGGCCGAACGCGTACTCCGCATAGCCGCCCATGCCGCCGGACTTGCGGCTGAGCATGCCGCACTGGGCAAACGCGTAGGCCAGGGCCAGCGAGCCCGTGGCCGTGACCAGCCAGGAAAGAATGGAGATGGCGCCGACTTCGGCCAGCTTGGTCGGCAGCAGCACGATGCCCGAGCCGAGCATGTTGACCACGGTCAGCATGGTCAACTGGGCCACGCTCATTTTTTTTACTTGCGTCATCTTGCACCCTTTCGTCTTCAGAAGAACTACGCAGAAGCCATGCAGCGGCTGCTACATGGTTGGTGTCTGGCTGTGCGCTCAAGGCGGTGGCTGGACGGGGTCATACCGAGGCACCGCGCGGGCCCATGCCCTGCGCCGGTGTGGTCAAACCTTAGGCCGTGCAGATGACGGCATCGCGAAAACGGGGCCGGCAACCGACATCTCCCGGCCGGAGGAAGTCACAGGCCATCAGGCGAAAGCGCCCGATGCGGGCTCAGTCGGGCTTGGAGCGCAGCACGCGGCCGTCGTCGGGACTGACTTTGACTTCCATCAGCCGGCCCTTGGCCGTGAGCACGTCCACGGCGAAGGCCGTCTGGCCCCAGTCATTGCTCAGCTCGGCGTCGACCACCGTACCCGGGGTGTGCTTCTGGGCCGCGGCAATGGCTTGCAGCAGCGTGATCTTGCTCGCTTCCAGGCGTTCACGCTCCTTGCGCTTGGCCGGGCCGTCGTCTTCATGCTGCACCGCCAAGCCGGTGGTGGCGTTCACCCAGACTTCGACACTGTGGCCTTGGGGGGTGATGATTTCGACTTCGTAGCGCACCTGGCCCTTGTCATCGTCGAGCTGGGCATCGATGGCCTTGCCCGGCACCACTGCCAATGCGGCCTGCACGGCCTGGGCCAGCGTGACCTTGGTCTGCGCCACCATGGCCTGGACCTGGGCGACACTGTCCTTGGCCATGGCCGGGGTGGCCGCGGCCAGGCCGCCAAAAACCAGCGACAGGGAAAGCGCCAGGGTGGAGAGGGTGTTGCTTCGCATGAAAGCCTTTCTAGGGGAGAAAAACAGGGGGCACGCAGGGCGTGGTGCATCCGACATCCAGTGCAGCACGTGGGGAACGGGCCGAGCTCTGACGTCGGCGTAGGACCCAATCTAAGCCAAGAGTGCGCCAGGACGCAAGCAAACAATGGCAAAGCACAGGCATCCCGGCTGAAATGCTTGCGCTAACGCAAGCTCTGGCCAGATTCAGGCCCGTGGCTCGGCGAGCACATGTTCCACCAGTTGCTGGGCATGGGGCGACAGCCGCTCCCCTTGGCGCACGCACAGCAGCAACTGCCGCGCCGCCCAGTCATCGCTCAACGCCAGCCGCTTGATCCGGGCCGATCGCGCATGGCGTATGGCCGCCGCCTGGGGCACGATGCCCACGCCGATACCCAGACCGACCATGCGGCACACGGTCTCGAAACTGCGCACGCGCACCCGGTAGTGCAGCGGCCGGCCCAGCCGGCGGGCTTGCTGGGCGATGTGCTCCTGCAAGGCCGCGCCCTGGACCAGGCCGACGAATTCGCAGTCCAGCACCTGCGCCAGCGTGATGCTGCGCTGCGCGGCCAGGCGGTGGTCCAGGGGCACGACCAGCGCCAGCGGATCCTGGCGAAAGGCAAACGTCGTGAGCCCCGCCAGATCGGCCCAGTCCGAGACCACGCCGATGTCGCACAGGCCGGCGCGCAGCGCATCGACGATTTCGTGGCTCAGCCGCTCTTCCAGGTCCACGGAAATCGCCGGGAAACGGTGCAAAAAGCTGCTCAGCGCCTGCGGCAGGTATTCGCTCAGCGCCGCCGTATTGCACAGCACGCGCACCTGGCCCTGGAGTCCGGCACCGTAGGCGTTGAGCTCGCCGCGCAGGCACTCCATCTGCTGCAGCACCGTGCGCGCGTGGTGCAGCAGGGTCTGGCCGGCCGGCGTGGGCTGCACGCCATGGCGCGTGCGCAGCAGCAGCGGCAGGCCCAGCAGGTCTTCCATGCCGCGTATGCGCTCGCTGGCCGCCGCCAGGCTCAGATGGGAGCGCTGCGCGCCTGCGGTGATCGTGCCCGCTTCGTGCACGTGCAGAAAAAGCTGCAGGTCGGTGAGGTCGAATCGCATGCGCGGCACGGTAGCACGCTTTGCCCTCGGCCTGGCCTGAGGCTGGCTTCGCATCATCCGCATTTCGCGCCGCGGGCGCCACGCCCAGAATCCGGCCAAAGGAAATACAGCATGGAACTGGGCAATGGATTCGCGGGCGGGCATGCGCCCTGGGTGATGGCAGCGGCTTTCGCGGTATTTTTTCTGGCCGGACTGGTCAAGGGCGTGGTCGGCCTGGGCCTGCCCACGCTGTCCATGGCCCTGCTGGCCTTGCTGGTGGCGCCGCCCCTGGCCGCGGCCTGGCTGGTCGTGCCCTCCCTGGTGACCAACATCTGGCAGCTGCGCCCCTGGCCGAGCTTGCCATCGATGACTGGCCGCCTGGCCGGCCTGCTGCTGGGCGTCTGTGGCGGCACGCTGCTGGCCGCTCTGCTGCTGGGCGCGCCCAGCGGCAGCTGGGCCACGGCGGCCCTGGGCTGGGTGCTGCTGGCCTATGCGCTGTGGAGCCTGAGCGGCGCCCAGGCCCGGATTCCCGCCAGCGTGCACCGCTGGCTGGGCCCGCTGGTCGGCCTGCTGACCGGGGCCATCAGCGCCGCCACCGGCGTGTTCGTGGTGCCGGCCGTGCCCTATCTGCAGGCGCTGGGCCTGCAGCGCGACGCGCTGATCCAGGCCATGGGCCTGTCGTTCACGGTGTCCACGCTGGCCCTGGCCGTGGCCCTGGTGCTCAACGACAGCTACCCGCTGCGCGCCGCGGGTGAATCGCTGCTGCTGCTGGCGCCCGCGCTGCTGGGCATGTGGGCCGGCCAGCATCTGCGCCAAGCCATGTCGCCAACGCTGTTTCGGCGCTGCTTTCTGCTCGGCCTGGCCCTGCTGGGCCTGCACATGGCCTGGCGCCCATGGCTGAACTAGGCGCCGGTGCCACCGACCTGGAACTGGATGCTGCAGGATCGCATTGCCCTTGTGCCTCGCAGGCCGTCAACCGCCCTGTCTGGAACAGACCGGTGCGCTTGCAAATTCTTCATCCGCGGACACCATTTGCCGGCGTTCCCGGGCCAGCTTCCTTTCCATGCAGGCCTGGGCGTAGTCGATCCAGCGTGCGGCCAGCCAGTTCCAACCCGCCCATTCCACCGCCAGCAGCGCCTGCCCCAGCCGCCCCCGCAGGCTGTCCCTGAAGCCATCCAGGATGGCGTCCTCCAGGCACAAAATGGCTTCGGTGTGGCCGGGGTCGCCCTGGCGGCCGCTGCGCCCTTCGAGCTGGCGGTCGATGCGCGCCGACGCATGGCGCTCGGTCAGGATGACGTGCAGGCCGCCCGCCGCGCGGGCCGGCGGGGTCAGTGGAATGTCGGTGCCGCGCCCCGCCATGTCGGTGGCGACCATGATGCTGCCCATGGTGCCGGCCAGGGCAATCAGGGTGGCTTCATCCTGATCCTGCTTGGCATTGAGCACCACCGCCGGCAAGCCGGCCGCGGCCAGGACCTGGCTGACCTGCGCGGACGCCGCCACCGAGCGCGTGCCTATCAACACCGGCACGCCGCGCGCATGCAACTCACGCGTGCGCTCGCACACGGCCTGCCATTTTTCCTCGGTGCTGCGGCTCACCCGGTCCGGTGCGCGCAGGCGCCGCGGCTCGCGGTGGGGCGGGATGCGCACCACCGGCAGGTTGTAGACCCGGCCCAGTTCGGCCCGGATCTCGGCGGCCGTGCCCGTCATGCCGGCCAGGTGCAGGTAATGCCTGAAAAAGCGTTGATAGCTGATGCTTTTGAGCGTGGTGCGCGGCGCGGTCAAGGCCTGGCCCATGGCCTGTGCCGGCACATCGCTGTCGTCCGCCTCCTGCTGGCCGGAAATGGTCACCGGCGTGCGCGCCTCGTCGACCAGCACGCTGTCGGCTTCATCGACAATGGCAAAGCACAGGCCGCGCAGGCACAGCGGCTCCAGGCCCGCCGCGCCGCCGCGCAGGCGCGCCAGCCGCAGCGGGTCTTCGTTCTGTCCCTGGTCGAGCACGATGAGGTCGCGCAGGTAGTCGAAGACCAGGGTCTTGTGCGAGCAATAGACGATATCGGCCTGGTAGGCCTGGCGCCGCTCGGGAATGCCCATCTCCATGCTCACCCAGGCCACGCTGAGCCCCAGGGCGGCGTACAGCGGCGCCATGCGCTGGGCATCACGCTCGACCAGGTAGTCGTTGATGGTGATGACGTGCACCGGCAAACCCGCCATGGCCGCGGTCGCCGCCGGCAGCGTTGCCGTCAGCGTCTTGCCTTCGCCGGTGTTCATTTCGGCCACCATGCCTTGCAGCATGGCCCAGCCGCCCAGCAGCTGCACATCGAAATGCGCCTTGCCCAGCGTCAGCTGCCCGGCCTGGCGGATCAGGGCGAAGGCCCGCGCGACGCTGGCTTCGTTCATGCCGTTGCAGCGCAGATCGAAACCCACGGCCGCGGCGCGCTCGCGCACTCCGGCCAGGTCCAGCCTGCCCAGGGCCTGGGTCTCGCGGTGCACTTGCGCCAGGATGCGGCGCGTACGCCACAGCGGACCGCGCCATTGCCGCCCCAGCCAGCGCAAGCCGGCCGTGCCCCAGGCTTGGAGCGGGTTGGCGGGGCGATCGCATTCCTTGATGGGATAGAGGGCGTCGGTGCCCATGGTAGTGAATTGGTGCATTTCAAACCCTCAGTTGGCGCAGCACCATCTGGCGCAGCGCATCGCAGGCCTGCCGCATGGAACCCGGTACAAAATTGCCAGTGAATTCCCGGCATTCACAAACACATGTAACTATTAGACACAGTCGAAATACCGTCGTCGATCCCTGAAACTAGGTAAACACGGGGGGGATGCAAGAAAAATAATGTGCGTTGCCGCGCGCGCCTACCAGCCGCTTTCCCATGGTTTGGCGCCCGGCACGCGGCCTGTCAGCGACCGGTCATTGCGTCCAGGTAGGCGTGTATGGCCGTACGCACCTGGCGCTCCAGCGCCGGCACATCGGGCCGCTCCGGTGTGCGGATATAGGTGTGGGCGAACAGGCCGTAGAGCATGGTCTGGACCACGCGTGCGGCCTCGCGCGCGGGGAAGTCCGCGGGCAGATCCGACGCGGCTTCGAGCACCGTGCCCCATTCGTTCACGAAGCGCTCGTACATGGCGCGGTAGGCCTCGGCGCTGGAGTAATGGCGCTCGAGCAGGTAGTGCGCGCCCCACTCCTGCGGCTCGCCCTTGTGGGCCGCGAACTGGGAGGCGATGACCGCGTCGACCATGTCGTGCAGCGGGCGCCCCGCGGCCTCGGCCCCGGCGGCGCGCAAGGCCACCAGCAAGGTCTTGGTGCGCAGATGCAGGCAGACCCGCGCCAGATCTTGCTTGCTGGCAAAGTACTCGTAGAAACTGCCCAGGCCGGTGCCGGCCAGGGCGACGATTTCACGGATCGTAATGCTCGCATACCCTTGCTCCACCAAAAGCCGAACAAAGGCCTGCTGCAGCGCCAGCGAAGTGTGCAGCGCGCGCGACTGGCGGGGCTTTCTGCGGGGGACCGAGGGGCTGGTAATACGGTGGGAGGGCATGGGGCGGAATCCGAACACCTCAAGGCGCTGTTGTGCCTAGAATTTTGAAAAGCTCCCGTCGCTGCTTCCAGGCCGGTGCCTGGGCGGGATATGCAACAAGAACGGAGACAAGACATGCAAGCCACGATTGTGACGCCCAAGACCACCGATCTGCCCAGTGCCGTCTATGCCCAGGACGGTTTGCTGTGGCAGCCCAGCGTGTTGGCGCGCGGCCCCTGGGATGCGCGCGCCCAGCATGGCGGCGCGCCCAGCGCCCTGCTCGTGCATCTGGCCGAAAGCGCCATGACCGAGCCGGGCTGGCAGCTCACGCGCCTGAGCATAGAGCTGATCAAGCCCGTGCCCGTGGCGCCGCTTGCCGTGCGCCAGGAGTTGCACGCCGCGCGCTCCACCACCCGCATGACGCTGGAACTGTACGCCGACGACATTCTGGTGGCCCGGGCCCACGCCCTGCTGCTGCGCGGACAGCCGTTTGCCCTGCCAGCGCAGACGCCGGGCTGGACAGCGGCGCGCCTGCTGCCCCTGCCCCAGGATTGCACCGAGCGCTTGCGCATTCCCGGCCTGCCCGAGGGCACGGCCTTCCACACCGCGGCCGTGGAAAGCCGCGTGGCCCAGGGCGACCCCAGCCAGCCGGGCGCGGCCTCAGCCTGGTTCCGCCTGCGCGTGCCGCTGGTGCAAGGCCAGCCCAGTTCCCCCGCCATGCGCGCCGCGGCCGCCGCCGACTTCGGCAACGGCCTGAGCTGGGTGCTGCCGGCCGAGCGCTATCTGTTTGCCAACGCCGACATGAGCCTGCACCTGCACCGCGCGCCCCAAGGCGAGTGGATAGGCGTGGCATCGCAAACCCAGGCCGACGGCAGCGGTGCGGGCACCACCTTGTCCCAGCTGTACGACGAACACGGCCCGGTCGGCGTCGCCGTCCAGTCCCTGGTGCTGCGCGAGCGCGGCGCGCCCGCGGCAACGCCCCCGGCAACGCCTGCAGCCTGAAGCCCCCCTTTCCAAGGAGAGTCACCATGATTGGCATCCACCCCGACAACCAGGTCCCCGAACTCAAGGACTACAACCTCTACACCAGCGACCCCGTGCTGCGCCGTGCCGTGGCGCGCGGCGGCGCCCAGTGGCGCGACGCCGAGCTGGTGCGCCAAGGGGCCGAATACGGCGCCGAAGCCACGTTGCGCGCGGCCGAAGACGCCAACCGCTATACGCCCGAACTGCAAGCCCTGTCGCCCACCGGCGAGCGGATCGACCAGGTGAAATTCCACCCGGCCTGGCATTCCCTGATGGCCATGGCCAGACGCAATGGCATCGCCAACCTACCGTTCTTCGATGCGCGCCCGTCGGCCTGGTCGGCCTATGGCGCTTCGCTGTACATGCACAGCCAGATCGAATCCGGCTCCACCTGCCCGACCACCATGACCAAGGCCTGCATCCCTTTGATGCGCCTGAACGCACCACTGTACAAAACCACAGCCGACCTACTGGCCTCGCTGGAACACGACCCGCGCGACATCCCGCTGGCCCACAAACACTCCATGACCGTGGGCATGGGCATGACCGAAAAGCAGGGCGGCAGCGATGTACGCAGCAACACCACGCTGGCCGTACCCGCCGGCCAGGGCCCCTGGGGCGAAGAATTTCGGCTCACCGGCCACAAGTGGTTCTTCTCGGCCCCGATGTGCGACGGCCACCTGGTGCTGGCCAAGACCCAGGAGCGCGGCGATACCTGCTTTTTCGTGCCCCGCTGGCGGCCCGACGGCAGCAAGAACCCCATCCACATCCAGCGCCTGAAGGACAAGGTCGGCAACCGCTCCAACAGCAGCAGCGAAGTGGAGTTCAAGGACGCCTTTGGCGTGCTGATAGGCGAAGAGGGCCGGGGCATCGCTACCATCATCGAGATGGCCACCTTCACGCGGCTGGACTGCGCGCTGGCCAGCGCCGGCTACATCCGCCAGGCGCTGACCCAGACCCTGCACTACACGCGCAACCGCCATGCCTTCGGCAAGGCCTTGATCGACCAGCCGGTGATGACCGAGCTGCTGGCCGACATGGCGCTGGAATCCGAAGCCGCGACGCTGCTGGCCATGGACCTGGCCACGCACTTCGGCTCCAGCGACGCGCTGGACACGGCCTGGCGCCGCGTGATGACGCCGGTGGCCAAGTTCTGGAACTGCAAGCGCGCCGTGGGCCTCACGGGCGAAGCCATGGAAGTGTTTGGCGGCAACGGCTATGTGGAGACCGGCCCCATGGGTCGGCTGTTCCGCGAAGCCCCGGTGAATTCCATCTGGGAAGGCTCGGGCAATGTGATGTGCCTGGACGTGCTGCGCGCCATTTCGCGCAACCCCGACGATGCCCATCTGGTGCTCGACCATTTGCAAGACGTGGCCACGCAAGCGCCTGCACTGCTGGCCCAAGTGCAAAAGCTGCGCACTGCGCTGCAGTTGCCGCCAGCAGCGCTGGAGCGCCAGGCCCGGCGCTTCACCCAGAAGCTGGCGCTGACCACCCAGGCCTGCCTGATGCTGCAGCATGCCAGCGACGAGGCCTCCTCGGCCTTCATCGCCAGCCGCTTCGACCCCGACTGGGGCCCGGTGACGGGCATCACCTCCGGCAGCCAAGATCCCGCAGCGCTGCTCAGCGCAGCCTGGGCATGAAAGGAATCACGCCATGATGGATTTTGTTTCGCTGCTCGACCAGCACGCGCGCAGCCAGCCCCACAAGCAGGCCTTGCGCGGCGCGGGCCGGTCCTGGACCTATGCCGAACTGGCCGAAGCCAGCCGCCGCGCGGCCACGCTGCTGCGCGCGCAAGGCCTGCAGGCCGGCGACAAGCTGGCGCTGCTGTGTTTCAACACCCCCAGTTTCGTGTTTGCGCTGTTCGGCGCCTGGCGGCTGGGCGCGGCCGTCGTGCCCATCAACCACAAGCTGCAGGCCCCGGAAGTCGACTACCAGCTCAGGCATTCGGGCGCGCGCCTGTGCCTGGCCGACGGCGCCCTGGCCGCGCTGGCGCAGCGCGTGCCAACGCCCGTGACCTGGCTGGCCACCGACAGCACGGCGCCGGGCATGGCCGATTTCGATGGCCTGCTGGAAAGCGCCGCGCCGCTGGCCGGTGACGACACGCCCGCCAGCGACAGCCTGGCCGAAGTGCTTTACACCTCGGGCACCACGGGCCAGCCCAAGGGCTGCCTGCACAGCCACGCCAATGTCTTCCACGCCGCATTGTGCGCGGCCGCCAGCACCTCGCTCTCCCACCGCGAGCGCACGCTGATCGCCATGCCCATCTGGCATTCCTCGCCGCTCAACAACTGGCTGCTGGGCACGCTGCTCATGGGCGGCACGGCCGTACTGCTGCGCGAGTACGCGCCCCAGACCTTTCTCGACAGCCTGGTGGACGAGCGCATCACGTTCACCTTCGGCGCGCCCATCGCCTTTCTCGCGCCGCTGTCCATCGTGCCCGATGTCGCCAACTACGACTTCAGCGCCATGCGCATGTGGGCTTACGGCGGCGGGCCGCTGGGCGCCGACATGGCGCGCAAGCTCGCCGCGAGCTACCGCAGCGACCGCTTCGTGCAGGTCTACGGCATGACCGAAACCGGCCCCCTGGGCACCGTGCTGCACCCCGAAGATGCGATCGCCAAGGCCGGCTCCATAGGCCGCGTGGGCGTGCCCGGCGTGGCCATTGAAGTGCGCCTGCCCGACGGCCGGCGCTGCGGCGCGGGCGAAGTCGGCGAAATCCACATGCGCTCGCCGGCCATGATGCAAGGCTATCTGGACAACCCGGACGCCACGGCCGCGGCCTTCGATGCGCGCGGCTGGTACCGCAGCGGCGACCTGGCGCGCGTAGACGAAGACGGTTTTCTGTTCATCGTCGACCGCCTGCGCGACATGATCATCACCGGCGGCGAGAACGTCTACTCCAAGGAAGTCGAAGACGCGCTGGGCGCCCACCCCGACGTGCAGGACGTGGCCGTCATCGGCCGCCCGCACGCCGAATGGGGCGAGACCGTGGTGGCGGTGCTGGTCGCGCGGCCCGGGCGCACGCTGGCGCCGGCCGATCTGCACAGCTTCCTCGAACCCCGGCTCGCGCGCTACAAGATTCCCCGGGTCTTCGAGTCGCGCGACACGCTGCCGCGCACGGCGACGGGCAAGCTGCTGAAACACCTGCTTCGCGAGCTGCCCGCCTGAGCGCCCTGCGGCAAGCGACAATCGGGCGGCCTGTCCCACCCATACACCGCCGCCCATGCCCAACGCCCTCCCCGTCGCTCTCGTCACCGGCTCCACTTCGGGCATAGGCGCCGCCATCGCGCGCCGCCTGTCCCGTGACGGCTATGCCGTGATCGTGCATTCGCGCAGCTCCGTCGAAGCGGGCCAGGCCCTGGCCGCGGAACTCGGGAATGCCGCCTACCTCCAGGCCGATCTGGCCCAGGAGGCCGACCGGGTGCGGCTGGTGCGCGCAGCCATCGCGGTCTGGGGAAGGCTCGATGTGCTGGTCAACAATGCGGGCATCAGCCAGGTGATTCCGCATGCCGACCTGGCCGCGGCCACGCCCGCCGTCTGGCAGACGCTGCACGAAGTCAATGTGGTCGCGCCGTTTCGCCTGATCGCCGAGGCCGAAGCCGCCTTGCGCGCCTCGGCTTTGCAGGGCCGGCCGGGCTGCGTGGTCAATGTCAGCTCCCATGCGGGCGTACGGCCCAAGGGCGCGTCCATTCCCTATGCCGCGAGCAAGGCCGCGCTGAACCACATGACGCGTCTGCTCGCACTGTCGCTGGCGCCCGACATCCGCGTCAACGCCGTGGCGCCGGGCCTGGTCGACACGCCCTTGACCGCCAGCTGGACCCAGGCCCAGCAGCTGTGGCAGGAAAAGGCACCCATGCGCCGCGCGGCCCGCCCCGAGGACATTGCCCAGGCCGTGGCCATGCTGGTGGAATCGAACTATCTGACGGGCGAGATTCTGCTGTCCGATGGGGGCTTGAATCTGACCTAGGATTTCTCGCTCAACTACCCATGGCGCTTGCGTCAACCGCGGCCCATGCAACTGGCGTGTCCCAGCAAGGGGGCAGCGAGGAAGGGCCGCACCTGGGCGGCCCCCCCGAACCGAGGTCCCTGGCCGGGCGCCCCCCTCCACCGAAGGATGAGAGGGGGAAGACGGGGCCGGCCATCCGGCGCAGCGTCTCAGGGGGTGATTCAATTCAAGGCTTGACGCAGTCGCTTTCCAGTCCGGCCATGCCCGCGATTTTCTGCAGGCGCGAGCGCTTTTCCAGGCAGGCCTGGTACTGGGACTGGGCTTCCTGCTGCTGGGCCAGGCGCGTGGTCTGGGCGCGTTCGGCCTGCAACTGGGCAACGCGCGCGCGGATTTGCGGCATGGCGGCCAGGGCGGCTTTTTCGCCTTCGACGATGGCCTGGGCGCGCTGGCTGAAGTCGGCCGGCCCCATGTCCAGCACCTTGGGGCGGATAGTGACGTCGGCACGGGCCAGCTCGGCCTCGCCCAGTTTCTGGCCCATGATGGCAATCGACTGGCCCATGGTGCCCAGCATGTGCTCGGCCACCTTGCCCCTGGCCTTGTTGGAGATGTCCACGGCAATCACCAGATCGGCACCCAGCTGGCGCGCCGCATCCACGGGCACGGGACTGGTCAGGCCGCCGTCGACAAAGTGGTATTTGCCGATGCGCACCGGCTGGAACACGCCGGGAATGCTGCTTGATGCACGCACGGCCTGGCCGGTGTTGCCACGCGCAAACACCGTGCGCTCGCCGTCTTCGAGCCGCGTGGCCACGGCCACGAAAGGCTTGGCCAGGCGTTCCAGCGGCTTGCTCTGGACCTGTTCGTTCACATAGTCCTGCAGCTTCTGGCCCAGGATCAGCCCGCCCGAGGACAGCTGCAGATCGCGGATCTTGGCTTCGTCCAGCGCCACGGCCTTTTCCTGCAGCTCGAACGCATTCATGCCGTTGGCGTAGAGCGCGCCGACCACGCTGCCCGCGCTGGTGCCCGCAACCACGGCCGGCGTCAGGCCGTTGGCTTCGAGCATCTTGATCACGCCGATATGGGCGAAGCCTTTGGCGGCGCCGCCGCCCAGCGCAATGCCTATGCGTATCGGTGCCTGATCGCTGGCTTCGGGCGCGGCGGCGGAAGTGCGCGGCGGGTTGCTGCCGCAGGCGGCCAGGGCCAGCAGGCCCACACACGCCAGAGGGCGCAAAAAGTCGTTCAAACGCATGCGGGGAAGTACTGCTTTCATCGGAAAAGCAGTATAGCGGCAGGCGGCAACCGAGCTCCCGGCAGTGCTTATCACATCAAAAACGATAGCGCCATGACGATTGCCGCAGCCGGCTTGGCTCGGAAACTGGCGGATTCAGGCCACGGCCTGCAGGGTCTCGATCCGGTTTCTGCCGTTTTTCTTGGCGGCGTACAGCCGCAGATCGACCGCCTCGATGAAGCTGGCGGGCTTCATGTGCTCATCGGGGATCACGGTGCCCACGCCTATGCTCACGGTGAGCATTTGGCCATGGGGCGATTGGGCGTGATCGATGGCACGCCGCTGGACCAGCCGCTGGCAGCGCTCGGCGACTTTCCAGGCCACGGCCGCGTCGGTCTGGGGCAGCAGGACGACAAATTCCTCGCCGCCAAAGCGCGCCACCATATCGCGCAGTCCGTCGAGCGCCAGACTCAAGGTCTGCGCGATGTCCACCAGGCATTTGTCACCCCGGATATGGCCGTAGAGGTCGTTGTATTGCTTGAAGAAGTCGATGTCGAACATCAGCATGGACAAGGGCTGGCGATTGTTGCGCGCATTTTTCCACTCCAGCTCGAAACTGACATCGAACTGGCGCCGGTTGGCAATGCTTGTCAGCCCGTCCTTGAACGACAGCGTTTCCAGCTCTCTTTGCATGGTGAGCAGCTTTTCCTCGGTCTTCTTGCGTTCGCTGATGTCGAACATGAAGCCGATCAGCGACTCGACTTCGCCCTTGTCATTGCGCACCACGTGCACCACGTCGCGTATCCAGACATAGCCGTTGTCCTTGGTCAGCGCCCGGTAGTCGGCTTCGTGGTCGGCTCCGGCCTGGGATTGCGCCACGCAGAAATTCACCACATGCTCGCGATCGTCGACGTGCATGCGCTTGGCCCAGTCCTCGACGCTGACCCAGCTGTCCTGGCTCCAGCCCAGCAACGTTTCGATCTGGGGGCCTATGTAGGCAAACTTCATGCTTGCCCAATCGATTTTCCAGGGGATGGCTTTGGTGGATTCCAGCAATGTTCTGTAAACCGCGCTGTCTTTGCTGAATTCGCTGGAATTGGGCATATCAATGTTCTCTGGTCAATGGCGGTGAAATACCGAACTGACGAATGGTGACAGGCTTTTCCACCTCTCCAGACCATGTTAGAGCCAAGAATGCAGATTCAGGCCTTGGATGCAGTCCCATGAATATGGCATGCGCAAGCCGCACCATATGCGGCAGACACCAGCGCCCGGCAAGCGCTTGCCGGCCGCCCGCATGCGGGTTGCCCCCTGGCAGGGTATTCCTGAAAGCCAAATGCGGCCAACTGTTAACTGCTTGACTGAGTGCGGCCGCCCCCCCTCCTACATTGGCCCTGCGAATCGGCACGCAGCTGAGCAGCTCAGTCGCATTGTGCCGCCGCAACCCATAAATCACTAGGGGACAGCATTGAAAAAAGCAACCATGGCCGCCCTGGCCTTCGCGGTCTGTGGCAGTGCCGGCGCGCAAAGCAGCGTAACCGTCTATGGCACGGTCGACCTCTTCGTCCACAGCGCCAAATCCGGCCCCACCCGCGTGACCCGCATGGATGATGGGGGCAATGCCGCCTCGCGCCTGGGCTTTCGCGGCAGCGAAGACCTGGGCGGCGGTCTGCGCGCCAACTTCACACTGGAAGCCGGCCTGGCCGGCGATACCGGCGCGGGCACCATTCCCGGCCCCGGCCTGGCATTCACCCGCCAGGCTTCCGTGGGCTTGAGCGGCGCCTGGGGCTCGGTGGACATGGGCCGCATGTACACGCCCATGTTCTACGCCCTGCTGCGTGCCGACCCCTTCAACCTGAACACGGTTTACGCGCCGCTGAGCCTGATCGCCGCCATCGACGCGCAGTCCGGACTGACGCCGTTTGCCGCGCGCGCCAACAATATGCTGCGCTACCGCACGCCGGCCGGCCTACCCTTCGTGCTCGACATTGCCGTCGCGCCGGGCGAATCCTCGGGGGCCAGCAAAAGCAGCGGCAACCTCTACGGCGGCACCATAGGCTGGAACGGCAAGCCTTTCTACATCGGCTACGGCTTGCAGAAATCGCGCTCGGGCTCGGCCGCGGCCCCGGTGGCCCATCCCACCACGACCACCTACCAGTCCATAGACGCTTCGGTGGCCATCACGCCCACGCTGCGGCTGTCGGCCAACTACATTCGCAACAGCCTGGACGTGGCCACCACGCCCACCGCCAAGTTCATCAACGTCGGGCTGGAGTGGAATGCCGCTTCCACCTCGCGCGTGCTCGCCGGCGTGACCGAACGCAAGGTCGACGGCACGCCCCGCGGCCAGTTCCTCTGGACGCTGGGCTATGACCACTATCTAAGCAAGCGCACGGCCGTCTATGCCCGCTGGGTGTCGCTGGACAACCGCAGCAACGCTTCGGTCTCGTTCGCCGGCGTCCCCGTGGTGGTCGACAGCGGCCACGGCGTACGCTCCATCGGTGTGGGCATTCGCCACCACTTCTGAGCCCGGGCCTGAACGCCCGCCTCCGCAGTGCCTACAATCCCGGCATGCGATTCTGGCTGGCCGTCTTACTGTGGGCACTGTTGCCGCTGCAACTGTCCTGGGCGGGCGGCTGCGGCGACGGTCGCTGCGCGCCCGCTCGGCCCGCCGCCGTGCACGCCAGCCACCACAGCTGCGGCCAGACGGCCTGCGAAGGCCACGCGCTGGCCGCGGGCCTGGACTGTGAAGCCTGCCACGCCCATGGCGGCTTGGCCGGCCCCCCGCACCACAGCGCTGGCGCCAGCCCGGGCACGGCCGTGTTCGCGGATCTTCCGCTGCGCGCCCCCACCTCCCCGCCCTTGAGCCGCCCCGAACGGCCGCAGTGGCTGGCCCTGGCCTGAACAGGGCCGCATCACCGCGCTCTTTCACCCTGCCCGCGCACCGCGCTGGCGGGTCCCATTCATTTTCGGGATTCCCATCGATGTCTTCTTCCAAGGGGCGGCTGCGCCCGTCCATCCCTGCTCCAGCCCTGCGGGTCGGCCCCAGACCATGAACCGCAGCTGGACTCTTTTACTGCTCGCCTGGGTGGTGGCGGTCGTCGCCACCGCCAGTGCCCTGTTCCTGGGCGAAGTCATAGGCATGACGCCTTGCGTGCTGTGCTGGTGGCAGCGCATCGCCATGTTCCCGCTGGCCCTGATCCTGGGCATCGCCTGCTATGGCGACGACCGGCGCGGCGCCGTCTACGCCCTGCCCCTGGCGCTCGCCGGCGTGCTGCTGGCCGGCTACCACACGCTGCTGGTCGCGGGCCTGGTCTCCGCGGCCTGGATTCCCTGCGGCGCGGGCGTGTCCTGCGCCCGGCAATCGCTGGAAATCTTCAACGGCCTGCAACTGCCCTGGCTGTCGCTGGCCGCGTTCGTGCTCATCTCCGTCCTGCTCATCGCTTCTTTACGCAAAAAATCCCCATGAATTCCAAAAAAATCACCGTCACCCTGCTGCTGGGCCTCGTGCTCCTGGCGTTCTTCTTCGGCATGAAAACCTACCAAGGCCGCGAGCAGGACGCCCAGGCGCAAAAAGCCAGCGATCAGATGGAGCGCCTGGTGCGCATGCATTCGCCCGTGCTGGGCCCGCGCGATGCGCCCGTGACCATCGTCGAGTTCTTCGACCCGGCCTGCGAGACCTGCCGCGCCTTCTACCCCATCGTCAAGAGCCTGATGCGCCAGTACCCCGACGACCTGCGCCTGGTGCTGCGCTATGCGCCTTTCCACCAGGGCTCGGACCAGGTGATCCTGCTGCTGGAAGCCGCCAAGAAGCAGGACAAGTACTGGCCCGTGCTGGAAATGGTGCTGGCCGCCCAGCCGATGTGGGCCGATCACGGCCGCCCCAACGTGGAGCTGGCCTTCCAGGCCGCCGCGCAGGCCGGCCTGGATCTGCCCCAGGCCTTGAAGGATGCCGCGACGCCGGAAGTCGCTGCCGTGCTGCAGCAGGATGTGGAGGACTTGAAGGCCTTGCAAGTCACCAAGACGCCGAGCTTCTTCGTCAACGGCCAGCCCCTGCAAAGCTTTGGCGCCGAGCAGCTGGCGGCCTTGGTCGCGCAGGAAGTGGCCAAGGCCAGGAAGTAAGGCCGCTGCAGGCCTGAGGCTCGGACCCATGGCCTGGCCATGGGTCTTTTTTTCGGCCGAAAACGCCAGAACCATCTAAAAATCGAAACACATGTCTCGTTTTTTATGGATATGATCCAGTTTTCAAGACATAGTGATTCTTTGGAATCAATAAATGGATCAAGAATCTCATTTTCAAGATGCCGCGTCCGATGCGGACAAACCGGCCAGCAGCGCCCTGGCCCGCGGCATCCAGTTGCTGCAGGCCTTCACGCCGAATGCGCCGGCGCGCACGGCGCGCGAGCTCATGGCCGCCACCGGCCTGCCCAAGCCCACGCTGTTTCGCCTGGCCAGCACGCTGTGCGACGCCGGCCTGCTGCGCTATGAAGAGCGCAGCGGGCGCTACATGCCCGCACCCGGCCTGGCCCACCTGGCCGCGCCGCTGCTCGAGCGCGCCTCGATACGCCAACTGGCTTTCGGCCCCATGCAGGCGCTGGCCGAGCGCGCCTGCGGCCAGGTCACGCTGAGCCTGGGCCTGGGCCAGGATCTGGTGTTCATCGAGCTCGCCCAGTCCAAGGACTGCGCCACGGTGCGCCCGGCCATGGGCAGCCATATTTCGCTGCCGCGCACGGCCTCGGGCCGCGCCTACCTGGCCGCCTTGCCGCCCGAGCAGTTCCAGGGCTATGCCGCGGCGCTGCAGGCCAAGGACCCGGCGCGTGGCGACTGGCTGGACGCGCGCATGCAGGAGACGCGGCGCGATCTGAGCGAGCGCGGCTTTTGCGTCAACTACGGCGATCTGAACCAGCAGATCGAATCCGTGGCCGTGGCCTTGCGCAGCCCCCACCCGAATGACAGCGCGGACGAGATCTACGTCTTCGCCTGCGTCGTGCCGCGTTTCGAGTTGCGTCCCGGCCAGCTGCTGGACGACATAGGACCGCGCCTGGCCACGCTGGCGCGCAGCATAGAGACCGCCCTGGGCGCGCCCTCTTCCCTCGTTGATTGAGTATTTTCATTTTCACTGCGGACCCTGCCACCATGAACTTCGACCTCTCTTCCGACCAGCAATCCCTGTGCGACGCCGTCGCCCGCATCTGCGAACGTTTCGATGATGAGTACTGGCTGAACAAAGACAAGGAAGGCGGCTTTCCGTACGAGCTGCACTCGGCGCTGGCCGAATCCGGCTGGCTGGGCATCTGCATTCCCGAGGAATATGGCGGCTCGGGCCTGGGCATCACGGAAGCCGCGCTGATGATGCAGACCATCAGCGCTTCGGGCGCGGGCATGTCGGGCGCATCGGCCGTGCACATGAACATCTTCGGCCTGTCGCCGGTGGTGATCTTCGCCAACGACGAGCAAAAGCGCCGCATGCTGCCGCCGCTGGTGGCGGGCAAGGAAAAAGCCTGTTTCGCCGTGACCGAGCCGGATGCAGGCCTCAACACCACGCGGCTCAAGACCCAGGCGGTGCGCAACGGCGACCACTATGTGCTCAGCGGCTCCAAGGTCTTCATCTCCACGGCCCAGGTGGCCGAGAAGATGCTGATCCTGGCGCGCACCACGCCGCTGGACCAGGTCAGCAAGCCCACCGAAGGCCTGAGCCTGTTCTACACCGACCTGGACCGGCGCTTTGTCGAAGCCCGCGTCATCGACAAGATGGGCCGCAAGGCCGTGGACACCAACCAGTTGTTCATCGACGGCCTGAAAGTGCCGGTCGAAGACCGCATCGGCGAGGAAGGCAAGGGCTTCCAGTACATCCTGCACGGCATGAACCCCGAGCGCATCCTGATCGCCTCGGAAGCCATCGGCCTGGGCAAGGTCGCGCTCCAGCGCGCCGCCCGGTACGCCAACGAGCGCGTGGTCTTCGACCGCCCCATAGGCCAGAACCAGGCCATCCAGCATCCGCTGGCCGAATGCTGGATGCAGCTGGAAGCCGCCCACCTGATGATGCTCAAGGCCGCCGACCGCTTCGACCGCGGCCTGTCCTGCGGCGCTGAAGCCAACGCCGCCAAGTACCTGGGCGCCGAAGCCGGCTACCAGGCCTGCCTGCAGGCGGTGATGACGCACGGCGGCTATGGCTACGCCAAGGAATATCACGTCGAGCGCTACCTGCGCGAAAGCCTGATCCCGCGCATTGCCCCCATCAGCCCCCAGCTCATCCTGTGCTTCATCGCCGAGAAGGTGCTGGGACTGCCGAAGTCGTATTGACCCCCTGTGCGGCTGCCGCCGGATGGCCGGCCCCCGCTTCCCCCTCTCAACCTTCGGTGGAGGGGGGGGCCCGGCGAGGGACGGCACCCTCGCTGCGGGGCGGCCCTGGCTCGGTGCCCCTGGGCTAGGACGCGTCAGTTTCGCAGGCAAGCGGTGCAAGCACCATGGAGCGCCAAGCCCCGGAGTCAGCGCCTGCCAGATGCAATGCCAACAAAAGATGAAGCGAATGTAAACGTTCGGTAAATTGAGAATGATTTGCATTTATACTTCGCGCCACAAAGGTGTTAGCCAATCGAAGTTCGAGAGCCCGTGGACTGCGACCAGCCAGACCACATCCAAAATTTCTATCTCTCGAGACTCTCATGGCAATGACATACCGTCCGCTGGTCGCGGCATTGGGGCTGGCTATTTCTGGTGGGGCCTTCGCCCAGCAGGCTGCGCAGGCAACGCTGGGTGAAATCCAGATCCGCAGCGCACGCGAACTGGAACCGACCTACAACCCTCCCACCGCCACCAGCGCGACCAAGATCGAAGCGCCGCTGCGCGACATCCCGCAAACCGTCAACGTCGTGCCGCAAAGCCTGCTGCGCGACCAGACCGCGCAGTCCATGCAAGACGTACTCAAGATGGTGCCCGGCGTGGGCCTGTCCCATGGCGACGGCCAGCGCGACCAGGTCACCATCCGCGGCTTCTCGGCGATCGCCGACCAGTTCGTGGACGGCATGCGCGACGATGCGCTGTACTACCGCGATCTGTCCAACGTCGAGCAGGTCGAAGTGCTCAAGGGCCCGGCTGCCGTGCTCTACGGCCGCGGCTCGTCGGGCGGTCTGATCAACCGCGTCACCAAGAAACCCGGCATCGATCTGAACGAAGTCGGCGTGACGCTGGGCAGCTGGAACCAGCGCCGTGGCGAGTTCGACCTGGCGCGCGCGCCCAAGGACAGCAGCTTGTCCTGGCGCATCACCGGCGCCGCCGAAGACGCCGACAGCTACCGCGACCCGCAATTCCTCAAGCGCCAGGCCCTGGCCGCTTCGCTGCTGTGGAAAGCCAGCAGCGACACCAGCCTGCTGCTGCAGGCCGACCACCTCAAGGACAAGCGCATCACCGACTTCGGCATCCCGGCCTTGAACGGCCGCCCCGTCGCGGTGCCGCCCGGCGCCTACTACGGCGCGGCCAATGCACGCGATGTGGACACCAGCACGTCCACCGTCGACTCCATCGGCCTGACGCTGAACCACCGCCTCAACGACAGCCTGTCGCTGCGCAATGCCTTCCGCTACTACAGCTATTCGCTGGACCGCAACAACACGCTGACGCGCAGCGTCGACGAAAAGAAGCAAACCTTCACGCTCAACCATGGCAACGTCTACCGCGAGGAGCACGGCTGGACCAACCAGACCGAGCTGACGCAAAAGACCGAGCTCCTGGGCATGAAGCACCAGCTGCTGTACGGCGTGGAAGTCGGCCAGCAGAACAAGGACCTGGTGAACTTCTCGGCGCCAGTCACCGATGCCCAAGGCAAGATCCGCGAATTCTCGCTGTTCAACCCCGTGCTGCCGGTGCTGCCGCTGCACACTTCGCGCACGCCGGGTGCCGACAACCTGGGCACCTTCAAGACCCTGGCGTTCTACACCCAGGACATGATTGAACTGGCCCCGCAATGGAAGGCGCTGGCCGGCCTGCGCTACGACCGCTTCGAGCAGGAAACCTCCGAACGCCTGCCGGGCAAGCCCAATCTCGCCCGCACGGACGGCACCTGGAGCCCGCGCGTAGGCCTGGTCTACCAGCCCTCGGCGACCGTGTCGTACTACGCATCGCTCAGCAAGTCCTTCCAGCCTTCGGGCGAGGCCTTCTCCCTGGCCGCCAACAACGCGCAGATCGCACCCGAGAAGACCACCAACCAGGAGCTGGGCGTCAAATGGGATTTGCTCGACGGCAAGGTCTCGACCACGGCCTCGCTGTTCAAGCTGGAACGCACCAACATCAAGAGCACCGATCCCGTGACCAACACCTTGGTGCCCCTGGGCGTGCAGCGCACCAACGGTCTGGAATTGACGTTGACCGGCGAGCTGCCGCAAGGCTGGCAGATCTGGTCGGGCTATGCCTACCTGGACGCCAAGATGACCTCGTCGCCAGCCGTTGACGGCGGCGTTCGCGTGCAGGGCAAACACGCCACGCTCACGCCCAAGCACAGCGCCAACCTCTGGCTGACCAAGGCGCTGGGCAATGGCTTTGGCGCGGGCGCGGGCCTGAACCTGGTCGGTGCGCGCTTCGCCAATACCGGCAATACCGTGACCCTGCCCGGCTACACCACGGCCGACGCCATGGTGTACTACCGCATGGACGGGCTGGACTTGCAACTCAAGCTCAACAACCTGTTCGATCGCCAGTACATCGTCTCCGGCCATGGCTCGGTCGCCAACCTGAACATGCCCGGCGCTCCCCGCTCGGTGCAACTGACGGCCCGCTATCGTTTCTGAAATGCAACACCCCCTGAGCGGCTTTGCCGCCTCCCCCTCTCAACCTGCGGTGGAGGGGGACGACATCCTCGCTGCGGGGCGGCCCTTGCTCGATGTCCCTGAGCTAGGACACGCCAGTTTCATGCGTCGCGGATGGCGCGAACGCGGAATGGATAACTGAGATGAATCGCAAGCACACGCTGTCACCACCCGTGCATCCGGCCCGGCGCCCCGCCCAAGGGGGCGGGCATTTGTTCATGCCCAGGCGCTGGCACCGCCCCACCGTCTTGAAAACGCTGCGGCGCGTCCACGCCTGGCTGGGCATGTGGGGGGCGGTGCTGGGCCTGCTGTTCGGCGCCACCGGCCTGCTGCTCAACCACCGCGCGACCATGAAGATTCCGGGCGCCAACTACGCCCATACGCAGTGGCAGCTGCAACTGCCGCAGCCGCTGCCGCCGGACATCGACGCCCTGGCGCTGCACCTGCAAAAAGAGCTGCGGATGGACAGACCGGCCTTCTCCAAGAAAATCGAGCCGGCCGGGCCCACGCCCTGGCCGGGCGCGGTCCAGCCCGAGCGCTGGCAGATCGCGTTTGCCTCGCCCGCGGCAACCGTCAATGCCGAGTACTGGGTCGGCAACGAATCCATCGCCGTCAAGCGCATGGACCCGAACTTTCTGTCGCACCTGAACCGCCTGCACATGGCCACGGGCGCCAGCGCCGCCTGGATTCTGCTGACCGACACCCTGGCCGGCGCACTGATCGCGCTGTCCCTGACCGGCCTGCTGCTCTGGACCCGCCTGCACGGCTCACGCCTGCTGGCCCTGGGCATCTCGGGCACCTGCCTGACGCTGCTGCTGACGCTGGCCTGCATCGCCTGAGGCGGCTGCGCGCCCCATGCGGGCGCCGGCCGCTTCCCCCACAACGCCGGGATCTCGAAGCCGATCAGGTCGTGCTGGCATAGCGCCAGCGCCTGTACCCGCCGGCGGTAGGCGATCACATGTCCAGCTGGATATTCCCCGCAGCGATGATGCTGCGCCACTTGCCTGAATCCGCCGCAATGATCCTGCCGAACTCCCCTGGCCCCTGCGCCACGTTTTCGGAGCCGAAGCTCGCCACCAGCTTCTGAAAATGGGGGGCGCGCGCGATTTTCAAGGTTTCCAGCGTCAAGCGCTCGCTCACCGCCGTGGCAATCCCCGCCGGGGCCAGCAAGCCGTACCAGCCACGGGCTTCAAAACCCGGCAGGCCGCTTTCAGCGACCGTGGGCACACCGGGCAGCAAGGCCACGCGCTTGGCGCTGGTCACGGCCAGAGCATTCATGGCACCCGACTCGATGTGCGCGCTCACCAAAGCCAGGTTCTCGAACGCAAACAGCACTTCCGACGCCAGTACCGAAAACACGGCCGGGGCGCCGCCCTTGTAAGCCACATGCGCACAAGACAGCCTGGCCCGCTGCAGGAACAGCTCCGTCGCCAGGTGCTGGGGCGTGCCCGCGCCCGCCGAGCCGTAGAACGCCGCGCCATCCTTGCCTTTCAGGTGCTTCATCAGATCGCTGACGCTGGTGATACCGGATTTCCTGGACGTCACCAGCACCAGCGGCGTCGCTGCCAGCAGGCTGATGGGCGTGAAGTCCTTGAGCGGATCGAACGGCAGGTTCTTGTACAACGACCCGTTGATCGCCAGCGGCCCGCTGGCCCCCAGCAGCAGGGTATGGGCGTCGCCGGCCGCCTTGGCCACAAAGGCCGTGCCGATATTGCCGCCCGCTCCCGGCTTGTTGTCGACCACCACCGGCTGGCCCACGGCCTTGCCCAGGTCGGCAGCCACGGCCCGCGCCAGGATGTCGACAATGCCGCCCGGCGGATAGGGGTTCACCAGCCGGATGGGCTGCTGCGGCCAGACCAAGGCTGCGGCCTGGCCTGAGGTCCAGGTCGCGGCGAGCGCCGGTGCGGTCATGAGAAATTTACGACGGTCCATAGCCTTCTTTCAGAAACAAGAGCGCCTGCCCCCTCTTCAGGCGGCGTCCAGCACAAAGCGCAGCTGGGTTTGCCGGGTGATGATGCCGCCCCGGTCTCCGGGAACCACCGAGCCATAACGCGGCGCAAAGCATTCGGGCAGCGCACGCCCGTCCTTGGGCGCCAGCCACAGCCGCATGAGGTGGCGCTTGCGCTCTGGCTCCGGCCAGTCTTCGAAGTCCGTGCGCGAGTGCAGGATCTGGTGGTTGTGCAAAAACTGCATGTCACCGGGCCGAAATTCCATCTCCAGGTTCAGCTGCGTGTCATTGGTCAGCGCATCGAGCAGATCCAGTGCCTCCAGCTCCTTGGCCGTGAGGCGTCTGGCCTGGGGGAAGTTCTGCTGTGCGCTGCGGATGTATTGGCCCACATAAATCGTGGTCAGCTGCCCCGCGTGCCAGTGGAAGACCGGGATATCGAACCAGGGCAGGCCGCCTTCGGGCACTTCGCCGCGTCGGTCCGTGGGGAAGGCATGGAACAGCTGTTCGACCAGATCCGGGCGCGTGCGCATCATCTGGTTGTAGACCGACACCGAGCTCACGATGCGGCTCTCGCCGCCCGAACGCGAAGGCTTGAGGCAGATCAGGCCCACGATGTCGCAGGAGTCGGTGTGGTACTCCAGCGCGCGGTTGGTCTGGTAGAAGCGCACCGTGGGCTTGTTGATGTCCACCCCGGTGTCCTTCACATGGCCCAACAAATGGCCCGCGGCATTCTGTGAACGAAAACTGCCCAGGTAGGCGCCCAGGCCCAGGTAGGCGATGGCCGTCTCCTCAGTGCTGTAGCGCTCGACTTCGAAGCCGCGCAGCAGCACAAAGCCCCGGCCATGGACCACGTCTTGCAGAATGCGCGCCAGGCGCGGCGCCAGCAAAGGCAGGGCAAAAGTCTGTGTGGAAATATCGCCCAGGGCCGCGCCCGAGGCCTTGAAGCGCTGAATGGCCTGGTCGATTTCCGCGAGCTCGGCAGGGGTCAGTACTTCTATCCAGTCGGTGCGCTGGCCCAGTTGCGAGCCCAGCCAGGCGGCAGGACCCTGAAGTTGCGGGGGAGCCAGGAGAGGACGGCGCTCTATCACTTCGGTCATGGTGTTCCTTTCACTGGAAGTGTTCACAATGCCGCCCAGTCTAGGCAGGCTCTTACAATCAAACAAACGAATAATTTTGATAAATTTATTCAGTCACTCAATCAATCAATGAACATCACCATCAAACAGCTGCGCGCCTTTGCCGCCGTCGCCCGGGAAGGCAGCTTCACCCGGGCCGCAACCCGGCTGCATGTGACGCAGTCCACGCTGACCGCAGCGATCAAGATGCTGGAGTCCGAGATCGGCTGCCGCCTGTTCGACCGCTCCACGCGCGAAGTGGCCTTGACGGCCCAGGGCGCGCAGTTCCTGCCCACGGCCGACAGGCTGCTGCGCGAGCTCTCAGAGGCGCTGGAAAACCTCCAGGACACGGCCAACCGGCAGCGCGGCTTTGTGGTGGTGGCCGCCGCCGCCTCGTTCATCGACTATGTGCTGTCGCCCGCCGTCGTGCAGATGGCCAAGCTCTACCCGGGCATACGGGTGCGCCTGTGCGAGGAAACCACGGCGGGAGCCTGCCGGCGCGTGCTGTCGGGCGAAGCGGATTTTGCGGTGAACACGCTGTTCCAGGAAGTGGAGGGGCTGGACACCAGCATGGTGCTGACCGATGTCTACGGCGCGGTCTTCGGCCCCGACCACCCCTTGAATGAATCCAGCGCCCCTCTTAAATGGAGCGCGCTGGAGCCGCACACCGTGGTCAAGCTCGACCGCGCCAACGGCATACAAATGCTGATCGACATGCATCCCAAGCTGATGCGTCCCCACCAGGAGCCGGCCTACGAAGTGGGCTCCATGCCGTCGCTGTTTCCCCTGCTGGTGCGCGGTCTGGGCTATGCGGCGCTGCCCGCCATGGCGGCCCAGCCCCTGATCCACGCAGGCCTGAAGTTCCGCCCGCTGCAGCAACCCGTGTTGCGGCGCAACCTGTATTTCATCCAGAAGCACGGCCGCGACCTCTCGCCCGCCGCCCAGGCCTTGCGCCAATCCATGCAGGAGGCCATGCACCGGCTGGAGCACAGCCCGCATATCCAGCTGGTCCATGCCAAACCTGGCCAGCCGGTGTCCTAGGCGTCTGCGCCCGCCCCGGTGATAAGTGCAGTCTGAAGGACTATGCCTTCACGACAGACGGGCCAGGTGGCCTGTCTTGAGATAGACGCTGGCGCCCTCGGCGCCCGCGTTGATCTGCAGGCCATCGCCCGCGGGCAGGCGCAGCCAGCTGCCGCGCGCCCAGCTCTGGTCCGCGGCGACGAGCGTCCCATCCAACACCAGCAGTTCCACACCGCCCTGACTATCGGCGCGCAGGCTTTCCCCCGCTGCCAGGCGCTGCAAGCTGACCTGCTCGACGCCGTCCGAGAACAGCGGACAGACCTCTCGCCCGGCTTCGCGGTGCCAGGCCGCGGGGTCGCGGGTGTCGATGCGCACATGGCGGCTCTCCCCCGGCGGCATCTGCCACAGCTTGACGAAGATCAGCGCGCCCTCCTTGCTCGACGGCCGGTGGGACGACCCCGGTGGGTTGCGCAGATACCAGCCCGCCGGGTAGTCGCCCCCGTCTTCGGAGAAGGTGCCGGCCAGGACCAGGACTTCCTCGCCGCCGGGGTGCGAATGCTGGGGGAAATACGAATCGGGGGCATAGCGCACGATGCTGGTGGCGTGGGCTTTCTCGCCCCCCAGCCGGTCCAGCATCACCCGCTCGACCCCGCCTTGGGGCGAAGTCACCCATTCGTATTCGTGGGGCGCGACGCTGGCGCGGCGCGAAAAATCTGCGTTGACGAGCATGGCTGTTCTTTCAGTTCACTCCGGCGAGAATACCTGCTGAATGCGCTCAATCCATGGCTCGAAGGTGCGGATCAGTCGGCTTTGGCGCCGGACAGCACCACCAGGCGCGACCAGGTGGCCAGATCCTGGCGGCGCACGCTATCGAATTCGGCAGTGCTGAGCGTGGAGGGCTGCAG
Source organism: Acidovorax bellezanensis (assembly GCF_025421555.1). NCBI lineage: Bacteria > Pseudomonadati > Pseudomonadota > Betaproteobacteria > Burkholderiales > Comamonadaceae > Acidovorax > Acidovorax bellezanensis. The sequence continues at coordinate 523,722 of NZ_JAODYH010000004.1, forward strand.
ACCCAGGTCGCCCAGGGTTTTCTGGAACTCCGCCGTGGCCATGACCTGATGCATGGCGACCTGCAGCTTCTGCTGCACGCTGGCCGGGGTTTTCGCCGGAGCAAAAACCGCATACCAGCTGTCGGTGGACAGCGCCACCCCCTGCTCGGCCAGCGTCGGCACCTCGGGCATGGACGCGGATCGGCGGGCGCCGGTCACCGCGATGACTTTCACCTTGCCCGCCTTGTAAAAAGGCAGCACGACCAGGGGGTCGGTCACCGCCACGGGCAACTGGCCGCTCAGCACATCATTGAGGGCCAGAACGGCGCCCTTGTAGGGAATATGGGTCAGCGCCGCGCCGGTCTTGGCATTGACCATCTCCATCGCCAGGTGGCCTGCGGACCCCACGCCCCAGGTGCCGTACGAGCCACCGTTCTTGGCCTGCCTGGCCCAGGCCGTCAAGTCGGCAATCGTGCGCACGGGCAGCGCGGGGTTCACCACGATGGGGTTGCCGAAAGTGGCCAGCTGGGCGATGGGCACGAAATCGTTGACAGGCTCATAGCGCAGCTGCCGGTAGAGCGCGGGGGCAATGGCGTTGGTGACGGAAGCACCGAGCAGCAAGGTGTAACCGTCGGCCGCAGCCCGCGCCGCCTGGGCCGTGCCCACCGTGCCCGAGGCGCCGGCCACGTTTTCCACGATGACCGGCTGCGCCAGCAACGCCGACAGGTTCTTGGCCAGGATGCGTCCAAGCACATCGGTGCCGCCTCCCGCCGTGAAAGGCACGATCAGGCGCACCGGGCGCTGTGGGTACTCCTGGGCGCTGGCGGGCCGGGCGCCGACCAGCATGCCCAGGGTCAAGACGGCACAAAGAACGCGGATTCCTGGATTGAAAAACATGCTCGACTCCCATGGTGATATCCCGCCGGGCGGGAGCCCGGAGCCGTGATGACAGCACGCAAAGGCCAGGGCCACAATGACTGTTTCGCCTGTCAAAACAATCCACGGGCGTGCATGGTCGGTACGCGCTCCGCGCCCACCAAGGAGTGAGAAGCTTCAAGGCGCCCCGTCAATTCATAGAGTTTCTCAAATACTCCATACTTGAATATCTATGAATAAATCCATCCCTGGCCAGGGCATTGCTTCCCGGCCCTCGGTGCGCCTGCGGTCGAGCGCCAAGCCAGTCTTTATTCATTGATTTGCAAAATAACGGCAAACAACTAACATCTATGAATGCCACGACAGAACACGCCCCCCGCCGATTACCCCCAGGCCGTGCTGCAAGCCATTGAGCAGCTTGCGCAGAACATCGCCATTGCACGCAAGCGGCGTGGTGAAACGCAGGCGCAATGGGCGAAAAAGCTCGGCGTCTCACAGCCGACCATGGCCCGCATAGAGCGCGGCGACCCGTCGGTGGCCATGGCCTCGTATGTCATGTGCCTGTGGCTGATCAACCAGGCCCAGGGTTTGGCCGATTTGATCGCCCCCCTCAACGACCATGCTGCGCTGGAGCGCGAAGTGCGCAAAGTGCGCGGCCAGCGCCGCCCGGTCCCAGCCGCCGCGGCGAAAAACACCACACCGGCTGCAAGCGGCGCGGCAACCGCCACCGGCCTGGCCGCATTGCTGGCCAAGGGGCCCACGCCATGAGGGCCGTCACCCCACGCTCCTATGTCCCTCAGGACCAGCTGTATGTCTGGGCCCTGGTGAATCCAGCCCAGCCGGTGCTGGTGGGGGAACTGCGGCTGTCGCAGCTGGTCGCCGACTGCGCAACATTCACCTACGAGCCCCAGTGGTGGCACTTCCCGCTGAGCGAGGACTTGCCTCTGGTCGCAGGCCAGGAGTTCACCGCCGGCGAGCGCGGCAGCGCCCCCGGCGCCATCGACGATGCCCGCCCCGACCGCTGGGGCGAGCGCATCATTCGCCACATCGACCGCCCGGCCCGCCTGTCGATTCTGGAAATGCTGCTGTTTGCCGGCGACGACCGCTTCGGCGCGCTCGGTGTGTCCGTCTCCGCGCAGCAGTACATTCCGCGGCCCCTGGGGCCTTACCCGCAGCTGCGCGACCTGGCCCAGCTGGGCCGCGCCATCGAAGACGTGCAGACCCAGGCCCCGCTTTCGGCGGATATGCAGCGCCTGATCCAGCCCGGCGTGACCCTGGGCGGCGCGCGACCCAAGGCGCTGCTGCAAACCGAGGCCGGGCCTTGCGTGATCAAGTTCAGCGAACTCGACGACACCTTGGACACGCCCCTGGTCGAGCACGCCACCATGACGCTGGCCGCCAAGGCCGGCATGCACATGGCCGCGACCGGCGTGCTGCCCCTGCCGGCACGCCACGGCAAACTGCGCCATGCCTTGACCATCGAGCGTTTTGACCGCCAGGGAGATTACCGCCTGCACTGCCTTTCGGCCAGAACCGTCTTGCGCGCAGCGCGCCTGGACGAAAGCTACAGCGCCCTGGCGACCGTACTGCTGCGCCTGGGACACCCCGACCGCCAGGCCGCCCAGCGCGAAGAGCTGTTCCAGCGCATGGTGTTCAACATCCTCACGGACAACACCGACGACCACGAACGCAACCACAGCCTGCGCCTGGGCTTCGATGGCTACTACGAACTCACGCCCGCCTACGACGTGGTACCCACCCTGCAAAACCTGGGCTACCAGGCGCTGTCCGTGGGCACGGCCGGTGCGGAATCCAGCCTGGAAAACGCCTTGAGCCAATTGAACGAATTCGGCATCAAGCCAGCGCGCGCCATCGCACTGATACAGCAGGTGGCAAGAACAGTGGACCAGTGGGAGCCGCACTTCACGCAGCAAGGCGTGTGCCCCGCGGACATGGAACTGTTGCGCGCCAGCATGGACCGCGATGCGCTGCGGCTGCAAAGAAAAGCCTATTGCTGAAGCCGCGCAGGCGGTGCGGGCTGAATGGCCGGACCCGCCCAAGACCTCCACGGCCCGCGCGTGGTCTTGCCAGAACACCGCTCATCGCCCGGCTTCCAGAGGTTGGCGTGGAGAAGCACTGGCAGCGGCCACCGCCACCCGCCCCACCTCGCGCGTGACAAAGCGCGCTTCCAGCCAGTCGGCCCAGCGGGCTGCGCGGCGCATCAGGTCATTTCTATAGACCGTGTTGTAACGGGGCGTGCGCGAGTGGTAGTTGGCAGCCTTGGTCCATAAATCGCCACTGTCCTTGCGGATATGCTGGCGCAGCCGCCAGGCCGCGAGGTCGAAGGGGTAGCAGCCGGCCTGGGCGACATCGGCGGCCGTGATGCCGTAGCGGCCCAGATCGGCCAGGTACTGGGTGTTGAACTGCATGGCACCGACGTCGTGCGTGCCGTTGCTGTTTCTCACCCACTGCCCCGGTTTGCCCGCTTCCTTTTCGGCCACGGCCAGCACGATGTTGGCCGGCACTTCGTATTTCACGGCCGCCGAGATCGAGCAGATGACGCGTTCGTGCAGTTGCGGGGGCAGGTCGGCGAACAACATCGGCGGCCTCAGCTGCCTCCGCCATCGCTGGCGCGTGCCGCATCCTCGGCCAGGATCCTGGCGTCGTAGACGCGCTGTGCGTGTGCGTACTCAAGGGGCGCCACCCAATGTCCGCCGCGCTCGGGAACGCCGACGTAGCGCGGCAAGGTGCCCGTGAAGTCCGTGTAGGCATGCGTGACATAGGCCATGCAATGCGCGGGCAGGCGGTTGTCGACCTGGACCGCGCCACGCTCCGCGCCTTGCAGCGCGGCATTGAGCGCCGCGGCATCGCAACGCCCCGCGCCCTGTGCCTGGGCCGTGATCAGCGCCGACATCTGCGGCGTCTGCTGGGCCGTGGGGCACAGGCGCAGGAAACTGTCGCGCAGCCGAATCGTTTGCGCGAGCCTGCGGTGAGAAATGCTGAAGTACCGGCGTAGCGCCGGCGCGCACTCGGCGGGCGGCGAGCCCGTCGACAGGCACAGCACGGCCTCGCAGGCCAGGCGCGTGTCGCCGCTGAGCTCGTCCTGCGCCTGTGCAGCCCCGCCCAGGAATGCCGCCAGCACCGTGGCTGCGGCGGTGAAATATCTGCGCTCCATGGCCTGCTCCTTTGCCATCACGAATTTCTGGAATCGCGGTTCACGAAAGCTTCGACTTCCGGGGCGCTCCGGCTACCCGGGCTGGGGTGATGGCCGGTAGCGCCCAGGGACGCGGGCCCGCCAGCCTGCTTGATCGCGGAGGCGACCTTGCCGCCCGTGGTTTGGCCAATGCGTTCCAGGGCGCCTTCGCGCAGGCTGGCGATCTTGGCTTTGCCCACGGCCAGCGAGCCTTGCGCCAGCTGGCTCGCCGTGCCGGCCGCCGTGGCCGCCGCGCGGCCCAGCATGCCAGCGTCCTGTGAAGTGCCAGCGGCCCCGGACTGCGCCTGGCCGATTTCTCCGGCCTGGGAACTGGCGCCCTGTCCGCCGCCTTCGCCGCCGCTGCCGCTGCCCTTGCCGCCTTCGCTGCTGCCCTCGCTGCCACTGCGGCTGTCCTTGCCACCGCCGCCACCTTCGCTGCCGTCGTCAGCGCTGTCATCCGCGCCCTTGCCTTGATCCATGTCGGCAAACACGCTGGCGGAGCTGCCCGCCGCATCCGCCAGACCGCCTGCGTCGCTGCCGGCCGCCGACGCCTGGCTGTAGGCCGCCATCAAGGCCTGGGCGCCGCCGGCGGCATTGGCTGCGCCGGACGCCAGCACCGACCCGGCCATGCTCGCCGCCGCCGAAGCCGCACCCGCCGCCCCCATGGCCGCGCCCATCACGGCCCCGGCGCCCAAACTGCCGATATCGCCGGAAGCGCCAGCGCCGCCGGTGATGATGCCGGCCACCATGGCGGGGATCTTGCTGGAAAGCATCAGCAGGGCAAGGCAGAAAACCAGCACGATTGCAAGCTCGCTAAAGTTGTTATCAACTTTCCCAATACGGTTGTAGAAAGTGCCCAGCAGATCATTGCCGATGCCCACCAGCAAGACCATGGCCAACAGCTGCACCGCTATGCCCAGCACCGTCTTGTAGTAGTTGATCGCCATGTCGCTGGTCCAGCGGCTGCCCCCAAAGCCCAGAAAGAAAATGCCCGCGTACATCAGGATCCAACCAGAGATCAGCAGCAACAGCATGTTCACGGCAATGGCGGCGAGCAGCAGCAGGATGGCTCCGCTCAAGATGATGCCAACCAGGCTTTCTATGGGATCCAAGAGCGACAAATTGGAAATCGCCTGCTTCCAGATCAAGAAGCCGATATCCACAATGCCGGACACGGAGATGCTCTGCATGCCCGAGGCCTGTGCACCGAGCTGCTTCATCGATTCGATGATGGTTTGCGCAAAGGCCGGCCCATTGCGCAGCAACCAGAGGAAGAAACCGAAAAACAGGATGAAGCGGATGAACTCGGCAAAGAACTCCGCGAGATCGGCTTTGCGTAAGACCATCATTCCGGCCGTCCAGACCAGCGAAATCGTGCCCAACGTCCAGAACAGCCAGCTCGCGGCGTTCATCATCACGGCCTTCCACCCTTGGGCTCGTGTGGAGAACTCCGTGACCACCGTGTCCAGCAGCGCCAAGTTCTTCAGCTCGGCCGATGCCGAGGAGGCAGCCAGCATGAGTGCCAAACCGCTGCTGCCCAGCACCAGCATCCGAACCCGTTTCATGGTCACCCCCGTTTGCTCAACGCTTCAAGCACCCACGCCATTTCAGCCACCTTCAAGGCTTGATGCTCAACCAGTTGAGCGGATTCGGGGTACGCCCGATTCGCGATGAGGCTTCTTCAAATTTCTGCCGCTCTTCTTCGGACAACATGAGCCATTTGTCCGGATGGATGGGCCAGGCAGATCGGGGTATGTAGGAACAGAACGACTTGAAATCTGCGCGCCGGCCCTGGTCCTTTATGAGCATCATCTTGCGGAACGTGCAGTTCTCTTGACTCACTTCCGGCAGCGGCTCTTGGCCGCAGCCCGCCAGTGCGGCCGCAACAAGCAGCAATGAAAACGCCGAAACATGGGGGAATTCCATGACAGTCTCCTTCAGTGTTTGATGCTCAGCCAATTGAGCGGGTTGGGCGTCAGGCCAATACGCGGTGCGGTCGCGGCTTCATGCGCGGCCTGCTGCCGGGCCTCGCGATCGGCCAGCACCTGCTGGCGCGTGGCCACGGCGGTTTGCTGGGCGATCAGCAAGGCGCGGATCTGCTGCAGTTGCATGGCCTGGTGGCTGGCCAGTTGGTTGGCCGCCGCCAAGGCCTGCATCTGGCCCGTCGCGCCTTGGGCTGCGGATTGCAGTTTCTGCAGTTGGCGCGCATCGGACTGCATGGCAGCTTGCTGCCTGTCCAGGCCTCTGAACAGGGCATCGTTGGCTTGCTTCTGGACCTGTGTGCCCCGCTGTGCGCTCTCCTCGGTCATCTGCGACCACCGGGCCGCACTGCAGCCGCCCTTGAGGCACGGCGACGAGCGGTAATAGTCCAGGTCCTGGAATTTGTCCAGGTAGGCCTCGATACCGCCGGCCTGCTGCTTGTAGTGCTGCAGCGTGTCCATGGCCTGGCGCAGCTGGCCCATGGTGGACTCGGCCTGGTCCCAGATATAGGCCGTCGGGGCGGCGGTGTTCTGCAGCATGTTCTCGTACTGCAGCAGCTGGGTCTTGTACTGCTCGACCTGCTTGAGCGTCTGCGTCACCGACTCCATGGCCGTCAGCATGTTGTGCTGCAGGTTGCCGGCGTCGATCACGGGAATGCCGCCTGCACGCGCAGCCAGCGGCCCCGCGGCCAGCGCCAAGGCCAGTAGCGTTTTAGCGGCTAAAAATTGCTGTGGATTTCCTTGCATGCGAGACCTCCTTAGTCATCAAACGCCTGGTAAGGCCCGGAAAACGCCAAGTCCTTGGTGACGATGACGTTGAAGCGGTAGCCGGGTCGGATTTCCAGCGTCGGGGCGATGCCCATGTTCTTGGCGATCAGCTGGGCCGTGACCTGGCCCAGTTGCTGGCCCAGGGCTTCGCTCAGCGCGCTGCTGGCCGTGGGCGCATTGGCAAACGGCGACGGCTGTCTCTGGCTCAAGGCGATGCCGGCCGTGACGCCAGACATCAGCAAGGCCGAGCCGAAAAGCCGCAGATACCGGTTGTTCGTGCGGTCCTGAAAGCCCGAGTAGCCCGCGCTGTCCGCGCCCGGCATGGAGCCGATGTCCAGCGCCTTGCCGTCGGGAAACACAATCCGCTGCCAGGCCACGAGCACCCGGGCCTGGCCGTAGGCCACATCGCTGGCGTACTGGCCCACCAGGCGGGCGCCCTGGGGAATCAGCTTCCACTTCCCGGTGCCGGTGTCGAAGACGTCCTGGCTGACCTGGGCCATGATCTGGCCCGGCAGATCGGAGTTGATGCCCGAGATCAGCACGGCGGGCAGCACAAAGCCCGCGCGCAAGGTGTAAGGGCTGCGCGGCGCTTCGGGCTGGGCATCGAGCTGCCAGCGGTCGGCCGTGCCCGGGCGCTGGAACTGTGCATAGTCTTTGGCGGCTGCGGCCGGCAGCCCAACGGCAGTGCCGGCGCCCATGCCCGAGGCACCACGCAGTTGCTGCAGACGGGCCTGATAAGCCGCCGTGGGGTCGCCGCGGGTTTGCGCGTCGATCTGCTGGCGCGCGGCCGCGAGCCGGGCCAGCGCTTCTTCGCGCGAAGCAGGCGCGCCGCTATCGGCCGTGGGCGCGGAGCCCGCGCTGCGTGGGGCCGTTATGCGCACGCCGGTCTTGGCCTTGATGGCCTCTTCCAGTTGCTGCAGTTTGGCCATGCGCACACGCTGCGCTTCATCGATGTTGCCGCGCTCGTCCAGGGTAGCGCTGGCGGGCGGCCGGGGCGGCGCGTCGAGGTTTTCCGGGCGGGCAATGTCTATGGGCTGCAGCACCGGCAGCGGCGCCGATTTTTCGGCCTGGATGATTCCGTCTTTTTGCAGCCCGGCGAGCTCCTTGGCAAAAACGCTGCTGCTGGCGGCCTGTTCGCCCTGCGCGCCTGGCGCGCGGTTTTGCTGCGCGGCCCGGTCCGCGGCCACCAGCACCATGATCAGCAAGAACACGGCCAGCGTGCCCACCACCAGGTAGATCGGCAGGTTGTTGACGCGGCGCACACCGGCGTTTTTCGTGATGCCCGCTGGCGAGGCATTCGGCGACAGGGGATCGAGGTGGCCCATGGCTTACTCCTTGCGCACCCAGGCGCCGGCCGGCTGCAGACGGCCTTGCTGCGCCACATAGACGCGACTCAAGGACTGGCTGCCAAGCACCAGGGTCAGGCGGTAGAGCTCGGGCCCCGCAGCCTGGTCCAGCAGGTAGGCCAGGGGCTGGCCGGCCGCCACGGCGGGCTGCGCCTGCGCCGAGGATGCTGCGGGCTGGAATTCCTGCAGCGCATAGCCTTTGGCGCGCAGCGCGGCGACCAGCGCCCGCCCGAAAGTGTCGGGCGTGGCCTGCTGCAGATCAAAGCGCGTCTTGCCGGGCGGATACAACGCGGCCAGTTGCTGCACGGCCGCATCGACCAGGGGCTGCTGCAACTCGACCGGCGCGTGGCCCAGGAAATTGCCGTAGCTGTTGGCCTGCGGGGCGGCGCAGCCCGCGAGACAGGCCAGCAGCAGCGTGCTCCAGAGAATGGGGTGGATGCTCATGACTTCCCCCGGGTGATGGTGACGCGGTCCTGGCCGCGCCCGACGCCTGCCACCAGCACGGCCTTGTCGAACACGGCGTCCACGATGTAGCGGTCGCCCTGCACGCGGTAATTCACCATCACCGTGTCGTCGTCCTTGAAAAGGCTGCCCTCCTTGCGCACGACCAGCAAGGCCGGTGCTTCGGCCTGCTGCATGCTGGCCGGCATCTGGATGATGGTTTTCTTGCCGTCGTTGTAGACGCGCACCGGCTTCCAGGCGGCCGTGCCGGACACTTCATAGGCAAAGCTCAGATCGCCCAGGTACTCGCCGGTGCCGGCCAGCGTTCTGTCCTGGCGCTCCCGGCCCGCCCGGGTCTTGATCGCGTCCCACTTGGCCAGCGCTTCTTCGGGGTAGGTAAAGCCCACGCGGGGCATGAACTCGCTGCGGTGCGAGCGCAGCCGCAGGTGGTAGGTGCGTCGGTCGGTGGAAACGATCAGCGAAGTCTCCAGGCCCACGTCCATGGGCTTGATCACCAGGTGCTGGACTTCGGCCGCACCGCTGCCGGTCACGGCCGGCTCCACGGTCCAGCGCGCCGTGTCGCCCAGATGGATGGAGTTGACCTGCTCGCCGGCCTGCAACTCGATGTCGCAGACCTGCAGCACGGCGCAGACGATGCTGGGCTGCTGCGCGCCGAACAAGAAGCGGATGGCGCCATCGGCGCCAGCCACGGGCGCCATGCCTTTGGGGCCGGGATTGCGCCATTTGTGCGCCATCGCAATGGCCGCTTTCTCCTGCGCGGTCAGCGCCGGGTTGTTGGCGGAAAAGTAGAGCTCGGCCAGATTCTTGTCGGCGGGCCCGGCGGCGGCGAGGGCTGGCACGGTCCCCAGGAGCAGCGCCAGAAGATATTTGTCCATGGGTTTCGCCTCTTGGTTTACAGCTGTTTCGACCAGGAAAAATCACGCACGTAAATGCCCAACGGGTTGTTGCGCACCTGCTCTTCCGTGGTCTGGGGCGTGGCGGCGACGGTGTAGACCGTGACCAGGGCGCGCATGCGCTGGGGCGCGTCCTTGACCAGGCCTTGCCGGTCGCGCGTGGTCTCCATCCAGTCCACCTGCCAGGTGTCGGGCGTCTGCGGGATCACCGACAGGATTTCCGTGCTCGCCGTCTCCTTGGTCGCGCGCTTGAAAGGGCTGCTGTCTTCGCTGCCGTTGAGCCACTCGTTGGCCTTGACGGTGGCCGCGTCATGGGAGGAGAGCATGGAGTACAGCCGGAACACCGCCTTGCGCTGCAAGGCGACATCGGGCGTCACCAGGCGGATATCGGCGATGAACGCGGCCACGGCCGCATGGACCACGCGCGCATCGGCAGCTGCGGCGCGCTGGGCCGGCGCAATGGCCAGGGCCTGGCCCAGCTGGTCGACCTGCACCACATAGGGCACGAACTTCGACTGGCTGCCGATATGGATCAGCCCGCCCACGGCCGCCAAGGCGATCAGCAGCGACATCAGGGCCAGCAACTGCCAGACCTGGCGCGACGCCACAACGGCGCCCACATGCTCGTTCCAGCTGCGGCGCGCGTTGAGATAGGGATTCTCGGCGTCTGGCGGGCGAGGCTCGCTGGAGCGTGGCCTGGCACGCAGCCAGCCTGGAATCATCGGTGCGAAGTTCATGCCGCCACCCCATAGTCCTTGAGTTGCAGATTGCGCTCGGCCAGCCAGGCCCCTACCCAGTCCGCGCCGAGGCGGGCTTCCAGGCGCTTGATGGCCGCGACCGACTCCTTGTCCGAGGCGCCCACGAAGGCCAGCGCCAACGGACCCAGCGCCAGGTCATACAGGCGCCGGCCGCTTTCGGACAGGTAGTAGTACTGGCGCTTGGGCGTAGCCGTGGCCAGGATGTCGATCTGCCGCGCGTTGAGGCCCATGCGGCGGTACAAGGCGGCCGTGTCCTCGTCGCGGGCGTAGACGTTGGGCAGGAAGATCTTGGTCGCCGTCGACTCCACGATCACGTCCAGAATGCCCGACTGCGCGGCGTCGGACAGGCTTTGCGTGGCCATCAGCACCAGGCAGTTGGCCTTGCGCATCACTTTGAGCCACTCGCGGATCTTGGCGCGAAACACCGGGTGGCCCAGCATCAGCCAGGCCTCGTCCAGAATGATGGCCGCGGGCTGGCCTTGCAGGCTGCGCTCTATGCGCCTGAACAGGTACAGCAGCGTGGGCAGGGCGTATTTCTCGCCCAGGTTCATCAGCTCCTCGATTTCAAACACCGTGAAATCGCTGAGCGCCAGGCCGTCCTGCTCGGCGTCGAGCAAATGCCCCATGGCCCCGTCCACCGTGTACTGGCGCAGGGCTTCGCGAATCGCCTCGTCCTGGATGGTGACGCTGAACTCCGACAAAGTGCGTGCCCCGCTGGCATGCATGCTCATCACGGCATTGCCGATCTCATTGCGCTGCGCGGGCGTGGACACCACATGGTTCAGCGCCAGCAGCGTGTCTATCCACTCCATGGCCCAGGCCCGGTCGCCGCGCGTCTCCAGAAACTGCAAGGGGCAAAACGCCAGCGGCTCGTCGTCGGCGGCCACGCAGAAATGCCGGCCGCCCACGGCCTTGGCCAGCGGGTACATGGACAGGCCCTTGTCGAACGCGTAGATCGACATGCCGGGATAGCGCCGCAGCTGCGCGGCCAGCAAGGCCAGGTGCGTGGACTTGCCCGCGCCCGTGGGGCCGAACATGAAGGTATGACCCAGGTCGCGCACATGCAGGTTCAGCCGAAATGGCGTGGCCCCCTGCGTGACGCAGTGCATCAAGGCCGGCGACAGCGACGGGTACAGCGGACAAGGCGCGGCGTTCAGCCCCGTCCAGATGGTGCTGGTGGGCAGCAGGTCGGCCAGGTTCAAGGTGTTGATCAGCGGGCGACGCACGTTTTCCACGCCATGGCCCGGCAGGCTGCCCAGGAAGGCATCGAGCGTGTTGATGCTCTCTATGCGCGCCGCAAAGCCCAGGCGGTGTATGGCTTTCTCCACCTGCCGCGCCGAGGCTTCGAGCCGCGCGCGGTCTTCGTCCATCAACACCACCACGCTGGTGTAGTAGCCGGCCGCCACCAGGGAGCTGTTGATTTCGGCGATGGCCGATTCGGCGTCCGCCACCATGGACAAGGCATCCTGGTCGATGGCACCGGTATGGGTGTTGAACACCTGATCGAAAAAGCCGCGCGTCTTTTGCCGCCATTTCTTGCGGAACTTGTCGAAGTGCTTCACCGCCTCGAAGCCGTCCATGAAGATGAAGCGGCTGGACCAGCGGTATTCGCAGGCCAGCTCGCCCAGGGCGGTGAGCACGCCTGGCGTGGACTCCAGCGGAAAGCCTTCGATGGCCACCACCTGGATGAACTTGCGCCCTATCTTGGGCACCACCCCGCCCAGCAGCTCCTGACCGCCCAGGATGGCATCGAGGTACATGGGGTTGCGCGGCAGTAGCACCGGATGGTCCAGGCCGGTAATGCACAGCTGCAACCAGCGCAGCAAGTCGTCGTGCGTGACCGTGCTGCCGTCTTCCTGCACGCGCTTGTTCCCGCGCAGGCGCTGCAGCTGCACTGCCGAGGACAGGCGCGACTCCAGGCCCGTGCACTCGCGCTGAAAATATGCGATCAACCCCTGGGTGCGCGCCTTGTGCCCCGGAGCCTGGGCCTCGTCATCGAACATCAGTTCGACAAATCGGCGCTGGGCGAGCAGCGGCGGGAAATAGCTCAGCGTGAGGACGAAATAGCCTTCGTACATGGCCCCCAGCCGCTCGAACAGGCGCCGGCGCTCCTCATCGATGGCGGCCGACACCGGGTCGGGGAAATGCGACAGGCCGGCGGCCGCGTATTTCGGGGCCGGCAGGCGCACGGCATCGGCGTGCAGCATCCAGCCATTGCCCAGCCCGGCCAGCGCCTGGTTGATGCGAAACGACACCGCCTCGCGCTGCGCCGGCGTGCTGCTGGCGTTGTCGTCGCCCTTGTACAGCCAGGCGGCCATGAAGGCGCCGTTCTTGCCGACGATCACGCCGTCATCGACCAGGGCTGCGTAATTGAGCAGATCGGCCAGTCCGGCGCTCTTGGACTGGTGCTTTTGCAGCTTCAGCGCCGCCCCCACCGAACGGATCCGGGCAAACAGCCACAGCAGCAGGCCAGCGCCCAGGGCGGCGATCGACAAAGCCATGGCGGAAATCATCGCAAGCCCCCTGCCCGGTTCACGCGAAACGGTGTGCTGCGCGGCGCGTAATAGGCCTTGTAGCGGCGGTGGCGCAAATAGACCTGGCGCAACTGGGGGTCGGACTTGGCCATGAGCCGGCAGGCAAACAGCGCGCCGAACCACAAGGCCAGGCCCGCGGCCGATGCCCTGAGCTCCTGGGCGCTGAAGATCAGCGCGAAAGCCAGCAGGCCCGAGAACATCACCAGCTCACGGTCGCCGCCCATGAACAGGTTGTGGCGGTTGCCCGAGCGGCGGATGGGAATGGAGCGCAAAGCCATCATGCACTCCTGGGCAGCGCCAGCGCGGCCGGCACCGAGGCCACGAGTTCCGCGCCCCGGCCGAAGAACTGGCCCATCACGTTCTGGGCGCCGACCAGCAGCGCCATGACCAGCACCAGGAAGACCAGCGTACGAAAGAAGCCATTGAGATCGCCACCAAAGATCAGCACCCCGCCGGCGATGACGATGCCGATGATGGACAGCGCGAACGCCACGGGGCCGGTGACGGAATTGCGCAGATTGGTGAGCCAGCTTTCGTAGGGCAGCGAGCCTCCCGTGCCTTCGGAAGCCCAGGCCGGCGGAGCCAGCAACACCAGCAGGGCAAGAAGCAGCGCCAGCCAGAGCCAGCGCTGCAAGGCCGCGCCGGCGTGAGATGCAGGGAATACAGAAGACATGGCAGCGACTCCTTTGAAGGTATTTACAGCCCTTGGGTGATGTAGCGCCCGTCGGCGTAGCCGAGCACGCCGAGGATTTCGTGCACGCGCCGTCCGCCGTCGGGCGTGCGCGCGATATGCACCACGACATGCACCGCCTCGGCGATCAGCGCCTCGATTTCCGCTGGCGCCGCCTCGTTGCGGGTGATGAGCGAGCGCAGGCGGGCCAATCCCGCGGCCGCATTGTTGGCGTGCAGCGTGGCCGCCCCGCCCTCGTGGCCGGTGTTCCAGGCATCGAGCAGATCCAGGGCTTCGGCCCCGCGCACTTCGCCCACCAGGATGCGGTCGGGCCGCATGCGCAGCGTGGTTTTGAGCAGTGCCGTCATGGGCACATCCATGGAGGTGTGGAACTGGACGAAGTTTTCCGCGGCGCATTGGATTTCGCCGGTGTCTTCGATGATGAAAACGCGCTCCGTGGGATCGCAGACCACCATCTCATGGATGATGGCGTTGACCAGCGTGGTCTTGCCCGAGCCCGTGCCGCCGATCACCAGGATGTTTTTGTGGTTCCTCACCGCGGCCTGCAAGGCCGCGTGCTGGGCCTCGCTCATGATGCCGGCGGCCACGTACTGCGCCAGCGCGAAGATCGCCACCGCTCTTTTGCGGATCGCGAAAGTGGGGGCCGGCACGATGGGCGGCAGTTGGCCGGCGAAGCGCGAGCCATCGAGCGGCAGTTCGCCTTCGAGCACGGGTTTGCCGCGGGTGATTTCCTTGCCGTGGTAGCCGGCAATGGTCTTGATGATGGCTTCGGACTGCGCCACACGCAGCGCGCCTATGCATTGCATTTTCTCGCCCAGGCGCTCCTGCCACAGCCGGCCATCGGCGTTGAGCATGATCTCGACCGTGCGCGGATCGTTCAACGCGCCCAGCAGCAACGGCCCCATGTCGCGCTCCAACTTGCGCTTGGCCCGCTCCTTGAGCGTGGAAAAATCTTCGGCATCGGCCATGGGCTGTCGCGTCCTGTGCATTCACCTGAATGCAATGCGGCAAACGATATACCGAAGAAAATGGGCAAACAAGCTCGCCAGAAAAAGAAGTGTTACCTGAGATTACCGTCCTGTTGGCCGACAGGATGCCGGCTGGGGCCGCGTGTTTTAGCGGCTAAAACCCGCCCGTTCGCGTCAGGCGCCGCGGCCCTTGGACTTGGCAAGCAACTTGCGGTTGGCCTCATCCCACTGGCGCACGTTGAACGCCTGGTAGTCCGTGAGCACCGCTGCCACGCGCGACATGCCGGGGGGCAGGCGGCGCGTCACCCGGTAGCTGCCGACCCCGTCGCGCACTGCCGGGGCTTCCTCCGAGACTTCGAGCAGCGAGGGCAAGGACACCTCCAGCGCGCTGGCGATGGCGGCCATGATCTTGAGCGATGGATTGGCCTTGCCATTGGTCAGATCCGACAGAAAGGAAATGGACATTCCCGCCTTCTCGGCCAAGGCCTGCTTGGTCATGCTTTTCTCGTCCAGCAGGCGCAGCACGTTGGTCAGGAAAATTTGTGAGTACACGGTGGGCGTCGCCTTGTTTTTGCAGTCGGCACTGAGCCGCCGAAGTTTCTTGTGAAGGGAAGCGCCTGGCTTCCTCCTCGACTTCCCCCGGAAAATCGGTTGAGAACCCGCTCGGCGCCCATAGTGCACGGATTTTAGCGTGCGGGACAGCGGCGCCGCGCGGCACACTGAGCCTGGCGGGCATCCGTTCACCGCCCCCTGGTGTCAACTGTAAAACCACGTATTTGCCGCTCAGATTTGCGCTATCAGCTATACCAAAACCGTCCATCGCGGCAGGCAGCGCCGGCCTAGAATTTGGCATCGCTCCATTCTCCAGGAAACACCGTGACGCCTTTCAGCCGCCGCCAACTCAGCCAATTCATCGCGTTGGCACCGCTGCTTGCCCTGCCCCTGGGCGCGCTGGCCCAAACCTACCCCAGCAAGCCGATCACGGTGGTGGTTCCTTATGCCCCGGGCGGTGGCGTAGACATTGTGACGCGCATCGTGGCACAAGAACTGGGCACTGCCTTGGCCCAAACCGTCATCGTCGACAACAAGCCGGGCGCATCGACCAACATCGGCATGGCGGCCGTCGCGAAGGCGCCCGCCGATGGCTATACGCTGCTGACGGCGTCGCCCACCCTGGCCAGCAACGGGGCGCTGTTCAAGAAACTCAACTTCAACCCCAGCGAAGATTTCACCGCCATCGGCAAGATCGGCTATGCGCCCCTGGTCATCGTGGTGCCTGCCAAGTCGCCCTTCCAGTCGCTCAAGGAGCTGATAGAGCACAGCAAGAAGAACAAGAATGAACTGTCTTACGGCTCGGCGGGCAACGGCAGTTCAGGACACCTGGCCAGTGAATTGCTGATCCAGGAAACCGGGCTCAGCGCCATCCACATTCCCTACAAGGGAGGCAGCCCGGCCATCACCGACTTGCTGGGCGGCCGCCTGTCGTTCATGTCCATCAATCCGCTGGAAGTGATCTCCCATATCCAGTCGGGCTCGCTCAGGGCGCTCGCCGTGTATGGCAGCAAGCCCACCGCGTCGGTGCCCGGACTGCCCACCACCCAATCGCTGGGCTGGCCCAAGCTGGAAGCGACCGTCTGGTGGGGCTTGATGGGCCCCAAGAACATGCCCGCCGATGTCGTTCAGCGACTCAACAGCGAGTTGCAGAAAACCCTGGCCCGCAAGGATGTGCAGGACCGGCTCGCCGACCGCGGCGCGATTGTCGACACGGGCTCGCCGCAGAAATTCGCGGAATACAGCAAGTCGGAAATCGCCAAATGGGGCAAGGTCATCAAGGACGCCGGCATACAGGCGGACTGAGCCACGAAGCGGCAAGCCGCCGCTTTCTTGATTGAAACCAGAATGTTCCAACGCACCCTGTGGATCGCCATGCTCTCCCTGCTTTCTAGCGCCAATACGCACGCCGGCCCCGCGGAAAATGCTTCCGCCCATCCGCCGCTGCGCATCATCTCCTCCATGGCGACGCGAGAAATCCTGTCGGATCTCTCCCGGCGCTTCGAGGAGCAATCGCCCCACCGCGTCGTGCTCGAATCCGTAGGCGGCGTGGACGCGGAACAAAGGGTCAAGAACGACGAGAATTTCGATGTGGTGATTCTGGCCTCGGGCGCCATCGACCGGCTTGCGGCCGGCGCGGCACTGGAGCCCGGCAGTGCCCTGGCATTTGTGCACTCCAGCATTGCCGTGGCGCAACGCGAAGGCGCCCCCAAAATCGACATCCGCAGCGAATCGGCGCTGCGCCAGGCGGTCATCGCGGCCCAAAGCATCAGCTACTCCACCGGGCCTAGCGGGGTGTATCTGCAAAATCTGTTTGAGAAATGGGGCGTTGCCGACGCACTGAAGCAGCGCACCATCGTCCCCAAACCGGGCATCCCGGTCGCGACGCTGGTGGCAAGCGGCGAAGCCGAGATCGGATTTCAGCAGCTGAGCGAGCTGATGCACGCCAAGGGCATCAGCGTCATCGGACCGCTGCCCGCGGAAATCCAGGCCGTGACCACGTTCTCGGCCGCCATTCCGAAAAACAGTGCGCAAAAATCCGCGGCCCGCGATTACATGCAATTCATCACTTCACCAGTCGCCTACCCGGTGATGGAAGCCAACGGCATGAAGCCCGCGCGATAGGCCAGGGGCTTGCGTTGGCTCACGCGGCCGCGGGCGCAGTCGATCGCAGCGCCCGGAACACCAGCAGCGACGCCGTCAGGCTGACGCTCAAGATGATGCCCAGGGCACCATAGGCCGTCAGACCGCCGGCGCTGCCCAGCGTGATGGCCGTGGCGGCGCAGCCCATTTGCAGGAATCCCAGCAAGGCCGAGGCCGCTCCCGCCTGCTGACCGAAAGGCTGCAGCGCAATGGCCGTGGCCAGCGGGTTGAGAATGCCCATGCCCAGCAGGAACACGCTCAGCGCCGCGCTGAAGAAATAGAAATCGTGCGGGCCGACCAGCAGCGCCAGACTGCCGGCCAGCGCAATGCCCATGCCGGCACGCACCACCGGCGCCGCCCCCCAGCGGCGGGCCAGGCGCGGCGCGAGAAATCCCCCGGCGAACACCACCAGCACCGTGGCCGCAAAAAACACGCCCATGGCCAAGGCCGACAGCCCAAACCCCGTCATCAGGATCGCGGGCGCCATGGAGAAGAACGCGTACAGCGCGCCTATGACCAGGCTCACGGACAGTGCGGGAGCGATGAAGCGCCGGTCGCGCAGCAACTGCCCATAGCCGGTCAGCACCGCGCGCAGCGACAGCGCGGATCGGTGGGCCCTGTGGTGCGTCTCTCCCAGCCGCAGGCGGTAATGCACGGCCAGCACCAGGGCCAGCACGCCGACGAAGCCAAACGTCGCGCGCCAGCCCAGGGCGCTGTTGAAGGCCTGGCCCAGCAGCGGCGAAAAACCAGGCGCCGCCGCCATCGCCACCATGATCAGCGACAGCACCCGCGCCAACTGCTCGCCATCGAACAGGTCGCGCGCAATGGCCCGCGCCAGGACCGAAGTCGCGCAGACGCCCAGCGCCTGGACGATGCGCCCCACAATCAGCTGCGGCAAGCTTGTCGCCAGAATGCACAGGACGCTGCCCAGCGCGAACGTGAGCAGGCCCCCGAGCACCAACCACTGGCGGCCAAATCGATCCGACAACGGCCCCACGAACAGCTGGCCCAGCGCAAAGGCCACGAAGAAGCTGCTCAGCGTGGCACTCAAATCCTGGGTGGACGCATGCAGCGCCTGCGCCATTTCAGGGAAGGCCGGCAAAATGATGTTGGTCGCCAGCGCGCCCAGGGCGGCCAGTCCGGCCAGCAGAAACAGCCGTTCTCCCGTGAGCTCGCCCCGGGCCGGGCGCGCGCCCGCCAGGCCCGCGTCCAGGGCCGCGGCGCCCTTGAGCGGCGTCACAGCGACACCCCTTCGGCGCCTGCGCCGTCCTCATCCAGGTTGGCAATGCAGGCATCCAGCAAGACATGCAAGGCCGCCACCTGCTCCACGCCCAGGCGCGCATTGAGCGCCAACTGCGCCGCCTTCCAGGCGCGCTGGCCTTCGGCCTGCTTGGCCCGCCCGGCTTCGGTCGCTTCGACCAGACGGCTGCGCGCATCGTCGCCCGCGGCCACCGTCACCCAGCCCTGGGCCACCAGGGGCTGCAGGTTGCGCGTCAGGGTCGAGGCGTCCATCTGCATGCGCCGGGCCAGGTCGCCGGGACGGATGGGTCCGAGCTTGACCACATGCGTCAGCAACGCATACTGGGTGTTCTTGAGCCCGGCCGCCCCCACGTAGCGATCGTAGTGGCGCGACACCATGCGATCGAGTTGGCGGATCTTCAGGTTGGTGCAGCCTTGCGGCGTGGTGGCGGTTTTCATGCAGATGATTGTAGCTGCAAGCATTGCAACTGCAATCTTTTATGAAAAAAAATGGGCCGCAGCCCATCAAGGCTGCGGCCCCATTTCCCCGGCGCTGGCGTGATTCAGGTCAGCGCGCTGCGGCTTGCAAGCCCTGGCGGCGCGGTGCTGCCGCGTCGCGGCGGTCCAGCGCGCCACTCCAGTAGGTCAATGCCAGCGACAGCAGCACCACCACGGCGCCTATCCAGGGCGTGTGCTGCAGGCCCCAATGGCTCACGATCAGGCCGCCGGCCCAGGCCGCGAAGGCAATGCCCAGATTGAAGGCGGCGATGTTCAGGCCCGAAGCCACATCCACGGCCTGGGGCGCAAAGCGCTCGGCCTGCTTGACCACATAGACCTGCAGGCCGGGCACGTTGCCAAAGGCCACCGCGCCCCACAACAGCACCGTCACCAGGGCCAGCCAGGCATGGGGCGCCGTGAAGTTCAGCAGCAGCAAGACGGCAGCCAGCGCGGTAAAAATGATCTTCAGCGCGGGAATCGCGCCCTTGCGGTCGGCCAGCCGGCCGCCCCACAGATTGCCCACGGCCACCGACACGCCGTAGACCAGCAGCACCCAGCCCACCGAGCCCGCGCTGAAGCCCGAGATGTCGGTCAGGATGGCGGCCAGGAAAGTGAAGGGAATGAACGTGCCGCCGTAGCCTATGGCCGTGGTGGCATAGACCAGCAGCAGGCGCGGCTGGGTCAATACCTTGGCCTGCTGCAGCAGCGATGCCGGCGCGCTGTGGCGCAGCTTGGCGGGCACGAAGACCCAGCTGCCGACGAAAGCCAGTGTCCCCAGCAGGGAGACGACGAGGAAAGTCTCGCGCCAGCCAAAATGCTGTCCGATGAAGGTGCCCAGCGGTACGCCCGTGACCAGGGCCACGGTCAGGCCGGTGAACATGATGGCAATGGCGCTGGCGGCTTTTTCCTTGGGCACCAGGCTGGTGGCAATGGTCGAACCTATGGAGAAGAACACGCCATGGGCCAGGCCCGTGAGCACGCGCGCCGCGACCAGCGATTCATAACTGGGCGCCTGCCAGGCCAGCAGGTTGCCGGCCGTGAACAAGGCCATCAGCGCCAGCAGCAAGATCTTGCGCGGCAGCTTGGCCGTCAAGGCCGTGAGCACGGGCGCGCCAATGGCGACACCCAGGGCGTACAGGCTGACCAGCAGGCCGGCCGACGGCAGACTGATGGCCAGGTCGGCGGCCAGCGTGGGCAGCAGGCCGACGATGACGAATTCCGTCGTCCCGATGGCAAAAGCGCTGATCGTCAGCGCGAGAAGGGCAAGTGGCATGGCAGCTCGTTTCAATGAAGTAGCCCGTACTATGCGGCCGCAATACTTGTCGAAAAAGCCCTGCACCATCACAATACCCTTGATTCAAAATCAATAATCCATGAAAACCACCCTCGATGAACTGCAGGCTTTCGTGACCGTGGTCGACACCGGCTCGATCACGGCCGCCGCCGAGCACCTGGCGCAGACGGTGTCGGGCGTGAGCCGCACGCTGCGCCGCCTCGAGCAAAAGCTCGATACCACCTTGCTGCGCCGCACCACGCGCAAGCTGGCACTGACCGAGGAAGGCACGCTGTTCCTGGGCCGCGCGCGCGCCATCATCGACGCGGTGGATGCGGCCGAGGACGAGCTGGCTACGCGCCGCGTGCGCCCCGCGGGCCGTCTGCGCGTGAATGCGGCTTCGCCCTTCATGCTGCACGCCGTCGTGCCGCTGCTGGCCGGCTTTCGCGCCCAATACCCCGACATCGAGCTGGAGCTCAACAGCAACGACGACTTGATCGACCTGATAGAGCAGCGCACCGACGTGGGCATTCGCATAGGCACGCTGCGCGACTCCACCTTGCACGCCACGCCGCTGGCCCGTTTTGCGCTGCGCGTGCTGGCCACGCCGGCCTACCTCAAGGCCCATGGCCGGCCGCGCCAGGTGGAAGACCTGCGCCAGCACAGTCTCATCGGCTTCACCCAGCCCGACAGCCTCAACCGCTGGCCGCTGCGCCATGCGGGCGGCGAAGACTTTGAAATCACGCCCGAGCTGCGCGCATCGAGCGGCGAAACCGTGCGCCAACTCGCGCTCGCCGGCCAGGGCATCGCCTGCCTGGCCGACTTCATGACGCATGCCGACCGCGCGCGCGGCGATCTGGTGCAACTGCTCATCCCCCACACCGTGGAGCAGCTGCAGCCCGTGAACGCCGTCTACTACCGCAACACCGAGCTGGCCGCGCGCATCCGCGTCTTCGTGGACTACCTGGCCAAGGCGCTGCAACGGCCGGGTTGAAGCGCCGCGGCTTGCGAGCCCGCGCAGAACACTTTTTTACAAATTGCATGCAATCGACGAAAATAAATCTCATTTACGTCAGAAATCGCAAAACTCATTTCTAGAATCAACGCATTTCGTTTGAAAGTTCGGATGCGCAATTTGCATTGGGGTCATGCAGTCTTATTGAGTTCGGTGATGGTGTTGGCGGGATGCGGCGGTGGAGAGGAATCTTCGGGCACGCCGCCGGTGACCGAGAGACCTCTTCCGGAGAACCCGGGCCTGGGCGACCCCCCTGGCGGCGGAGACAGCCAGGCGCCCTACGCCGAGCCCCTGGGCGGCAAATACACGCCCTTGAACGCCCTGGGCTTTTACGACCGCGACAAGACCGGACTGCCGCGCGCCGTGCGCAACGACCTGGTCGGCAGCCTGCCCGCCATGCTGCAGTTCGCGCAAAGCCATACCGTGGACCCGTCGGGCAATGCCGCCAAGCAAATGCCGACGCTGACAGCCCAGCGCGAAGCCTTGCTGTTGGTCACGCCGGACCCTTCGCTGGGTGAAGCCGCCACGCTCATGGTGGCCGTCTCGTGCAACGGGCAAAGCCTGGGCACGCTGCAGATGCGCCACCCCAACGAGATCCTGCGCGCGGACGCCAACCACCAGGACGGTCGGCCCGACTACGTTTATTCACGCCGCGCCTGGTCGGCCGTGCTGCCCTGGGACTGGGTCCAGCCGGGGCTGGAACTGCGCGTCAGCGACAACCTGAACCGCGCCGGCACCCTGACCGCCGCCGCCATCGAGTTTGCCGCACCGGCGGAGCTGGTGGTGCACAGTTTCGAGCTGGGCATGCTGACCGATCCACCCACCGATGCCGCAGGGCATTGGTTCCTGAACCAGCCCGCCAAGGCCGCCAGCGACTATTTCCAGACCGTGCCGCTGGCGCGCATCACCGCCGCCTATTACGAGAGCGTGCGCCTGAGCCGCGTGATGGTGGCCACGGGCGTGATCTACGACACGGCCAGCGCCACCGCCGGCGATGAATACAGCGGCGACATGCGGGAGAACACCGCCAAGTCCACTTTCAGCACCGGCATCAACCTGGCCAACTATGGCGTCACCAGCGCCGGCATGCAGTCGCAACAGCAACCGCAGGTGTTCCAGAGCGTGGTCGCCCACCATGCCATGGGCAAGTACAGCAACGGCGACCGAGTCCACAGCCTGAGTGGCGGCAACGGCATATTGACGCTGGAAGCCACGCGCGGCAATGAATTCAGCCACGAGATCGGCCACCACTACGGCCTGGGCCACTACCCCGGCGAAGTGGACGGCAACTACTTCTGGTCCGGCCACCACCATGACAGTGGCTGGGGCTATATCGCCTACCGCAAGCGCATGCGCGCCAATCTGCACTGGACGCGCGGCGAGAATGACGGCCTGCCAGGCATGCCGGTGTTCGAAGACTCTTACAGCTTCGCCTCGGACGCCATGGCGGGCGGCCACTACAGCAGCGCGCTGTCGCTCTACACCCACTACACCGGCTACAGCACCAGGAACAAGATCCAGCCCAGCCTGGACAAACCGGTGCTGACGCCCTCCTCGCCCACGGGCTATGCCCAATGGAACGCCAGCACGCAGACCATGGAAGCGGTGGCCCCCGCCATTCCCGCGCAAAACACCGTCTGGTTCAACAGCGCCACGGGAAAATTCCTGGCACCGCGCCTGCAAGGCGTGCCGGTCGTCACCCTGCTGGGCGGCTATGACCCCGAAACCAACAATGCGCTGCTCTACCCGGCGCTGCGCAGCAACTGGGGCAATGTCTTCCACCTGCCCGCCTCCGCCGTGGGCAGCGCCGAGCCGCGCCAATGCTGGCTGGACGTGCAGTTTTCCGCCCTTCCCAGCCAGCGCATTGCCGTGGCGGGCAAGCGCATGGAAACCGGCAAGGTCAACAAACTGCATGTCAACCTGGCCCAAAGCGACCAGCCCACGCAGGCCGAGCTGTTCTGCCAGACGGCAGCCGCCGCCCCCCAGAAGCTCTACACGCTGGCCATCCCTCACCACCTGCCCGCCATGCCCGCGCCCGTGACCGTCGGCAAGCAGGCCGGCTACAGCGCCATCCGTGCCGTGGAATTGCCCGCGCTCGAAGCGGCCTTGCTGCCTCTGGCGGACAAGAAAGTGCTGACGCTGGGCAGCGCCGACCAGTTGCTGTACGACAGCTATACCAACCATGCCCAGGACCTGTCGCCCGCCGCGCGCCTGCAGTGGGACCGCTTCACCGCGCAACAGCAGCAGGCCCAACGCCTGAACCGCTGGATGGCCGCCCATGCCCAGTCCCTGGACAAGGCCGATGCACAGCAAGCCCTGCGCGATCTGCTGCAAAAGCTGGGCCTCTCCAGCCAGCCCTTGATTCCCGCGGCCCAGTCCATGCGCATGGCCAATGGCAACTGCATCCAGAAGCTGGGCGCCGACGTGCGCATCGCCGGCAAGAGCCTGTGCACGGCAGACGCCAACGAGCAATGGATTCTGGACGGCCGCGGCAGCATTCGCAGCCGCGCCGACCTGGGCCTGTGCCTGACCGACCAGGGCGGCAGCAATGCCGTCAAGCTGACGGCCTGCGATGTGCGCAACGATAACCAGGTCTGGGACACCAGCGTGCCCAAGCGCATTGCGCGCGGCAACCGCTGCCTGGACCTGTCCAGCGGCAACTTGAGCAACAACCTGGGCCGCCTGATCACCTACAGCTGCACGGGGGGTGCCAACCAGCAGTGGAGCGGGCTGCTGCCTGGCGACAGCCTGGCCTTGTCCTTGATCGACAGCCGCTATGCGGGCTATCTGGAAGTCCTGGGGCCCGTGCCGGCGGCACGTTAACGCGTTGGCGCGCGCAGCGGCCCAGGTTCCACGCCCGCGCGCATCCGCGCCGCAATCTCCAGCAGCACGCCAGGCAGATCCTGGATGCTGTCCACCACGTAATGCGCGCCGGCCGCACGCAGCTTGTGCTCGGCGGCGGCAATGCGCGCGGCGACTTCCTCGGCCGGGGCCTGGGCGTATTCGGCCAGCGAATAGCCGACCTCGTTGCCCGACAGACTCAGGCCCACGGTCCACATGCCGGCGTTGCGGCCCTCATCGATGCCGGGCACGGTGTCATCGACCTTCACGCAGGCACGCACATCGCCGATGCCCAGGGCCAGCACATTGGCCAGCGCCATGAACGGGCCCGGGCGCGCGCCCGCGGCCAGCTCGTCGCCGGCCACCACATATTCGGGCGCCACGCCAGCCGCGGCCGCCTGGGGCAGCAGCTTGTCCAGCACGACGCGTGGGTAGCCCGAGCAGGAGCCCGTGCGCAGTCCCTGGTCGCGCAGCCATTGCAGGACTTCGGCCGCGCCGGCGATGGGCGCGGAGAACTCGCCGACCTTGGCGATCTGCAAAGGCATGAAGCGCGCGTAGACCGCGTCCACGTCGGCGTCTTGCGGCGCCTGGCCGAACACCCGCAGCCATTGGGCGTGGATCAAAGGCTCCTGCAGCAGCTGGTGGATGTGCTGCCATTTGGACAAGCCCATGGGACCGCGCGCCTGGGCCAGCGTGATGCTGATGCCGAAAGTCGCAAAAGCTTCCACGAAGATCTGCGTCGGGGCCAGCGAGCCGAAGTCGACCAGGGTGCCGGCCCAGTCAAAAACAACGCCTTGCAAAGGCGCCAAGTCGGCGGGCGCGGCGTCGGGCAAGAAGGCGCAGGTGTCGGAGAAAAGTGGCACGAGGGTGGCGGTCATGGTGTGGTTCCAAGGAAAGAGACAAAGAAAGGCAGCACAGCGGCAACTGGCAGGAAGTGAGCAGCGACATGGCTCAGGCCAGGGCGCGAATGAAGTTGCGCCCGCGCGGGCCGCGCGCGGCGGCCTGCACCATCCGGTCCCAGTCCGCGGCGCTCAGGCCGAACTGGGCGGGGTCGGTGGAGACGCCCAGGCCGTGCAGAAAGTCGCGCAGACGGGCGACGGCGGCCGCGCCGCTGGCGGCGCCGAAGACCGACAGCAAGGCCGCGTCGCATTGCGCGTCCGCGCCCAGCGCCATCTCCAGCACCAGCGGCAGGCTGAACGAGCAGGCAATGCCGTGCACCTGGCCGTAGCGCAGCGTGATGTCGTAGGACAGCGAATGCGCCAGCGCCGTCTTGGTGTTGGAAAACGCCAGGCCGGCCATCAGCGCGGCTTCGGCCAGCTCGGCGCGCAAGCTGGCGTTGCTCAGGTCCTGCATCAGCGCCGGCAGGGTCTGCAGGATGCGCTGCGCGGCGCGCACGGCCAGGGCGGTCGAGACCGGGTTGCGGTGCACGTTCCACAGGGATTCGAGCGCATGCGACAGCGCGTCCAGGCCGCTGGCCAGGGTAGACGGGCCGGGCAGGCTGAGCATGAGTTCGGCGTCGATCAGCGCTGCCTCGGGCCAGGTCCAGGGCTGGTGCAGCGAATGCTTGCGCCCGCCCGCCTGGTCCCACAACGTGGCCCAGGGCGTGACTTCGCTGCCCGTGCCGGCCGTGGTGGGAATGGCGATCAGCGCCTTGTGCGCGCCGGCCGGCAGCTGCGCGCCCTGCTCCAGCACCGCCAGCAACTCGGCAAACGCGCCCGAAGGCGTGGCGCACATCAAGGCCTTGGCCGTGTCGATCACGCTGCCGCCGCCCAAGGCCACCAGACAGGGCACGTCAGCGTGATCGCGGTGCACGCGCTCATACAGCGGTGCCAGCCATTGCACATCGGGGTTGGGCAGGATGTCGCTGACCACGGCGCGCAGCTGCGCGCCCAGCAGCCCGCGCAGCTTGTCGACCAGGCCCAGGCCGTGGGCTTCGGGGAAAGTCACCAGAATGCAGTCACGGCCTTGGAGCAGGGCCGGCAGCTGTTGCAGGCCACCGGGAGCAGCGTGAATGTGTACGGGGTTGTGATAGGTCCACACGGTGAATTGCCTAGAAAAATGAAAAGGGAGAAAGACACGCCCAGGGCGAAGCCACCGGCGGCAGGACTCAACGCTGCCGGGCTTTGAAAAGGTCTCGGGGGAAGTGCGCCGCCGGGAGCACCCGGCGGCGGCGATCAATGCCTCTGTATGCGCTGGCGCAAGAGGTTGGAGATCAGGTCGGCAATGATCACCATGGCGGTGATGACGACGATGCAGGTCGCGGTTTCCTGGTAGCGGAACAGCTTGAGGCTGCCGACCAGCTCGAAGCCCAGCCCGCCCGCGCCGACCATGCCCAGCACCGTGGCCGAGCGCAGATTGACTTCGAAGCGGTACAGCACGACGGCGATCCAGGCCGTGATCGCCTGGGGCACGACACCAAAGACGATGACCTGCAGCTGGCTCGCCCCCGCACTGCGCAGGGCTTCCAGCGGGCCGCTGTCGATTTCTTCGATGCTTTCGGCAAAGAACTTGCCCAGCATGCCCATGCCGTGCAGCGCCAGGGCCAGCACGCCGGGGAAGGGCCCCAGACCCACGGCCGAGACGAAGACCAGGGCCAGGATCAGCTCGTTGATGCTGCGCACCACGTTCAGAAACTGCCGCGTGACCCGGCGCAGGCCGTGCCAGCTGTGCAGGTTGCTGGCCGCGATGAAGGACAGCGGCAGGGCCAGCACGATGCTCAGCAGCGTGCCCCAGATCGCGATCTGAATGGTCTCCATGGCCGGCGCCCACAGCCGCGGCAGGATGCTCCAGTCGGGCGGCACCGAGCGCGACAGGAAGTCGGCGATCTGCGGCATGCCGTTGGCCAGCTCGCCCCAGCTCAGCTGCGCGCCCGTCGCGCTCCACTGCAGCACCCAGCCCAGGGCCAGGGCGATGGCGGCGTAAACCAGCCAGCCGCTTTTGCCCGCGGGGGGCGTGACCGTCCAGCGGTAGGAATCTTTGTGCATGGTATGGCTCACAGCAGGCCTCCGGCGGGAATGGCGTGTTGCCACGGGTGGGGCGCAGCGGGCGTCACCGCCTGCGGCTGCGCGTGGTAAATGGCTTGCAGCGCGGCTTCATCGAGTCCGTGCGTACTGCCGTCGTAGACCATGCGGCCCTGGGCCAGGCCCACGATGCGGTCGCCGAACTCGCGCGCATAGTCGACCTGGTGCAGGTTGCAGACCACGGCAATGCCCAGGCCGCGCGTGGCATCGCGCAGGTACTGCAGCACGCTGCGCGCGGTCTTGGGGTCCAGGCTGGCGACAGGCTCGTCGGCCAGGATCACTTGCGGCTGCTGGGCCAGCGCCCGGGCAATGCCCACGCGCTGCATCTGCCCGCCCGACAAGGAATCGGTGCGCTCGTGCGCCTTGTGCGCCAGGCCCACGCGCTCCAGGCATTCGTGCGCCAGAGCTATATCGCTTTGGCGAAACAGCTGCAACATGGACGGCAGGGTGGACAGCGCGCCCAGGCGCCCCGTGAGCACGTTCTTCAGCACCGACAGCCGGGGCACGAGGTTGTGGTGCTGGAACACCATGGCCGCCTGGCGCGCCAGTTGCCGGCGCGAGTGGCGCGCCATCAAATCGATGCCGCCGACCTGCAGCGTGCCGCTGTCGGGCTGGGCCAGTCCGTTCATGCAGCGCAGCAGCGTGGACTTGCCGGCGCCCGACAGTCCCAGCATCACCACGAACTCGCCGGGCTGGACGTCGAGGTCTATGCCGTGCAGCACATGGTTGCTGCCGAAGCTCTTGCGCAGTTGGCGGGCGTGGATCATTTCATTTTCCCGAGGTCGAGGTTCAAGGCCTTGGCGGTCTGGCGGACCACGTCGTAGGCCTTGTCGTTGGTCGGTGCAAAACCGTTGAGCACGCCCTGGTCGCCCCAGGGCAGGCCCTTGATGTCGGCCAGCGCGGCAGCGACTTTCTGCTTGGTCGCGGCGTCCAGGCTCTTGCGCCAGACCATGGGCGACTCGGGGATGGGCTGCGAGCGCCAGATGACCTGGAAGTCCTCGCCCTTGATCAGGCCCTTGGCGATGGCCGACTCGAAGATGCGGTCGGCCACGGCCGCGCCGTCGACCTTGTTGTTGGCCACGGCCATGATGTTGGCGTCGTGCGAGCCCGAGAAAATCACGCGCGAGAAGTGCTTTTCCGGATCGAAGCCGTCGGCCAGCAGCCCGGCCTTGGGAAACAGATGGCCCGAAGCCGAAGTCGGGTCGACAAAGGCGAACGTGCGCCGCTGCAGCTTGGCCACGCTGTCCAGGCCCGAATCCTTGCGGGTGATGAGCAGGCTGTGATAGGCGCTGGTGCCGGTCTTCTTGGTCACGGCGACGGCAAAGGCTTCGGCGTTGGCCATGCTGCTGGCCAGCACATAGGAGAACGGGCCGAGGTAGGCGATGTCCAGCTTGCCCGAGCGCAGGGCTTCGATCACGCCGTTGTAGTCGTTGGCCACGAAGGGGCGCACTTTCATGCCGGTCTTCTCGGCCAGTTGGTCCATCACCTGCTGGCTGGAGCGGATCATGGCCTGGGCGTCTTCGGAAGGGATCAGGCCGACGCGCAGTTCCTGGGTCTGGGCCAAGGCGGCGCTGGACGTGGCGAAGGCCAGCGCCACGGCGCCAGCGAGTTGGAGGCAGTTTCTGCGGGTGGTGTGCATGGTGGCGTTCCTGGTGGCGGTCCTGGGGGACAGGGGGTGGGTAGAGAAAGGCTGTTCGACCACTCGATGGTAGGAATGCCATATTTCTTTCATGTGAAATTTTTAAACTTCTCTCATACTGTTTTTATAGATAAGACCTATAGATGAGCACCGCCCGCTACCGCGCCTTTGTCGCCGTTGCCAACCAGGGCAGCCTCAGCGCCGCCGCGCGCTCGCTGAACCTGAGCCAGCCCACGATTTCGGCCCAGATCAGCGCCTTGGAGCAGCGCAGCGAAGTCGAGTTGTTTTACCGCCGCGGCTACCGCATGAGCCTGTCGCCGGCCGGCGAGCAGTTGCTGCCCATCGCCCAAAAAATCCTGGCGCTCGACGCCGAGGCCGAGTTCTTTCTGCGCGACTCGGGCCAGCTCAACCAGGGAACGCTCAACCTGGGCGCGGTCGGCCCCTTCCACGTGATCGAAATGGTCGCCGCCCACCGACTGCGCCACCCCGGCATCCAGGTCGCGATCCGCATGGGCAACTCCAAGCAGGTGCTGGCCGATCTCGAGCGTTACGCCACCGACATCGGCGTGCTCGCCGGCCTGCACGACAGCCCGGGCCTCGAAGCCCTGCTCTACGCCTGCCACCCCATCATCCTGTTCGCCCACAAGGACCACCCATTGGCGCGGCACGACAGCGTGCCCATCGCCCGTTTGCAGGGCGTGGAAATGCTGCGCCGCGAAGCCGGCTCCACCACGCAAGCGGCCATGGACGCCACGCTGCAGGCCGCGGGCGTGCACACGCCTTGCGCCCTTGAAGTCGGCAGCCGCGAAGCCCTGCGCGAAGCCGTGGCCCATGGCCTGGGCCTGGGCGCCGTCTCGGAAGCCGAGTTCATTCCCGACCCGCGCTTCAAGCCCATCCGCATAGACGGCGACCCGGCGAGCACCAGCACCTACCTGCATTTCGTGCGCGAGCGCCGCGCCAGCCTGCTGATCCAGTCCTTCCTGCAGGCGCTGGGCATGGCGCAGCAGGAGGCGTCCTAGCGGCCCCGGCGGGTTCTACACCGCGCCCGGCGCGATCCGCTCCAGGGCCGCGCTGAGCAATGCGGCGAGCTGCGGCACCTGGGCCCTGGGCAGGCGCGATGCGGGCGCGACAAAACCCAGCGCCGCCTCTCCGCAGCTGCCATAGGTGAAGCGCACGCCCACGCCGCGCAAGCCTTTGGCATAGATATGCGCATAGCCTTGCGCGCGCGCCTCGCTGATCCACTTGCGCAAACGGATCAAGCCCATCTGATTGGCCTCATATTCCGCGCGGCAGCGCTGGTAATGCGCTTGCACTTGGGCGTCATCCAGATGGGCCAGCAGCGCAAAACTGGGAATGCCCAGGCCCAGCAGACGCAGATTGCCCACGGATTCGCCGAAATCCCGCACCGGGCGCGAGCCCTCTTCGAGGTACAGGCAATGGCTGCGGTCGCCCGCTCTCACCACCAGAAACAAGGGCTCATTCACGCGCCGCACCAGTGACTTCATGAGCGGCGCGTATTGCACCAGCAAGGGCGGGCGCTGCAACGCGGCCTGGCCCAGGGCCATGGCCTGCAAGCCCAGCCGAAAGCCTTCGGTGCGCCCTTCGCGATGCACCAGGCCGTGGCCTTCCAGCGCCTTGATCAAGCGGTGCGTCGTGGTGCGGTCCAGCCCGCTTTGCGCGGCCAACGCCGCCACGCTGATTCCCGCTCCATGCTGCGCGGCCACCAGCGCCAGCAGGCGCAAGGCGCGGTCCGTGCTTTGCGCACCCTTGCCACTGTTGTCCAGGTCGTCGGCGATATCCATGGGGCGGCTTTCTCCTGCGCGGCGCGCGCGCTGCGAGGGCACGGCCATGCCGTGCGGGATCTACTGGAAATCCCTGGATTGTGCATATGGTGCACAAAAACCGCTTCTCCGATTGTCCCTTGGCGGCAGTTCACATTCAATCAACAGCCATGCCACAAATCACTTTGATTGCGACTGCTTCATGACACCGTTCAACACGCGCATCCTGCCCCAGAGCGAGGAATTCCAAGGCCAACGCGACGGCATGCTGTCCTTGGTGGACCAGCTGCAAGCGCTGGAGCAACGTGCGGCCACCACTTCCGCGCGCTCGGCCGCCCGGTTTGCCAAGCGCGGCGCGCTGCTGCCCCGCGAACGCATGGCCCGCCTGCTCGACCCCATGCGCCCCTTCCTGCCGATCTGCAATCTGGCGGGCTATGGCATGGACGGCGGCGAGCTCGACAAGACCATTCCCGGCGGCTCGCAGATCGCTGGCATCGGTTTTGTCGGCGGCGTGCGCTGCATGGTGGTGGCCACCGATTCCGGCATCAACGCCGGAGCCTTGACCGAGGCAGGCAACCAGAAACTGATGCGCTGCCAGGAAATCGCGCTGGAAAACAAGCTGCCTTTCGTGCACCTGGTGGAATCGGCCGGCTCCAATCTGCGCCAGTACCGGGTCGAGAAATTCGTCCGCGGCGGGGGCATGTTCTACAACCTGGCGCGGCTGTCCGCGGCCGGCCTGCCGGTCATCACCGTGGTGCACGGCTCCTCCACCGCCGGCGGCGCCTATATGCCCGGGCTGTCGGACTACGTGGTGATGGTGCGCGGCCAGGCCAAGGCCTTCCTGGCCGGGCCGCCGCTGCTCAAGGCGGCCACGGGCGAAGTGGCGACGGCCGAAGAGCTCGGCGGCACCGACATGCATGCTGCCATCAGCGGCCTGGCCGAATACGTGGCCGAGGACGATGCCCATGCGATCGCGCTGGTACGCGACATCCTGTCCCTGCTCCCCTGGGAGCGCGCAGCCCCCGCTGCCGACGCCGCACCGCCTTGCCTGCCCACGGAGGAACTGGCCGGCGTGATGGTGCTAGAGCACAAGAAGCCCGTCGACATGCGCGAAGTCATCGCGCGCCTGGTGGACGACTCGCGCTGGATGGATTTCAAGCCCGACTACGGCCCGGCCACCGTCTGCGGCCATGGCCGCATGGCGGGGCAGACCGTGGGCTTCATCAGCAACAACGGCTCGCTCGATCCCGCGGGCGCCACCAAGGCCGCGCAGTTCATCCAGCTGTGCAACCAAAGCCAGACACCCATCGTCTTCCTGCAGAACACCACGGGCTTCATCGTCGGTCGCGCCTCGGAAGAGGCCGGAATGATCAAGCACGGCGCCAAGCTGATCCAGGCCCTGTCCAACTCCAGCGTGCCGCAGATCACCATTTACTGCGGCGCCTCGTTTGGCGCGGGCAACTACGGCATGTGCGGACGCGCCTTCAAGCCGCGCTTTTGTTTCTCCTGGCCCAACGCCCGCACCGCGGTCATGGGCGGCGAGCAAGCGGCCACCACGCTGGAGATCGTGGAGCGCGACAAGGCGCAGCGCAAGAACCAAGCCGTCGACGAAGCCGTTCTGGCCGCGCAGAAAGCCGAAACCATCGCCCATTTCGACAAGCAGGCCAGCGCCTTCTACACCAGCGGCCACCTGCTGGATGACGGCGTGATCGATCCCCGCGCCACGCGCGACGTCCTGCTGTTCGCGCTGGCCACCATAGACGAAGCCCAGCGCCGCCAGCCGCGCGCCATGCAGTTTGGCGTGGCCCGTTTCTAAGCCCGTCCCATTCTTTTCCAGGACCCCTATGCTTTACACCGCCGAACACCATGCCTTGATGGCCAGCATCCGCCGTTTTGTCGCCAGCGAAATCGACCCCTTCGTGGACGAATGGGAGGCCAACGAGATCTTTCCCGCCCACGAGCTGTTCAAGAAAATGGGGCAGCTGGGCTTTCTGGGCATTTCCAAGCCCGAAGCCTACGGCGGCATGGGCCTGGATTTTTCCTACGCGCTGGCCGCGGCCGAAGCCATAGGCCATGCCAAGGCCCAGGGGGTGGGCATGGGCATAGGTGTGCAAAGCAATATGGCGACGCCCGCGCTGGCGGCCTTCGGCTCTGACGCACTGCGCCGCGAATTCCTGGCACCGGCCATCGCCGGCGACATGGTCTGCAGCATCGGCGTCTCGGAGCAAGGCGCGGGCTCGGATGTCTCGTCCCTCAAGACCTCGGCGCGGCGCGACGGCGACGACTATGTGATCAACGGCTCCAAGATGTGGATCACCAACGGCACCCAGGCCGACTGGATCTGCCTGCTGGCCAACACCTCCGACGGCCCGGCGCACAAGAACAAGTCGCTGATCATCGTGCCGCTCAAGCACAACGGCCAGCGCGCCAAGGGCGTGGAAGTGCAGAAGATCAAGAAGTTCGGCATGTGGTCGTCCGATACGGCCCAGATCTTCTTCGACGACGTGCGCGTGCCCGTGCGCCACCGCATTGGCGAGGAAGGCATGGGCTTCATCTACCAGATGAAGCAGTTCCAGGAGGAGCGGCTGGACGGCGCGGCGCGGCGCCTGGCCTGCATGTCCCTGATCCAGGACACGGCCGACTACTTGCGCCAGCGCATTGCCTTCGGCCGCCCGCTGCTGGACAACCAGTACATCCAGTACAAGCTGGCCGAACTCAAGACCGAACTCGAAGCCCTGCGCTCGCTGATCTACCGGGCGACCGAGGCCTATAT
Organism: Acidovorax bellezanensis; assembly: GCF_025421555.1. Classification (NCBI taxonomy): domain Bacteria; kingdom Pseudomonadati; phylum Pseudomonadota; class Betaproteobacteria; order Burkholderiales; family Comamonadaceae; genus Acidovorax; species Acidovorax bellezanensis. Next base: position 556,942 of record NZ_JAODYH010000004.1, read on the forward strand.
CCAGGGCGAAGACGTGATCGAGCTGGCCTCCATGGCCAAGCTCAAGGCCGGCCGCCTGGGCCGCGAGATTGCCGACTGGTGCATGCAATTCCAGGGCGGCATGGGCTACACCTGGGAAAACTCCGCTTCCCGCGCCTACCGGGACTACCGCCTGGGCTCCATAGGCGGCGGCGCCGACGAAGTCATGATGATGGTCATCGCCCGCAAGATGGGCTTGATGGATTTTGGCGCCTGAAAGTCCCGCCATGTCCAGCCATTCCTCTCTTCTTGTGACGCGTCTGCAAGACGTGCTGTTCCTGACCTTGAACTGCCCGGCCACCCGCAACGCCCTGGCCCCCGAACTGGTGGCGGAGTTGGCCCAGGCCATCGCCAGCGTCCAGGGCGATGCGCAGCTGCGCGCCATCGTGCTGCGCGGCAGCCAGGGCTTTTTCTGTGCCGGCGGCAACATCGGCAGCTTCCAGGCGCGCCTGGACCAAAGCCCGCAGGCCGATGCCGACGCACTGGCCTCTGACCCGGTCGCCGCGCGCAATCGTGCCTTCGGCCGCTTCCTCGAACAATTGGCTGCGCTGCCCGTGCCCCTGATCGCCGCCGTGGAAGGCGCGGCCATGGGCGGCGGCATGGGCCTGGCGTGCACGGCCGACATCGTTCTGGCAACGCACGGCGCCAAGTTCGCGCTGACGGAAACTGCGCTGGGCATCATTCCGGCGCAGATCGCTCCCTTCGTCGACGCGCGCATAGGCCGGCGCAACACCTTGCGCCTGGGGCTGTTTGGCGAGCGCGTCAGCGGCGATCAGGCCCAAGCCCTGGGCCTGGTCGATGAGCTGGCCGCGGACAGCGCCGCGCTGGACGCCTTGCTGGCCCAGTGGCTCACGCGCATGGCCCGCTGCGCGCCGGGCGCCAACCAGGCCCTCAAGCGGCTGTTCGCTGCGGACGCCGCCCCCGCCCTGGCAGCCCGCCTGGACCACGCCGCGCTGGCTTTCGCCCAATGCATGCGCCATGAAGGCGCCGAAGGCATTGCCGCATTCCGCGAGAAGCGCCCGGCGGCCTGGCAGGCCGAGTTCAGCGCCCAGGACATACGGCAGACCCATACCCCGCCCGCCGCGCCCGCATCTTCCCGCCTGCCCTCTCTTCAGACCGCGCCATGACCGTCACCAAAAACATCCGCCCCTTCCGCTGCGTGCTGATCGCCAACCGCGGCGAGATTGCGCTGCGCATCATCCAGACAGCGCGCCAATTGGGCTACCGCACCGTGGCCATTTACTCCGAGGCCGACCGCCTCAGCCCGCATGTACAGGCCGCGGACAGCGCCGTGCTGGTCGGCGGGCCGCTGCCGCGCGACAGCTATCTCGACAGCGACGCCATCCTCGCGGCCGCCCGCCTGAGCGGTGCCGATGCCATCCACCCCGGCTATGGCTTTCTCGCGGAAAACGCGGACTTCGCCAACGCCGTGGACGCCGCCGGCCTGGTCTTCATCGGCCCGACCGGCGCCGCCATGCAGGCCATGGGCAACAAGGCCCGGGCCAAGCAGCTGATGATGGCCGCCGACATGCCTTGCATTCCCGGCTACCAGGAAGCAGACCAGGCGGACAGCGCTTTTGTGGCCGCGGCCGCGCGCATCGACTTCCCCGTGATGGTCAAGGCCGCGGCCGGCGGCGGCGGCCGGGGCATGCGCCTGGTGCACAGCCCAGCCGATCTGCCCGCCGCCCTGGCCTCGGCGCGTTCCGAAGCCCAGCAAGCCTTTGGCAGCGCCGAGCTGATCCTGGAAAAAGCCATCCTCGCGCCGCGCCATATCGAGATCCAGCTGCTCGCGGACAGCCAGGGGCATTGCATCTACCTGGGGGAGCGCGACTGTTCCATCCAGCGACGCCACCAGAAAGTGATTGAAGAAGCGCCCTCCACCGTGGTCACGCCCGCGCTGCGCCAGCGCATGGGCGAGGCCGCCGTCAAGGCCGCCCAGGCCATTGGCTACATAGGCGCCGGCACCATGGAGTTCTTGCTCGACACCCAAGGGCATTTCTACTTCATGGAAATGAACACCCGCCTGCAGGTCGAGCATGCGGTGACCGAAGCCATCACCGGGCTGGACCTGGTGGCCTGGCAGTTCAGGATCGCCGCAGGCGAGCCGCTCAGCCTGCAACAAGCCGACGTCCACTACCAGGGCCACGCCATCGAGGCACGCCTCACCGCCGAGGACGTATACGCGGGCTTTCTGCCGCAAACCGGCAATGTGCTGTTCTGGCGCGCGCCCAATGCACCGCCGCCTGGCCCGCTGTCCAGCCACCAGCAGGCGCTGGATGTGCGCGTGGACCACGCGCTGCGCGATGGCTGGGTCATCAGCCCTTACTACGACTCCATGATCGCCAAGGTCGTGGCCCATGGCGCCACCCGCGAGGAAGCGCGGCGCAAGCTGGTGCAGGCGCTGGAGCAATGCGTGCTGCTGGGCGTGCCGACCAACCAGCGCTTTCTGGTGGAGTGCCTGAACTCCGCGCAGTTCGCGGCGGGCCGCGAGATCCACACCGGTTTTGTGGCGCAAACCATGGCCCACAGCCTGGCCCAGGCCCCGGCGCCGCAGGAGCGCACCGTGGCCTACGCCGTGCTGGCCAGGCTGCTCGCCAGCCAGGGCCTGGCCGAGCTGGGCGCAGGTCGCCTGCAGCAACAGACCGCCACCGCGCTGGAGTTGCGCCACGGCCAGCAGCGCTGGCAAGCCCAGGTGCAGGCCACAGCCCAGGGCTGGGACATTGCACTGCAGACGCAGACCGGGGAGGACGCAGCGACTGCCGCCGCGCGCTTCGAGATGCGCGACCTGTTGTGGCTGGACGCCGGGCGGCGCCAGTTCCAGGTGCAATGCAATGGCATGGTGGAGAGCGCGGCGGCCGTGGCCACCGGCTTGCAGCTGGACCTGTTCCATGCCGGCCAGGCCTGGCATTTCGAGCAGACCGACGCCCACAAATCCGGCCAGGCCAGCCAGGACGGCGGCGTGATCACCGCGCCCCTGACGGGACGCGTGGTCGCCGTCGCCGTGAAGGAAGGCGATACGGTGAGCGCAGGCCAACGCATCGCCGTGCTCGAAGCCATGAAGATGGAACACACGCTGCACGCCCCCATTGCCGGGCGTGTGGTGGAACTGCGCACCATGGCCGGCCAGCAAGCCGCCAAGGGCGCCTTGTTGCTGAGAATCGAGGAGCTCGCATGAACGCGCCCGCGAAAACCGTGCGCATCGGCGGCGCCAGCGGCTTCTGGGGCGACTCCAGCATCGCCACGCCACAGCTGCTGCAAGTCCCGGGCCTGCAATACCTGGTCTATGACTACCTCGCGGAAACCACGATGGCCATCCTGGCCCGGGCCCGCAGCAAGAAGCCGGAATTGGGCTACGCCACGGACTTTGTCACCGCGGCCATGCTGCCCCACCTGCAGGCCATCCGGCAGCAAGGCGTACGCGTGGTGTCCAACGCCGGCGGGCTCAACCCCAAGGCCTGCGCCCAGGCCTTGGCCCAGGCGGCCGAAAGCCAGGGCTTGTCCTTGCACATCGCCGTGGTCACGGGCGACGATGTCAGCGCGCAGTTCGCCACGCTGCGCGAGCAGGGTCTCAAGGACATGTATACCGGCGAGGTGCCGCCGGCGCAGCTGAGCTCGGCCAACGCCTACACCGGCGCCCAAGGCATTGCGCGCGCCCTGGCGATGGGGGCCGACATCGTCATCACCGGCCGCTGCGTGGACAGCGCCGTCGTGGTCGGCGTGCTGGCCCATGAGTTCGACTGGGCCTGGGACGACTGGGACCGCCTGGCGGCCGGCACCTTGGCCGGTCACGTGATCGAATGCGGCGCCCAGGCCACGGGCGGCCTGTTCACCGACTGGCAACTCGTGCCCGACTGGGCCCATATGGGCTACCCGGTGATCGACTGTGCGGCCGATGGCAGCTTCACCCTCGGCAAGCCCGCCGGCACGGGCGGGCTGATCCACCCGGGCGCCGTGGCCGAACAGGTGTTGTACGAAGTGGGCGACCCTGCCCGCTACCAGATGCCCGATGTGGGCTGCGACTTCCGCCAGGTCAGCGTCGTGCAAGCCGGCCCCGGGCAGGTGCGTATCGCAGGCGCCAAGGGCCAGGCGCCCACCGACAGCTACAAGGCCAACGGCACCTATATCGACGGCTACCAGTTGCAGGTCATGATGGCCATCCGCGGCATCGATGCCCCCGCCAAGGCCCGCAAGACCGCGGACGCCTTGCTGCAACGCACCCGCGAGCAGCTGGCGGCCAAGGGCCTGGCCGACTACTCGCAAACCTGCGTCGAACTGCTGGGCACCGAAGCGCTCTACGGCGCCAACGCCCGCGCCTTGCCCACGCGCGAAGTCATCTTGCGCATTGCCGCCCGCCACGCCGATGCCAAGGGCCTGGGCTTTCTGCAGCGCGAATGCTCGTCGGCCGGCACCTCCATGGGGCCGGGAACCCGCTCTTCCTTTGCCGGGCGCGCGGAGATTCAGCCCGTCTTCAAAGTGTTTTCCTTCCTGGTGCCCAAGCAGCAGGTGCCGCTGTGCGTCGCACTCGAGCAGCGCCAGCAAATCCTGTCGCCCGCGGCGGTCATCGGAACGCCCACCGGCGCCGAGCCAGTGGGCCTGCCCGCCACAGAGTCAAGCAGCGTCCACCCCGAGGAGGGCGACTGGGAGCAGGTGCCCCTGGTACAGCTGGCCTGGGCGCGCAGTGGCGACAAGGGCGATGACGAGAACATCGGCGTGATTGCCCGCCGCCCCGAGCTCTACCCCTTTCTTCTCACCCAGTTGACGGCCGAGCGCGTGCACCAGTACTTCTCCCACCTGGTGGACGGAACGGTCCAGCGCTACGCAGTGCCCGGGCTGCACGCCGTGAACTTCGTGCTGCACAACGCCCTGGGCGGAGGCGGGGTCTGCAGCCTGCGCTCCGACCCCCTGGGCAAATCCTTTGCGCAAATGCTGCTGGATCTGCCCCTGCGGGTCCCGCGCCAATTGCTCGAAAACTGAGTTCCCCCAAAAAACCAACCAAGCAGGAGACACCATGACATTTCCGCATGACGCCGACAGTGCCCCGTCCGCCCAGCCTCGCCAGAGCGTTCGACTGCAGCGCTGGTGGATGCACGCCACGCTCGCCCTGGGCTTGGTCGCGGCGGGCAACGCCGCACTGGCGCAAGACCATTTTCCCAGCCGCCCCATCCGCGTGGTCGTGCCCTACACCGCCGGCGGCGTCTCGGACACCGTGACACGCCTGGTCACGCAAAAGCTGTCCGAACGCCTCAAGAACCCCGTCATCATCGAGAACCTGCCCGGCGCCAACGGCCAGATTGGCTCGCAGGCCGTCGCCAGGGCCTCGCCCGATGGCTACACCTTGCTGGTCGTGGTGGCCGGCCATGTGGTCAACCCCAGCCTCTACCCCAAGATGGGTTTCTCGCCGCTCACCGACCTCACGGGCGTGAGCCAGTTCGGCCATATTCCGCTGCTGATGGTTTCCAGCGCGGCGCTGCCGCCCAAGAACCTGTCCGAGTTCGCGGGCTGGGCCAAAGCCAACCCCGACAAAGCCAGTTTCGCCTCCAGCGGCACGGGCTCCGGCGCCCACCTGGCGGGAGAGCTGTTCGGCGAGAGCGCGCACGTCAAGCTGACCCACATCCCTTACAAGGGCATGGCGCCGGCGCTCACCGACATGTTTTCCGGGCAAGTGGCCATGGCCTTTGATTCCGTGCAGACCATGATGCCGCAGGTCAAGGCCGGCAAGCTGCGGGCCCTGGCCATCACCAGCGAGAAGCGCTGGCCCAGCAGCCCCGAGGTTCCGACCATGGCCGAGCTGGGCTATCCCAACATGACCGGCGGCAGCTGGATAGGCCTACTCGCGCCCGCCAAGGTGCCCGCGCCCGTCATCGCCAAGCTGTCGGCGGAACTGCAGTCCGTGATCGACTCGCCCGAAGTGCATGCCAAGCTGATCGAGTACGGCATCGACCCGGTCGGCGGCACGCCCGCCCAGTTCAACGCCTTCATGCAGGGAGAAGCCAAGCGCTGGGCCCAGGTGATCAAGCAGGCCAATATCCGTCTGGAGTGAACCACATGGCAAGCATTCTGCAAGGCATCAAGGTCCTGGACCTGACCCGCGTCATCGCCGGCCCGCTGTGCAGCCAGCACCTGGCGGACATGGGCGCAACCGTCTACAAGATAGAAAAGCCCAGGGAAGGCGACGACACGCGGCGCATGGGCCCGTTTCTTCAGGATGCCAGCGGCCAGGACAGCAACGACTCGGCGCTGTACCTGGCCTACAACCGGGGCAAGCAATCCATCACCATCGATATCGCCACCGACGAAGGCGCCGACCTGGTGCGGCAGCTGGCACGGCAGTGCGATGTGGTGGTGGAGAACTACAAAGTCGGCAGTCTGCAAAAATACGGCCTCGACTATGCGTCCCTGCAAGCCCTCAAGCCGGATCTGATCTACTGCTCGCTCACCGGTTTTGGCCAGACCGGCCCGCTGGCCAAGCGCCCGGCCTACGATTTCATTTTGCAAGGCATGGCGGGCATGATGAGTACCTGCGGCCTGCCTGACGACCAGCCCGGCGGCGGCCCCATGCGCACGTCCTTGCCCATCACCGACGTGGTCACCGGCCAGAACGCGGCCATCGCCATTCTCGGCGCGCTGTTCCACCATGGCCGTACGGGCGAAGGCCAGTTCATAGACTGCGCCATGCTGGACTCCGCGGTCGCGCTCAACGGCCACCTGGCCACGGGCTATCTGATGACCGGCCGCTCGCCGCAACGCGTGGGCAACACCAACCCCATTGCCTCGCCTTCCGAAGTGTTTGACTGCGCGGACGGCCCGCTGATCATCGCGGCCGGCAACAACGGCCAGTTCCAGGCCTGCTGCCAGGTGCTGGCCATCCCTGAGTTGTTGGAGCAAACGGCTTTCTCCAGCAATGCCCTGCGCGTCGCCAACCGCCAGGCCCTGCGCGCGGCTTTGGCCGGTGCCATTGCCCACCGCCAGCGTGCCAGCCTGCTGGCGGCGCTGGAAGCCGCGGGCGTGCCCTGCGGCCCCATCAACAACATGGCCCAGGTGTTTGCTGAGGCCCAGACCCGGCACCGCGACCTGGCCATCACCCTCCCCCACGGCCGCGGCATGGACGTCCCCAGCCTGCGCAGCCCCTTGAGCTTTTCCAAAACACCGGTCCAGCATGCGCCGCCGCCCATGCTGGGCCAGCACACGGCAAGCGTTCTGGCCGAACTGCTGCAGCTCGACCCCGCGCGCATTCAAGCGCTCGCGGCGAAGTGCGTGATCTGAGCGGAGCCGCCGAAAGCCGCCATAGGCTATGGTTGGGCTTTCATCGCCACACTGTGTGTCTGACGGCATCCAGAAAAATCACATGCTTCGTTTCACCTTGCTCTTGCTGACCTCCTTCGCCCTGGGGGGCTGTGCCCTGACCCGTGTTTCCGAGGCCAGGCATGCCAAGGAGGCCGATGCGCTCAATGCCGTCGGGCTCCCCCTGGAGGAGGCCCGGGCCATTGCCATGCAAAACGGCTACAGCTGCGAAACGCAGCCGGACAAAAATCGATCGGTGCAAACGAAAGCCGGTGTGGTGCGCAAAACGGATATCTTGCAGTGCAACAAGTCCTCGGCCGAACTGATCTGCCCGCAGCGCCGCTACGTCGTCTTCAACGTCGACCCCGAAAGCGGAAAAGTCTATGCCGTGGGCCATCGCATCAACCAACAGTCGTGCTTTTGAAACCGGGTGTTCCCATGCCCCCGCGCATCGCTGCGGTGCCACGCGGTGCATGTAAAAAACAAGCAAGGGAAACAGGCCCATTCCAGTCATTGTGCCGGCGTCAGCCCTTCAGGCCTTGGTGCCGCCCCAGGTTCATGACCGTCGGGATCGTGGAGGCACTTTCCACAGCGACCGACCACAGTGAGTTGATCCATCTTTTCGCGATCAAAGTATCCCCCTCAGAGAGCACACTTGGATAAAAGAACAGGCATCGATGCAAGCGGCTACATCCGCACAGTTGGGCATGTGCCCCTACAGGCAGCCTTTCTCGCGGTGGTCGAAGACCTTCACAGTATGCTTCTTCGCTCTGTGTTGCCCCAGGTCGAAAGCGCTTACCTTTATGGAAGCATTGCGCGCGGTGACGCAGTTCCTGGACGTTCGGATCTGGATGTTGTGCTCGTACTCGCTGACAAACCTGCACTGCAAGACAATTTGGAGATCGAGTCCGCACGGCGGGCGCTGGAATGCCGCCATCCAGAAGTTTCGAAGGTCGACTTCGACGTGGGCTTTCTTGAGGAAGTGCAGGCTCCCGAGAACCTGCACCGCTGGGGCTTCTGGCTTAGGCATCATTGCCGATGCATCTACGGTTACGACCTGTCCCGCGACTTCGAGCCCTTCCGCCCGTCGAGGACGATTGCGCGCGCGGTCAACGGGGACTTTTCAAGCGTGCTGGAAAGGTACGCACAACGTATCGAAACCGAGGCCGACGGGGCAACCCTTGCCCGCTTCAGGCGGGAAGCTTCCAGAAAGCTGATTCGAGCGACAAACGTACTTCGGCCCGTCACGTCGAACCATTGGCCCGAATCGCTTGAAGACCACATGGCCCTTTTTTCTGACAGCTATCCGGACATGGCGCAACAAATCGAGTTCTTCCACATGTTCGCCGCGCCACCGGGAAACGAACCGCCGCACATTGTTGCCACTGACTTCAGCGACCGCCTGAGAGCCTTCTCGCTCTGGATGCAGCAAGCGCTGTGACCAGTGTCTTCGCCAGCATCTGCATTCCGCCTAACCGAATTTCGGCCTTGGAGCCCCAGCGGAAGTCGGCCCACGGGCAACAACGCTGAAAACCAGGTGGGCTTTTTTGGACTACTGTATTAACATACAGCATCGTATCCAAAATGAAAGCTTTGTCATGCTTAGAGGTAGCTGCTGCTGTGGAGAAGTGACATTTACGGTCTCCAGTCCCCCGACCATGATGGGCACCTGCCATTGCAGCCGATGTCGCAAGATAGGCGCCAGCACTTTCGTGTTCGTCCAGCGTGAGGCGTTCACCTTGCTTTCTGGCGCAGACTCCATCACCACGTTCAAGCCGCAAGCCCCGTACCAATACAGCCGCTGCTTTTGCGCGCGCTGCGGCTCGGCGCTGGGCGAAGTGACTTCCGACAGCGCGTCATTCCCTGTCGCGGCCCATTGCTTTGACGACGCATTGCCGCTTGAAAACCTGTTCCACGAGTTCGTGCAGGAAAAGCCCGACTGGTACGGCATCTGTGACGGCGCCAAGCAGTTCCCAGGACACCCTGAGACATAACAAGCATGGCAACTCCCCCATTGCCAATGCGCTGGCGAGAGCTTGCGCTGGCTTCTCAGGGGCTGGGGCCGCGCAAGCGGTTTGGCAAGGGCCTGGCGGGTACTTTGGCTGCCCTGGAGCATCTGGGCTATGTGCAGATAGACACGCTGTCCGTGGTGGAGCGCGCGCACCACCATGTGCTCTGGAGCCGGGTGCCCGGCTACTGTCTGCCCCACCTGAACCAGCTCAGCAGCGCCGGAAAGATTTTTGAATACTGGTTTCATGCCGCGGCTTATCTGCCCATGCGCGACTACCGGTTTGCGCTGCCACGCATGCTCTCCTTCCGGCGTGGCGAGAGTCCCTACTTCCAGAGCGTCGACAAGACGCTGATGGCGGAGATTCTTGCCCGTGTACGCGGCGAAGGCGTGCTGAAAACACGCGACCTGAAAGAAAGCAGCAAAGGCAAAGGGCTGTGGTGGGACCATGGCCCGGGTCGGCGTGCGCTCGACAAATTGTTCATGCAAGGCGATGTGATGATTCGCGAGCGCAACGGGATGGAAAAGCTTTACGTCCTGCCCGAACAGCTGCTGCCCGCTGGCGTGAATCAGCAGGAACCCAACACCGAGGAGATGGCGGCCTATCTGCTGGATAACGCCATGCGCGCGCATGGCGTTTTCAGCCTGGGTCAACTCCTGCATCTGCGTACCGGCAAGCCCTTGCGCAATGCGCTGCGGGAACTGCTGCAGGCCCGTCTGGAACAAGGCGCGGTACAGAAACTGGACGACCCCGCCCTGCCCGAGACCTATGCCGTGGTGGGCGGGCATGGCGCAACCCGCCGGTCGCAGGCCGGCGCAGAGGTGCGGCTGCTATCGCCTTTTGACAATGGCGTGATTCACAGGGAGCGTTTGCTGCAGATGTTCAACTTTGAATACCGGCTGGAAAGCTATGTGCCTGCGACGCAGCGCAAGTACGGCTATTTCTGTCTGCCCATTCTGTGGCAAGGCCATTTTGTAGGCCGCATCGACTGCAAGGCTGACCGGGCCGCGGCCCGTCTGCATGTGCATAGCCTGCATCTGGAGCCGGATTGGGCGCCGGACGCGCTGTTTCAGCAGCGGCTGCAGGATGCGATCAGCGAGCTGGCGCGCTTTTGCGGCTGCACCGCGGTGCAGTAAGCGCTTGTCGCCGCAATGGCGGCATGGCTGGCGATGCTTCAGCCGGCGCGCGACTGGATTTCCTGGCGCTGGCGCTCCTCCTGCGCGCGCAACTCGGGGGTCAGCGCCTCGCCGAAATCCTCGGCCGAGAAGATTTGCCGGATCTCGATTTCAGAGTCCGTGCGCATGGGGTTGGGGCACTTCTTGACCCAGGCGATGGCGTCCTGCAGCGAAGCGCACTTCCAGATCCAGAAACCGGCGACCAGTTCATTGGTCGCGGCGAAGGGACCGTCGAGGACGTACCTATCCTTGCCCGAGAAGACGACCCGGACGCCGCGCGCGCTGGGATGCAGCCCCTCGCCCGCTTCCATCACGCCTGCCTGTATGAGTTCCTCATTGAAGGCCCCCATCGCCGCGAAATCCTCCTGCGTGGGCATCACGCCGGCTTCGCTGTCTTTCGTTGCTTTGACCATCACCATGAAACGCATGTCGATCTCCTGGAGTTGAGCGGAACGGCCTGCGTCCACTGTAGCGCGGCGAAGTGCGCGGCGCCATATCCACCGCCTTTCGCCGGTCCAAGCCATGCGTTCAGGGGCGCTTTCTGACGAATTTCTGCTCCAGCACCTTCTTGCCCCATTGTTCGCCAGCCCCTTCCTGCACACATGCGAAACCATGGGACTCGTACAGGTGGCGCGCGGCGGACAAGCCGCTGAAAGTCCACAAATGGGTTTCGGCAAACTCCTCACGGTCCGCGAAATCCAGGGCCGCGGACAGCAATTGCCGCCCTGCGCCGCTGCCGCGCAGGCGGTCATCCACGATGAACCAGCGCAGGTGGGCGGTGTTGCCGCCCAGGTCCTGGCCGTCGATGGCGATGGAACCCACGATCTCTCCCGCGTGCATTGCCGTCCAGATGCCGTTTTTCGGGTGCTCAAGGCGGTTGCAGAACTCGGCCAGGCCGCTTGCCACCACCGATTCAAAGCGCTGGCCCAGCCCTGACTCGCGCGCATAGTAGAGGGCGTGCATCTGGGTGATGCGGGCAATCAGCCCCGTTTGGTAGCCCGGCACGACGGTGACCACGGAACCATCCACTGCGCTTTCGCCGTGCGCTGCGAGTGCCTGGCTGTAGAGGCTCAGCCCCGCCAGCACCGTGCGGTCCTGCCCCGGCTGCAAGCGCCCCAGCGCGTCCACCACCTGTGCACGCGCATGTGCATGGATGGCCGCGACGCGCTGCCGACCGGCGGCGGTCAAAGACAGCATCTTCAGCCGGCTGTCGCTGGCGTGCGCCTCCTCCTTCACATCGCCGGATGCCAGGAGCTTGCGCAGCATACGACTCACGCTGGATTTCTCCAGGCGCAAGCGCCGGGCCAGGTCCCTGGCGCTGAGCGCACCGCGGTCCATCTCAATCAGCGCATGCACCGCGGAAGGCGACAGGCCTTCCCCGGCAAAACTGCCCCCCATGAACCCCCAGTCGCGCGCCATGGAGCGCGACGCAGCACGAATGGCTTCAATCAAGGACGGGTCATCATTCACGGCAAACCTCCACTTGGTTGCATGATACAACTAAATGAAGAACAGCCTGGAGGCTTTATCAAGCCATTTCAGCAGTCGTTGTCCGCGCTGCTGCGCAAAGTCACTGTACTTTCGTTTTTCTGGCTGGGCCTATCGGCCGGGGTCGCCCACGAAGGCCAGCAGGAGAGACGTGGCAAGGTTTTCTTGCTAGGGGATGCGGTCGATAGCGCTGCTACCTCGCAGGAGCTGCATAGGCTTCAGACCTTATGCATTAAGCACGCTGCGGGGTAAACAGCAAGTCGCGTCAACGGCCAATCACGAGCTAGCGATGCACTGACCATAGGTGCTGGTCTCTTTTGACCAGCATTCCGCACCAGGCTGCCAGAACGCTTGGTCTGAACAGCGACAGCAACCGACCCGCTGCGGTCCTTCGAGCCTCACTGAAATGGTCAGTTGTGAGTGGTTCAGAATAGGGGAAAGCTTAGGGTCAAGCAATTTGGCTCGCATGCGATGCATATCTCCCCCCCAAGACTGGATGTACGGCTATGACAGAACCCATGGAAACCGTTGGCAAAGCGACGGAGGCGGACTTGGACGGAATCCTGGAACTTCAGGCGGCCAATCAAATAGAACGCGGCGGAATGCTGTCGGCAGAGCTTCCGCGTTTGCGCATCGCAGAGATGATGCGCAACATGCCGTTGATTGTCGCGAAGCGTGACGGGCGTGTGACCGGCTTCCTTATGACTACTACTCGAGCAATGAATGCCGAACTCCCGGTGATTCGCTCTATGTTCAGTGCATACACGGGGACAGCGGACACCTATGTCTATGGCCCCATTTGTGTTGACCCGACGGAGCGCGGGAAGGGTTTGGCTGCTGCAATGTTTACAGAGTTGCGACGGCTGGAATCGGGTCGCGAGGGCGTGCTGTTCATCCGAACCGACAATGAGGCATCACTTCGAGCGCATAGACGCATGGGAATGAAAGAGGTTGCCAAGTTCGCACTGAACGGCGCTGATTTCGCTGTTTTCTCTTACGTTGGGTAGTCGAGTTGCAATGGCGGCTATTGGCCGATCCCTGCCATTGATCAGAACCAGCACGCTCTGGGAAAACGCTCAGATCAGACCGGGTTCCGCTGGGCAACTACCGCTCATGGCCGCTTCTAGACGGCCGGTGGTCACCGGCTGAATCCGCTTTGATCAGCCGCGAAGCCGGTGTTCAGCCAAGCCGGTTGCGATCTCAAGAGCCCGTGGAAGCGCTGTGGCTCCCGGTCCGCCTGGCAAGGTATTGCGCGTCCGTGACTTTCTCCAGCCAGTGAACGGCCTGGTCATTGAGCGATTCCTGCAAACGGCTTGTCTTGTGACGAGGGAATGAAGAATAAATGCTGCATGCAGGTCTCAGGGGGAGGTGGTGTTGGCGGCTCTTGGCAGCAGTTGGCTGAGTGCCTCCGATAGTTGGGGGTGGCGGAACGTGAATCCCGCCGCCTGTGCGCGTTGTGGTTGCAAACGTTGTCCTCCGAGCAGCAGCACTGACATTTCGCCCAGCGCCAGGCGGAGTGCCCACGCCGGTACTGGCAGCAAGGCCGGGCGGTGCAAGCTGCGGGCCAGTGTCTGGGTGAACGTGATGTTGCGTACCGTCTCTGGGGAGCAGGCATTGAAGGGGCCGCTGCACTCATCGTGGTGCAGCAGGTACTCAATCAGGTTGACCTCGTCGTCAATGTGTATCCAGGGCATCCACTGCTGGCCGTTTCCCAGCCTGCCACCGAGCCCCAGCTTGAATGGGGGCAGCAACTTCGCCAGCATGCCGCCCCTGGGGGCCAATACCGGCGCGGTACGCACCAATGCCACTCGTACGCCTAAGAGGCGGGCGCGTTCGGCTTCCTGCTCCCAGGCGATGCACAGCTGGCTGCCGAAATCGGCGGTGCCGGGTGGACTGCTTTCATCCAGCCAGGCATCACCGCCATCGCCGTACCAACCTACAGCCGATCCCGATAGCAATACGCGCGGTGGGCTGGGCTGTTGCTCCATCCAATCCACCAGGGTCCTTGTCAGATCCACCCGGCTGCGCCACAGCACTTGCCTGCGTGACGCTGTCCAAGGGCGGTCGGCAATCGGGGCGCCGGCCAGATTCACCACGGCGTCCAGGGGCGTGCCGTCCAGTTCTTGCAAGTTGGCAATACCGCGGGCGCCGCTGCACAGGTGCTGCACCTTGTGCGGTTCGCGGCTCCAGACCCACAGTTCGTGACCTGGCGGTTGCCAGTGTCGGCACAAGGCCTGTCCGATCAGCCCGGTGCCGCCAGTCAGCAGGATGCGCATGGAATTCTCCTTGAGGAAAGTCAGTGCAGGCCTTACCAGGGCAGTCGCCTCCCATCGTAGGCCCAGAAACTCCCGCTGTCTTCGGGCTGCAGGCCATCCAGTACCGCCAACAGGTCATGCCCAACTGCCGGCCCCGCGGCATCGGGCCACCGCAAAAAGCAAAACCCCGCCCTGCAGGACGGGGTTGCTGGCGGATTGCGCATTCATCCCATGCGCCTGCCCTCAAGCGGGCCTATTACATCCCGTAAGTGCGCTTGGCATTCGCCACGCAGGTGTCCTTGGCCGCGCCTGCCAGGCTGTCGCAGCGTTCCACGGCCGCCTTGTAGTCGGCCTCGCGCACTTTCTGCGCGGCCTCCTTCTTGGCGTCGGACACGTCGGCGGCCTTGACCTCGGGCGCCACGTTTTTCTCATGGCGCGCCTCGGAGACTTTCGCTGCTTCAATGTCTCTCACATGGGCGGCCTTGGCATCCTTGACGCAGACGTCCTTGGCGTTGCCGCTCAAATCGTCGCACTTTTCCTTGGCCACTTCGTAGCTGGCATCGGCCTTGGCCGTGGCGAGCTTGTGGCGGTTGCGCTCGCTTGCTTCGACGCGGTAATCGAGCTCGGCTCCGGCCACTTTTTCACGACCCTTGGCTTCTTTCTCGCAGACGTCCTTGGCATTGGATTTCAAGCTGCTGCAATGCGTCTTTGCCGCCTTGTAATCGGCACTGATTTGCGCCTTGGCCGCTTTATGCTCCTCGGGCGTGATAGCGAATACCGAAGTGGAAATCAGCGCGACTGCGCTCATGTAAATCAGCTTTTTGCGAAAAGTCATCAAAATCTCCTTTGTCCGAAAATGAAAAGCGGCACGCATTCATGCATGCCGCCCCACAAAAATCAATTACTCGTCGAAGCGAAAATCAGGATGACGGGCTTGCCATTCCTTGAGCTGCTTTTCAGCCTCTTCCTTGACAATACCCTGGCGCTCCTGGATCTTGCCGATGAACTGCTCGCGCTTGCCCGCAATCACGTCGATGTCGTCGTCCGTGAGCTTGCCCCACTGCTCGCGAATCTTGCCCTTGAATTGCTTCCAGTTGCCGGCGATTCGATCTTCATTCATGTCAACTCCTTGTGCAGAAAATTGGGTCGCATATTGGAAGGTGATTCACGCCGACGCATCCAATCGCGAGATGAGATTCAACCTTAAACCCAGGCAATATTCATTCGCGTGGGATATCAGGTCCTGCGTCCGTGGGTATTCGCCTACATAAAAATAATGCAATAAATGAAAAATCATCGCTGCAACTTTTTATATTGCGACAGCAGGAAATTTAATTAACCAATTGTGAAAATAATATCCCGCAATGGAAGTCAGTTATTTCGCGCCATCCAATCCGGCATTGGCGAAACCGTATTCCGCCGGGGCTGGCTGGAAAGAAAAAGGGCCGCTGCGCAATCGTCTTGCGCAGCGGCCCTTACTTAGGCGCCCGGGGGAATGGCAGGCTTCAGCGCCCGCAGGCCTTGCGCCAGGCGGCGAAGTCCAGGCGGCTTTGCTCCTCGGTGGCCGGGTACAGGCCCAGGATGGAGCGCCCCTGCATGACCATTTCCTGCACGAAGTCCTCGAACACCGTCATTTCCGTGGCTTCGGCCGCGACTTCATCGGCCAGGTGGGCGGGGATGACGATCACGCCTTCGGCATCGCCGACGATCACATCGCCGGGAAACACGGGCGCGTCGCCGCAACCGATGGGACCGTTGATCTCGATCGCTTCGTGCAGCGTCAGATTGGTCGGCGCGCTGGGGCGGCAGTGGTAGGCCGGCATGCGGTACCGGGCGATCTCCGGGCTGTCGCGAAAACCGCCATCCGTGACCACGCCGGCCACGCCGCGCTGCATCAGCCGCGCCAGCAGGATGCCCCCGGCCGAAGCCGCGCGCGCATCCTTGCGGCTGTCGATCACCAGCACCGCGCCGGGCGGGCACTGTTCCACGGCCTGGCGCTGCGGGTGCTCGCGGTTCTGGAAGGCGCTGAGCGGGTTGCGGTCCTCGCGCGCCGGCATGTAGCGCAGGGTGAAGGCTTCGCCCACCATATTGGCCAGGCCGGGGTTCAGCGGCCGCACGTCCTGGATGAACTGGTTGCGCAGGCCGCGCTTGAACAGCGCCGTGCACAGCGTGGCGGTGCTCACCTGCATCAGCAGTTCACGGGTTTTGGGGTTCATTGCTGTCTCCAATCAGAAGATGTCGGGTTCGGCCACGGCCTTGCCGAAGCTGGTTTCCAGGAAGTCGAAATCGCAGCCTTCGTTGGCCTGCAGGATGTGGCGGCCGAACAGCCAGCCGTAGCCGCGCTCGTAGCGCTCGGGCGGCGCAATCCAAGCGGCCTTGCGCTGCGCCAGTTCCTCGTCGCTGATTTCCAGGTGGATGCTGCGTGCCGGCACGTCCACGGTGATGCGGTCGCCGGTCCGCACCAGCGCCAGCGGGCCGCCGACCGCAGATTCGGGCGAGCAATGCAGCAGGCAGCCGCCGTAGCTGGTGCCGCTCATGCGCGCATCCGACAGCCGCAGCATGTCTTTCACGCCCTGCTTGAGCAGCTTGGTGGGAATGGGCAGCATGCCCCACTCGGGCATGCCGGCGCCGCGCGGGCCGGCGTTGCGCAGCACCAGGATGTCGTCACCGGTCACGTCGAGGTCGGGATCCTCCACCGCCTTCTTCAGGCTGGGGTAGTCGTCGAACACCAGCGCCCGGCCCGTGTGCTGCAGCAGGTGCGGCGCGCAGGCGCTGGGCTTGATGACCACGCCACCGGGCGCGAGGTTGCCGCGCAGCACGGCGAGCGCGCCTTCGGCATAGATGGGATTGGCGAGCGACCGGATCACATCCTCGTGATAGACCTCGGCGCCGGCGATGTTCTCGCCCAGCGTGCGACCGTTCACGGTGAGCGCCTCGGTCTTCAGGTGGCAGCGGATGTTCTCCAGCATGGCGCGCAGGCCGCCGGCGTAGAAGAAGTCTTCCATCAGGTAGGCATCGCCGCTGGGACGGATGTTGGCGATCACCGGCACGCGGCGGCTGAACGCGTCGAAATCATCCAGGCTGACGGGATGGCCGGCGCGGCGCGACATGGCGATCAAGTGGATGATGGCATTGGTGCTGCAGCCCATGGCCATGGCGCAGGCAATGCCGTTCTCGAAATTGGCGCGCGTGAGCATCTTGGCCGGCGTGAGGTCTTCCCAGACCATGTCGACAATGCGCCGGCCAGTTTCGGCGCTCATGCGGATGTGGTTGGCGTCGGCTGCGGGAATGGACGAGGCGCCCGGCAGCGCCAGGCCCACGGCCTCGGCGATGCCGGTCATCGTCGCCGCCGTGCCCATGGTCATGCAGGTGCCGTGGCTGCGCGCAATGCCGGCTTCCATCTCGTTCCAGGCCTGGTCGGACAGGCGGCCGGCGCGGCGCTCGTCCCAGTACTTGAACGCGTCCGAGCCCGAGCCCAGTACCTTGCCTTTCCAGTTGCCGCGCAGCATGGGGCCGGCGGGCAGGTAGATGAAAGGCAGGCCCATGCTCAGCGCGCCCATGGTCAGGCCTGGCGTGGTCTTGTCGCAGCCGCCCATCAGCACCGCGCCGTCGACCGGGTGGCTGCGCAGCAGCTCTTCCGTTTCCATGGCCAGGAAGTTGCGGTACATCATGGTTGTCGGCTTGACCATGCTCTCGGACAGGGAGATGGCGGGCAGCTCCAGCGGAAAGCCGCCGGCCTGCAGGATGCCGCGCTTGACGTCTTCCACGCGCTGCTTGAAGTGCGCATGGCACTGGTTGGCATCGCTCCAGGTGTTGATGATGGCGATGATGGGCTTGCCCATCCAGTCCTCGTAGCCGTAGCCCATTTGCAGCACGCGCGAGCGGTGGCCGAAGGAGCGGAAATCATCGGGGGCGAACCAGCGCGCGCTGCGCAAGGATTCAGGGGTGCGTTTCATGAAAGACGGTCTTCCGGTTCTGTGCCCGCGCATGGCGCAGGCCGTTTCAAGAGAAAAAGTACAGGGCCAGGCCCATCGCGCTACAAGACCTTGCCCGGGTTCATCAGGCCTTGCGGGTCCAGCGCCTGCTTGATGCGGCGCATCAGGGCCAGTTCGGCCGGGGTCTTGTACATGGCCATTTCGTGGCGCTTGAGCTGGCCTATGCCGTGCTCCGCGCTGATGCTGCCGCGCATCGCCACCACCACGTCGTGCAGCACTTGGTTGACGGCTTCGGTCTGCGCCTGCCAGGTGCCAGCCTCCACGCCCTCGGGCGCGCTGAGGTTGAAATGCAGGTTGCCGTCGCCCAGGTGCCCATAGACGATGGGCCGGGCGCCTGGAAAGGCCTGCTGCAACCGGGGCAGCATCTGCTCCACGAAGGCCGGAATGCGCGAGATCGGCAGCGAGACATCGTGCTTGATGTTGCTGCCGTCCATTTGCTGGGCGTGGGTGATGTTCTCGCGCAGCGACCACAGCGTCTGGCCCTGGGCCAGATTGCCGGCCAGGGTCACGTCTTCCAGGCATTCGTCCTCGAGGCAGGCCATCAAGGCGGCCTGCACCGCCTCGCGCAGCGTCTCGTCGCTGCCGCCGTCGGCCGCTTCCATCAGCACGTACCAGGGCCAGTCGCCGGAAAGCAGCGCCGGCGTCTCGGGGAAATAGCGACGCACCAGCGCCACCGCCGGGCCGGAAATCAGCTCGAAGGCGGTGAATCGATCGCCCAGATGGCCGCGCATGGCGCCCAGCAGGCGCACGGCCTGGGCGATGGAGGCCACGCCCGCGAAAGCGACGACTTCGGCGCTGGGCGCGGAGAACAGCTTCACGGTCGCCGCGGTGATGATGCCCAGCGTGCCTTCCGCGCCTATGAACAGCTGCTTGAGGTCGTAGCCGGTGTTGTCCTTGCGCAGTCCGCGCAGCAGGTCCAGGATTTCGCCGTCGGGCAGCACCACTTCCAGGCCCAGCACCAGCTCGCGCATATTGCCGTAGCGCAGCACCTGCACGCCGCCGGCATTGGTGGCGATGTTGCCGCCGATCTGGCAGGAGCCTTCGGCGCCCAGCGACAGAGGGAACAACCGGCCCACGGCGCCGGCCTGCTCCTGCAGGGTCTGCAGTATGCAGCCGGCTTCCACCGTGGCGGTGTTGTTCTCGGGATCGATCTCGCGTATGCGCTTAAGCCGGCCCAGTTGCAGCACGGCCTGCAGGCCGCCCGCCATGGGCACCGATGCGCCGCACAGCCCGGTGTTGCCGCCTTGGGGCACCAGGGCCACGCCGGTGCGCGCGGCCAGCCGGACCAGGGCCTGTACTTCGGCGGTGCTGCCCGGGCGCAGCACGGCCAGGGCCGGGCCCTGAAACTTGCCGCGCCAGTCACGCGTATAGGGGGTCAGGTCGTCGCCGTTGTCCGCGCTCAGCACATGGGCCGGTCCTATCAGGGCCCGCGCCTGCGCCAGCCAGGAGGAAGTGTCGAAACTCATGGGGCCTGTCTCTCAATAGCTGCTGGGGGTCACCGCCGCGCTGGCCGCGCCGCCAAAGCGCTTGGCCGCGGCATCCAGGCCGTCGCGCAGGACCAGCGTGTCCAGCGCCACGGCGACGAACTGCGCGCCCAGTTCCAGGCATTCTCGGGCGCGCTGCTCGTCCACCATCAGAATGCCCGGCGCCTTGCCGCAGGCACGGATGCGGCGGATGGCGTCGTTGATGGCCGCATTGACCACCGGGTGGCGCATCTGGCCGGGGTAGCCCAGGCTGGCCGACAGATCCGCGGGACCGATGAAGATGCCGTCGATGCCGTCCACGGCCGCAATCGCCTCGATCTGCTCCAGCGCCTCGGCCGTCTCCACCTGCACCAGCAGGCACAGCTCGTCGGCGGCGCGCGCCACGTAGTCGGTGGTGCGGCCGAAATTGGCGGCCCGGGTGGAGCCGCCCATGCCGCGGATGCCGGCCGGGGCGTAGCGGATGGCGTCCACCGCGGCCTGCGCTTCCTGCGCGTTCTGCACAAAGGGCAGCAGCAAGGTCTGCGCGCCTATGTCCAGATAGCGCTTGATGAGCACGGCATCGTTCCACGCGGGTCGCACGACGGCCTGCGTGGGCAGCGCGGCATGGGCCGCGGGCTGTGCCGCGGCCACGGCCTGCAGCTGCTGCAGCATCAGCGGCACATCGGTGGGCGTGTGCTCCGTGTCCAGCAGCATCCAGTCATAGCCTGCACCGGCGACGAGTTCGCAGACATAGGACGAGGGAATGGTCGACCAGACGCCGATCTGGGCGCGGCCGGCACGCAGCGCGTGTTTGAAATGATTGGTGGGCAGCATAGTTATTGGATGCGGATGTTTCCGGTTTTCACCACCTCGGACCAGCGTGCGACTTCGGCAGCGATGAAGCTCGAAGCCTGTGCCGGTGTTCCGGGGGTGGCTTCATTGCTCATGGTAGTCAGGCGCGCGATCACGTCGGGCTGGGCCAGAATCTCCTGGCAGGCCTTGTTGAGCTGTTGCACCAGCTTGGCCGGCATGCCCGCCGGGCCCGCCAGGCTGGTCCAGGAATAGTTGATGATGCGCGGCTGGCCCACTTCGGCCATGGTGGGCACGTCGGGCAGCGCGGTCAGCCGCTTGCTGCCCGTCACCGCCAGCGCGCGCAGCTTGCCGCCTTGCACGAAAGGCAGGGCCGAGGTGGCCGGGACGAACAGCAGATCGGCCTGGCTGCCCATCACGTCCGTCATCGCCGGCATATCGCCCTTGTAGGGCACGCCATTGAGGGCAATCTGCGCCGTCTGCTTGAACAGCTCGGTCGACATGTGGCTGGACGAGCCTATGCCCGTCAGCGCCACGTTCAGGGAACCCGGTTGGGCCTTGGACAAGGCAATGACTTCGGCCACGGTGCCGGCCTTGAGGTTGGGCGAAGCCAGCATCAGCATGGGCACGCGGCTGAGCATGGCAATGTGGGTGAAATCCTTGCGCGCGTCGTACTTCACGTTCGGATTGACGAGCTGGTTGATGGCATGGGTGCCCGGGCCGCCGATGACCAGCGTATAGCCGTCCGGCTTGGCACGCGCCACGGTTTCGGACGCCAGCGAGCCATTGACGCCCGGCCGGTTTTCCACGACCACGGACTGGCCCAGGCGCTGCGACAGGCGCTCGCCGATCAGGCGGCCCAGCACATCCGTCTGGCCGCCCGGCGGAAAGGGAATCACCAGCGTGATGGACTTGCTGGGATAGGCCGGCTGGGCCAGAACGGCCAGAGGAGCTGCGGCCGCAACGAGCAGCCCCGCCAGGGCAATGCGTCGGTCAAACTTGGATCGGTACATCGGGGTCTCCAGAAATGATTGCGCAATCATTCCAGGTTCCCGCCGTTTGCTTATGAGGATGTACACCAATCAAAAATCAGCGTGAAATGATAGCGATCATGGCTATCATGACAACGCAATCATTTCAGTCATCGCGCATCATGTCCAACCGCCCCGCCCGCCCGTCCGCCGCTCCCACCCTGAAAGACCTGGCCCGCCTGGCCGGTGTCTCGCCCATCACCGCTTCGCGCGCCCTGCACCGGCCGGAGCTGGTGGCCGAGGCCACACGCACCCGAGTGGCCCAGGCCGTGGAGCAATCGGGCTATGTGCCCAATTCGCTGGCCGGCGGCCTGACCTCCCGGCAAACCCGGCTGGTCGCCGCCATCGTGCCGTCCATGGGGCATTCGCTGTTCTCGGACATGCTGGACGCGCTCATCACCAGCCTGGCGGCCGAGCGCTACGAGACCACGCTGGGCATTTCGCGCTACGACCCCGCGCACGAGGAGACCTGGCTGGCGGCCATGCTCAGCCGCCGGCCCGAAGGCGTAGTGCTGACCGGCACCGAGCACACGGCACGCGCCCGGCGCCTGCTGCTCAACGCGGACATTCCGGTGGTGGAGCTCTGGGACTACACGCCCCACCCGCTGGACGTGATCATCGGTTTTTCGCAGGAAGACGCCGGCAGGGCCGCGTTCCGCCACCTGGCAGCCTGCGGCTACCAGCGCCCGGCCATACTGCGCTCCGACGATAGCCGTGCCCACCGGCGGGCCCAGGGCTTTCTGCGCGCGGCGGCGGAAACCGGCGCCCCCGAACCGGTGCAAATCGTCTTCCCCGAAGACAGCCCCCAGACCGGCCGCGGACGCGACGCCTTCAGCGCGCTGCGGGCCCAGGCCCCGCAGGCGGATGCGGTGTTCTGCAGCTCGGACGCCCTGGCCCAGGGCGTGCTCGCCCAAGCCCATGCCCTGGGCCTGCAAGTGCCGCGGCAAATGGGCGTGCTGGGCTTTGGCGACCAGGCCCTGGCGGTCGACTGCATCCCCGCGCTTTCCAGCGTGAAAGTCGACGGCGCCTACATCGGCCGCCTGGGCGCGGCGGCGCTGATTGCCCGCATGCGCGGCGAAAACGTGACGGCGGCGCAAGATGTGGGTTTTGAAGTCATCGCCAGGGCCAGCACGCGGGCGGCGGCCGGCAGGCCTTGACCCCCTTTACGAGGACATTCCCATGAAACTCTTGCTTGCAGGCGCGAGCGGCCTGGTCGGCAGCCATGTGCTGCGACTGGCCCTGGCAGACGAGCGCATCACCCAGGTGACCGCCCCCGTGCGCCGGGCGCTGAGCATGTCCCACGCCAAGCTCCATGCGCCCCTGGTCGACTACGACGCCCTGCCCGTGGATGCCGCTTGGTGGCAGGCCGACGCCGTGGTCTGCGCGCTGGGCACCACCATCAAGGTCGCCGGCTCGGAAGACGCGTTTCGCCGTGTCGACCACGACTACCCGCTGGTGGTCGCGCGCCTGGCCCAATCGCACGGCACGCCCTGCTATGTGCTCAATTCCGCCATGGGCGCCCACCGGCAGTCGCGCATCTTCTACAACCGCGTCAAAGGCCAGCTGGAGTACGACCTGGCGCATGTCGGCTTCGCTTCGCTGACCTGTGCCCAGCCCGGCCTGATCGCCGGGGAACGCGCCGAACCGCGCACCTTCGAACGCGCCGCGACGCTGGTGCTGAGCGCGCTGGGCCCGCTGCTGCCCCGGCGCTGGCGCCTGTGCCCGGCGGAAAAGATCGCCCGTGCGATGCTGGAAGCCGCCATCGCCGCCCGGCCGGGGGTGCATGTCATTCCCGCCAGCGAAATGGCGCAGTGAGACCAGACCTGCCCGCCCGCACTGCGGCAGCCGCAGAATGGACGAACGCGCCGCGGGACGCTATTCTGTCCATCCGTCAATCCATGGGAGCTTAGAGTGAAACGCATTCTGCAGGTGGTGCTGGCCACTGCCGGCTTGTTGCTCGGCGGCGCCCATGCGCAGGAACGCACCGAGCAGGTGACGCTGAACGATGGTGTCACCGCGCTCAAGGGGGCCATCAAGGGCTACGGCCAGGTGAAATACACCCTGTCCGCGCCGCCTGGCCAGAAGCTGACGATCCAGCTCAAGACCAGCCACGCGAGCAACTACTTCAACGTCGCGCAAGCCGGCGCCTCGGAGGCCCTGTGCCAGGGTGCATTGACCAGCAATGTCTGCAGCGTGCAGTCGGCAACGGCGACCGACTATGTCATCGACGTCTTTCTGATGCGCAATGCGGCGCGGCGCGGCGAAAAGGCCAGGTACACGCTGACCGTGAACCCGCAATGAGCGGCACCCCCCCCACTTCACCAGGAAATCCCATGAAACTGATCGCATGGCTGGCGCCTTTGACCTTCTGTAGGTAGATGCAATAACTGGGATTTTTGTAGGCAAAAGCTGGGATTTCAAGATATGAAATTTCCAGCTCCCCGAGGCGACTATCGGCCAAAAGGAACTGCTGATGGATACTGCACTACCTCGCCGGAAGTAGATGTCTGATTGATACCTCTACAGCGCTTATCTGACTACTTCGAAGACCCTAGCAGGAGCGCCCGCATCCGGCGATGCCATCATTTCATCAAACGTTGCACCGACATGGCCAACGCACAGAGCACGCCGGCCACCGCTACCACCGTGAAGTAGTCTAAGCAAGCCATCAACGTTGCCTGTTGCGTGACCATCTGCGCGAGCTGAGCCAATGCCAAAGAGTCTGCATTGGCGCCAGCACCGTTTATGGTCAAGGCTTGGCTGAGCGCATGCAGCATCTGGGTGTAGATAGGATTGCCGTTCTCAAATCGAATGGCGAGCGCCGTGTAGTGTTCGGTGCTCCGCCACTGGAGCATCAGCGTCGACGAAGCCACTCCGAATGCGGTGCCGAACTGGGCCAGCATGTTCTTCAACTGCTGTGCATGCGAAAGAACGGCGTCGTGGTGCTGGACATCGCGGAAAGTATGCATTGCCGTCGTCGCCATCACGAACATCAGAAAAATGCCATTGAAGGCCAATGCGGGCAGGATATCGGTCCAAATATGCACATCGCTAGTCAGCCGCGACAGTTGGATGCCGAATATTGCCAGTGAGACAAAGCCAGCTACCAAAAATTTCTTCGGGCCAGGCCACTTGGGCAGTGCCCACATCATCACCAGCCAAGCCACCAATCCGCTGGACAGGCCCAGCGTCTGAACTTTCCCCGCTATCTCCCATGGAACGCCCAGTCCCCGCTGGAACATCACGGGCAGGATGTAGTTGTTAGCTCCAAGCAGCACGTAGCAAAGCATGAACAAAGCAACGCCGACGATGTATCGCGGGTGCTTGAGAGATTGGAGGCCCAGAAGCGGCCGCTCATGCCCGCGGATGGCGCGGAAGAAGTAGAACATCGCCAACGCCCCGCATCCAATGATGGTGAGGAGCATCGTGGCATCAGTAAAGAAGTCGTACTGACTCCGCTGGATGGCATACAGAATTAGGAAGCTACCGCTGGCCAGGCTCATGAAGAGCACTGGATGGCTCTGGCTTCGCAGGTCTTCCGGCACCAGTTCTGTGGGCAATGACAGAGTGGCGAAAACTGCAGCGGCGGCAGCGAGCAGCATCAGCAGCACGAAGATGCCATGCCAGTCATCGTGAGCGACCGACAGCGATGCCAGCCCTGGGGCAAAGGCAATGCCAGCAGCCAGGCCGGTCGCGAAATACTTGATGCCAGTAAATCGCTGAGGACTGGGTGGAATCAGGTTCACCAGTACCCGCCCCGTCGTCATGAAGGCTGCGCCTCCCAGGCCCATGATGACGCGACCAGTCATGAATGCTGGGTATGAGCCGCTGGTGGCGCAGATAGCGCTGCCGAGGATGAAGACACCAAGCGAGGCCAAGACGAAGTTTCTCCAACCGAGGCGTTCGACGAGCCAGCGCTGCTTGGAAATGGTCGAGATGGCCACCGCTGCGTAGGCCACCGTAGTCAGGCTGAACTCTTCGGGCGAAGCACCGATTTCACCCATGATGGGACTCGCTGCGAAGGCAATCATCCCGGACTGCAGGAACTCGAGCAGGGTCAGTAAGAAGATGACGGACAGCAACGCGAATGGCGGTGCGGTTTGGGCGGCAGGGATGGATGGAGGAGCCGTATGGAAGGACATCCTCCGACTTTATGGATGCACCAATGGATTGATAAGATAGCAAATCAGCAAAGAATTAGTGCTACAACGCACCAATCAATCTATGCAAGACCTGAACGACCTCTACTACTTTGCGGCAGTGGTGCAGCACAATGGGTTCTCTGCTGCAGCACGTGCGACGGGGGTGGAGAAAACACGTTTGAGTCGACGTGTGGCCGAACTGGAACGGCGCCTGGGTGTACGACTGCTGCAGCGCTCAACGCGCCGGCTGGCTCTCACCGAGGCCGGGCAACGGTTTCATGTCCTGTGCTCTGCGGCGGTCGAAGGCGCTGCGGCCGCATACGAAAGCATCGCTGAGATGCAAACGGAGCCCGCAGGGACTGTCCGCCTGTGTTGCCCCGTGGTGATGGCTCAGAGTTACATCGCGCCTATCTTGCCGGGCTACCTATCTCAGTACCCGAAGGTCAAGGTGTTTCTGGAGGCCACGGACCGAGCGGTCAACCAGATTGAGGAGCGCTTCGACTTGGTGTTGAGAGCCCGCCCGCAAATGGAAGGCGATGGCGGCATGGTGGTGAAGACCCTTGGCACGGCACGGCGCATTCTGGTGGCCAGTCCTGCCTTTCTACAGGCGAACGGAACACCTAGCAGCCTTGACGAACTGACGGGCTATGACGTGGTGAGCCAGCTCAGCGACCAGCCAGACGGTGCCTCCTTGTGGAGCCTCACCGACAACGATGGCAAGTCGCTAGGAGTGAAGCTGAATCCTCGGCTGGTGTCGAGTGACCTGCGCGTTTTGCATCAGGCAGCTCTGCATGGTATTGGCATCGCACTCATGCCGAAGCCCATCGTTGCGGACGCCCTGCGCAGCCATACGCTCGCTCAAGTGCTGCCTGAATGGACCGCGTCTGAGCATCTGATTCACCTCGTGTATCCACCCCCTCGGGGAATGCTTCCGTCGGTGCGCAGCCTCATCGACTACCTCGTTACCCATCTGCCACCAGCCATTCAGGGCGCGCGGCCTTAAGGCCTTCGCTCAGCCTTTGGCAGCGTCGCGGCGTTGACTCAACCGCTCCTGCAGGAACTCGATGAAGCGCTGCACCTTGGCCGGTAGCAAGCGTGTCTCCGTCAGCGCGTAAACCGGAGTCGGCTTACCTTCCCACTCGGGCAGAACCCGCTGCAGGCGTCCAGCTGCCACATCTTCTGCCACGATTTCCACGGGCAGAAGAACGATGCCCATGTCCAGGGTGGCCAGGCGGCGGAACATCCCGACGCTGTTGACCATGAACCGCCCACCAACGTCCACCTGGACCGTTTCTCCCGCTCTGTGCAGCTCCCACTTCGCGGCCTTGGCAAACCCAAGGCATTCGTGCTGGGACAACTCTGACGGATGCTGAGGGGCGCTGGATATTTTCAGGTAGCCCGGCGACGCATAGGCCTGAACCGACAAACGAGCCAGTAGTCGAGCAATCAGATTCGAGTCGCTTTGTTCGCCCATACGGATGGCCACATCAAAGGGCTCGGCGACCAAATCTACCCGCCTCGGCGTGAGGTCGAAATCGAAGGTGATGCCGGGATAGCGACGTGCAAATTCCGCCACCAGCGGGGCCATGTAAATGGTGGCGAAGTCGACCGGGAGCGAGGCGCGTAGCACGCCGCTGGGCTGCGCGAGCATCTCGCCTAGTTGCTCGTGCGCAATACGTGCCTCGTCCACGATGCGCCGGCTGCGCTCGTAGTAAAGCTGCCCAGCTTCCGTGAGCTCCACCTTGCGCGTCGTGCGATGCAGCAGCCGCAGACCAATGGCCTTTTCCAGGGCGCTGATGCGGCGCGACAGGGTTGAGTTCGGCACGCCCGTCACGTCGGCCGCGCCCCTGAAACTGCGTGCGTGCGCCACCTCCACAAAGAGCGCCATGTCATTCAACAGCTCCATTCTGATTGCTCCATTTATGAATCAATGTTTGCCATTTTCATATATTTATCTCCAGAGGGGAATAATAAACAATACGGACATCGCATTCACAGGAGAGATTCGATGTCTAAAGGAACTGCAGTTATCACCGGCGCCGCCAACGGTATCCAAGGATTCGCAATGAGCCAACTTCTGACCCCCGTCCGCATCGGCCGCGTTGTCGCCCCCAACCGCGTTCTGATGGCCCCCATGACACGTTCCCGCGCAAGCGAAGGCGGCGTTGTCGGCGACATGACCGTGACCTATTACGCCCAACGCGCCGGTGCAGGCCTTCTCATCACCGAGGGCGTGTTCCCATCCGCCTGGGGCAAGGGCTACGTGAACACCCCCGGCATCGAAACGGAAGAGCAGGTCGCAGCGTGGAAGAAAGTGACCGAAGCCGTGCACGCTCGAGGTGGTCGCATCTTCATGCAGCTCATGCACTGCGGCCGGGTCTCGCACCCTTCGCTGCTGAATGGACAGACGCCCGTCGCTCCTTCCGCTATCAAGCCCGAGGGACAGGCCTGGACGCCCGTCGGCCAAGTGGACTTCGAGACGCCTCGCGAACTGAATCTGGAAGAGATTGCCGGCGTGGTCGATGACTACCGCCAAGCGACCCGCCGCGCCATCGAAGCAGGCTTTGACGGCGTAGAGCTGCATGCAGCTTCGGGCTATCTGCCGGAGCAGTTCTTGTCCTCTGGAAGCAACCAGCGCACGGACCTGTATGGCGGCTCCGTTGAGAACCGCGCTCGCTTCGTTCTGGATGTGCTGGATGCCATGGCTTCCGAAGCAGGTGCGGACCGCGTGGGCATCAAGATTTCTCCGGAGATGAACTACAACAGCATCACCGATGCGGCTCCCGAAGAGACCTACACGTACCTCGTGGGCCAACTGCGCGAATGGAACCTGGCCTACCTGCATGTCGCGCTGTTCGGCAATCCCGCCGTGGACTACCACGCACTCCTGCGCCCGCTGTTCAACGGCACGTACCTGATTGGCAGCGGCCTGACCCAAGAGAGCGCTGAGAAGCTGCTGCAAGACAAGAAGGCCGATGCCGCCGTGTTTGGCGCGCCATTCCTCGCCAATCCCGACCTGCCAGAGCGCTTCCGCGTCGGTGCCGAACTCAACGCTCCGGACCGCAGCACGTTTTTCGCACCACCCACCGCCAAGGGCTACATCGACTACCCCGCACTAGTGCCCGCAGAAGTTTACTGAAATGGCATGACGCCACAGGGAGAAATCATCATGACCACTATCGCTCGTATGCAACGCGCCAACCGGGGAACCCAGTTCCGCGCATACCGCCTGCACGGTTCAGACCCCGCGCTGCTCGACCCCTTCATGGGCATCGACCATGCCTGGATGAGCGCGCCCACGTTCCCGCCCCATCCGCATGCGGGGTTCTCTGCCGTGACCTACCTGTTCCTTGATTCGGAAACAGGTATTGCCAACCGCGACTCGCAAGGCAACAGGACACTGATTGAGCCCGGAGGCCTGCATTGGACCGCGGCAGGACGCGGGGTGGTTCATGAAGAGAACCCCGCAGTGCGCGGTAGTACTACGCATCTGCTGCAAATCTTCGTCAACCTGCCCGAGGACCGTCAGAACGCAGCGCCATTCGCCCTGACCTTGCGTCCCCAGGATGTGCCTGTGGTGCAACGGCCAGGCGCACGGGTACGGGTTCCGTTGGGTGCCTTTGGCGACGCTCGCTCACCGCTGACGCCGCCCACCGAGGTCACGCTGCTGGACGTGACGTTGGAGCCCATGGCTGAACTTGAAGTTCCGGTGCCAGCAGGGCAACGCGCTTTCTTCATGCCGGTGTTCGGCAGTGCCGAAATCGACGGCAAGAGCTTTGGTCTGGACGACCTCGGTGCGCCCGTCATGCCGACCGTTCCCGATGCCACCACTCACAAGCTGGTGGCCAAGGCCGACGGCGCGAAGGTCGCCGTGTTTATCGGCAAACCGCTGCACCAACCCATTCTGTCGAATGGACCCATGGCCTTTGCGACCAAGGAAAGCCTTGCCGCTGCGGCCGCCGCCTATCACCGTGGAGAAATGGGAAGCCTGTAAGGGCCACCACGCACTTTCGGGGGCAAGTGACCCATCCGCCCCCATAACCACCTCAAAGGAGCTACGCCATGTCTGAACAATTCACCGCCGAAAACACTGCTTTGCTGCTCATCGACCACCAGGTCGGCACCATGCAGCTCATCAAGAACATCGACAAAGAACTCGCTGCCAAGCAGTCGATTGCATTGGCCAAGATGGCGAAGATTCTGAACATGCCGGTCGTCATTACGTCCAGCCAGGAAGACCGTGCCCAGGGCCCCATCCTCCCTGAAATCGCAGAAATCCTGCCCGAAGCGCATGAGGCACGCATCAAGCGTCCCGGCGTTGTCAACGCCTGGGCCTACCCCGACTTCAAGAAAGCTGTGCTGGCCACCGGCAAGAAGAACCTCATCATGGCTGGCGTGACCACCGACGTGTGCCTCATCTTCCCCGCTATCGATGCAGCCAAGGAAGGCTTTGGCGTGCAGGCTGTGATGGATGCCTCGGGCTCGCCAAGCGACCTGTCCGAAGAGTTCTCGCGTCAGCGCATGCACGACGCTGGCGTCGTGCTCACCGCCACCAACACGCTGATGGCTGAAATCGCACAGGACTGGTCCACGCCCACCGGCCAACAGCTGATTACGCTACTGTTCACCGACGTGTTCCCAGCCCTCGGCGCGGGCATCAACGAAAGCTGATGGAATGCATGTGGGCCGGAGCCCGCCGCGCTCTAGCCCACATGCTGCCTTACCAGACCTCAGAAAGCGTATCTGTGATGCCGTCGAATCAATCTGACATCGTTGTGGTGGGTGGCTCCCTTGCGGGACTGACCCTCGCCTTGGCTTGCGCTGCACGTGGCGTACCGGTTCAGGTGCTGGAGCGTTCCACAGAGAGGACGCAAGGAGGCGACAGCTTGAGCGTCGACTTGGCTGCGATTGCGAGAACCGTAGGTTACGACCCTCGAGTCCATCCAAGACTACCTGTTGTCCCGGCGTATAGAGATAGACACCTCACTACATGGCCGGCCTTGTATGGCTGGCTACGCGATAGGGTCAGGGACACACCAAGCATCTCTTTCCATGAAGGCCAGTCCGTTTCGTTCATACGGACGTTGAATGATAAGGCGCAGGTTGTCCTTGAGGACGGGTCGCAGATGCTTGCCGATGCTGTCATCGGTGCGGACGGATATCGCAGCGTTGTTAGACGCGCGATTTCGCCTGACGCACCTTATGCGCGCTACGCGGGCTATCTAGTGTGGCGCGGGTTGGTGAACGAGCAAGAGCTGGCTCGACCTATATCGTGGCCATCCGATGGCGGACTGTGGATTGATTTCGTGCAAGGCTACCGCTTGGTGGCAGCCGTGTTGCCAGGGCAGGACGGCTCCATGGAAATCGGACGACGCCAAGTCACATTCGCATGGTTCGACGCGCACCGCGATGTACTGCTGCGTGCGACAAATCGCCTAACGCCTGAAGGCTATCTGATGGGCACGTTGGGGCGCAGGAGCATCGACAAGGACATCCGTTCCGAGCTTTTGTCCATGATTCCCAGCCTTTGGCCCGACGTGTGGGCTGCGGCAGTAACACTCGGCGTGCAGTCGACAACTTCACTGAGCGGTGCACCTATTGCAGAGTACCTGCCCGAAAGACTCGTCTCCGGTCCTTTGGCCATTGTGGGCGACGCCGCTCACGTGGTTTCTCCGATGACCGGCAGCGGCTTTGCCACAGGGGTAGATGACGCAGCCTTGCTTTCCCGCGCGCTAGCAAAGCGCCGCCACGATGAGTCAATGGCGGCAGCGTTGCTGCGCTATGAGAATGCACGCCTGCCCTACACTCGAGCTCTGGTTGCTCATTCGCGCCAGCTGAGTGCGCAGTATGTCAACCACGCATCCGGGGTCGACCTCGTGCAAGAAAACTATCATGCGCCGCGGACGACGCTATAGGTTTAGCTTTTGATGGGTATAGCTTCCCACGCCGTTGCTAGCAGCAAGAGCGAAAAAAATTAGTGAAGCTTTATCCCGCCTTTTGCATGCAATTTGTCCCACGAATTGGTGAAAAAAACGGGCAAGTCATTGATTTCAAAGACTCAGAAATCCCGTTTATCGCATCCATCTACACCTTCATTGCCGGTTGCGCCGTACAGGCCGCGGACCGCCGACCCGCGGCGGCGGTGCCGGAAGCGGCATCGGCAGCAGTGGCCGCTTGCAAAAGCGCTTTGGCGCTCAAGAGCGGTGCCAATGCCGTGTTCGTGCTGCCCATGTCGCACGCGCCCATCCCGGGCGGCTACGAAGTGTTTCTCAGCCTCAAGGGAGCGCAGTGGCTTTGCATGACGGACTCGCGCGCCAACGTCAATCGGCTCGAATCGCGCTGAGCGGTGGTTTGGGGCTCAAAGCACAAAGCTTTCAAGCCCGCGGCATGCACACCAGGCCGGTCAACTGATCGAGCAGCATCTGCAAATGGCGCGCGCGCAGGGTTTCGCCCGTGAGATCGACTTGCAGCAAGCTGCGCCAGGTGGCGGCGTGGTCGATGCGAAAGCTGGACATGGCCGAAATCAGATAGTGCACATCGACGGCGGTGACCGTTTCCAGGAACAGGCCCTGGGCCACGCCGCGCTGCAGGATGCGCTCGACCGGTTCGAGCGCGGCCTTGCGCAACTGCTCGGTGCTGGAGATCTGGCTGAGCATCGCCCCGCCCTGGAAGTTCTCCTGCAGCACCAGGCGCGAGAACTCCTGGTTGTTCTCGTGGTACTCGAAGCTTTTCTGCGCCAGCGTGTGCAGGGCTTGCAGGGGCGGCAAGGCGTCGAGGTTGAGTTGCTCTTCCGATTGGCGGATGTCGGTGTAGCACTGCTCTATCACCGCCAGATAGACATCCTTCTTGTTGCCAAAGTAGTAGTACAGCATGCGCTTGGCACACCCCGCCTTGGCCGCAATGCGCTCCAGGCGTGCGCCGTCGTAACCGTAATTGGCGAACTCGGTCTTGCCGGCCTCCAGCAGAGTGCGGCGCATGTCCGCCGCCGCGTCCTGCGCTGAAAGTTCATGCTGCTCACTCACTGCCACATCTCCCTGCATACAAGCCGGCCAGCGTACCACGCGCCACAGGCGGCCTGCGGCCGAAATATTGCCGCCCGGTGCCATTTTCGGTCGTCGAGCGCAGGGACCGCCGCAGCGGTCACAGCCCATGGAAGCCTATTTATACCCGGGTGTTATTGACGCTTTAATTTAACCCGGGTATTATTCACCTCATCCAAGGCCAACCCGCTCGCACCATGACTTCTTCCTACACCAGCTTCCACGGCCACCAGCGCATCGCCTGCGGCAGCTTGCCGGCCAACGCCTTGGCGGTGAAGCATGCCCTGGCGTCCGGCCAGGCCCTGCCGCTGCTGACCTTTTGCGATCAGACCGGCAAACTGGTCGACATCGACTTGCGCGGCAGCGATGCCGAAATGCTGGCGCGCCTGGCGCCGGAGAGCACCCCAGCGGCGCCCCAGGAGTCCAGCGAGCCGCGTGGCCGCGGCCGGCCCAAGCTGGGAGTGGTCGCGCGCGAAGTCACGCTGCTGCCGCGCCACTGGGATTGGCTGGCGGCACAGCCTGGCGGTGCGTCCGTGACCTTGCGCAAACTGGTGGAGGACGCCCGCCGGGCCAACGTGGACCGGGACCAGCAGCGCCGGGCCCATGAATGTGCCTACCACTTCATGTCCAGCATGGCCGGCGATATGCCGGGCTTTGAAGAGGCTTCGCGGGCGCTGTTCGCCAACGACGCCGCCAAGCTCCGCCAGCAGACCGAAGCATGGCCGGCCGACATTCGCGATTACGTCAGGTTCCTGGCCGACCCGCTGCCGCGGGCCGACGTGGCTGCGCCTGCCGAAGACAAGAAAGGTGAATGATGACCCACAGAAAAGAGCTCAAACGGCAGTACCTGGAAACGACCACCCGGGCTGGTGTCTATGCGATCCGCAACCGGATCACGGGCCGGGCGTTGATTGCCGGCAGCACGAATGCGCAGGGCACGCTCAATCGCCACCATTTCGAACTGCGCCATGGGCAGCACCGCAATGCCCAGCTCGCCCTCGATTGGCGCGCGCATGGCGAGGCCAGCTTCCTGTTCGAAGTCCTCGATCTGCTCAAACCCAGCGACGACCCGGCGTTCGATGCCGCCCAGGAACTGGAAATGCTGGTGGGCCTGTGGCGCCAGGAAATCCCTTGCCAGGGCGAACTCGGCTATGACCAACCCAAAAGGCATGCCTGATGAAGACGCCTCCCGGCTTGTGCCTGGCGCCCTATCCACCCGGCGGCGGTGAAGCCCACCGGCGCAGCCGCAAAAACCTGCATGTAAGGACCACCCACCGTGCCCAAGACTAAAGCCAACGGAATAGAGATTGAATACGACTGCTTTGGCGACAGCGACGTGCCAGCGCTGGTGCTGATCTCCGGCCTGGGCACGCAGATGATTCGCTGGAGCGAGCCGTTTTGCCGCCTCTTGGCGGCACAAGGCTTGCGCGTGATTCGCTTTGACAATCGCGACGCGGGGCTGTCCACCCACTTCGAGAGTGCGTCCAGGCCCGATTTCACAGCCATCGCCGAGGCAGTGGCGCGCGGCGAAACGCCCGATGTGCCCTATACGCTGGGCGATATGGCCGACGACGTGGTGGGCTTGCTCGACGCGTTGAATATCCAGCGAGCGCACGTGGTGGGCCGATCCATGGGCGGCATGATCGCGCAACTGGTGGCCAGCGAACATGCGCAGCGCGTTCTATCGCTGGTCTCCATTATGTCGAGCACGGGCAACCCAGCGTTGCCGCAAACCAGCCCGGCCGTGATGGCGGCGATGACCGCGCCCGCACCCCATCCGAGGCAGGACGAAGACGGCTATCTCGCCCATTGCGTGGCTTTTTCGCAAGCGATTGCCGGGCCAGGCCATGCGTTCGACGCATCCGCTCAACGTGCGCAAGCCTTGGCCGAACTCCAGCGCGCCTACCAGCCTGCGGGGTTTTGGCGGCAGCTCGCCGCCATCGCAGCCGCCGGGGACCGGAGGGCACGGCTGGCGCGCATCACGACGCCAACGCTGGTCGTGCACGGGGCAGACGACCCCCTTATTCCCCCGGAAGCCGGCAAGGACACGGCGGCGAACATCAAGGGCGCCCAACTGCTGATGGTCGAGGGCATGGGCCACGATCTTCCGCCCCCGCTGTTTGGATGGCTGGCCGCAGCCATCGCCGACAACGCACGCCGCGCCCTAGCACGCTCCCACAAGGCTTGAGGCCATCCTCAGGAGCTCACAGCGGGCGTAAAAAAAGCCATGGAACTCGATTGAGCTCCATGGCTTGGGCAGGCTTGGCGACGACTTACTTGGTGCCGTCAGGCAGCGCGTAGGCGATCACATAGTCACCGCGGTCGGGCGACTGGCGGGCGCCGCCGGCCGAGATCACGACGTATTGCTTGCCCGTCTTGGGCGACTTGTACGTCATGGGGCCGCCCTGGCTGCCCACGGGCAGACGGCCTTTCCAGACTTCCTTGCCGGTGGCCGCATCCCAGGCGCGCAGGTAGTAGTCCTGGGTGCCGGCGAAGAACACCAGGCCGCCCTGGGTGGCCAGCGTGCCGCCCAAGGTGGGCAGGCCGACCGGCATGGGCAGGCCCATCTTGAAGCCCAGCGGGCCCGTGTCCTGGACCGTGCCCACGGGCACTTGCCAGGCCACCTGCTGGGTCTTCATGTCGATGGCCGTGAGCGTGCCGAAAGGCGGCTTCTGGCAAGGAATGCCCATGGGCGACATGAAACGGTTCTTGACCACCGCATAAGGCGTGCCGCCCAGCGGCACCTGGCCCATGCCGGTGTTGGGCGCTTCACCGCCATCGGACAGCGCGGCGTCGCGCTTTTGCGGCACCATCTTGACCCACAGGCCCAGACGCATGTCGTTCACGAAGATCAGGTTGTTGGTCGGGTCGGCCGAAATGCCGCCCCAGTTCATGCCGCCCAGCGAGCCGGGGAAGCTCAGCGAGACATCGGTATCCGGCACGGTGAACATGCCGTCGTAGCGCATGGACTTGAACTGGATGCGGCACATCAGCTGATCGAACGGCGTGGCGCCCCACATGTCGGCTTCGGTCAGGGTCTGCGTGCCGATCTGCGGCATGCCCACGGACAGCTTTTGCGTCTCGGGGTAGTACTCGTTCGGGATGTGACCGGGCTTCATCGCCACTTCCTCGACCTTGGTCAGCGGCGCTCCGCTTTGGCGGTCCAGCACGAAGATCTGGCCGGCCTTGGTGCCCACGACCAGCGCAGGCGTGGTCTGGCCGTTCTTGCCGGGGAAATCGATCAGCGTCGGCGCCATGGGGATGTCGAAGTCCCACAGGTCGTTGCGCACGGTCTGGTAGACCCATTTCTCCTTGCCGCTGGCCGCATCCAGCGCCAGGATGGAAGCGCCATATTTGCGATCCGCCGCGCTGCGGGTGGCGCCGTACAAGTCGACCGAAGCCGAGCCCATGGGCAGATACACCGTGTTGGAGCTGGCGTCGTAGGTCGTGCCGGCCCAGACATTCGCCGAGGAGCGGGTGTAGGTTTGACCGGGTTGGAGGATTTCGTTGGGCGTGTTGGAGCCCGCGTCGAAGGCCCAGCGCTGCGCGCCGGTGATGACGTCAAAGCCGCGGATCACGCCACCGGGCATGTCGACCTGCACGTTGTCGGCCACGCGTCCGCCGACCACCACGGTAGTGCCGGCCACGGTGGGCGCGGACGTCAGCGTGTAGTAGGCAGGGTTGGGCACGGCGCCAATGCCTTGCTTGAGATCGACCACGCCGCCCTGGCCGAAGCCGCTGCACAGCTGGCCGTTGTCGGCATCGATGGCAAACAGGCGCGCGTCGATGGAGTTCATCAGGATGCGGCGCTTGCAAGCGGCATCCGCGGGCAGCGACACCTGTTGCACCGGCGTCGAGCCGGGCACCGTGGGCTGGGCCAATGCCGCCTCGGCGTCGAAATACGCCAGACCACGGCAACGCTCCCAGACGCCGCCCACATGGGCGTTCACGTCCTGGCGCCACAGTTGCTTGCCGGTATCGGCATCGATGGCGATGACGTTGTTGCTGGGGGTGCACAAGAACACCTTGTCGCCCACTTGCAGCGGCGTCAGCTGGTCTTCGGCGCCCGCGCCCGTGGATTGGGGCGTGTCACCCGTGCGGAAGGTCCAGGCCACGGCCAGCTTCTGGACGTTGTCCACGTTGATCTGATCCAGCGCCGCAAAACGGTCGTTGTTGTGGCTGTTGCCATAGCTGTCCCAGTTCTTTTGTTCCAAAGCCGCCTCCACGGGCTTGCGCGTGGCCGCGGCCGCCCGGGCCTGCACTTCGGGGTGGATCTGGAACATGGAAACAAACGCCGCCAGGCCCGCCACCAGCAGCACGCCCGCCGCAGCGAACGGCGCCTTGCGCGAAGCGCTGCCGCCCGCGGGCTGGAGCAGCGGCATGCTGGCCGCCACCACGGCCGCGCCAAAAGTCATGGCCAGCAGTCGGGAGATCAGGCTCCAGTAATCCAGGCCCACTTCGGACAGCGCCCACAGCACGGTCGCGGCGTAAGTGCCCAGATAGCACCAGGCGCCCGAGAGGCGGCGGCGCACCAGCTGTACGCCGGAGGCCAGCAAGCCCAGACCCGCCAGCAGGAAGTACCAGCTGCCGCCCAGGCTGACGAGCTTGCCGCCGCCGACCAGGAAGAACAGGCCGGCGATCGCCAGCACGGCCCCCAGGACCCAAAGCCAAATGCGTGCCACCAGGGGCTGCGCCTGCGCTTGATGTTTCATATCAATCTCTCACTGAAATGGCCTTGACATGTGGGTGATTGCTCCACATACAGGCCTTTATTTGTTATGGGAAAAAAAGTCCATTGTTATGGGAAATAAAGTCCAGCGTTGGTTAGCGTGTACCGGAAGTTTCAGTAACTTGTGAAACTTCGACGGCGAACCCAGGCCAGCGCTGGCAAGCCTGCACACCGTCACTCCCGTCAAACGGTCATTCGAGCCGGCCCGTCAGGGGCACTGGCCTTCGGCGAGAACATGGGCGCTCCTGTGCCCCTGGCGCCGCACAACGACATGCGTGGCCTTGGCCGACGCGACGCATTCAACGCATGCGTAGCCCAGCGCCCGCAGGTCAAGCCCGGCGAACAGCGATTCGCCCCGACCGAGCAGCACCGGCGCGATCGCCAGGTGCAGTTCGTCGATCAGGCCTTCACGCAGATACTGCCGGATGGTGTCCGGCCCGCCGCCTATGCGCACGTCCATGCCGGCAGCGGCCGCGCGTGCGCGTTCCAGCGCGTCGTGAATGCCGCCGGTGATGAAGTGGAAGGTGGTGCCGCCTTCCATCACGATGGGGGCGCGCGCATGGTGGGTCAGGATGAAGACGGGAACGTGGTACGGCGGGTTGTCGCCCCACCAGCCTTTCCAGTGGTCATCCGGCCCATCCCCGCGAAAGGGACTGAACATGTTGCGCCCCAGAATCCAGGCGCCGACGTTGCGAAAGCCGCGGGCGGCGAAATCATCGTCCACTCCGGTCGTGCCGCCGTCCTTGCCGAACAAGGCCTTCTGGAACGTGCGCGTGGGCAGCAGCCACTGGTGCAGTTCTTCCCCGCCCAGGCCCAGCGGATGCTCGAGGTCCTGGTGCGGACCGGCCCCGTAGCCGTCGATTGAAACGGTGAAGCCCTCAACGCGAACCTGTGCCATGGTTTGCCTCCAGTCTGACTGAGATGGTAGCCAGCGCATGCGGCCGGGTCCATGGGGAACCCCAACACCAGGGCGGCTTTGCCACGCGGCGAGAAAGCGCAGCCGGCGCCGCGCA
Source organism: Acidovorax bellezanensis (assembly GCF_025421555.1). NCBI lineage: Bacteria > Pseudomonadati > Pseudomonadota > Betaproteobacteria > Burkholderiales > Comamonadaceae > Acidovorax > Acidovorax bellezanensis. Next base: position 595,391 of record NZ_JAODYH010000004.1, read on the forward strand.
CGCTCTTAGAACAGGTCTTGCTGGGAAGTGGTCAACGCCGTGAAGCTCTCGCCGAAGGGGAAAAGAATGGCATCTGCAATCGGCTGGAGTTGCTTGAACAGATAGTGCTCGTAGTCGATCCCGCTCTGGCGGGCTTCCAGCGGCTCCGGTCCGCTGCGGGTCATGACATATTCAATCCAGCCGCCGTTCTGGTATTGATGGGGGCGCCCCACGGCGGCGTTGTGCAGGTCGGCAATGCGCGCCGCGCGGACTTGCGGCGGGACATTGACCTCGTAGGCGTCCAGGCGATGGCGCAGCCGCTTGCGGTAGATCAGCAGGTCGTCCTTTTCGCCGGCCAGCGTAGCCCGCGCATAGGCGGTCACGAACTCGCGGTGCGGCTCATCGTGGAAGATGCGCGTCAGCAGCCCCTCCTGGAACTGGCGGGCCAGCGGAGTCCAGTCGCTGCGGGCCATCTCCAGACCCCGGTAGACCATTTCCTCCTTGCCGCTGGCATCCAGGCTCAGACCCGCATAGCGCTTTTTGCTGCCGATGTCCGAGCCACGGATGGTCGGCATGAAGAACTTCTTGTAGTGGGTGTCGAACTCGATCTCCAGGAAGTTCTCCAGCCCTTGTTCCTCGCGCAGCGTGCGGGTCCACCAGGCGTTGATGTCGCGCACCAACTCGGCCGCCACGGCGTGCGCTTCGTCATTCGTGTGGGCGCGCTTGAGCCAGATGAAGATCGAGTCGGTGTCGCCGTAAATGGCTTCATACCCCTTGCCCTCCACGAAGGTCCGGGTGAGCTTCATCATCTCGTGCCCGCGCAAGGTCACGGCCGAGACCAGCTTGGGGTTGAAGAACCGGCATTCGGTCGCGCCCAGCACCCCGGCAAACGAGTTCATCAGCAGCTTCAGTGCCTGGGACAAGGGCTCGTTCTTGACCCGCTTGGCTTCGTCGCGCGCCTTGGATAGCGTGGTCACGATTTCCGGCAGACAGTGCTTGTCGCGCGAGAACAGGGTCTGCTGGGGCCCGGACACGCCCGTTCCTGCATCCGCCAGGTGCATGCCTTCGGCCAAACCCACGGGGTCGACGAGAAAGGTGCGGATGATGGACGGGTACAGGCCCTTGTAGTCCAGCACCAGGACGGAGTCATAGAACCCGGGCTTGGAGTCCATGACATAGCCCCCCGGGAAGGCTTTGGTCTCTATCTCGCCCACGTTGGGCGCGACGTAGCCTTGGCGGTGCATGCGCGGCAGGTAGTGGTGGCTGAAGGCAGCGATGGATCCGCCGAAGTGGTCGGCCTGCAGGCCCGTGGTCTGGGCCCGCTCCAGGACGAACTGCAACAGCTTGGCTTTCTCGAAAATGCGCAGCACCAGCTCGCAATCGCGGATGTTGTAGACGGCCAGCGCGGGCTTGTCCTGCTGATAGCGGCGCTCGATCTCGGCCATCTTGTCGTAAGCGTCGCCTATGGCCTTGCCTTCGCCCAGCAGCGTCTGCGAGACATTCTCCAGACTGAAGGAAGGAAAACTCCACACCGCCGCCTTCAGCGCATCGATGCCGTCGATGACCAGCCGGCCCGGTGTGGGCGCGAACAAATAGTCTGGCTTGCCCGGATGGGTACGCCATTGGATGGGCTGGCGGTCGCGGCCCAGCAGCAGCTTCACACCGCAGTCATCGGCCGTCTTTTGCAGCACCCGCAGGTCGAACTGGATCACGTTCCAGCCGAGGATGACGTCGGGGTCGTTGCGCTCGAACCAGGCGTTGAGCTGCTCGATCATGGCCTTGCGTGTGGCGCAGTAGATGAGCGCGAAGTCCTGAGCGTCACCCGCCTCAGGCGGCGGCTCCCCCAGCATGAACACGACGCGCTCCGCCGTGCCGTCCAAGGCAATCGAGTACAAGTCCTGGTGCTGGCTGGTCTCGATGTCCAGCGACACGAGCTTGAGCACCGGCCGGTAGTCGGACGCAGGCTTGAGTCGGCAGTCCACGATGGACGCGCCTTCGGTGCGGCCAGCTTCGATGTGAACCCCCGCGGTGATGAAGCGCTCCATCAAGTAGCGGTCATGGGGACGCACATCGGCTTCCAGCAGTGCAATATTCAGCGGCTGAAGAACGCGCGCGAGTTTGCCCAGTTGCCGAAAATGCGTCGCGTAGACACCGATGACCGGTTCCTGATGGAAGGTCCGCAGCGCCAGCGGACGCAGCTGCATGCGCGGAAAGGCCGCGAGTTGTGCCGCTACCGCTGCCCTGTGCCGTGCCGCGACGAAGGCGACCGAGGTCTGAGCGGCGATCACCACCTTCCTGGGCCCGGCCTCGGTCGCCAGCCAGAACTCGATTTCCGTGCCAGCCGGAGCATCCCGCCAATGGCGGGTGAGGATGAAACCCTTGGATTCGGTCACGGCAACGGCGGGTCGGATTCTTGGGCGCGGCGCCCGGTACAGACTATGGAGTGGTGGGGCGCTCTTTCGCAAGAGCTCCCCTTGGCTCAGTATACTGTACGAAACAACAGCTCAGACCGCCGACTGCGCGCTTGCGCCTACCACTGCGCCTTCACCCCGATCGAGGCCTGGACCCCGCTCTTGACGCGGTTGTCGCCGCCGTTGGCCCAGAGCTTGCCCAACTCCGCATAGAAGCTGGTTCTTGGGTTGATCCGCAGGCTGGCACCGGCGGCCATCTCGGTGGCGGTGTAGCCGCCCTTGGCCTGGATGTCGGTCGTGCCGCCTTCCTTGCCGAACAAGGCTTTGCTGGAAGCTGCGTGTGGGAGCAGCCACTGGCGCAGCGCTTGCGCACCCACGCCCAGAGGATGCTCAAGATCTTGATCCGAGCCGGCCCCTTGCGAGGCCGTCGTTCAACTCGAATCATCCAACCCTGCGATCCAGTGCTTCAAGAAACAGCGATCCAAGCTAGGATGAAGGTATCGATACGTTACCGAAAGCCTTTGCATGATCCAAGCGCGTTGTAAGCCGGTCATCATCGTCGCGTTCGCACTTGCTCTCAGCGGTTGCGACAAACTGTCGGCAAGCTTTACGCCTGCCGCAGAGAGAATCACAAAGGCCTTCCCGCTTCCCGATGACGTCACTCTCGCGGCCTCTCGGTTCATCGAGTCTGCGGCCCTGGATGGTGATCAAGCTGCGGCGAAAGACCGCCTTGAGAGGATGATGCAAGTCAGAGCGCTGACGTGCACATCCGCGATCAATATTGGTCGCTTCGACTCGCCGGAGGATATTCGTCGCAAACCTGCCGATGCTGATTGCTTCAAGAAGCAGGATGCGGATATCCGCGAGTGGATCGGTTTCCAGCGCATAGCAGCGCTGCTATCAAAGCCTCCCCTCGCCCCTTTGGCGGAACTCGGCGCGCTTCGGGCGCTCCCCTCATACGAAGAGGTTACGACCGGCATCGTCACGTCCGCGCAATCGAATGTCGCGCTGGTGCAAGGCAGCCGCGGAAGCATCACGGCAGTCCGCCTACCGGATGGAAAACCGATCCAGACCATTCGAGAGCAGAGATTCAACTCGAATGCCATCATGCTCTCCCCTAATGGCCGGGTAATGATCGCCCAAGCGGAAACGGGGCGATCGATCAATGCCTATGACATCGAGTCCGGCGCGTTGATATGGAGTTCCGAGCAATACCGCTCACTGGTCTCTTGGCTTCCCAAATCCAGGGCGCTGGTGATGACACGGGGAGGTCCAGAATCTGGCACCGTCGTGTTGAATCTGGTGAGCGGAAAAATAACGCCATACACGGCCTCCATCAGACACCCGCGTTGGGCCATAGACGTCCCGGGGGGCTCAGATCGCCAGATCCTTGGTGGTGACTCTGGCGTAGCGTTGATGGACCATGTCAAGGAGGCTGACGGGAGCATCCTGTCAACGCAAGTGCAATTCTGGCCGACAACCAGAACGCTCAGTTCGGGAAGACCATTCCTGATGAGCAACGGCACAAAGCTCCTGTATGTGAGCCATCCGGGTCTAGGTTGGTTGAATATGGCGACCGGCCAAAGCGGTTACCTGGATATGAGCCTGCTGCGCGCGGGAAACTTCGCGCAAGTCAGCGATACCACCCTGATCTACTCGACGCCCAAGCCTGGAGCCATGCACATCAGAGAGGGGCGGGCTCTGGACGTCGAAAGAATGACCACGGCACCGGTCCTCCACTACGACAACAACCTAGGAGGGATTCTGTCGCTTTCACCGAGGGTCGGTTTTATGCAGAGAGGAAACTTTGCCTCGGTGGGCGACAAGGTCGAAGTCGGCGACGCCATGGATCTGCAGCAAGCCATCTCCGCCGCGAATCTTGAGGTGCAACTAGAGAAACTGCAGCAGGCAAAAATGCAGGAGGCGCAGACTCGACAGGACGCGCCTGCTCCGACGCCCCTGCTGGCGAACATACCGCCCAACGCCCAAGTCGAGGTCATTGGGGTGTATGAGTCGAAGTATGGCGTACACCGCGCTGGTGCGGGGCGTACGGCCGGGCCGGTTCGGGTCAGCATCACGTCCTCTTCGACACCCTTGGTGCTGGTTCTGAGCAGCTATGAGCCGGTGCGCTGGATTGTCGACAACCCGGGCCAGCGCAAGATCTCAGCGGTCCTGGTTTCCGGCTATCACGACTCAGCGGTCATCGGCACTGGCGGGGCTCAGGTGCTGAAAATCGGATCGGGGTACGCCTACAAGATCAACAGTCCGGAGTACCGAGAGCTCAAGGCGAGCGTAGCGCGGTACCTCTCCCATCCGATTCGCACATTCCAGGGCACATACGCTGGCGAACTTTTTACGGTGACCGGCTCCTAAGCTGCGCAAGCAGCTCTGCCCAAGGCTTCTCGCTCCAACGAGACCTCATTGCCGGCATGGGGCTAATGCCCAGATTCAAAAAGGGCCTGCTCGTTCGCACGCGAGGCCCAGTGCGTTGCCGCCCCTATTGCGGCACCAGCCCCGCGGCCTTGACCAGTTCCGCATGCAGCGCGATCTCCTGGGCGATGGTCTGCTGGAACTGCTCGGGCGTGGTGGGCGCCATGTCCATGCCGATGTCATGCAGCTGCTTTTTCACGTCCTCGCTCTGCAGGATGGCATGCACCTGGCGGTTGAGCTGGTCGACCAAGGGTCGGGGCAAGCCCGCGGGCGCCAGCAGGCCTATCCAGGTCTGCATGACCATGTTGGGCACGCCTGCTTCACGCATGGTGGGCACGTCGGCGATCAGGGTCGATCGCTTGTCGCTCATCAGTGCCAGCGCGGTGAGCCTGCCCGACTTGAGGTAGGGCAGCGCCTCGGGCAAAGGTGCAAACAGCAGGTCGACGTTACCGCCCATCAAGTCGTTGATGGCCAGCGCACCGCCCTTGTAGGGCACATGGGTCATGCGCACCTGGGAGCGGGTCTCGAACATCAGCGCGGCCAGGTGCTGCGGGCTGCCGTCGCCCGAGCTCGCGTAGTTCAGGCTGGCGGGCCTGGCCTTGGCGGCGGCCAGCAGCGCGCCCACGTTGGCAAACTTCTGCTTGTCCTTGACCACCAGCACCATGGACTGGTTGGCCAGCTTGGTGATGGGCGCGAAATCGGCCTGGGGGTCGTAGGGCAGCTCCTTGAAGATGCTCTTGTTGGTGGTCAGAAAGGAGGCGGGAGAGGCCATGAGGGTATAGCCGTCGGGCGCGGCCTTGGCCACCACCGGCAGGCCGATGCGGCCCGAAGCCCCCGCCCGGTTGTCCACCACAAAGGGCTGGCCGGTGACGGCGGCCAGCTTCTGGCCGACCAGGCGCGCAATGATGTCCACCCCGCCGCCCGCGGGCAGCGCCACGATGAGTTTCACCGCATGGTCGGGATAAGGGCCTTGGGCGCCAGCGGGTAGCGCCGCGGCCAGCAGGCCCAGAGCGCAGGCCAGAAGAGAGAGTCTGCGTCGAGTGTTCATGGGGAGCTCCGGTGGTGGATCAGGAAGTGAGGGACAGGCTGGCCGTGGGGAAAACATCGTTCATCAAGCGGTCCAGCCGCAAGCGGGTGATGGCGGAAATCTCGTCGAGGGCCGTGGCCAGCTCGGTGGCCCTGCCCTGCCGCAGGCGCTGCTCGAAGGCGCGCAGTGCCGAGTCGCGCGTGTGGCGACGGATGCAGAGGATGAACGGGAAGCCGAAGCGCGCGCGGTAGGCCTGGTTGAGCGCGTTCCAGCGCGCGGCTTCCTGCGCGCCCAGTTGCGCCAGCGCCAGCGAGCCCTGCTCGGCAACCGAGGCATCGGTCATCGTGCCGCGGCGCGCGTCTTCACCGGCCAGCTCCGGGTGTCCCGCGTAGAAGGCGACGCGCTCGGGTTCGTCCAGCGCAGCGACCACGCCCACCATGGCCGCGTGCAAGGCGTCCACGGTTGCGAACGGGCGCTGGTCGACAACGCCTTGGCTCACCCAGGGCGCATGCTCCCAGATGTCGGCCAGCGCCGCGCAAAAGGCTTGGGGCGCACAGTGGTTGAGGCATTCCAGGCGGGATGGTGTGGTCATGAAAGCCATCATAGGGATGCAACTCATTGCCGGCCATCACCATTTTTGCAATGCTGCGTACGTAAAATCAGTACGCACATTCCAGACTTCCTGCCCTCCTCCATGCGCCATTTGCTCGTTCCCGCCGCACTGCGCTACGCCGACCAGGTGGCGCGCTCAGGCTCCATCCAGAAGGCCGCGCGCGAACTCCACGTCGCGGCCTCGGCCATCAACCGGCAGATCCTGCATCTGGAGGAAGAACTCGGCGTGCCCTTGTTCGAGCGGCTGCCGCGCGGCATGCGGCTCACGCCCTCGGGCGATGCGCTCATCACCCTGGCGCGCCATTGGCTGCAGGACGAACGCGGCGTGATCGCCGAGATCCGGCGCATCCAGGGGGTGCACCAGGGCCATGTGTCGCTGGTGGCCATGGACAGCCATGCGACCAGCGTCATGCCGGCCCTGGTGCGGGAAGTGGGTGTGCAGCACCCGCTGGTCAGCCTGTCCATCGATCTGGCCACGCCCGACGATGCGGAGGCCGCGCTGCTGACCGGCCAGGCCGATCTGGCCGCCATCTTCAACCTCAAGCCGCGCCGGGAGTTGCTGGTGCTCTGGAAAAGCGCGCTGCCGCTGGGTTGCGTGGTCGCGCCCGGGCACGCGCTGGCGCAGCGCGAGACGGTGAGCATCCAGGAAGCCACGGCCTACCCGGTCGCGCTGCAAAGCAAGGCGCTGACCATACGCCGCTATCTCGAGGCGCAGTACGACTGGCTGTTCAAGGAGCCGCGCCGCTTCACCGAGACCAATTCGCTGCAGCTGGTCAAGCAGCTGGCGCTCGCCGGCCAGCATGTGGTGTTCACCTCCGAGCTGGACGTGGCGCCGGAGCTGGCCGCGGGCCAGCTGGTCTTCATCCCGGTGCGCGACCGGGGGGCCGAACCGCAGGAGATCACCGTGGCCGTGGACGCGACCAAGCCCATGGGGCCTATCGTGAAACTGGTCTCCGAGCGGCTCATCGCCGTGCTGCAGGACAGCCTGGCGGCGGCACGCGGCGCCGCCTGATCAGGCCTCAGGCCCGCTGCAGTTGCGCCGCTTCGCGCGCCAGCGCCGTGATCCGTCCCCAGTCGCCCTGGGCCAACGCATCGGCCGGCACCAGCCAGGAGCCGCCGACGCAGGCCACGTTGCTCAAAGCCAGGAAATCGGCGGCGTTGCCCGGCTGTATGCCGCCCGTGGGGCAGAACTGCACGTCGCCGAACGGGCCCTGCCAGGCCTTGAGCATGGCCAGGCCGCCGGCCTGCAGGGCCGGGAAGAACTTCAGTGCCTGCAAGCCATCGGCCTGGGCCATCATGATTTCGCTGCCGGTGGCCACGCCGGGCAGCAAAGGCAGGCCCAGCGCCTTGCAGGCTTCGCCCAGGGCCGAGGTATAGCCTGGGCTCACGGCAAAGCGGGCGCCGGCGCGCTCGGCCGACTTGGCATCGGCGACGCTTCGCACCGTGCCCGCGCCGACCACGGCTTCGGGCACTTCGCGGGCGATGGCTTCCATGCAGGCCAGGGCCTGGGGCGTGCGCAGCGTGACTTCCAGCATGCGAATGCCGCCGGCCACCAGGGCGCGCGCCATGGGCACGGCGTGTTGCACTTCGTGCAGCACGATGACGGGAATCACGGGCGCGTCGCGCATCACATCCAGCGCCGTCAATGTTGGGTTGTTTACAGCCACGAGCAGGCTCCTTCTTCCGCGCTGAGCGCATTGCGCCGGAAACCGGCAAACAGTTCACGGCCAAAACCCAGGCCGTTGTCCTGGGCCAGCTCCGCCGGCATGGTGGCGGGCGTGCGCGCCTGCCATTCGGCAGCGTCGACCAGCACATCCAGCGTGCCGGTCACGGCATCCAGGCGCACCATGTCGCCGTCCTGCACGCGCGCCAGCGGCCCACCGGCCTTGGCTTCGGGCGAGACGTGGATGGCGGCCGGCACCTTGCCCGAGGCGCCGCTCATGCGGCCGTCGGTCACCAAGGCCACCTTGAAACCCTTGCCCTGCAGCACGGCCAGCGGCGGCGTGAGCTTGTGCAGCTCGGGCATGCCATTGGCCTGCGGGCCCTGCCAGCGCACCACGCAGACCACGTCGCGGTCGAGTTCGCCGGCCTGGAAAGCCTCCTGCAGCGCGGCCTGCGAGCCGAAGACGCGCGCCGGCGCCTCGATCACATGGCGGTCCTCGGGCACCGCCGAGACCTTGATCACGCTGCGCCCCAGGTTGCCGTGCAGCAGCTTGAGGCCGCCCGTGGCGCTGAACGGCGCGCTGGCCGGGCGCAGCACTTCGCTGTCCAGGCTGTCGCCGATCTCGGCCCAGCGCAGCTGGTGCGTGGCGTCGCCCATGGGCAGGCGCGTGAATTCGCGGATGCCGCCGGGGCGCACGGTGAACACGTCCTCGTGCATCAGGCCGGCATCGAGCAGCTCGCGGATCACATAGCCCGGGCCGCCCGCGGCCTGGAACTGGTTCACGTCGGCGCTGCCGTTGGGGTAGACGCGGGCCAGCAAGGGCACGACGGCCGACAGTTCGGAGAAGTCGTTCCAGTCGATCTGAATGCCCGCGGCGCGCGCCACGGCCACCCAGTGGATCAGGTGGTTGGTCGAGCCGCCGGTGGCCAGCAGCGCGACCATGGCGTTGACGATGGCGCGCTCATCGACCACTTGGCCGATGGGTGCGCAACCGGGCTGCAGCACGCTGCGCGCGGCTTCGCGCGTGAGCTCCTGGCGCAGCGCCTGGCCGGGGTTGACGAAGGCCGTGCCGGGCACGTGCAAGCCCATGGCTTCGAGCAGCATCTGGTTGCTGTTGGCCGTGCCGTAGAAAGTGCAAGTACCTTCTCCGTGGTAGGCCGCGGATTCGGCGGCCATCAGCTCGGTACGCCCGACCAGGCCCTGGGCTGCCTGCTCACGCACCTTGGCCTTGGCGCTGTTGGACAGGCCGGAAGTCATGGGGCCCGCGGGCACGAACACCGTGGGCAGGTGGCCGAACTGCAGCGCGCCTATCAGCAGGCCGGGCACGATCTTGTCGCACACGCCCAGCAGCAGCGCCGCGTCGAACACGTCATGGCTCAGCGACACGGCCGTGGCCATGGCGATCACGTCGCGGCTGAACAGGCTCAGCTCCATGCCCGGCGTGCCCTGGGTCACGCCGTCGCACATGGCCGGCACGCCGCCAGCCACCTGGGCCGTGGCGCCGTGCTTGCGTGCTTCGTCCTTGATCAGATCGGGGTAGTGCTGCAGCGGCGCATGGGCCGACAGCACGTCGTTATAGGCCGTGACGATGCCGATGTTCGGCGCGCGTTCGGCGACGATGCGCAGCTTGTCGTTGCCCGGCAGGCCGGCGAAAGCGTGCGCCACATTGGCGCAACCCAGGCGCTGGGCGCCGGGCGGGCGCTGGGCCATGGTCTGCAGGCGTTGCAGATAGGCGCCGCGCTCAGTGGCGCTGCGCTCGCGGATGCGGTGCGTGACCGCGGCAACGGTGGCTTGGAGTGTCATGCGAAATCTCCCATCTCCCAGGAATTGCGGTTCCGGGGAGGGGCTAATGAAAATGGCGTCTGGCGTGCCAGAACCGGGAATCACAGAGGCGGCAGCCGCAAAGCGTTTTCACGCGAAGCGGACCATCCATCCTTCGACATCAGGGCGAACAGCCCTTTTTGCGTTCACCCTGATGTCGAAGGGCGCTTTACCGAAAAAACGCCCTGGATCCAGAGCGGCCTGCGGTCCAGACCCAGGCCTGGACCGCGCCGCGCATGGCGGATTACTTGGCGGCGCGCATCTTGGCCAGTTCGTCCTGGGTCTGCTTCCACAGATCCATGCCGACGTTGGTGGCCACGGTGGCGTTCACCTGGGTCAGCTTGTCGCGCATGCGGCCGGCTTCGACGGCCGACAGCTGGTTGATCTGCATACCCTTGGTCTTGAGGTCGGCCAGCGCCTTGGTGGCTTCCTCGCGCGTGTCCTTGCGCTCGAAGTCACGGGCCTTCTTGGCGGCGTCCAGCAACACCTTCTGCTCGTCCTTGCTCAGGCCGTCCCACCACTTCTTGCTCACCGAGACGATCCAGGGGCTGTAGACGTGGTTGGTGACCGTCAGGTACTTCTGCACTTCATAGAACTTGCTCGACACCACGGTGTTGAACGGGTTCTCCTGGCCGTCGACGGCCTTGGTTTCCAGCGCGGTGAACAGCTCCGAGAACGGCAGGGGCACGGCATTCGCGCCCAGGGCCTTGAAGCTGTCGAGGAAGACATTGTTCTGCATCACGCGCAGCTTGATGCCGTTCATGTCTTCCAGCTTGGTCACGGGGTGCTTGTTGTTGGTCAGGTTGCGGAAACCGTTTTCCCAGTACACCAGACCGACGATGCCCTTGGGCTCGAGCGTGGCACGCACCTTGTCGCCCACGGGGCCGTCGAGCAGCGCGTCGGCTTCCTTGGTGTTGTTGATCAGGAAAGGCGTGTCCCACAGCGCCATCTGGGGCGCGATGCCGACCAGCGTGGCCGTCGAGCCGACCATCATTTCCTGGGCGCCGCCGATCAGCGCCTGCTGCATCTGCGTGTCCGAACCCAGCGAAGCGTTGCCGATGGCACGCACTTTCATCTTGCCGCCCGTGGCTTTTTCCACTTCCTTGGCGAACAGGCGCACGGCGCGGCCCTGGTTGGAGTCATCCACCAAGCCGTAGCCGAAACGCACGATGCGCGGCTTGAAGTCCTGGGCCTGCACGGCGCCAGCGGCCACCAACGCGGCCAGCGTGCCGACCAAAGCAAATTTGAAACGCATGATTATCTCCTCGGGTTGTTGTAGGGAGCGCTCTGCTCCGGTTCGACGAAAAAAGTCAGGGTGGATGCCATCAATGCATCCATTGCAGTGGCGCCAGCACGATCTGCGGGAAGATCACCAGCAGCACGGCCAGCAGCACATAGGCCAGCAGGAACGGCGTCGTGCCCTTGATGACGGTTTCCATGCGCAGCTTGCCCACGCCCGCCACCACGTTCTGCACCGTGCCCACGGGCGGAGTGATCAGCCCGATACAGCCCACATAGATGAACATGAAGCCGAAGTACACCGGATCGATGCCCGCCTTGACGGCCAGCGGTGCGCACACCGGGCCGAAGATCAGGATGGTGGGCGTCAAGTCCATGGCCGTGCCCACGACCAGCAGGAAGACCATCATCAGCGCCATGAACAGCATGGGGTTGCCCAGCAGGCCCGAGAAGCTGTCGGCCAGCATATTGGGCAGGTCGGCCAGCGTGATCATGTAGGCCGTCACCGTGGCGGCGCCGCACAGGAACATCACCACGGCCGTGGTCTTGGCCGCGGCCAGGAACACGCTGTACAGCTTGCTCCAGCTCATCTCGCGGTAGATCACCATGGACACGAACAGCGCATAGACGGCGGCCACCACGGCCGCTTCGGTCGGCGTGAAGATGCCGCCCTTCAAGCCGCCCAGGATGATGACCGGCATCATCATCGCCCAGAAGCTCTTGGCCAGCGTCTTGATCCGCGTGCCCCAGGGCATGCGTTCGCCGCTGCGCAGCTGGAACTTGCGCGCGATGGTCCACCAGGCCACGATCAGGAACACGCCCATGATCAGGCCGGGCACGATGCCCGACAGGAACAGCTTGCTGATCGAGGTATTGGTCGTCACGCCGTAGATCACGAAAGGCATGGACGGCGGAATGATGGGGGCGATGATGCCGCCCGAAGCCAGCAGCCCGGAGCTGTAGCTGTCGGGGTACTTCTGGTCGCGCATCATGGGCAGCAGGATGGTGGCCAGCGCGGCGGTATCGGCAATCGCCGAGCCGCTCATGGACGCCAGCAGCACGGCCGCGCCAATGGTCACAAAGCCCAGGCCGCCACGGATATGGCCGACGAAAGCGCTGGCCAGGTCGATGATGCGGCGCGACAGGCCGCCCGCGTTCATCAGCTCACCGGCCAGGATGAAGAAAGGCACGGCCAGCAGCGGGAAGTTGTCGAAACCCGCCTGCAGGTTCTGCGCCAGCAGCTGGGTGTCGAAAAAGTCCAGGTGCCACATCAAGGCCACGCCGGTCAGCACCAGCGACTGGGCAATCGGCATGCCGATCACCATGCCGCCGATCAGCACAAACAGGAAAATGAAAGTCACAAGCATGCTGCCAGCTCCTTATTCGATATCGAGAACGGAGCCGTCATGCGAGGGCTCGGGTGCACCGCGGCGCAGATCGCGCAGTGCCACCACCAGCATGCCCACGGCCAGCACCAGGGTGGCCGCCGCGCCCAGCGCCAGCGGATAGCCCATCACCGTGCTGTAGCTGGCCATGCCGGCCTGCACCTGGGCCCACGAGCCCCACAGCAGCAGCAACATGCACACCACCACCAGCGCCTGCGTCAGCCAGAACAGCAGCTTGCGCACTTGGGGGCTGACGCGCGACGTCACCATGTCGAAGCCCAGGTGGCTGCACTCATAGGCCGCCACGATGGAGCCTATGGCCACCAGCCAGACGAACAGCAGGCGCGAGATTTCCTCGTACGAGACCATGCTGGTGTTGAACACATAGCGCAGCACGACGTTGACGAACACCGCCACCACCATGCCGGCCAGGGCCAGCACCATGAACAGCTCGGCCACGCGCTGCAGGCGCGGCTTGGGCTTTTGGGTTTCTGAACTCATGGGAGATTCTTTCTGAAAGATAAACAGGTCATGGCTGGGCAGGAGCCAGCCAGGTATTCACACGGCGCACGATCTGCGCCAGCGCCAGCGTGGCGTCGACGCCGAGCACGCTGGCCTCGCCTTCGGGGCGCTCCAGCGTGGCGAACTGGTTGGCCACCAGATCGGGCGAGAAGAAATGCCCGGGCCGCGCCTGCACGCGCTGCAAGGCCGTGGCGTAGTCCAGATCGAGGAACACAAAGCCCAGAGCGCCCGGCGCCTGCGCCTGGCGCAGGCGGTCGCGGTACTTGCGCTTCAAGGCCGAGCAGGTCAGCACGATGCCCGCGCCCGGCCTGGCCGTGGCCAGGATGTCCGACAGGTGCGCCAGCCAGCTGCCGCGGTCCTCGTCGGTGAGGGCAATGCCGGCTTGCATCTTGCGCACGCTTTCGGCGGAGTGGTAGGTGTCGCCTTCGTGCAGCGTCCAGCCCAGCGATGCGGCCAGCATCTGCGCCACGCTGGACTTGCCACAGCCGGAAACGCCCATCACCACCAGGGCCTGGGGCGGCAGCGTGGGCGGCTCCGCGGGAGGGATTGAGGCTTGGATAGCGCTATCCATGATGGTCATAAAAAAACGAGGTCATGATTCCTCGTACAGAATAATTTGCGACGGATTATCGCGGGAAAATAGCCATGCTTTCAGGCTCGGATAGCGCTATCATAGATTTTTCATTTTCCCCCAGTCATCAGGACAAACCCTTGACAGAAGTACCGCGTCGTGCTCGCCGCTCCAGCGGCCGCACCACCCTCGCCGACGTCGCCCGACTCGCGGGCGTCAGTCCCATCACGGTCTCCCGCGCCTTGCGCAGCGAGCGCAGTGTCGACCCCCAGCTGGTGCAAAGAGTGCAGCTGGCCGTGGACGAATTGGGCTACGTGCCCGATCCCGCGGCACGCGCGCTGGCCTCGCAAAAAAGCACGCAAGTGCTGGTGCTGGTGCCGCTTTTGTCCAACACCTTGTTCGTCGACCTGCTCGAAGCCGTGCACCGCACGCTGTTTCCCGAAGGCTTCCAGCCGCTGATCGGCGTGACGCATTACGACAGCGCCGAGGAAGAACTGCTGCTGCGCACCTACCTGCCGCACCGCCCCGCCGGCCTGCTGGTCACGGGCTTCGACCGCAGCGAAACCGCGCGCCAGCTGATCGCCAAGAGCGGCGTGCCCTGCGTGCACCTGATGGAAACCAGCACGGCGCCGGGCGTGGCCTGCGTGGGCTTTTCGCAAACCGATGCCGGCGCGGCCATCACCCAGCACCTGCTGGACCGGGGCCGGCGGCGCATCGCTTTTTGCGGCGCCCAGCTCGATCCGCGCGTGCTGCAGCGCGCCGAAGGCTACCGCCGCTGCCTGCACGCGGCCGGCCTGTATGACCCGCGACTGGAAATGCTCAGCCCCGAGCGCTCGTCCATCGCCCTGGGCGCACGGCTGTTCGAGGAAATGCTGCAGCGCATGCCCGACATCGACGCCATCTTCTTTTGCAACGACGACATCGCCCAGGGCGGGCTGCTCGCCGCCCACCGCCTGGGCGTCGCCGTCCCGTCGCGCATCGCCGTGGCCGGTTTCAACGACCTGGCCGGCAGCGACCAGATGGTGCCCGCGCTCACCACCGTGCGCACCCCGCGCAGCGAAGTCGGCCGCGAAGGCGCGAACATGCTGCTGGGCATGATGCGCGACACGCCGCTGCCGGCCCGCTCGGTGCAACTGGGCTATGAGCTGGTGGTGCGCGGCAGCACCTGAGCCTTCGCCATCCCCGTCCTGCGTGGGCCGGGGCGTCTTGCCAGGACAGGATCCACACGCCCCGTCAAACACATATGCCAATAAAGTACGGAATTCAGTCTGTTAACTGGAAAAACATCAATAACAGACCAAATATCGCACTTTATTTTTGCATGCATATGAGAGAAATTGCACTCGTATAAAATACGAAAAAGCATACGTTATAGTTTCTTTCGAAGGTAACGCACCAAAAAGCATTGCTTATGCAGCAAACCAAAACGCCTGAAGATCTCGAGCTTGAGCTGGGTGAGCAACTGCGCCAGGAACGACTGCGGCAAAACATCACCATGGAAGATCTGTGTCTCAAGGCGGGGGTGTCCAAGCAGACCCTGCGTGCGCTGGAGACCGGTGCCGGCAGCAGGGTGATCTCCTTGATCCGTGTGATCGATGCCCTGGGGCACGGCCAATGGCTGACCACCTTCCGCCCGCCCGTGCGCATCAGCCCATTGCAGATTGCCCGCGGTGTGCCGTCCCGCCAGCGAGCGGCCCGCAGCGTTTACGCCAAACAAATGCGATTGAACAAGTTGGACGACAGCGAGCCGACCTGAGGCATCTGCCGCCGCAGCGCCCTGCGTTCGCGGCGGGGCGATCCATTGCAAGCAAAGGGAGGGAACCATGGCCACGCGCAAAAGTGCTTTCAAGCCCGTCCAAGCCGTAAGCGTCAATCTCTGGGGACTGGACGTGGGGGCGGTAGCGCTGGACCCCGACACCGGCTTCTACGCCTTTGAGTACGAGCCCAAATTCGTGCAGACGGGCATTGAATTGTCGCCGTTGCACATGCCGCTGGCCGATGCCAACGCGCCCTTTGTGTTCCCCACCTTGCCCGTGAACACCTACCAGCGCCTGCCTGCCATGCTGGCCGATGCGCTGCCGGACCGGTTCGGCAATGCACTGATCAACGCCTGGATGGCCGAGCGCGGTATCGCCCAGACGAATGTGACGGCATTGGATCGCCTGGCCTACATGGGCCGACGCTCCATGGGTGGCTTGACGTTCAAGCCCAGCCGAGGCCCGCAGAGCGCGGCCGCCACCGCCGTGCAAATGTCGCAACTGGTCGCCGAAGCACGTGCCGTGGTCAACGGCGATTTCGTCGACAGCGACCACGCCGGCGACCTGCTGCGCCAGATCATCCAGGTGGGCACTTCGGCTGGCGGTGCACGGGCCAAGGCCACCATCGCCTGGAACCGGCACACCCAGGACGTACGCACCGGCCAGTTTGAAATTCCCGCGGGGTATGAAGCCTGGTTGCTCAAGTTCGACGGCATCGGCCTGGACCACCAGCTGGGCCCGGGCAAGAACTATGGCCGCATCGAGTACGCCTACTCGCTGATGGCCCGCGCGGCCGGAGTGAGCATGTCCGACTGCAGCCTGCTGGAAGAAGGAGGCCGGGCACATTTCATGACCCAGCGCTTTGACCGGGACGACAACCGGCGCCACCACATGCAGACGCTGTGCGGCATGGCACACCTGGATTTCAACCAACAGGAGTCGCACAGCTACCACCAGCTGTTCCAGACCCTGCGCCAACTGCAGCTCGATGCGCCCTCTTTTGCCCAGACCCTGCGCCGCATGGTGTTCAACGTGCTGGCCGCCAACAACGATGATCACACCAAGAACTTCTCGTTCTTGCTCAAACAAGGCGGCCAGTGGGAATTGGCCCCTGCGTACGACGTGACCTATGCCTATGACCCGGACAATATATGGCTGCGCCAGCACCTGATGTCGGTCAACGGAAAATTCTCCCGGATCACGCGCGAGGATATCCGCCATGTAGCCAACGCCTACGGCTTGCTGGGGGTGTGCAACGCCATCGTGGAGGAATCCCAGGCGGCCATTGCCCGCTGGCCGGAGTTTGCCGAGAAAGCCGGCCTGCCCCGTGCCGTGCGCGACCAGATCGCGCTCACCCACAAGGAAATGGCCGCCTACCTGGGCGGCTGAGCGTCCTGTCCCGCGGCAGCGGCCGGCAAAGCCGACAGACGCCAAGGCCAGGGACAGCGCCGTTCCAGGCCATGAAACCGAATGTGTCCAGAGGATCACGCCTGGATGATTCGAAGAATAATGGGCTGTCCCCGGCGGGCCGCGCCTTGTGCCGCGTTTGTTTCACTCCACCCCAGGATTTCGCCATGACCCGATTGCAAATCAACGGCCTAGCCAAGGACATCAGCGTCCCCGACAACATGCCCCTGCTGTGGGTGCTGCGCGATGAACTGGGCATGACCGGCACCAAGTTCGGCTGCGGCATGGCACTGTGCGGCGCCTGCACGGTCCACGCGGATGGCGAGCCGATACGCGCCTGCGTCACGCCGGTCTCGGCGGTGGCCGGACAGGCGATCGCGACCATCGAAGCCATGGCCGCCGATCCCGTGGGCGCCGTCGTGCAGCTGGCCTGGGTCGAGAACAACGTGGCCCAGTGCGGCTACTGCCAGGCGGGCCAGATCATGACCGCCGTGAAACTGCTCAAGAGCACGCCCCGACCCACGGAACAACAGATAGACGACGCCATGAGCGGCAACATCTGCCGCTGCGGCACCTATCCGCGCATCCGCGCCGCCATCCAGCAGGCCGCAGGCCAGCTGGCTCAGGGAGGCAAATAAATGACGACCACGTCCCAACTCTCCCGGCGCGGCTTCCTGCAAGGCAGCTTGGGCGCGCTGACGCTGGCAGTGACGGCCCACGGCGTGGTCAGCGCCGCATGGGCTGCCGATGCGGCGCCCCAGAAGTACGGCGCCGAGAGCATGCCCGGCGGCACCGTCGACGACCCCTTGGCCTTTGTCAGCATCGCGGCCGACGGCAGCGTGACCATCGTCGCCCACCGCGCTGAAATGGGCACGGGCGTGCGCACCAGCCTGCCCATGGTCGTGGCCGACGAGATGGAAGCGCTCTGGGAACGGGTCAAGATCGTGCAGGCGCCGGCCGACGAGGCGCGCTATGGCAACCAGAACGTCGACGGCTCGCGCAGCGTGCGCCACTTCCTGCTGCCCATGCGGCGCGTGGGCGCGGCCGCCCGCCAGATGCTCGAAGCCGCCGCTGCCGCGCGCTGGGCGGTGCCCCTTGCCGAAGTCAAGGCCCGCCAGCACGAAGTGGTGCACCTGCCCAGCGGTCGCCGCCTGGGCTATGGCGAACTGGCTGCCGCCGCGGCCCAACTGTCCGTGCCCGCCAGCGCGGCCCTGCGCCTCAAGGACCGCGCCGACTTCCGCTACATCGGCAAGGACCGCGTGCGCCTGGTCGACCTCGAAGCCATAGGCCAGGGCCAGGCCACTTACGGCATGGACATGCACCTGCCCGGCATGGTCTACGCCGTGGTGGCGCGCCCGCCCGTGGTCGGCGGCAAGCTGCGGCGCGTGGACCAGGCCAAGGCGCTGGCCGTGCCCGGCGTGCTCAAGGTGGTGGAGATTCCCGGCTTCCAGGGCGCGCCGGGGTTCTTGCCGCTGGGGGGCGTGGCCGTGGTCGCGCGCAACACCTGGTCGGCCATGCAGGGCCGTGCCGCCCTGGAAATCGAATGGGACGACGGCCCCAACGCCGGCTACGACTCGGCGGCCTACCGCCAGACGCTGGAAACCGCCGCGCGCACGCCCGGCAAGCCGGTGCGCAACCAGGGCAATGCCGCGCAGGCCTGGGCCAAGGCGCCCAGATCCGCACGCTTTGCCGCCGACTACTACGTGCCCCACCTGGCCCATGCGTCCATGGAGCCGCCGGTGGCCACGGTGCGGATCCAGGGCGATAGTGCCGAAGTCTGGACCTCCATCCAGAACCCCGCGGCCGCGCAGGATGCCGTCGCCAAGCGCCTGCAATTCAAGCCCGAGAAGGTCAAGGTCAACGTGCTGCTGCTGGGCGGCGGCTTCGGCCGCAAGTCCAAGCCCGACTTCGTCGACGAGGCCGCCATCGTGGCCCAGGCCATGCCCGCGGGCACGCCGGTCAAGCTGGTCTGGACGCGCGAGGACGACATCCAGCACGACTACCTGCACACCGTGTCGGTCGAGCGGCTCGAAGCCGTGGTCGGGAAGAATGGGCAGGTGCAATCCTGGCTGCACCGCAGCGCCGCCCCCACCATTGCCTCGCTGTTCGCCGAAGGCGCCAAGGGGCAGCAGCTGTTCGAGTCCGCGATGTCGGCCATCAACATGCCTTACCGCATCCCCAACGTGCGTGTGGAAACTGCGGAAGTCGCGGCCCACGCGCGCATAGGCTGGTTCCGCTCCGTGGCGAATATCCCGCACGCCTTCGCGGCGCAGTGCTTCATTGCCGAACTCGCGCACCGCGCGGGCCGGGACCACCGGCAGTTCGCCCTCGATCTGATCGGGCCGGCGCGCAAGATCGACCCCGGCACCCTGGCCGACAGCTGGAACTACAGCGAATCGCCCACGCTCTACCCCTACGACACCGGCCGTTTGCGCGGCGTGATCGAGGCCGCGTGCCAAGGCGCGGGCTGGGGCCGTACCCTGCCCAAGGGCCACGGCCTGGGCCTGGCGTTCTGCTACAGCTTCATGAGCTATACGGCCACGGTGGTCGAAGTGGCCGTCGACGACAAGGGCGAAGTCAAGGTACTGGCCGTGGACATGGCCATGGACTGCGGCCCGCAGATCAACCCCGAACGCATCCGCGCCCAGATGGAAGGCGGCGCCGTGATGGGCCTGGGTCTGGCGCTGGCCAGCGAAATCACTTTCGCCAAGGGGCGCGTGCTGCAGAGCAACTTCCACGACTACGAAGTGCTGCGCCACAACGCCTCGCCGCGCCTGATCCGCACCCACCTGGTGAACGACAACCACGACCTGCCGCCAGGCGGCGTGGGCGAGCCGCCCGTGCCCCCCGTGGCGCCGGCGCTGTGCAATGCCATTTTCGCCGCCACGGGCAAGCGCGTGCGCAGCCTGCCCGTGCGCACGCTGGCCTGAAACCGTATGACGTACAACCCACCCATCGTGATCGTGCTGGCTGCCGGGCAAGGCAGCCGCTTCAGACAGTCCGGCGCAGGCACGCACAAGCTCGATGCATTGCTGGGCGGCATGCCGGTGCTCGAGCATGTGCTGCGCGCCGTGGCCGCGTCCGGGCTGCCCTGCCATGTGGTGCGCCCCGAGGAGGGCGCGGGCTTAGGCATGGGCGACTCCATTGCGCGCGGCGTACGCGCCACGGCGGATGCCGGGGGATGGCTCATCCTGCCTGGCGACCTGCCGCTGGTACGCCCGCACAGCCTGCTGCAGGTGGCGCAAAGCCTGGCGGCGCATCCCGTGGTGCAACCCTTCTGGAACGGCCAGGCAGGCCACCCGGTCGGCTTCAGTGCGCAGTGCTTCGCGGCGCTGTCCACGCTGGAGGGCGAGCTGGGCGCGGCGGCCATCGTGCGTGCGCACCGCGCCGCGGGCACGGTGCATGCGCTACCGCTGGACGACAGCGGCATCGTGACCGACATCGACACGCTGGCCGACCTGGCGCGCGCCCAAGCCCTGCTCGCCGCACGCCCGACGTGACAAGGAGCGTCCCGCATGGAAAGCCTTGATCTGCGCGTACTGCGCACGGCCCGCGACTGGTGCGCGGCGAGGGATCGCGTGCTGCTGGTCACGGTGGCGACCACCTGGGGCTCTTCGCCCCGCCCTGTGGGCTCCATGATGGTGCTGCACGAGGACGGGCGCTGCGCGGGCTCGGTCTCCGGCGGCTGTGTCGAGGACGACCTGATGGCCCGCTACACCCGTGCCCACGGCGCTGCGGGCATTGCGCAGTCCACGCCCCAGGTCGTGCGCTACGGCGTGAGCGCCGACGAAGCCCACCGCTTCGGCCTGCCCTGCGGCGGCACGCTGCAGCTGCTGCTGGAGTTCAACCCGGACCTGGCCGCGCTGCAGGCCCTGGTGGTGCAACTCGAAGCCGGGCAGCTGGTGCGGCGCAGCGTGGATTGCGCCAGCGGCGCCGTGACGCTGCACAGCATTCAAACGCCCGCGCCTTTGCACTTCGACGGCGCCACCCTGGCCTGCACCCTGGGGCCGCAGTACCGCATGCTGCTGATTGGCGCCTCTGCGCTGGCCGAATACGTCGCCACCATGGCCTTGTTCAACGACTTTGCGGTGACGGTCTGCGACCCGCGCAGCGAATACCTGGCCACCTGGTCCGTGGCGGGCGTGCAGACCAGCACCGAAATGCCCGACGACGCGGTGCACAGCCTGCATCCCGATGCGCGCACCTGCATCGTGGCCCTGAGCCACGACCCCAAGCTCGACGACCTGGCGCTGCTGGAGGCACTGCACAGCCCCGCCTTCTATGTGGGCGCCATAGGCTCGCGCCGCAACACCGACAACCGCCGGCAGCGGCTGATCGCGCATTTCGATGCAAGCGAAGCCTCGCTCGCCCGCCTGCACGCGCCCGTCGGCCTCTACATTGCCAGCAAGACTCCGGCCGAAATCGCCGTCAGCGTGATGGCCGAAATCCTGGCCGTCAAGAACGGCGTGCGCCTGCCCGGCGCGCTGTCCGTGGCGCACGGCAAGGCGCAGCAGGAAAACACGTTCTAGGCCCGGCGCGACAGCAGCAAGCCCGCGGCCGCGCCCGCCAGCAAGCCCGCGCATCCCCGGTTGAACATGCGCCTGGCCCGAGGCTTGCCCAGCAGGGATTGCATGTGCACGCCCATATAGGCGTACAGCGCAATCGCCAGGCACTCCAGCAGCAAGAACAATGCGCCCAACAGCGTGAACTGGCCTGCCGCAGGCAGCTGCGCATTGACGAACTGCGGCAAAAAGGCCGTGAAGATCAGAATCGCCTTGGGGTTGCCCGCCGCCACGAGAAACTCCTGCCGGGCCAGTTCCAGGCGGCTCTTGCATGGGGCGGCCACGGGCGCATCGCCGTCGCCAGCCACAGGCGCGCGCCAAAGATTGACCGCCAGGAACAGCAGATAGGCCGCGCCGGCGAACTTGATCAGCGCAAACACGGTTTCGGACGCCTGCAGCACCACGGCCAGCCCCGCCGAAGCCAGCGCCAGCATGCCGACAAACGCCAGCAGACGCCCTATGGCGCCAGCGCAGGCATGGCGAAAGCCATAGCGCGCCGCATTGCTGACCGACAACAGGTTGTTGGGGCCGGGCGCCATGTTGAGCGCAAAACAGGCGGGCACAAAGAGCAGCAGGGTGGAGGTGTCCATGGGTGCGGAAAATTCTACCTTGCTGCCACGGATGGCTGCCATGGCGTGCACGGGCCGTGCCGCGCCGTTCGCCACGGTACAGTGCGATGCATTGAATTGGGGGCCCCAAAAATGCGCATTCACATCACCGGTGCCGCCGGATCCGGCACGTCCACGCTGGGCAAGGCCCTCGCGGCGCAGCTGGGCGCGCGCTTTCAGGAAGGCGATGACCTCTTCTGGCTGCCTTCCGACCCACCCTATCAGACCACGCGCCCGGTGGAGGAACGGCGCACCCTGCTCCTGGCACAGTTCCAGCGCAGTCCGCAACTGGTGGTATCGGGCTCGGTCAACGCCTGGGGGGCCGAAGTCGAAGATGCTTTTGACGGCATCGTCTTTCTCTACGTCGATACCGCCTTGCGCCTGGCACGCCTGCGTGAGCGCGAGCTGCGGCTCTACGGCAAGGCCGACCCGGAGTTTCTGGAATGGGCCGCGCAGTACGACGCCGGCCCGCCCGAAGGCCGCAGCCTGGCCAGGCAACGCGCCTGGCTGGCGGCGCGCAAATGCCCGGTTCTTTGCCTGGAAGGGGATTTGTCCACGCAGCAGCGGCTGGAGCAGGTCGGGCGGTGGATGGAGGGCATTGTCTGTCGCGAAAACGGCCATGCCGGGGCGACCCGGGCAGGCGGCGACTGAGACCGGTTGCTCCTGGCGGTCGGCATCCCCAGGTCAGGAGTTTGTGTTCGCCGCGCAAAGCGCATAAGCTTTTGCCGGACAGCCACATCCAACTTTGGGAGTCATGCCATGAGCAACCATGTCTACAAGCTGCTTGAACTGACCGGTTCTTCCAGTGTCAGCATCGAAGAGGCCGTGAGCACCGCCATCGCCAAGGCGCATGAGACGGTACGCAACATCCAGTGGTTCACCGTCACCGAGACGCGCGGCCATGTGGTCGATGGCAAGGTGGCGCACTGGCAGGTGGCCCTGAAGATTGGATTCACGCTGGAATAGCCCTATCCCGAAAAGGGATCGGGATCAGGTTTCGCCCACGGGTGTTGCGCAGCCGGCGCGGGGCTTGCCCCCGCCGCTCTCAAAGCACCATCCCGCCCGACACTTCAATCCGCTGGCCCGTGACCCAGTGGTTGCCTTCGGCCAGCAGCGCCGCCACCGCGCCGCCCACGTCGTCGGGCAGGCCTACGCGCCCCTGGGCCGTCAGGCCGCTGATGTGGGCATTCACCTGGGCGTTGTCGCGCGCCGCACCGCCGCCGAAGTCGGTCTCGATCGCCCCGGGCGCGATGGTGTTGACGCTGATGCCGCGCGGGCCCAGCTCCTTGGCCAGGTAGCGCGTCAGCACTTCGATGCCGCCTTTCATCACGGCGTAGGCGGCGTAGCCCGGCAAGCTGAAACGGGCCAGGCCGGAAGAAGTGTTGACGATGCGGCCGCCGTCGCGGATCAAGGGCAGCAGTTTTTGCGTCAGGAAGAACGTGCCCTTGAGGTGAATATTGGCCAGCAGATCGAACTGTTCCTCGGTGGTTTCGGCAAACGGCGCCATGGTGCCCACGCCCGCGTTGTTCACCAGATAGTCGAACTGCGCGCGTTGCCAGGTGTCGGCCAGCGCGCTTTTGACGCTTTGCGCGAAGGCCGCGAAGCTCTTGCTGTCGGCCACGTCCAGGCGCAGCGCCACACCGCGGCTGCCCAGGGCTTCGATCTCGCGCACGACTTCCTGCGCCTGGGCCGCATTGTCCTTGTAGGTGATGATCAGGTGCACGCCTTGCCGGGCCAGATGCAGGGCTTCGCTGCGGCCCAGACCACGGCTTGCGCCGGTCACCAAGGCGATGCGGGGGGAGGATGCGTTCATGGAAGTCTCGCTGAAAGTGGAAGGAAGATTGGACTTTAGGCGTTCACAGGAAAGAGATAAACCGCCAAAACGTGCCCAGACTGTTCTCTAAAAAAATACAATCTGGCGATGGATCTCAACGCCCTGCGCATCTTTTGCCGCGTCGCCGAACGCGCGAGCTTCACCCTGGCCGCGCAGCAGCTGGGGCTGACCAAGGGCCGCGTTTCCACCGCCGTGCAGCAGTTGGAGTTGCAGCTGGGCACGCGCCTGCTGCAGCGCACCACTCGCCAGGTGCGGCTGACGGCCGATGGCGAGCAGTTCCTCGCGCGCTGTAAGGAGCTGATCGCCGACGCCGAACAGCTGCAAGCCATGTTCCAGCCGGCGGCCAGCGGCTTGCGCGGCAGCTTGCGCGTCGACCTGCCCAACGCCCTGGCCCGGGATGTGATCATTCCCAGGCTGCCGGAATTCCTCGCGGCCCATCCCTTGCTGGAAGTGGGCATCAGCACCAGCGACCACCGCGTGGACCTGGTGCACCAGGGCTTTGACTGCGTGCTGCGCATAGGCCCGCTGGCCGATACCGAGCTGATCGCCCGCCCCCTGGGCCTGCTGCCCATGTGCAATCTGGCCAGCCCGGCCTACCTGGCCACGCACGGCACGCCCCGCAGCCTGGCCGAGCTGTCACAGCACCGCATCATTCACTACGCCAGCCAGCTCGGCCTGCAGGGCGCGGGCTGGGAATACCAGGCAGGCACAGCGACGGTGCTCCACCCCATGCGCTGCGCGCTCGTGGTCAATGGCACGGATGCCTACCAGGCGGCCTGCGTGGCGGGACTGGGCCTGATCCAGGCGCCCCGATATGGCGCGCAGGCGCTGCTGGACCTGGGCCTGCTGGTCGCCGTCCTGCCCGAGTTCTGCGCGCCGCCCATGCCCGTGTCCCTGCTGTACCCGCACCGCCGGCAGATCGCGCCACGCGTGACAGCGCTGCTGAACTGGCTCGGCCAGGTGGTGGCGCCGCATCTGGACCCCATGGAGCCGCCAGTGCGCTGACGCCTTGGCTCCCACGCGAAAAACACCTCAGTCCTTGAAATCCGCGAACCGCACCAACTCTGCATATTTTTTCTGCTCCACCTGCATGGTCTGGCGCAGATCTTCACTGCCGCCTGCGGGCACCGTACCGGCCGCTGCCAGGCGTTTGCGCAATGGGGCGTCCTGCAAGCCCTGCTGGAGTGCTGCGCTCAGCTTTTGCTGAATGTCGGCGGGCAGATTGCGCGGTGCCATCAGCGCGAACCAGCCGTTGAGTTCAAAGTCCTTGAGTGCGGCGTTCTCGGCCAGTGCAGGGACAAGAGGCAATGCCGTGAAACGCGTGGCCGAAGTGACGCCCAGGGCGGTAATGCGCCCGCTCTGGATGAAGGGTGCGGCGGCGGTGGGCGAGACCATGGCGAAGTCCAACGTTCCTCCCGCCAGATCGCTCAGCAGCGGCGCAGTACCGCGATAGGGTATGTGGGGCATTTTCAGGTTGGCGCGCTGCTTGAGCATTTCCCCCGCAAAGTGCAGCGTGGACCCTACGCCCGAGCTGCCGTAGCTGTATTTGCCTGGGTTGGCCTTGATCAGCGCAATGAACTCATCGGTGGCCTTGACCTTGATATGCGGCCCTGCGACCCAGACCAGCGGTGATGTCGCCACCAGTCCGATCGGCGTCAAGTCCTTGAGCGGGTCATACTTCTGTGCCGGGTTGACAAGCTTGGTGGCCGCCAGCTCATTGCTGGACCCCAGCAGCAAGGTGTAGCCATCCGCGGCCGCGCCCACCACGCGCTGGGCCCCCACTACGCCCGCGGCGCCGGGCACATTGTCGATGACGACCGTGGCATGCAGGTACTTGGCCAGCATATCGCCGGCGATACGGCCCGCCGTGTCCACGGCGCCACCGGGTGCGTAGCCCACCACCACGCGTATGGGCTTGGCGGGATAGGCCGTTTGCGCAACAGCACCCGGGCTGTGCACACCGATGGCAATGCCTATGGCGGCGATGGGCCCGCTCCAGGAAAATTTGAACGCAAGGTATTTCATCTGCTTTGCTCCTAGGATGTGCGCATCTGGATCTCAGTGCTGTGTGGGCAAAAAGCGGCGGGCCAACTGCACCCAGTAGCTGGCCGCGATGGGCAGGATGGCGTCGTTGAAGTCATAACCTGGGTTGTGCACCATGCAGCCGCCTGTTGCATGGTGATCGCCCGTGCCGTTGCCCACGATGAGGTAGCTTCCCGGGCATTGCTCGAGCATGAAAGAGAAGTCCTCGCTGCCGGTGAGTGGTTGCAGATCGCTCATCAGGTTCTGCTCGCCGACCAGGCCTTGCGCGACCTCCCGGGCAAAGCGTGTGGCTTGCACATCGTTGACCAGGGCGGGATAGCGCCAGAGGTATTCCACTTCGGCGCTGACTCCCATGGTTTCCGCCTGGCTTCTGATCACGGCCGTGATGCGCTCCCTGAGCAAAGCGCGGATTTCCGGCCGGTAGGCCCGCACGGTCAAGCGCATTTGCACGCTGTCGGGAATGACATTCGGGGCATCGCCGCCCACGATGGAGCCGACGGAAATAACGGCCATCTCACGCGGGTCCACATTGCGCGAAACAATGGTTTGCAATGCCACGATGATGTGGGCCGCCGCCACCACAGGGTCTGCCGCCAGATGGGGCGATGCACCGTGACCGCCCCGCCCCTGTACGGTCACGATGACGGAATCGGACGAGGCCATGAAGGCCCCTTCCATGAAGCCGAACATGCCCGCCGTGAAGCCTGGCATGTTGTGGAACGCAAAAACCGCATCGCAAGGAAAGCGCTCGAAAAGGCCGTCGGCGATCATTTTTCTGGCGCCGCCCAGCCCTTCTTCCGCAGGTTGAAAAATCAGGTGCACCGTGCCATCGAAGCACCGCTCCCGGGCAAGGCAGCGGGCAGCCGCCAACAAGGTGGCGGTATGGCCGTCATGACCACAGGCATGCATCCTCCCTGCATGGGTGCTTGCATAGGGCAGCCCCGTGGTTTCCTCGATCGGCAAGGCATCCATGTCGGCGCGAATGCCCAGCGTCTTTGCGCCGGCTCCCAGCTTGAGCGTGCCCACCACGCCCGTTCCGCCCAGACCGCGGTCCACCGCATACCCCCACTCGGCCAACTTCCGGGCGACCAGATCACTGGTTTGGAATTCTTGGTACGCCAGCTCCGGGTGGGCGTGGAGGTGGTGGCGCAGCGCCACCATTTCCGGGCTATCGGCCAGCACACCGGGAAGGACTTTTTCTTGCAGGGCAACAGGTTTCATGATTGAGGTGAAGGTGAAGAGGCGACTTGCTTGACTTCAGTCTAGAAGTTGAACGGCAGCACTGAAAGAAAGGCATTACCTTCCATTGACAGGCATTACCATCCACCCATGAAGCAACACCAACTGCGCTATCTGGCCCTGTTTGCGCAAGAGGGCAGCGTGCGCGCCACGGCGCGAGAAGCCGGCGTCAGTGCGGCCTCCGTGACCCAGGGTTTGAGGGAGCTGGAGCAAGATGCGCAGTTGGCCTTGTTTGATCGGCAGGGCGGCCATATCCAGCTATCGAGCGCAGGTTTGCAGCTCTTGCCATATGCCCAGCGCATCAGTGCCTTGCTGCAGCAGGCCGAGGCCACGGCGGCACGCTTGAGAAACTTTGAAGCGCCGCAAAAGCTGTCGATTGGCGTCACGCCCTGGGTGGCTCAAACGCTGCTGTCACAAGTCGTCCCCTTGTTCCGCCAGCAAATGCCCCATGTGCAACTGGAATTGTTTGACGGCTTGTCCGCCCTCGCCTATCCGCGCTTGCGCGAAGGCAGTCTGGACTTGCTGATCGGCCGCCTGGCCCAGGGCGATGCCATGCATGGGCTGGAGGCAACGCCTTTGTTCCGCTATGAAATGACGGTTGTCGCCCGCAAAGACCATCCGCAATGCCAGGCGCAGTCGCTGAGCGAGCTGTTGAACAACGACTGGATCGTGAACTACACCCCCCAGGAACGCGGCAGCTTCATGGCCAACCTGTTTGGCCAACACGGACTGCCGGAGCCGGTGCAGCAGGTCCATCTGGCACATTCGCCGACCTTGATGCTGACACTGGTGCAGCAAACCGATATGTTGAGTTTCTGTCCCTGGCCGCTGGTGGAAACCATGGAACTTCGGGACAAGATCATCGCCGTACAGCTAAGAGAGAGATTCCGGCCCAACACCGTGGGGTTCATCCGGCGGGCGCAAGAAGCGCTCAATCCTGCGGCGCACCAGTTCAAGGAAACGTTTGAACTGGTGGTGCGCAAATGGCAGGACACGGAAGACTTGCGCCTGCGCCGTGTTCTGCATTCGGTCGATCTTCTGGCGGCTGAAAAGCCTGTGTAACGCGCCAGGGCAGCCTGCATCCAGGCCTTGCTCCCCCGGCCTCAGCCCCGGCGCGCGGCCTCGATGGCCGCAATGTCGATCTTGGTCATGGTCATCATCGCCATGAAAGCGCGCTGGGCCACGGCGGGATCGGGGTCGGTGACGGCCGCTATGAGCACGCGCGGCGAGATCTGCCAGGACAGGCCCCAGCGGTCCTTGCACCAGCCGCAAGCGCTTTCCTGGCCGCCGTTGGCGACGATGGCATGCCACAGGCGGTCGGTTTCTTCCTGGTCGTCGGTGGCGATCTGGAAAGAGAAAGCTTCGCTGTGCGGAAAGACCGGGCCGCCGTTGAGGCCCAGGCAGGGGATGCCGGCGACAGTGAACTCCACGGTGAGCACATCGCCCTTCTTGCCGCCGGGATAGTCACCCGGCGCGCGGTGCACGGCTTTGACCGCGCTGTCGGGAAAAGTCGCCGCATAGAAGTTCGCGGCGTCTTCGGCCGTGCCGTCGAACCACAGACAAATCGTGTTCTTGCTAGGCATTGCGTGTCTCCTGAAAGTGGGTGCGCCGACGTCCAGCGCCGGCGCTTCCATCATCCACAGCCGCAGCACCAGGTCTGTCGGACAAGGCCCAAGCCGCGGCCTGCCCCCTCAATCAGGCTTGATCTGCGCGCGGGCGATCACTTTCTTCCAGCGGTCCTGCTCGGCGGCGATGAACTGCGCGAACTGCGCCGGGGTGCTGCCCACGGCTTCGGCCGCGTCGCCCGTGAGGCGGCGCATGGCATCGGGTGCCTTGACGGCCTTCATGGTTTCGGCAGACAGCTTCTCGATATGGGCGGGCGACACATTGGCCGGCGCCAGCATGCCGTACCACTGGGTCATCTCGAAGCCCGGAAAGCCCTGCTCGGCCACGGTGGGCACGTCCGGCAGCTGCGGCAGTCGCTGGGCCGAGCCGGTGGCGATGCAGCGCACCTTGCCCGATTTGATGAAGGGAATGATGGCCGCGGCGCCGATGGCCGACGCATCGACGCGACCGGACATCAAATCGGTCAGCATGGGGCCCGTGCCGCGGTAGGGCACGTGCAGCATGAAGACATTCGACGACATCTTCAGGTACTCGAAGGCCAGATGGCCGGCGCTGCCATTGCCGGCCGAGCCATAGCTGAGGCGGCCCGGCTTGCTCTTGGCATAGGCGATGAACTCGCGCAGGTTCTTGGCCGGCACGTCGGGGTGCACCACATACAGGCTGGGCACCTTGGCCAGCAGGCTCACGGGCTGGAAGTCCTTGAGCGCCCAGGGCAGCTTGTCGAAGATGTAAGGGTTGACGGCCAGCGTGCCGATGTGGCCCAGGATCAGCGTGTGCTGGTCTTCGGCGCGCGCGGCTTCGGACATGGCGATGTTGCCCGCAGCGCCGGGCTTGTTGTCCACGAAGACGCTTTGACCCAAGGTCTTGGACAGTTCGACCGCCGTGGAACGGGCGACGATTTCCGAGCTGCCGCCGGGCGCGAAAGGCACGATGAAGCGCACGGATTTCGACGGCCACGCGGCCTGGGCCGAAGCCGCGCCGGGCAGCAGGCCCGACAAGGCCAGGGCGCCGCCAGCGGACAGCAGTTGGCGGCGTGTGGCAACGGTCGCCAGCGCCGAAGGATTCGCTGCGGATGTATGCATTCTTGTCTCCGATATTCTGAGGAAGACGCCATGCTGCCTGCGCCGGGCTTTCAGGAGGCTTTCACGTCAAATCTGTTTACCCTAGGTCGTGCGTGGCACGGCAAGCTGTGTATATGCTCGGCGCATGAAATACCGGATTCTTTTTGCACTGCTGGCTGGGGCGGCAGGCCTGTGCAGCGCCGCGGCCGGCCCCTTGGAGCAGACCGAATGCATTGCGCCGGCCAAGCCCGGCGGCGGCTTCGATCTGAGCTGCAAGCTGGCGCAAACCGGTCTGCTGCAAGGCAAGTTCATTGCCCAGCCCATGCGCGTGCGCTACCTGCCCGGCGGCATCGGTGCGCTGGCCTACCGCACGGTAGTCGCCCAGCACCCCGACCAGGCCAACGCCATCATCGCCTTCTCCGGCGGCTCGCTGCTGAACCTGGCCCAGGGCAAGTTCGGGCGCTATACCGAGAACGACGTGCGCTGGCTGGCGGCCATCGCCACGGACTACGGTGCGGTGGTGGTGGCGGAAAACTCCCCCTACCGCACGCTGGCCGACGTGATGCAAGCCATGAAGACCGACCCGGCCAAGGTTGTGCTGGGCGCGGGCGGCACCATCGGCAGCCAGGACTGGATGAAAGCCGCGCTGCTGGCCCGTGCCGCGGGCGCCAGTCCCAAACGCATGCGCTTTGTGGCTTTCGAAGGCGGGGGCGAAGCCCTGCGGGCCTTGCAAGGCGGCCACATCCAGGTCTTCACCGGCGACGTCGCGGAAACCCGCCAGCAGGTCCAGGCCGGCGCCAAGCTGCGCATACTGGCCGTGATGTCCGACAAGCGCCTGCCGGGCGACCTGGCCCAGGTGCCCACGGCCAGGGAAGCCGGCGCGCCCCTGGAGTGGCCCATCGTGCGCGGCTTTTATCTGGGGCCTAAAGTCTCGGACGCCGACTATGCGGCCTGGAGCGAGGCCTTCGCCAGCATGCTGGCCACGCCGGCCTACCAGCAGCTGCGCACCGAGCGCGGCCTGTTTCCCATGGCCCTGGTCGGCAAGCAGCTCGACAGCTATGTCCACCAGCAGGTGGCGCAATACCGCCTGCTGGTGCAGGAGTTCGGCCTGCAGGTCGCGAAATAGACCGGCCGGCCGAACGACTGGTCAGCGCGCGGCCCGGTAGACGGACTGGCCTTCGACGATGGTTTCCAGTACCTGGATGTCCTTGATGGCCATCGGGTCGACTTGGGCGATGTTGTCCGACAGGATCACCATGTCCGCGTACTTGCCGACTTCGATCGAGCCCCGCTCCTTGTCCTCGAAGTTCTGGTAGGCCGCGTTGAGCGTGGTCGCGCGCAGCGCATCGGCCACCGCAATGCGCTGGTCCGCGCCCAGCACCACGCCGCTGGTGGTCACGCGGTTCACGGCCGACCAGATCAGGCGCATGGGGTCCAT
Source organism: Acidovorax bellezanensis (assembly GCF_025421555.1). Taxonomy (NCBI): domain Bacteria; kingdom Pseudomonadati; phylum Pseudomonadota; class Betaproteobacteria; order Burkholderiales; family Comamonadaceae; genus Acidovorax; species Acidovorax bellezanensis. The sequence goes on from NZ_JAODYH010000004.1 coordinate 626,626, forward strand.
GGGCACCACGGGGGCGTCGGTGTGGATGGTGTAGGGCAGGCGGCGCGCCTGGGCCGAACGTGCCGGGCTGATGCGGGAGGCGCGGTCCGTGCCGATGAAGATGTCGCGGTGGCGATCCCCCCAGTAATAGGTGTGCAGCACGAAGAAGGAAGGAATGGCTTCCAGGCGCTTGACTTCGTCCAACTGGTCTTCGCGCATCATCTGCGAGTGGATCAGCACCTGGCGCGCGTCCTTGCGTGGCGACGCTTCCTGCGCCTTGCGGTAGGCGTAGAGCACATCGTCGATGGCCGCATCGCCATTGGCGTGGATCATCATCTGGCGCCCGGACTGGTGCACCTTCAGCACCCGGTCCGCCAGTTCCTCACGCGTGAAGCGCGGAAAGCCGCGGTAATGCGCGTCGCCGTGGAAAGGCGAATGGTAGTGCTCGGCCAGATAGCCGGTATAGCCCTGGATGGAGCCGTCCGAGAACTCCTTGACGCCGCCGACCTTGATCTTGCCAGTGGTCAGCTTCACCTTGTCCACGGCTTCCATGGAATCGAAACCGCTCCAGGTCATCACGCGGATCGACAACTGGCCGTTCTTGACCGCGTCCTCAAGCATGTTCAGCACCACGGGCGTGGTCGCCGCGCCATGGTTGGCGGTCGTGACACCGTGCGCGGCATACCACTGGCCGGCCAGGCGTATGCCTTCGCGCTGCTGGGCGTCGGTCAGCGCCGGGCGGAACTTGGCGACCATGGTCAACGCCGTCTCTTCCAGCACGCCATCGGGTTCGCCCTGGGCGTTCTTGCGGATGACGCCGCCCGTGGGATTGGGCGTGCTGGCCGTGATGCCGGCCAGGGCCAGGGCCGCGCTGTTGGCCACGGCGAGGTGGCCGGAGACATGGGTCAGGTAGATCGGCTGGGTGGTGGAAATCTTGTCGAGGTCGGCGCGCGTGGGGTGGCGCTTTTCGGCCAGCAAGGTGTCGTCATAGCCCGAACCGCTGACCCATTCCTTGGGGCCGACCTTGCCCTGCTGGATCTTGAGCAAGCCCAGCAAATCGTCGATGTTGCGCACCGTGCCTATGGGCGGGCTGTTCAGGTCGGCCACGAAAGTGCCCGTGTTCCTGGCGACGGCGAAATGGCTGTGCGCGTCATAAATGCCGGGAATCATGGTCTTGCCCTGGAGGTCCACCACCTTGGTGTTCGCGCCTACGTAAGCAGCGACGGCATTGGATGGCCCCACGGCCAGGATTTTCCCGTCGCGGACGGCCACGGCCTGCACCGCGGTATTGTTCTTGTCCACGGTCAATACGTTGCCGTTGGTATAGACCAGTTGGGCCTCGACCGGGGGCGCCTGGCGGCCGGCGCAGGCGCTGAGCGCCAGGGCGGCCAGCAGCGTGAGGGCCCAAGGGCCGCGGCGAGGCGCGCGGGGCTGTTCTACCAACGAGTTGTCTGGATGCATTTGAAGTCTCTTGTCAGTTCAGTTCCCATGGCGGCCGGCATTCCGACCGGCCCGCCATGTGCAAACGGCAGCACATACGCCCATCCCAGGGATGTGCGAAGTACGTGGAGGTCAGGGAAAAGCCGCCGGCCCGAACTGGACGTTCGTTGGCATGCGCAGCAGGGCCGGTGTGCTGTCGCGGATGGCGTAGCGGTCCGTGGGGTGGATAGGCGCGAGCGCGCCGATGGTCAATCGCTTCGGTTGTAGCGAGTGCCAGCCCAGTGCGCCAAGGCTAAGACAAAGGCCGCAGATTGCGGCTCGGGCTTACCCGCATCAAGGCGTTCGTAGATCTACGCATGGCAGCACGATACTGGCCTGCAGGCCGCCCTCGCTTTGTGCCCGTCGCAGCACCAAACTGCCCTGGTGGCGCTTGGCAATCGCGCTGACGATGGCCAGGCCCAGGCCCGAGCCCGTCCCCTGGGAGTTGCTGGCCCGAAAGAAGCGCTGCATGGCCTGGGGCAGCTCGTCGGGCGGGATGCCCGGGCCGCTGTCGCTGACGCTCAGGCACGCGCCCTCCTCGCCGGCCTCCACCATCACGGTCACCCGCCCGCCCGCCGGCGTGTAGCGCAAGGCGTTGTCGAGCAGATTGGCCAGCGCTTCCTCGATCAGCGCGCGCTGGACCGGCAGCCACAGCGCCTGGGGCGGCGTTTCCAGGCCCAGGTCGATCTGCTGGCCGCGGGCCTGGGGCCAGAAACGCTTGGTCACGCCGCGCGCCAGCTCGGCCAGATCGACCTGCTGCGTGGCGAGGTCGCAGGTGTCGGCGCGCGCCAGGGCCAGCATCTGGTTGGTCTGGTGGATGGTGTGCTTGAGCTGCTCGCGCAGCGCGCCCAGGGCGGTCTGCACGGTGGGCAGGTCGGTGGCGCGCTGGGCGAACGACAGCTGGGTCAGCAGCGTGCTCAAGGGCGTGCGCAGCTGGTGCGAGGCATCGTCGACAAAGCGGCGCTGGCTGTCGAGCAGCTCGCGGTGGCGAAAAATATGCTGGTTCATGGCCTCGACCAGGGGCAGCACATCCTTGGGCACGCGGCTGGTGTCCATGGGCGAGAGGTCGTCGGGCGCGCGCGCGGCCACTTCCTGGCGCAGCTGGCGCAAGGGGCGCAGCGTCCAGGCCACGGCCGCCGCCGCCGCCGCCGCGGCCAGTGCGGCCAGCAGCACGTCGCGCGCCACCGCGCCCCAGATGAAGCGCCGGCTGAACTGGTCGCGCGAAGCAAAGGGCTCGGCGACCTGGATGATCAGGCGCGTGTCGCTGCTGTCGCCTATGGGCTGCGGCAGGGAGCGCAGGTAGGAGCCTATGCGCACCTGGGAGCCCGCGTACTCGACGGTGTCGAAATGCGGCTGGCGCTCCCGCAGCGGCTGCTCCGGCAAGGGCAGATCGGGGTTGCCGATCTCGACCAGGCCGTCCTGGGTGGCGACCCGGTAATAGACCTGGCCGCTGGCCGTGAGCTCGAAGAACTCGAACAGCACATAGGGCAGCTCCACCGCCAGGCCCCCGCTTTCGGTGGAGATGTTGGCGTCGATCGCCTTGATGGCACCGAGCAGCGAACGGTCGAAGGCGGCGTTGACGGCCTGGCGCGCCGTATGCCAGGTGAGCCAGACCTGCACCAGGCTGCCCACCATCACGCCGGCCAGCAGCACCGCGATCAGCATCCGCCGCAGGCTGACCCGGTGCAAGGCGTCCATCACGGCGCCACCTCAAGCACGTAGCCCAGCCCCCGCAAGGTGGAAATCTGCGTGCCGGTGTGCATCAGCCGCTTGCGCAGCCGGTGGATCAGCACTTCCACGGCTTCGGCGTGCACTTCGCTGTCGCCGGTGAACACCCGCTCCAGCAGATCGCGCTTGGTCAAGGGCTCGCCGCCCGCCTGGATCAGCGTCTTGAGCAGCGCATGCTCGCGCGCCGTCAGGCTGAACAGGGCCTGGCCCAGCTCGAAACGCTTGGTGCTGGCGTCGTACACCAGCTGGCCGCAGCTGTACTTGGTGATTTCGCGGCCCCTGGAGCGGCGAATCAAGGCCAGCAGACGCGCTTCGAGCTCCTCGACTTCGAACGGCTTGGCCAGGAAGTCATCGGCGCCGGCCCTGAGCGTGGCCACGCGCTCGGCCAGGGTGTCGCGGGCGGTGAGGATCAGAATGGGCACGGGATCCTCCTCCTGGCGCAGGCTCAGCAACACCTCTTCCCCGGCCAGGCCCGGCAGCCCCAGGTCGAGAATCAGGGCGTCATAGTGCGTGCTGCGCAAGGCGCGGCGCACCAGCCGGCCGTCGGCCACCCAGTCCACCTGAAAGCCGCTTTGGGCCAGGGTGCGCACCAGCCAGTCGGCCAGGGCCGATTCGTCTTCCGCCAGTAAAAGTCGCATGCCAATTTCCATCCAAACCGCCAGATCACGGCCCGCCATTGTCCACAGCGCGGGAAACCCGCAGACATGGCCGGCCGACCGCTTCACCGCCGAACGCATGGCGCAGGGGTGCGCGCTGCCCTGCCGCATCATCGACGATCCGGTCAGCGTTCCGCTGGGGCGGCACTGGCCCTGCATTTTTTAGCCGCTAAAAACCACCCCACTGATCGCCATCACGGACAATGCCTGCCCAGGGGCTTGTTCTGTGGCGAGCACTACCCGCATCAAAAAGGAATTTCCATGTCGAATCTGCATTGCGACCTGTTTGTCATCGGCGGCGGCAGCGCCGGCGTGCGCGCGGCGCGCATGGCCGCGCAAAAAGGCGCGCGCGTGGTGCTGGCGGAAGCAGGCGCGCTGGGCGGCACCTGTGTCAACGTCGGCTGCATTCCGAAAAAGCTCTACAGCTACGCCGCCCATTTCGCGGACGACTTTCGCGACGCCCAGGGCTTCGGCTGGCAGACCGGCGAAATCCGTTTCGACTGGGCCGTGTTGAAAGCCAACCGTGCCGCCGAGATCACACGGCTCAACGGCGTCTACGCCAACCTGCTGGCCAGCGCGGGCGTGCAAGTCGTTGCCGGCTGGGCGACGCTGCAGGATGCGAACACCGTCCAGGTGCGCACGGCCGCGGGCGTGGAGCACTTCACTGCACGCCACATTCTGGTCTGCCCCGGCGGGCAGCCCAGCGTGCCCTCGTTTCCGGGCAGCGAGCATGTCGTCACCTCGGACAGCATGTTCGACCTCGATCCGTTTCCGCGCCGCCTGCTGGTGGTCGGCGGCGGCTACATCGCCTGCGAGTTCGCGTCCATCTTCAACGGCCTGGGCGCGGCCGTCACCCAGCTCTACCGGGGCGAGCAGGTGCTGCGCGGCTTCGACGACGACGTGCGCCGCTTCACGGCCGATGAAATGCGCAAGCACGGAGTCGACCTGCGCACGCAAGCGGACGTGGCCTCCATCGCCAAGACGGCCAGCGGCCTGGTGGCGACGCTGACCGATGGCTCCCAGGTGGAGGCCGACACCATCCTGTATGCGACCGGCCGCGTGCCCAACACCCGCGACGTCGGGCTGGAAGCGGCCGGCGTCGCCCAGGGCCGCCACGGCGCCATCGTCGTCGATGCCCACTACCAGACTTCGGTGCCGTCGATCTATGCCGCGGGCGACGTGACCTCGCGCGTGCAGCTCACGCCCGTCGCCCTGGGCGAGGCCATGGTGATCGTCGACCGGCTGTTCGGCCAGGGACAGCGCGGCATGAGCTACGACTACATTCCCACGGCCGTGTTCACCCACCCGAACATCGGCACGGTCGGCTTCGGCGAGGCCGAGGCGCGCGAGCGCTTCGGCCAGATCACGGTGTTCCGCAGCGAGTTCAAGGCGCTCAAGCACACGCTCAGCGGCAGCAGCGAGCGCACGCTGGTGAAGCTCATCGTCGACACGGCCAGCGACCGCGTCGTGGGCCTGCACATGGTCGGCGCCGATGCCGGCGAAGTGGTCCAGGGTTTCGCCGTGGCCATGAAGGCCGGCGCGACCAAGGCCGTCTTCGACGCCACGATCGGCATCCACCCCACCGCCGCCGAGGAATTCGTCACCATGCGCGAGCCCGTGGGCCGCTGAACCGACGGGCGCCGCGCAGCGGATCAGATCACGCCCTCGGCGCGCAAGGCCGCGCAGCGCTGCGCATCCAGGCCCAGCCATTCGCCGTAGATCTCGTCGTTGTGCTCGCCCACATCGCCGCCGCTGCGGTAGACCGCGCCCGGGTCGTGGTGAAAGCGCGGCACCACGCCCTGGATGGGCACGCTGCCGAAATCACGGTCGGGCACGTCGCACAGAAAGCCGCGGGCCCGCACCTGCGGGTCTTCGACGATCTGGCGCGCGGAGTAAATCGGCGCCAGCGTGCCTTCGTGCTGCTCAAAACGCGCCAGCACATGGTCCAGATCATGTGCGGCGAACCACTGGCGGAACAGATTATTGAGCTCGGCCGTGTGCGTGCAGCGCTCGCGGTTGCTGGCGTAGCGCGCATCGGTGATCAAGTCCTCGCGGTCGATGGCCCGGCAATTGGCCGCGAACAGCGCATTGGTGCTGCCCGACAACGACACCCATTGCCCGTCGCGCGTGGGGTAGACGCCCGTGGGCGCCGCGTACTGGCTGGTGTTGCCCGAGCGCCCATGGGTCTCGCCCAGCAAGGCCTGCTTGATGGGCAGGAACTCCATCAGCTTGAGCATGGCTTCGGTCAGCGACAAGTCGATCTCTTCGCCCGGCGCGTCGGGCTCGCGCGCCCGCTTCCACAGCGCCGTCATCACGCCCAGCGCGCCGAACAGGCCGCCGATGGAATCGCCTATGGGGTAGCCGGAGTGCATGGGCTCGCCGTCGGCTTCGCCGGAGATGTAGGTCAGCCCGCCCATGGCTTCGAAGATGCGCGTGAAGCCCGGGCGGTCGCGGTAAGGCCCCGTCTGACCGAAAGCCGTGGCGCGCAGAATGACCAGGCGCGGCTGCAAGGCCCACAAGGTTTCGCGGTCCAGCCCCCAGCCGTCCAGCGTGCCCGGGCGGAAGTTCTCGATCAGCACGTCAAAGCGCGGCAGCAGCTGCTTGAACAGCGCCAGGCCTTCGGGCTTGCGCAGGTCCATCGAAATCAGCTTCTTGTTGCGGTTGGTGACTTTCCACCACAACGGCTTGCCGTCCTTGAACGGCGGGAAGCCGCGGCAGCTGTCACCGCTGCCGGGCAGCTCGATCTTGAGCACTTCGGCGCCATAGTCGGCCAGCATGGCGGCCGCCGACGGCGCGGCCACCACGGTGGCGATGTCGAGCACGCGCAGGCCGACCAGCGGGCCTTGGGCTGGGGAGGAATCGTTAGGGTGCACAAAGTCTCCTGGTCGCGCTCAAAGCGCCTGTTGACCGGCGGCGATGAAGCGCGCCAGTTGCTGCGTGCTGTCGCCCAGCAGCATGTCGTTGCTCACCAGCCGCTTGGCGTAGTGGCTCACGGCCGTCTCGTCCTGCAGGCCGATGGCGCCGTGCAGCTGCAAGCTGTCGAGGGCAATCGCCCGGCCCGCGCGGCCGGCCATCCACTTGGCGGCGGCGATGCGCTGGGCGCGTTCCGCCGGCGAAGCCGAAGGCCAACCCACGGCGGCTTCGCGCATCAGCGTGCGCGCATCGACCCAGCGGCGGAAGTGCTCGACCACGCGGTGCTGCAGCGCCTGGTAGTCGGCCAGGCTGCGGCCGAACTGCTTGCGCGTGCGCATGTATTCCACCGTGAGCGCCAGCGCGCGCCGCATCGCGCCCACGCTGTCGGCGCACAGCGCCAAGGTCGCCAGCGCCAGCGCTTCCTCGAGGATGGCGCCGGCCCGCTCGGGACCGGCGACCAGGGCCGAGGCCGGCAGCCACAGCGATTCGAAGCGGAAATCGGCGGCGCCGCGCCCATCGTGCAGCGTATAGCGGCGCGGAATCACGCCCGGCCAATCCACGCCGCAGTCGAACAGCGCCATGCCGCCGCCCTCCGGGCGCGCGCTGATGATCAGGCGCTGGGCACAGTCGCCGCCCAGGACCAGGCGCTTGGCTCCCACCAGGCGCCAGCCTTCGCCGTCGCGAAACGCCGTCGTCGCGAAGTCGCGGCTGCCCTCCTCGTGGGCCAAGGCCGTGCGCGCGCCCTCTTCCACCAGTGCGGTCAAGGCCGCGCCGCGGCCCGCGAAATCGCTGGCGTGCAGCAGCAGCTGGGTCGGCAGCCAGGCATTCCACAGCAGGGGCTCAACCACCAGGGACTCGCCCAAGGCCTCCATCACCGGCATCAGATCGATGGGCTGGCCGCCGAAGCCGCCGTCGCGCTCGGGCGCGAGCAGCCCGGTCAGGCCCATGTCGGCCAGCGCGGTCCAGACGCTATCGTCGAAGCTGTTTCGGGTGTCGATGATGGCGCGCCGCTGGTCGAAATCGTAGCGGTCGGCCAGCAAGCGGCGCAGCCCGTCGTCGAGCATGGCCTGCTGGTCGGACAGCCCGGCGACCATGGGCTGCTCCAGCTCGGTCTGGCCGGAAAAGATCGCCTTGGCGACGATGCCGCGCTGCACTTCCGACGTGCCGCCGCCCAGCGTGATGCCGCGGTAACGCCAGACATGCAGCGGCAGGTTGTTGACATGGCCCGCGGCCAGCGGCGATGCGCAGGGCGTGCCCAGGATGGCTTCGGGGTCGAAAGCCAGGGTCTGCGTGCCCAGCAGGTCCAGCTGCAACTGGTGCACGTCCTGCAGGACTTCATTGCCTTGCAGCTTGATCAGCGACGCTTCCAATGCAGGCTCCTGGCCGTCCTCCACCGCGCGTATGGTCGGCCACCAGGCGGCTTCCAGCGCGCGCGTGCGGATGTCGAGCTCGGCCAGGCGGCGCGCGTGGACGTCCTGCGCCAGCAGCGAGCCGCCGTCCGGCGCACTGCCCTGGGCCAGCGCCACGGTTTCCCGCAGCGCGGCCCGGCATTCGGCCACGCGGGCGACGAACAACCGCTCGGTCACCAGCAGGCCCTTGGCCACGGACCAGCCCGCGTGCTCCTGGCCCACCAGGTTCTCCACCGGCACGCGCACTTCGTCGAAGAACATCTGCACATGGAAAGTGGCGCCGTTGATGAAACGGATGGGCCGGATCGACACGCCGGGGGCCTTCAAGTCGATCAGCAGCACCGAAATGCCGTCCTGCTTGCGCGTGGCGCCGGCATCGCTGCGCACCAGCACCAGCGCCCAGTCCGCCCAATGGCCGTAGCTTTGCCAGATCTTGGTGCCGCTGACCACGAAATGATCGCCTTCACGGCGTGCGACGGTGCGCAGCGAGGCCAGGTCCGAGCCGGCATCGGGTTCGGAATAGCCCTGGGCCCAATAGTCCTCGAACGACAGCATGCGCGGCAGAAAACGGCTTTTCTGCTCTGGCGTGCCGTGGCGCATGATGGTCGGGCCTATGGTGTCTATGCCGAGGTTTTCATAGCGCGGCGCGGGGCAGGCCGCCATTTCCTCGCGAAAAATCGCCTGCTGCACCAGCGACCAGCCCGTGCCGCCGTGTTCGACGGGCCAGCCGGCCGCGGCCCAGCCGCGCTCATGCAGGATGCGCTGCCAGCGCATGGCCTGGTCGCGCGTGACCAGGCAATGGGATTGCACCGAGCGCCGGATGTCCTCGGGCACGGCGGTTTGCAGGAAGGCGCGCACTTCGCAGCGGAAGGCGTCGAGATCGGCGGTGGAGGAGAAATGCGACATGGCGTGGCTCGGTGAAGAAGTGGGCGGATCAGCGGGGGACCGTCAGCTGGTCCCAGTCGTAGCTGCTGGGCTGGCCGGCGGCGAACTGCGCCACGGCCTGGGCGTGGTAAGGCGTCTGCATGGCGACGGCCTGGGCATAGGCCTCGAGCGAGCACATGGTGGCGTAGTCGGTCTCGAAGCTCTTGTTGAGCAGGTTCTTGGTCATGGCCGCGGCTTCGCGCGGCCCTGCGCTGAGCCGCTGCGCAAAGGCCTGGGCCTCTGACAGCAGCAGTTCCGGCGCATGCACGGCGTGCACGAAGCCGATCTGCCGCGCCTCCTCGGCGCCTATGCGCCGCGCCGTGAGCATCACTTCCTTGGCCCGGGCCAGACCGATCAGCCGCGGCAAGGTGTAGAGCGCGCCGTAATCCGGCACGGCGCCCACGCGCGCGAAGGACATGCAAAACGCCGCGCGGCTCGAGGCCAGCACGAAATCCGCCTGCAACGCCAGTCCGAAGCCCGCGCCATAGGCCGCGCCGTCCACGGCGGCGATCACCGGCAGATCGAGCTCGCGCAAGGCCGCCAGCCAGCGGTGCGAGTCTTCGAGCCGGCGGCGCGTGGCGTCGGGCGAATTGAGTTCGGGGTCGGCGCTTTGCATGCGCTCGTTCATGCCCTTGACGTCGCCGCCCGCGCAAAAGCTGCCGCCCGAGCCGGTGATGACCAGCGCCCGGATAGCGCGGTCGGCGCGCACCTGGTCGATCATGCGGGCGTAGTCCGCGCGCAGCAGCATGGACATGGCATTGCGCGACGCCGGCCGCTGGTGAGAGAACGTGGCCACCGGGCCGTCGATCTGCAGTTGGGATTCTCCGAATTCCAGGGTCTGGACTGTCATGGGATACTCCTTGATCGGTGCTCAGTTCTTGAAGGAAAGGTTCATTTCGCGGGCCAGGCGCGCGACCTGTTCGCGCTGCTGCTGGAAATAGGCCAGCGCCTGCTCGCTGCTGCTGCCCGCGATCTCTATGCCCGCGGCCAGCATCGCTTTCTTCACCTCGGGGTTCTTGAGCACTTCGTTGACGTGGCGGTTGAGCAGTGCCACCACGGGCGCCGGCGTGCCCGCGGGGGCGAGCAGCATGAACCAGGGCGTCATGCCGTCGAGCTTGCGCGTGAGCCCCTGCTCGCCGCTGGTGGGAATCGACGGCACCAGGACCGAGCGCTCGGGCTCGGTCACGGCCAGCAGCCGCAGCTTGCCGGCTTCGACCAGCGGGCGCACGGCCTGGTATTCGAGGATGGCGAAATCCACTTCGCCGCCCGCCACCGCCACGGCCGTTGGCGCATTGCCCTTGTAGGCCACTTCCACCGCCTGGATGCCCAGGGACTTGACCAGCGTCAGCGCGGCCAGGTGCGGATTGCTGCCGTTGCCCCCCTGGCCGTAACTCATCTTGCCGTTGTGGGCCTTGGCGTAGGCCACGAACTCCTGGACGTTGTGCACCGGCAGGCTGGCGCGCACAGCGAGAAACGAGGGCGCGCGCCCCAGCAGGGTGATGGGCACGAAGTCCTTGCCGGCCACAAAGGGGAAGCTGTCGAACATCAGCGGAAAGCTGGTCGTCACGGCATTGGCCACGCCCAAGGTGTAGCCGTCGGCCGGCGCCTTGCTCATCGACTCCATGCCGATGCGCGTGGCCGCACCTGGCTTGTTCTCGATGACGAAAGGCTGGCCCAGGCGCTCGCCGAGCTTTTGCGCCACCAGGCGCGCCAGCGTGTCGGTGCTCGCGCCCGCCTGCAGGCCCACCACCATGCGCACGGAACGCTCGGGGTAGTCGGCGTGGGCGAGCCATGCGGCCGTGCCCAGCGCAAGCAGCAAAGTCACGCGGCGGGCGAAGCGCACGGCCCGCAGGCGCAGCGTTGATCCGGGTCGAAAGTCCATGGCGATGTCTCCAGTGAAGCTGTTCACAGCATGCGGAAATCATCGCCCCCCGCCCTCCCCACGCCCCCCCTCCTGAGGGGTGGGCTAGGGTAACTCCCGGCTCAGCCCAGGTCGCGCAGGCGCTCCACCACTTCGTCGCGCCCACCCAGACCCAGCTTGCTGTAGCAGTTCTTGAGGTGCCACTTCACGGTGTCCAGCGACAGGCCCAGCACGCGCGCGATCTTCTTGTTGGGCATGGCCTGCAGCAGCAGTTGCACGATTTCGGCTTCACGCGGACTCAGCGAGGCAAACGCTTTCTCGCGCGCCGCCCTCTGCTGACTGGCGCCCGGCGGCTCGGCCTGGGCCGGCTGGGTACGCGCGGCAAACGCCAGCCGCTCGGCATAAAAGCGCAGCACGGGGTCGTCGTCCAGGCCGTCGGCGGCTTCCTGGATCAGCAGCGCTGCATCGGCGTGCGCGTCGAGCAAAGTGCGTATCAGCCCCAGGCGATTGCCCAGACGCAGGGCCTCGCGCACATGGGCTTGCGCGGCGTCGGCCTGGCCCAGTCGCCGCGCTATGGCGGCGGCCAGCATGCGCAGGTAGGGAATCCGGCGCACGCGGCCGCGCTCGCGGCACAGGGCCTCCAGCGTCTGCACCCGCTGCAGCGCCCCCGCCCAGTCACCAGCGTGCATGGCCTGCTGAATGCGCGCGCGCTCGGCGGCCACATGGATTTCGCTCAAGGTCCCGATGGCGCTGCCGCGGTGGCGCGCATCGAGGGCATCGAGCTGGGCCATGTGTGCGCGCGCGGCCTCGGGGGCATTGCGCATCAGGTGGATCTTCACCTGCTCCATCAAGCTGTAGGCCAGCAGGCGATCGAGGCCCATGCGCTCGGCATAGGCCTGGGCCTGCTCGAAACAGGCCAGCGACGCCAGCGGGCGAGCGGCCAAGCCGTGCGCGCGCCCCATCACCAGCATCACGCGCATCACGGTGTCGGGAATCGACACCCGCTGCAGCACCTCCAGGCGCTGCTCCAGCAGCCGCACGGCGCCAGCCACGTCGTTGAGCTCGTACAGCACTTCGGCCAGCAGGCCCACGGCCAGACAGCCGGCATCGATGCAGCCGCTGCCGCGCCGGTCGGCCTCGAACAGCACGTCACGGTAAATGCGTTCGGCCTGGATCATCTGGCCCTCGACCGCATGCGTCAAACCCACCAGACAGCGCCCGGCCAGCACACCGAAGGGCGTGCCGTACAAGGGCTGGCCCTGCAGATTGGTCGGCACCTCGCCGAGCTGCACCAGGCGCGCTTTCTCATAGTCGCCACGGTAGAGATAAATCCAGGTCAGCAGATTGCGCCGGCCGGTCAGCGCCATCACGTCGGCCCCGGGCGGCTCCTCCTGCAGCAGCGGCAGGATCGCCACTGCCGCGGCGCTGTCATCGCATTGCACGGCGTGCAGCCCGCGCAGCAGCGTGAGCCGAAAGCGCTCGGCCGGCGAAGCATCGACCAGATCGCGCTGCAATTGCGCCAGGCTCAAGGCGCCTTCCTCCAGGCGCCGCTCGTACACCTGCACCCAGGCCATCCACAGCCGCAGGCTGTTGCGCTCACGCACCAAGGCATCCGGCAACTGGCGCACCAGCCCCACCAGGCGCCGCAGCTCCCCCTGCTCGAACATTTCGGTCGCGGCGGCCTGCACCATCCGCGCGGCCGCGTCCTGCGCACCGGCCTGCAAGGCGTGGTGGACGGCATCGTGCACCATGGACCTTGCGGCAAACCAGTGCCAGGCCAGCGCATGCAGGCGGCGGCGCTCATCCGACGGCAAGGCCTCGACATCGGCTTGCAGCACGTCGCGCAGCAGGGGATGCAGTCGCCACCAGTCCTGGTCATAGCGCTGGCCCGCGGGCAGCAGGAACACGCCCTGGCTTTGCAGCCGGGCCAACCGCTGCCCAGGGCTGTCCGCCAGCGCCTCGCACAGCCCGGCATTGAAGTGCTCCGGCAGCGCGCAGCGCACCAGCCACTGCCTGTCCGCGCGGGACAGCCGGGCCAGCACTTCCCGCTCGAAATAAGGCGCCAGAATGCGCGCGTCGCGCAACTGCTGCGCGCTGGCGCCGGCCTGGCGCACATGCAGGCACAGCAGCTGCAAGCCCGCGGCCCAGCCCTCGCTCAACGCATGCAGGCAGCGCACGCTTTCGTCGTCGCACGCGGGCAGCAGGCTTTGCACCCACTCGGCCGACTCCTCGGGCGTGAAGCGCAGCGCCTCGAAGTCCAGCGTGAACAACTGCTCCTGCGCCCGCAGCCGCGCCAGCGACAGCGCCAAGGGCGTGCGTGCCGCGAAAACGCAGTGCATATTGGGCGGCCCGTGGTCCAGCAGCAGCTGCAGCGCGGCCAGGATGCGGGCATCGCGCAGATGGTGGGCACCGTCGAAGACCAGCGTGACGTCGTTGGGCCGCTGCGCGATGCCGCGCAGCAAGGCGATGGCCAGGCGCTCCAGTGCCCCGTCGTCCTCCCGCAGCGACAAGGCCTGGGCCAGTTCGGGGCCGAGCTGCGACAGGGCATCGAGCAGCACCGCCGAGAAAGCCGCCACTGCATCGTCGCCCGCGCCCAGGTCCAGCCAGACCACGTCGGACGCACCGGCCATGAGTTCGCGCCGCCAGGCGCTCAGCAAATGGGTCTTGCCGCTGCCCGCCGGCCCCTCGATCACGATGCAGCGGCTGTGCCGCGCCTGTTTGAGCTGCTCCAGCAGGCGCGGGCGCCAACGCGCCTCGGCGTTCGGCACGCGCGGCGAAACCGCGCTCGCGCGCGGGTGACGGCCGCTGGAAATCACAGGGGTATCGGAAAGCTTGTCTCGCACCAAACCATTGTGCATCAGCGCGCGCGGGCACCTCAACCAAGCGCTCGGGCGTGCACCCGCCGCCGGCCAGGCCCGGCGGGGGAAAAGCAGCGGCGCATGGTCAACTACGTGCACGGGGGGGCATGGTCGTGGCGGAGCAAGCGAAGTGAATGCATGGAAAAGGAGGGTCAGCCAACGCCCGTGGACGCGGCGCCGGGCCAGTAATGGCTGTCGGGCAAGGCGCGGGCACCGTAGATCGCCTGGCCCACGCGCACCACGGTCGCGCCTTCCTCGATGGCGATCTCGAAGTCGCCGGACATGCCCATGGACAGGCCGCCCAGATCCACGCCCGCGGGGGCGCCCGGGCGCAGTTGGTCGCGCAGCGTGCGCAGCCCGATGAAGCACTGGCGCACGCGCGCGGTATCGGTGGACAGCAGGGCCAGCGTCATCAGCCCGCGCACCCGCAATGCGGGATAGGCCGGCATGGCCGCCAGAAAGGCCTGCACGTCCCGCGGCGCCAGGCCGTACTTGCTCGCTTCGCCCGAAGTGTTGACCTGAACGAAGACATCCAGCGACCGGCCCTCGGCCTGCAAGCGCTGCTGCAGGGCCGCGGCCAGGCGCAGGCTGTCAAGGGCCTGGAACTCGGTCGCGAAGCGCGCCACCCATTTCGCCTTGTTGCTCTGCAGATGGCCTATGACCGACCAGCGCAGGTCCGGCAGATCGGCCATGGCCTGCCATTTGCGGTGGGCTTCCTGGACCTTGTTCTCGCCCAGCTGGCGGCAACCCGCGGCATACGACAGGCGGATATGTGCTTCGTCCACGGTCTTGCTCACCGGCAGCAGACGCACGCCGGCGGGATCACGCCCCACGCGCTCGCAGGCCGCGTGGATGCGCGCCTGCACGGCGGCCAGATGGCGGCGAAAGTCTTCCACGCTGGTGGCCTGGGGATAGGACATCATGGAACCTTTGCAGGGAAATGCGCGGACCCGGCCGGCGCGCGGCGCGGCCAGCGGCCGTTGAGCACGGCATGGGCCAGCAGGCCTATCACCAGCCCCCAGAAAGCGCCGCCGATGCCCAACAGCTGGATGTTGGCGGCCGCGGCCAGGAACGTGATCAAGGCCGCTTCGCGTGTGCGGGGCTCGGCCAGGGCGCTGGCCAGGCTGGCGCCAATGGTGCCCAGCAGGGCCAGGCCGGCCAGCGTGGTGATGAAGGTCGCCGGAAAGGCCATGAAGGCGGCGGCCAGCGTGACGCCAAAGACGCCGACCAGAATGTAGAAAACGCCTGCGGCCACGCCCGCGATCCAGCGTCTGGACGGCAATTCATGCGCCTCCTTGCCGGTGCAGATCGCCGCCGTGATGGCCGCGATGTTGAAAGCGTGCGAGCCCAACGGCGCCATCAGCAGCGAGCCCAGGCCGGTGATGGTGACGATGGGGTTGGCGCTGGTGCGAAAACCGTCGTTGCGCAGCACCAGCATGCCCGGCATGTACTGCCCGGTGAGCGTGATCAGGAACAGCGGCAGGGCCACGCTCAGCAAGGCATTGAGCGAAAAGACCGGCGTCGTCCATACGGGCGCCGCGAGCTTCAGCGTCAGCCCCGACAGATCGACCCGCCCCTGCAGCAGCAGGAAGCCCAGGCCCAGCAGCAGGATGCCGACCACGGCGTAGCGCGCCGTGAAGCGCTTGAACACCACATAGGCCA
The DNA here is from genome assembly GCF_025421555.1 of Acidovorax bellezanensis. Classification (NCBI taxonomy): domain Bacteria; kingdom Pseudomonadati; phylum Pseudomonadota; class Betaproteobacteria; order Burkholderiales; family Comamonadaceae; genus Acidovorax; species Acidovorax bellezanensis. The sequence goes on from NZ_JAODYH010000004.1 coordinate 642,095, forward strand.
CGATCAGCAGGCCGGCCAGCGTCGGATCGACGCTCAGGCCGCCGAACGCGCCCATGCCGAACTGCAGCAAGATGCCGGCCAGCAGGCCGGCCGCCACGCCTGCCGGTACCCGGCGTATGACGCTCTCGAAGCCGCCCGACAGGCCCAGCAGCACAAAACCCAGGGCCGAAATCAGGTAGGCGCCCACGGCCTCGGCATAGGGCACCGTGGCCAGCGCCGTGACCAGAAAGGCCGCGGCCGGCGTGGACCAGGCCGTGATGATGGGCTCGCGCGACATCCAGCTGAGATAAATGCCGGTGATGCCCACGCCTATGGAGACGGACCAGACCCAGGACGCCGTGAGCTCGGGGGACAGCCCCGCGACCTTGGCGGCCTGCAGGACCAGGATGAACGTACCGCCGTAGTTGACGATGACGGAAATCAGGCCGGCGACGATGGGGTGGAGGAAATCGCGGGCCCGCAGGGACGATGGTGAAGCGCAGGATGGCATGGTGCTGGGGGATCTCCCCTGAAAGACAAGCGGCCGTCGACGACGGGAATACCGATTTATAGCCCTGCAGCGGACTGTTCCATCAGTACGCTTTTCAACAACAAGACAGACCACTTTGCGTACCCGTTCCCGCTTCACTGCCTACAATGGCCTGCTTCATAACCTCCTATCACCGGTTACCGGGCAGACCACCTTTGAAACCGACGTTCGAGCTCGACACGCTGAAGATGCGGCTGCACAGCGCCGCGCTGCAAGGCCTGGACCTGCACCAGCGCATCCAGCGCGCGCTGCGCGCCCTGATCCTGGAAGCGGCCCTGGCGCCTGGCATGAAGCTGCCCGCCTCCCGCGCGCTGGCCCAATCGCTGGGCGTGGCCCGCGACACCGTGGAGAACGCCTATGTGCAGCTGCACCGCGACGGCTTCATCGTGCGCCGCGGCGGATCGGGCAGCTATGTCTCGCCCACGCTGGGCACGCCCTTGCGCGGCGCGGCGCACAGACCCCAGGTCGCCGCGCCCCTGCCCGGCCCGGCCGGCCAAGGCCTGAGCCGGCGGGGCCAGGCCATTTTCGACAGCGGCGGCGTGGCGGACCAGCAAAGCATCCGCGCCTTTGCCACCGGCCTGCCCGAAACCCGCGTCTTCCCCAGCGATGTCTGGGCCCGCCTGCAGCGCCAGGTGCTCAAGGCGCATCGCGGCCAGGTCCTGCTGCACGGCGATCCCCAGGGCGTCGCACCCTTGCGCGAAGCAATTGCCGCCTACCTGAACCTGGAGCGCGGCGCCAAGGTCACGGCCGATCAAATCCTGGTGCTCAGCAGCACGCGCCAGGCGCTGTTCCTCAGCGCGCAGTTGCTGGCCGACGCCGGCCAGCCCATCTTGCTGGAGAACCCCGGCTACTTCGGCGCCAGGAAAGCCTTCGAAGCGGCCGAAGCGCGGGTCCTGCCCATCGCCGTCGATGAGCAAGGCATTCGCTGCGACCTGCTGCGTGCCGACCGCAGCGGCGCCGCCTGCGTCTACGTGACGCCCTCCCACCAATACCCCACGGGCGCCACGCTGTCGCTGGAGCGCCGGCTGGACCTGATCCGCTGGGCGGCGGAAAACGGCAAATGGATTCTGGAAGACGACTACGACAGCGAGTTCCACTACGACGGCCTGCCCACCGCCTGCGTCCAGGGCCTGGACTCCCACCAGCGCACGCTCTACATCGGCACCTTCGGCAAGACCCTCTACCCGGGCCTGAGAATGGGCTACATGGCCCTGCCCCCGTCGCTGGTCGCGGCCTTCACCCATGCGCGCAGCATCATGGACGGGCACACGCCGCAAATCCAGCAGCTGACGCTGGCCCGCTTCATGGAAGGCGGCCACTACAACGCCCATGTGCGCAATATGCGCAAACTCTATGCCAGCCGCCAGGACGCGATGCTGGCCGCCATCGAGCGCCACCTGCACGGCATCGTCACGGCCGTGCGGCCCGCGGGCGGCATGCAGATTCCCTGCTTTCTGGCGCCGGGCTGGTCGGAAGAAAAAACCATTCGCCAGGCCGCGGCCGTGGGCGTGCAACTGCCCGGGCTCAGCCGGCTCTACCAGGGTGAGCAGCCGCGGCAAGGCTGGCTGCTGGGCTACGCCAGCCTGACGGCCCATGAAATCGACATCGCGATGGCGCGGCTGGCCGCTGCCCTGCGGGAAAAGTAGCCGGCCTCAGGCCCGGTCGCGCAGCAAGGGCGGGCTCTTGGAAGGACTGCTGCGGTCCGCGCCGGGGCTCAGGCCGTATTGCTGGCGGTAGGCGCGCGAGAAATGGGCCAGGGATTCGAAGCCCACGGCCACCGCGGCTTCGGTGACGCTGATGGAGCTGTGGCGCAGCAGGCTGCGCGCATGCTCCAGGCGCAGTCGCCGGTGGTAGCGGCTCGGGCCTTCGCCCACCATTTGCGCAAACAGGCGCAGCAGCTGGCGCGTCGACAGGCCCACATGCTCGGCGAGCTCGGGCACGTCGATCGCGCGCTCGGGCGTGCTTTCCAGAAAGCGCAAGGCGCTGGCCAGGGCCGGGTGGTGGATGCGGCTGCGCGTGGTCAGCTCCATGCGCTGGGCCAGGTCGCCGGGGCGGATGCGCTCATGCAGGCAGTGCTCGGCGACCCGGTTGGCGAGTTCCAGGCCATGGTCTATGGCCACGGCGCTGAGCATCATGTCGATGGCCGCCGTGCCGCCCGCGCAGGTCAGGCGCCGGGCGTCGATTTCAAACAGGGTCTGCGCCACCACCACCTTGGGAAAGCGTTCACGGAATGCTTCGACCACCTCCCAGTGCACGGTCGCGCGCCGGCCGTCGAGCAGGCCGGCGCGTGCGAGCAAGAAGCCCGCCGTGTCCAGCGCACCGAGGGTCGCGCCCCGGGCCTGCGCCTGGTGCAGCCAGCGGCGCAGCTCCCGCGAGTAGTAGCGCTCGGGCTGGATGTCCGCGCACAGGATCACGCTGCCGTAGGTCTGGCCATCGTGGATGGAGCCCTGGGGCTGGATCGAGATGCCGTTGTCATCGGTGACCGCTGCGCCGTCCAGGGACAGCAGAGTCCAGGCATAGGGCGTGCGCAGATAGCGGTTGGCGATGCGCAGCGGCTCCATCGCCGAGGCCAGCGCCATCATCGCAAACTGCGGAAACAGCACGAAAGCGATAGGGCCGGGCAACAGGGCTGGGACGGAGGATGGCGTGAGAGAGGACATGCAGTCGCGGTAGGCAGGCAGTGGCGCCAATCGTCAAATTATCGGCACAAAACGCATGCTCCGCTGCGAGCTCAACGCGGCGCGGCCGTGCGATACTGCCGGCGATCCTATGCCCAGCCCGACCTCCCCCCCATTGCCCGACGACACCCGCGGCCGCATCCTCGCGGTGGCGACCGCGGCCTTTGCCGCGCGCGGCATAGAAAACGTCTCGATGCGGGAGTTGACGGCCATGGCCGGCGCCAATGTGGCGGCCGTCAACTACCACTTCGGCAGCAAGGAAGGCTTGGCCGAAGCCATCTTCGATGCACTCGCTCCGCGGCTCAATGCCATGCGCCTGCAGGAGCTCGACGGCCTGCTGCAGCGCGCCGCCGAACACCAGCTGCGGCCCGAAGTGGCCGACATCGTGGCCAGTTTCGCGCGGCCTTACTTCGATCCCGCGCACGCGCAGGAAGGCTGCCTGCTGGCCCAGCTGGTGCTCAAGCACCGATTGGCGCCCACGGCCATGACGCAGCGCATCATCGCCCGCCACTTCGATCCCTTGGCACGCGAGTACATACGCGCCTTCGCCCGCGCCTGCCCGGACGTGGCGGCCGACGAATGGCCCTGGCGCTACATGTTCATGGCCGGCGCCGTGGTGCTGGCGGCCACCGACGGCCACAAGACCAACCGCATCGCCAGCCTGACCGAAGGCCGGCTCGACGGCGCCGACCCCGCGGCGCTGCTGGCCGCGCTGAGCCGCTTCGTCGAAGGCGGGATGCGCTACGCGGCGCCTGCGCGGCCCCACAGCGCCTAGCGGGTATCCCCTGATTCGTGGTCGCGCGGCAGGCCAGCACAATTCAAACAACGTTTAATACATTGATTGAAACCGCATGCACCTTGCCTTGCCTCCCGTGCGCCGCGTGCTGACGGCCATCGATGACCAGGGTCGCTCCTTCATCGCCGAGGACGGGCCCTCCCCCGCACGGCTGACCAGCGAAGCCCGGCCCGGCTACTGCAATGCCAACCTCTGGCGCACCGTGGGCGCACCCGCCGCGGTGCTGGCCCCCGATGACATCACGCAGCACCGCGGCGTGCTGCCGCCCGCTGGCGGAACAGTGCTGCGCGTCATCGATTTCCCGCCGCAGCCCAGCGACCCCGAGGAACAGCGCCGCCAGCATGCGGCCGTGTTCGCCGGCATGTTCCAGGACGCGCGCCATGACAGCGCCAACCCGCGCCACCCCGGCATGCATGTCACCGACACCATCGACTATGCCATCGTGCTGCAAGGCGACATCGTGGCCATCCTGGACCAAGGCGAAACCCTGCTGCGCGCCGGAGACATTCTGGTGCAACGCGGCACCCACCATGCCTGGGCCAACCGCAGCCAGGCCATGGCGCGCGTGGCCTTCATCCTGATCGACGGCCAGCGCGCCTAGCGCCACCGGTCTGCCCTGATTTCAGCGTCTCGTCCCCCTCGGCGGATGCTGCCTTGCGCAGCGTCCCGGCTACAACCACCAGGAAACACGCCATGCACCACCGCAAATTGCGCAGACTTCTCACCGTTGCAGGGCTCGCCGCGGGCTTCGCGGCCCTCGCGCCCGCCTTGGCCGCCTCGCCAGCCGACTATCCGCACAAGCCCATCACGCTGATCGTGCCCTACAGCCCGGGCGGCACCACCGACATGGCGGCGCGGGCCCTGGCCGAAAACCTGTCACGCCAGTTCCAGCAACCCGTGCTCATCGAGAACAAGCCGGGCGCGGGAGGCTCGATGGGCGTCACGGAAATGACCAAGGCCGCGCCCGACGGCTACCGCCTGACCCTGGCGCCGGTCGGCATCTTCCGCCAGCCCCACCTGCAGCCCGTGCGCTACGACCCGATTCGCGACCTGGCCTACATCGCGGCCTTCATGGAGTACGACTTCTTCGTCGCGGTGCCGGCCGACTCACCGTTCAAGACCATGAAGGACATGGTGGACTTCGCCAAGCAGAACCCGGGCGCCGTCAGCTACGGCACGCCCGGGCGTTTCTCGGGCAACCACGTGGTGCTGGCCATGCTGGGCACCAAGTACGGCGCCAAGTTCGCCCATGTGCCGTTCAAGGGCGACTCCGATTCGACCAACTCGCTGCTGGGCGGCCACCTCAAGACAGCGGTGATCGCCAACAGCATCATGCCCTTCATGCAGGCCGGCAAAGTGCGCGTGCTGGCCTCGGCCGGCGACGTCGTGAACCCGGTCTTCAAGGCGCCGACGCTCAGGGAGCTGGGCTACGACGTGTTCGTCCCCTCGCCGCTGGGCCTGGCCGGCCCCAAGGGCCTGCCCAAGCCCATCGTCGAAAAGCTCGACAAGGCCGTCAAGCTGGCCCTGGAAGACCCCAACTTCAAGAAACTGATGGATGCCAACGGCCTGCGCGCTACCTACATGGACAACGAGGCCTATACGCAATTCGCCAAGAAGGCCTTCGCCGACGAAGAGAAAGTCGTCAAGAACCTGGGCATGGAAACGGACTGAACGGGAACAAGATGATCAACAAATTCGCCGAAAGCGTACACGCGGCCGTGGCCGATGTGTTCGATGGCGCGACGATTCTGGTCGGCGGCTTCGGCGGCGCCGGCCACCCCACCGAACTGCTGCATGCCTTGATAGACCAGGGGGCGCGCGAACTCACGGTGGTCAACAACAACGCGGGCAACCACGAGACCGGGCTGGCCGCCTTGATCCAGGCCGGGCGCGTGCGCAAGATGATCTGCTCCTTTCCCAAGGCCAGCCATTCCTACGTGTTTGACCAGATGTACCGCGAAGGACGCATAGAGCTGGAAGTCGTGCCCCAGGGCACCATCGCCGAGCGCCTGCACGCCGCGGGCGCGGGCCTGTGCGGCTTTTATACGCCCACCGGCCACGGCACCGAGCTCGCCGCGGGCAAGGAAGTGCGCCTGATCAACGGCACGCATTGCGTGTTCGAGACCCCGCTGCACGGGGACTTCGCCTTCGTCCAGGCCCACCAGGCCGACCGCTGGGGCAACCTGGTCTACCGCAAGGCAGCGCGCAACTTCGGGCCCGTGATGTGCCAGGCCGCCAAGACCACCATCGTCCAGGTCAGGCAGCAGGTCGCCCTGGGCGCGCTCGATCCCGAAGCCATCGTCACGCCCGGCATCTTCGTGCAGCGCGTGGTCGAAGTGCCCCACCCCCAGGTTTCGAGTTGAGGACGCCATGCAAAGACTGACACGCGACCAGATGGCCGCCCGGCTGGCCCGCGATATCGCGCCCGGCAGCTACGTCAACATCGGCATAGGCATGCCGGAACTGGTGGCCAACCACCTCGATCCCGCCGACGAAATCCTGCTGCACAGCGAAAACGGCATCCTGGCCATGGGCCCCATGGCCAGCGGCGCGGACATCGACCCCGACCTGGTCAACGCCGGCAAGAAACCCGTCACCTTGCTGACCGGCGGCGCCTATTTCCACCACCTGGACTCGTTCGCCATCATGCGCGGCGGCCATCTGGACCTGTGCATCATGGGCGGCATGCAGGTCTCGGCCGCCGGCGACCTGGCCAACTGGTCGCTGGGCAAGCCCGGCGAGCCGCCCGCCGTGGGCGGCGCCATGGACCTGGCCGTGGGCGCGCGCAAGGTCTACATCCTGATGGAGCACAACGCCAAGGACGGCAGCCCCAAGCTGCTGCAGCGCTGCACCCTGCCGCTGACCGGACTGGGCGTGGTCGACCGCATCTACACCGACCTGGCGGTGATCCAGGTCACGCCCGCGGGTTTCCAGGTGATGGAGAAACTGGTCGCTATCTCCGACCTGGAGCTGCAGCGCGCCACGGGCGCGGAACTGAGGTTCTGAGGGCTGGGCGCGGCGCCGATCAGCCGGCGCTCGGGTCGAAGAAGCGCCGCGACAGCCCCGCGCGCCCAGGAAAGAACGGCAACCAGGGCCTGGCCTGATCTATCACCCCGGCCACGGAGGAATGCGCGAGCAAACGCTCGAAATAGGCAGCCAGGTGCACATGCTGGGGCGGCAGCGGCACATAGGCCAGGGCATAGAACAGGGCCGGCGCCGCGGCGCAGTCGGCCATGCTGAACGCCGCGCCGGCGGCCCAGTTGCGTCCCGCCAGTTGCTGGTCTATCCACGCGTAGGCCTGTGACAGCTTGCTGCGCGCTTGCGCCACGCCGAACGCGTCACGCGCCTGCTCCGGGCGCAGCAGGTCGGCCGTGAGCGCCTGCATGGGCGTCATCACGTATTGGTCGAACAAGCGGTCCCACAAGCGCACTTCGAGGGCGGCGTCCGGGTCTGCGGGGATGAGCAGATCGCCCTGGGCGTGGTGGCGCTGCAGGTACTCGATGATGATGCTGGTCTCGGGGATGGCACGCCCCCGGTCCACCAGCAGCGGAATCTTGCCCGTGGGCCACAAGGCCAGGTGCGCGGCGCGCTGCGCGGGATCGCCCAGGTCGAGCACGCGTTTGTCGACGCTGATGCGCAGGACATCCAAGGCAATCAACACCTTGTGGCAATAGGAAGACAGCGGGTGGTAGTACAAGGTGAGCGCAGTCATAAGGGCTCCAGGTTTGCCTGTAGCGGGCAATATAGTCTTGCGCCTCTCGCCAGTCGAGCGCCCGTGCCGGCCTGGCTGTGCCGTTCGGGGGGATTTCCGGGGATGGTGGAGAATTCCCCCCGGCCCTATCCCATCCAGACCAGCAGGGGGGCGCAGCAGCAGGCAACGCAAGAGGGCCGCTAATGCCTGAATGATGATCGGGAATGTGGAAATGTTTTTTAGCAAGGGGCAGGAAGATGCCCTCGTGCAGGATGGCGAAAGCCGGGGCAAGGCGCAGGCCGTGAAACGCGATGCCCAGCTCGCAACATGCCTGCTGCTGGTGGTTTTTGTCTCGGTGCTGGCGGCCACTTTCTGGCAGATCGCCTCGGCGCGCCAGCGTGCCCTGGCCGAGATCGAAACCCACAACCGCAACCTGGCGCAGACGCTGGACACCTATGCCGAAGGCGTTCTCACCCAGAGCTCCATGCTGCTGCTGGGCATGGCCGAGCGCCTGGAGGTCGAAGGCGTCACGTCCGGGCATTTGCAGCGCATGCAGCAGCTGGTCAATCGCCAGACGCATTTGCTCAACCAGCTCAACGAGCTGCTGGTGCTCGATGCGCGCGGGCAGTGGCTGATGTCCTCCAGGGGGGCGTTCCCCCCCGGGTCGAACAGCGCCGACCGCAGCTTTTTTCTGCACCACCGCGACAGCCCTTCGCAGGACGTCTTGATAGGGCCGCCCATCCGCAGTCGCTCCACGGGCGAATGGGTGTTGACCGTCAGCCGGCGTTTCGAGGACCGGCAGGGGCGGTTCGCCGGCGTCATCGTCGTGGCCCTGGGCATGGAACATTTTCTCGATCTGTTCGGCAAGATCGATATCGGCAAACAAGGCGTCATCGCGCTGGCCACGGCCAGCGGACAGCTGCTCGTGCGCCATCCGTTTCGCGAGCAGAACCTGGGCCAGGATTTTTCCCGCTCCCCGAATTTCCTGCGTTACTACGCGGGCCTGAAGTCCGGCACGGCCTCCTTTCGTTCCGGCATAGATGGCACGGAAAGGCTTTACGCCTTCCGCAGCAATGACCGCTATCCCATCTTCACCACGGTGGCCCAGGGCAAGCACGAAGCATTGGGCACATGGCGCCGCCAAACGCTGCTCACCGCCGGGGTGGTGCTCAGCCTGCTGGCGGCGATTGCCGTGATCGGCTGGCGACTGATCCGGACCATAGGGCTGCGCGTGCGGGCCGAAGCGTCCTTGCTGGCCGCGCGCGAAAAGCTGCTCAAAGCCAATCGCCAGTTGGAACAGCTGGCCATCCAGGACCCGCTGACCCATCTGGCCAACCGCCGGCACTTTGACGAAGTGCTGGAGCGCGAAGCCAGGCGCGCCGCCCGCGAGGAAACGCCGCTGGTGCTGCTGCTGGTCGATCTGGACCACTTCAAGGGTTTCAACGACAGCTATGGACATGTCGCCGGCGACGAGTGCCTCAAGGCCGTGTCCCGTCAGCTGGCACTGTGCGCGCAGCGCCCCGGGGATCTGGCGGCGCGCTATGGCGGGGAGGAACTGGGCATCATCCTGCCCAACACCACACTGGAGGGCGCCATGCACGTGGCGCGGCTGCTGCAGGAACGCATCCAGGACCTGGACATTGCCCATCGCGCCAGCCCCTTCGGCTGCGTCACGGTCAGCATCGGGGTCGCCAGCCTGCACACCGAGCAGGGCCCGCTCAGCCCAGTGCAACTGGTCGAGGCCGCCGACCGCGCGCTGTACCGCGCCAAGGCCGCGGGGCGCAATCGCGCCGAGCGCTGAGTCAGCGCAAGAGGGTTTCAGGGCTGGAACAGCAGCATGCCGAAGACGACAAACAGCATCAGGTGCATGTAGCCCTGGATGGGCGAGGTGCGCTGGCCGTTGAAGCTGAGCATGCCCAGCGCCAGGGTGACGGCAAACAACAGCGTTTCCGTGCCGGAGATGCCCATCACCACGGGCTTGCCGGTCAGCAGGCCGATGAGCAGCACGGCCGGCACCGTCAATCCCACGGTGGAGACGAAAGCGCCCAGGCACAGATTGATGGCGCGCTGCATTTCATTGTTCATCGCCGCGCGCACGGCCGTCATGGACTCGGGCGTGAACACGATGATGGCGATGAGCACGCCGCCGACGGCCGTGGGCGCGCCCGCGACAGCGATGCCGTAGTCGGTGACGACGGCCAGGTAGTGCGCCAGCAGCACGATGGGCAAAATCATGGCCAGCAGCAGCGCCGAACGCAGCCACAGCGTCTTGCGCGCGGCCGCGTCCGGGACGGAACCGGGCTGGGCCGCGGGTGCGGCCGAAGGCGCGGATGCAGGTACGGCCAGGGAACCCGGGGCCGGCTGGATGAAGAAGCGCTGGCAACTGCGCATCTGCAGCCACAGGAAAGCGCCGTACAGCAGCGCCGTCAAACCGGCCATGCCCAGGGCCTGGGAGCTGGTGAACCGCCCGCTGCCGCTGGTGTAGTTGGGCAGGACCAGCGCCGTGCCGGTCAGCAGCGCGATCATAGCCAGATAGGCGCTCGCGCCCTGGGCGTTGTATTCCTGGTCGCCATGCTTTTGCCAGCCCGCGATCAGGCAAATGCCCATGACCAGGTTCATGATGATCATCATCACCGCGAAGATGGAGTCGCGGCCTATGGTCGGGAAGTCGCCCGGCCCGAGCAGCACCGAGGCGATCAGAATCACTTCGATGGCGACGATGGACAGCGTCAGGATCAAGGTCCCGTAAGGCTCGCCCAATTGGTGGGCCAGATGGTCGGCCTCTTTCACCACGCCGAACGACGCTGCCAGGATGGTGACGAACAGCAGCAGGAAAACGCCCGCGGCCACGCCGGGACTGATGGGCGCGGCCAGCCAGCGCTCGCCGAAGACCATGAACAAGCCCACCACCAGCCAGGCGGCGGCGAGCAGGCACCAGGTGGCGGGCGGTAGCAGCCGGTCAGCAGCCGGCGCTGCGGGAGGGATGTGCGGGGATTCGGCCATGGGACTACCTCGTAAGAAGCAAAGGGCCGTCCCCCTGTGGATTCAAGGCCAAAGTCGTCCCTGGCCCGGCCCGCGCAGAGCGCGTGGGCGGCGAAATCTTAGCATGTAGGTTGAGGGGGTGACGTAGCGCTTCCATCCTTCGGCCAGCTCAGGGCGAACGGCCTTTGGCACAGGTCACAGCGTTTGAAACCGGCACGGCACAGCAGGGGGCAGCGAGGAAGGGCCGCCCCGCAGCGAGGCTGCCGTCCCCCTCCACCGAAGGTTGAGAGGGGGAAGCCGCGTGAGCGGCTCAGGGGGTGCCATTCAAATCGACCGGCCACCATCCACCGGCATCTCCAAGCCGGTCAGAAAACGCGCTTCGTCGCTGGCCAGGAACAACGCGGCGTTCGCCACGTCGACTGGCTCGCACATGCGCCCCAGGGGAATGGTGGAGACAAAGCGCGCGCGGTTCTCGGCCGTGTCCTCCACGCCCATGAAGTCCTTGAGCAGGCCCGTGGCCGCCATCACCGGCGAGATCAGGTTGACGCGGATGCCGTCGGGCGCGAGCTCCACGGCCATGGACTTGGTCATGACCTTGACCGCGCCCTTGGAGCTGTTGTACCAGGTCAGGCCGGGGCGCGGACGGATGCCGCCGACCGAGCCCACGTTGATGATCACGCCGCGCTTGTTGGCCTGCATCAGCGGCACGACGGCGCGCGTCATGTGATAAATGGACTTCACGTTGACGGCGAACACCCGGTCGAAAGTGGCTTCGTCGACGTCCAGCATGGACTGGTTGCGGTGGGTGGTGCCGGCGTTATTGACCACCACGTCGGGCGTGCCGAAACGCTGCACGCAGTGCTGGACCATGGCTTTGACCTGCTCGTAGTTGCTCACATCGCAGGCCACGGCGCTGGCGTTGTCGCCCAGTTCGGCGGCGATGCGCCGGGCCGCTTCCAGGTTCAGGTCGGCCAGCACGACTTTGGCGTGCGCGTCGACATAGGCCCGGGCAATCGCCGCGCCGAAGCCGCTGCCGGCGCCAGTGACGATGGCGATCTTGTTGCTCAATCTGGACATGGGGATTTCCTTATGCGTAGTGCTGAACAATGGTCTTGGTGGTGCTCATCTCTTCCAGGGCGAGCAGCCCTTTCTCGCGGCCGTAACCGCTTTTCTTCACGCCGCCAAAGGGCAGCTCGACGCCGCCGCCCGCGCCGTAGCAGTTGATGAAGACCTGACCGCTGGCAATGCGCTGCGCCATGCGCGCCTGCCGACTGCCGTTCTCCGTCCAGACGCCCGCAACCAGGCCGTATTCCGTGGCATTGGCCAGTTGCACGGCGTCTTCCTCGTCCTCGAAGGGCATGACGGACAGCACCGGGCCGAAGACTTCCTGGCAGGCCAGGCGGTGCTCGCGCGGCACGGGGCCGAACAGCACGGGCGCCACGAAATAGCCTGCGCGCGGGATGCCAGCCGCCAGCCGCCCCTCGGCCAGCTTGGGCACGCCCATGGCGGCGGCATCGGCGATGAAGCTGCTGACCCGGTCGTAATGCCGGGCGCTGATCAGGGGACCGCAGTCCAGGTCCATCTCCGGCGTGCCGACCTGCAGCGCCGCGAAGTGGGCGCTCATGGTCGCGACGAAGCGCTCGTAGATGCCGCGCTGCACCAGCAGCCGGCTGCCGGCCGAGCAGGTCTGGCCGGCGTTCTGCACGATGGCCTTGACGATGATGGGTGCGGCCTTGGCCAGGTCAGCATCGTCAAAGACGATTTGCGGCGACTTGCCGCCCAGCTCGAGCACGCAGGGCACATGGTTGCGTGCCGTGGATTGCTGCACCTGTATGCCGACTTCGGGCGAGCCCGTGAAGGTCGCGAAGTGGATGCCCGGGTGCGCCGTCAGCGCGGCCCCCGCCTCGGTGCCATAGCCGGTGACGATGTTCAGCGCGCCCGGCGGCAGCCCGGCCTGCAGCGCCAGCTCGCCGAGCTTCAAGGCCGTGAGGCAGGCGTCTTCGGACGGCTTGACCACGGCCGCATTGCCCATGGCCAGCGCGGGCGCGAGCGTGCGCCCCATCATCTGCGCGGGATAGTTCCAGGGAATGATGTGGGCCGTGACGCCATGCGGAATGCGCACCACGCTCACGTTGTAGCCATTCAGATAGGGAATGGTCTGGCCCAGGATCTTGTCGGCCGCACCGCCATAGAACTCGAAATAGCGCGCCACGGCCGCGGCGTCGGCGCGGGCCACGGACATGGGCTTGCCGGTGTCGCGCGCTTCCAGCTGGGCCAGTTCCTCGCCGTGCGCCAGAATGATCTGGCCCAGGCGCAGCAGGATGCGCCCGCGCTCGGTGGCCGTCATGCGCCCCCAGGGGCCGTCCAGCGCCCGCTGCGCCGCGGCCACGGCCAGGTCGATATCGGCGCTGCGCCCGCGGGCGATTTTCGTGAAAGCCAGTCCGCTGCAGGGGTCGATGACATCGATGGTTTCGCCACCGATCGCCTCGACCCATTGGCCATCGATCAACAATTTGCTCACGCCTTGCTCCTTCCAGTGAAGGCCATGGCCCGGCAGGCGCCAGACCACGGCCGATGACGACGCTTCAAGCCTTGGAATCAGCCGCCTCGGCCGGTTCGGGCTCAACTTCCTTCATGAAGTTGGCGTCGTTGTAGTGGTAGAGATCGTCCAGGTAGGGAACGAAGAAGTCATAGAAAGAGCGCTCATCGTATTTCGCCTTCTCGCCCGGCGCCATGCATTCCTTGATCGGCGCGACGCTGGCATCGTCGTCGGGGTAGAAGAAGAAGGTCATCGCATAGCGCTTCATCGGGGGGTTGACGACGCGGTGCGGCGTGGCGATGAAGCGGTCGTTCGACAGGCGATTCAGCACCTGGCCGGTGTTGACGATCAGCGCGCCTTCGACATAGCTGACCTTGAGCCATTCCTTGCTAGGCGTCATGACCTGCAGCCCGACCACGGGCGTCATGGGCAGCAGCGTCAGAAAGCTGCCGTCGGAGTGCGGCGCCAGCGCGTACTGGCCTTCTTCCATCTTCTCTTCGGGATGGTAGTAGGCGCAGCGCTGGTAATACTCGGGGGCCTTGAACATGGGGGCGAAGTAGTCGGCCGGCAGACCCAGGGCGCGCGCATAAATGGGCAGCAGCTTGAGCGACAGCTGCTCCATGGCGAGCTGGTAGGCATGCAGCGTCTTCTTGAAGTCCGGCAGGCTGTCGGGCCACTGGTTCAGGCCGCGGTGGCGCACATTGGCCAGCACTTTCGGGTCGTCGGCGCTGCGGTTGCGCATGAACAGCCAGGCGGCGTTGGTGTCCTTCTTGGTGTTGACGGCGATTTTCTCCATGATGGCCGTCGATTTCAGGATCGACGACTTGGGCGGCAGATAGCCCTGGTGGTGGTAGCCCACGCGGTGGCGGTTCTTCTCCTCCATCGAAATCTCGAACAGCTTGGCGGTCTGGCGGAACGATTCGTCGATCAGCGACTGCGGAATGCCGTGGTTGACGATGGCGAAGAAGCCCAGGTTCTCCTGGATCCACTTCACATCGGCCGCCAGCTGTTCCAGCGCCCCGGGCTCCCCCGCCAGATAAGGCCCCACGTCCAGCAGCGGCAGCTCCTTGCCTTTGGCAATGGCCGCCTGAACGCTGGCCGATGCGGCCACGCGGCCCTGAATTTCCGTATACCCTGAAGTCGTCATGATGGATGTCTCCTCAATAGTGGTTGCCGAAAAATCACCTGCTCTCACAATCCGCCAACGGGGCTGCCGTCAGCTCCACAACTTGCACTTGGACTCCGCCTTGGAGGCGAAGGCCTGCTCGCCCGGAATCATCTGCACCTGCTTGTAATAGTCCCAAGCGCCCTTGGATTCGGCCGGGCTCTTGATTTCCATCAAGCGCAGATCGTGCACCATGCGGCCGTCGCCGCGGATCTGGCCGCTTTGCGTATACATGTCGTTGATCTTTTCCTTGCGCATCTGCGCCATCACGCTGTCGGCCTGGTCGCTGCCGATCTGCTTGACGGAATTCAGGTAGTGCAAGGCCGCCGAATAGCTGGCCGCCTGCATGCTGGTGGGCATCTTCTTCATCTTGTCCTGAAAGCGCGCCGCCCATTGGCGCGACTTGGCGTCCGTGTCCCAGTACCAGGCTTCGGTGAGATTGATGCCGCTGGTCGCTTTCAGCCCCAGGGAATGCACGTCGGTGATGAACAGCATCAGGCCCGCGATCTTCATGCCCGGGGAGACGCCGAATTCGCGCGCCGCCTTGATCGCATTGATGGTGTCCCCGCCGCCATTGGCCAGGCCCAGCACCTGGGCCTTGGACGCCTTGGCCTGCAGCAGGTAGGAGGAGAAATCCGAGGCGGACAAGGGGTGGCGCACGCTGCCGACAATGTTTCCGCCATTCCCCTTGACCACCTGCGTGGTCTCCTTTTCCAGGGAATCGCCAAAGGCATAGTCCACGGTCAGGAAGTACCAGCTCTTGCCGCCCTGGCGGGTCATGGCCGCGCCCGTGCCGCGCGCCAGGGCAACGGTGTCGTAGAGATAGTGCACGGTGTAGGGCGAGCACTCCTCGTTGGTGATCTGGGCCGCCACCCCGCCGGTCACCATGACGATCTTCTTCTTTTCCGCGGCCACCTTGGCGATTGCCAGGCTGGTGCCCGAACTCGGGCCGCTGATGATCATGTCCACGCCCTGGGTGTCAAACCATTCGCGCGCCTTGAGCGCCGCGATGTCGGGCTTGGCGGAATGGTTGGCCGTCACGATCTCCACGCGCTTGCCGTTGATCGTTCCGCCCACATCGGCAATCGCCATCTTCACCGCCTCGGTGATGCCATTGCCGCCCATGTCGGAGTAAAGCCCGGACATGTCGGCCAGCACGCCGATCTTCACCACATCGTCATTGATTTGCGCGCCTGCCGGTGCACAGACGGCCAGGGAAAGCAGCGCCGCCGCTACGCCGCTGGGCGCTGCCGGTCCGGTGCCGAGAAGAGAAATTTTCATGTTGTCTCCTGCTGTTCGCGTGCCATGAACTCGCCCGCCGACCGCCCGGTCGGCAGTGCGCGAAGCCGCTGCGCGGGAGGACCCGGCCCGGCGATTCCCGCCGTCGGCGGCGGCCGCTGGCGACTGGACATGGCTCAATCCACCTGCGCGCCGGACGAGCGCACCACCGCGCCCCACTTCAGCGCGTCCGCCTGCAGCAGCCGGCTGAATTCCTCGGGCTGGGTGGCATAGGGCTCGGCCCCCTGGGCCGCGAAGCTCGCCACCAGTTCCGGCGAGCGCAGCACGTCGTTCACGTCCTGGTTGATCTTCGCGACCACCGCGGGCGGCGTGCGCTGGGGCGCCATCAGCCCGAACCAGGGGTTGACGTCGAAATCCTGGAAGCCGGCTTCGGCGATGGTGGGAATGCTGGCGAAGCCCGTGGCCCGGCGCGCGCTGGTCACGGCAATCGGGCGCAGGCTGCCGCTCTTGAGCGCGCCCGCCACCGAAGGCAGGCTGGTGAATACCAGCTGTATCTGTCCGCCCATCAGGTCCTGCAGCGCCGGCGCCGCGCCGCGGTAGGGAATATGGACCAGCTTGATGTGGGCCGCCGTATTGAACATTTCGCCCAGCAGGTGGTTGACCGAGCCATTGCCGGCCGAGCCGTAGGTGATGCGCGCGGTCCGCGCGGCCTGCGCCAGTTCGACGACGCTGCGAAACGGCGCGTCCGGCTTGACCACCAGCACGAACGGCAAGGTGGCCAGCGTGGCAACGGGCGCAAAGCCCTGTACCGGATCGAAAGACAGCTTGCGGTACAGCGCGCCATTGATGGCCTGCGTGCCGACGTAGCTCATCAGCAACACGTAGCCGTTGGGCGCGGCCGCGGCCACCGCTTCCATACCCACGTTGCCGCCAGCCCCGGGGCGGTTCTCGACGACCACGGGCTGGCCCCATTTCTCGCCGAGCTTCTGGGCGACGATGCGCGCCAGCGCGTCGGAAGCGCCGCCCGGCGTCTGCGGAACAATGATGCGCACCGGCTTGCTCGGAAAGGCCGGGTCGGCGAAGGCCGCTGGAGCCGCCAGGGCGCTGGCCAGCAGCGCGCAGAGCAAAAGACGTTTGGGCATCACGGTTCCTTGGAAAGTCAAAGCGCCAGCGCAGCGCGCATCGCAGCCAGCACCGCCGTCAGCTGCTCGGCCATGGGCAGGTCCACAAAATCGTCGCCCTGCCCGGCAATCGCTTCGGCGGCGCGCATTTCCAGCAGCCGCCGCAGCCGGTAGCGCGCGCGCTGGGCACGCAGCTGCGTGCGCCATTGCGGATCGGCGCCCCGCCAGGCCTGGTGCTGGTCTATGGCCTGCGACAGCGCGCGGATCGAGTCCGGCTGCGAAGCCGAGGCCAGCAAAATGGGCGGGCGCCACGCGCCGGCAGGCGGGCGCAGCACGGCGGCGATGCGCTGGATATCGGTGGCCATCTTTTGCGCGCCGGGCAGGTCCGACTTGTTGACCACGAAGATGTCGGCCATCTCCATGATCCCGGCCTTCATGGCCTGCACCGTGTCGCCGCTGTCGGGCAGCAGCACCAGCACCAGCGTGTCCACCTGGGCCCGCACGGCGTACTCGGCCTGGCCTATGCCCACGGTTTCCAGCAGCACTTCGTCGAAGCCGAACTCGTCCATGATGTCCAGCATCTCGGGCAGGTTGTCGGCCAGGCCGTCGCAGGTGCGGCGCGAGCCCAACGAGCGGATGTACAGCTCCGTGGAGCGCTCCAGATCGTCCATGCGCACCCGGTCGCCGAGGATGGCGCCGCCGCTTTTGGGGCTGCTGGGATCGACGGCCAGCACGCCCAGCCGCCCCTTGGACAGGCGCTCCAGCGCCAGATGCCCGACCAGCGTGCTCTTGCCGGCCCCGGGCGCTCCCGTGATGCCGATGCGGCGCGCGACCTGCCTGGGCGCCTCGCGCGGCGCGGCCCGCGCCCGCTCGGCCGTGCTGGCATTGGCCATGCGCGTCAGCGCCCGCCCCAGCGCCCATCGATCCAGCGGCGCGGCGCTCATGTCGCCACCCGTCCCAGCACGGCGTCGCCATGCTCATCGAGCAGGGGCGGCAGGCCGTAGGTCGGCGCGTAGCCCTGAAAGCGTATCGGGCAGGCCACGGCCTGCAGCGGCAGGCTGCCGTCGCCCAGGGTCACCACCAGCGCACGCGCGGCGGCGATGTCGCTGCGCAAAGCCGCATTCAGCGTACCGACTTCGGCCGCCACCACGCCCAGCGGAGCCAGGCGGCGCACCCATTCGGCGGCCGACGCCTGGCGCAGCACCTCCGCCACGGCGCTGATGACTTGCGCGCGGTGCGTGCGCCGCGCGGCCATGGTGGCGAAGCGCGGGTCGGCAATCCACTCGGGGCGCGCGATCTCGTCGCAGAAGATCTTCCAGAACTTGTCATGCGTGATGAACAAGGTCAGCCAGCCGTCGGCCGTGGCGAAGATCTGCGCCGGCACCACATAGGGATGGGACGAATCCGCCAGGCGTTCCATGGTCTCGCCGGCATTGAGCGCCGCGCCCGCCAGGTAGTTGAGCTGGGACAGCATCACGTCGTACATCGCCACGTCGACCTGGCCGCCCTGGCCCTGGACGATCTTGGCCAGCAGGCCCACGGCCGCCACCAGCCCCGCCGAATTGTCGACGGCGGAGTAGCCGGCCTTGGTCGGCGGCGCCGCGGGATCGCCGGTCAAGGCCATCACGCCGGTCATGGCCTGGATCACGTAGTCATAGGCCGGGCTCTCGGCGTACGGCCCCTCCAGGCCGTAGCCGGTCACGGCCACGCAGACCAGGCGCTCGTTCCAGACCCGCAGCGCGTCGTAGGTCAGGCCCAGCTTGCGTATCGCCGAAGGCCGCAGATTGGTCACCAGCGCATGCGCCGTCTCGACGATGCGGCCCAGCGCTTCGCGCCCCTCCTCGCTCGCCAGGTCCAGCACCACGCTTTTCTTGTTGCGGTTGAGGCTCGCGAAATAGGCGTTGTGCGGCCCGACGAAATGCGGGCTCACGCTGCGCGCGATGTCGCCTTCGGGGGCCTCGATCTTGATGACTTCGGCCCCCAGGTCGGCCAGCATCAGACCGCAGTAGGGGCCGGCCAGCATGTGGCCGACTTCCACGATGCGTATCCCGGCGAGCGGCGCGTTCATGCCAGACTCTTCGCCAAAGCGCGCACCACGCTGTCCAGGGGCATGTCGGCGGTGAAGATCGCCGCCACGCCCAGGCCATGCAGATGCGCCTGGTCCTCGGCGGGAATCGTGCCGCCGACAAACACCTTGATGCCCTCGGCCTTGAGTTCGCGCAGCTGCTCCATCACCTGTGCGACCAGCTCCTTGTGGCTGCCCGACAGAATGCTCAGGCCGACGGCATCGACGCCCTCGTCCACGGCCACCTGGGCGATCTGCAGCGGGCTGCGGCGCAGACCGGTGTAGATCACTTCCGCGCCCGCGTTGCGCAGCGTCAGGGCGATGATCTTGGCGCCTATGTCGTGGCCGTCGAGGCCCGGCTTGCCTATCAGTATGCGTTTGGCCGCCAGCGCGGCTGAAGTGGGTTGGACAGTCATAAGTTCACCGGCTCCTTGAATTCGCCCCATTGCTCTTTCAGACAGGCCACCATTTCGCCCACGGTGGCGTAGGCGTGGCAGCACTCCACGAGGTAGGGCATGAGGTTTTCGTCGTCCTTGGCCGCGGCGGCGGACAGCCGGGCCAGCGTGCGGTCCACCTCGGACTGCTGGCGGGTGTCCAGCGTGCGCTGGAATTTCTCCAGCGCGCGCTGGGCCACGGTGGGATCGAGCTTGAACACTTCGCCGACCTTGACTTCCTCGTCGGCCTTCTTGAAATGGTTCTGGCCGACGATGACGTTGTGGCCCGAATCGGTGTCGAGCTTGCGCTCCAGGCCGCGCTCGGCCAGGCGCAGCTGGATCCAGCCGTCCTCGATGGCGCGGACCACGCCCCCGTAGGCATCGATCTCGCCCATCACCTTGGTGATTTCCGCCTCCATGCGGTCGGTGTGCTGCTCCAGGAAGTAGCTGCCGCCCAGCGGGTCGACCGTGCGCCCTATGCCGCTTTCGAAAGCGATGATCTGCTGCGTGCGCACCGCCAACTCGGCCGAGAACTCGGTCGGAATCTGGAAGGCTTCGTCGAAGGCGCAGGTGAAGATGGACTGGGCGCCGCCCAGCACCGCGGCCATGGTTTCCACCGCCACGCGCACCACGTTGTTGTAGGGCTGGGGCGCAACCAGGGACGAGCCGCCGCAGACCACGCCGAAGCGGAAATGCTGGGCCTTGGGGTCCTGCACGCCGTAGCGCTCCTTCATCAAGCGCGCCCACAGCCGCCGGCCCGCGCGGAACTTGGCGATCTCGTCGAAGAAGTCCATGTGCACGTAGAAGAAGAAGGACAGGCGCTTGGCGAATTTCTCCACATCGCCGCCGCGCGCCTGCAGCTCGTCCACATAGGCCAGGCCGTTGGCCAGGGTGTAGGCCATCTCCTCGGCCGCCGTCGCGCCGGCGTCACGCACATGGGCGCCGGCAATGCTGATGGGATTGAAGCGCGGCGAGACTTCGTTGGAGTAGAGGATGGAGTCGGCGATCAGGCGCATCGACGGCCGCACGGGGAAGATCCAGGTGCCGCGGGCCACGTACTCTTTCAGGATGTCGTTCTGAATGGTGCCGGTCAGCTTGCTGCGCGGCACGCCCTGCTTGTCGGCCACGGCCAGGTACATGGCGTAGATGATCGCCGCCGTGCCATTGATGGTGAACGAGGTCGAGATCCTGGCCAGGTCCAGGTCCTTGAACAGGATCTCGGCTTCGCTCAGATTGGACAGCGACACGCCGACCTTGCCGATCTCGGGCCGTGCCATGGGGTGCACCGGGTCCAGGCCGCACTGGGTGGGCAGGTCCAGCGCCACCGACAGGCCGGTCTGGCCTTTTTCCAGCAGGAACTTGTAGCGCTCGTTGGATTCCTCGGCCGTGCCAAAGCCCGAGTACTGGCGAATGGTCCACAGCCGCCCCTGGAAGCCATCGGGGAAGATGCCGCGGGTGAAAGGGTACTCGCCGGCCACACCGATGTTCTCGGCCTGCACGGCTTCGGGGCCGACGCTGACCGGGACCTCGATGCCGCTGGGGCTGACGGGCCGCAGCTGCGGCTCCAGTTGGGGAAGGTTTTCGCGGGCACTCATTTGGCGCTCCTTGTCAGGAATTGATCGGATGCGCGCCAGTGATCGTCATGCAGCCAGGTCTTGAGCACCTGCTGCCGCTCCACCGCGCGGCGATTGTCGTAGGAGGCGCCCTGGCGCCAGGCCACCGTCTGGGCCTTGATGCCGCGCAGCACCTGCGGTGCGCAGCCGCGCAAAGGCGCGAGGAATTCCTGCAGGTCCGCGCCGGCCGGCCCGTCCGCGACCACCACATCGGCCAGGCCCCATTGCAAGGCCAGGTCGGCGTCGATCAGCTCGGCGCGGCCCATCATGCGCATCGCCCGCGCACCGCCCACCAGCTGGCACAGGTCGGGCCCGCCGCCCCAGGCCGAGGAAATCGCCAGCCTTGCCTGGATGAAGCCTATGCGCGCGTGCCTGGCCTGCATGCGCATGTCGCAGGCCAGGGCCAGCTCGGCACCGCCGCCGATGGCATCGCCATTCAGATAGGCCAGCACCGGCACCGGGCAGTTGCGCACGGCGTCCAGCGCGGCGCGCGACTGCTCGGCCATCTCGGTGGTGGCGGCCGCGTCGCGCACGCTGGACAGCTCCACCAGATCGCCGCCGGCGGCGAAGAAGCGCTCGCCCGCTCCGCTGAGCACGATGAAACGCGTTTGCGCCTGCGCCCCGGCGTCGCTCACGGCCTGGGCCAGCTGCGCCAGCACCCCGCGGGCCAGCGCGTTGTGCTTTTGCGGCCGGTTGACGACGATCCACACCACCCCGTCGGGGTGTGTCTCCACTGCGATGTCATTGCTTGTTTGCACGTTACCTGCCTCCGTCGATTGGTTGCAGGTGGATGCTACGAGCGCAAAAATTCAAAAACAAGAACACTTGTTCGGTATTACGAACATAATCCAAAGCAACGCGGGAAGTCAGCCAAGCAAATGCCGTTTGTTCAGCCCGCTGAATTTACGTTCCAAACCTCTGCAGAAAGGGAAGCGCCATGTCCGGAGTTACTGCGATCGAGCGGGTCATTGACATCTTCGAGGCCTTCCAGGCGAGCCAGCGGCCGCTGTCGCTGACCGACCTGGCCGAGGCGGCGAACATTCCCAAGAGCACCTGCCACGCCATCGTCGCCACGCTGACGGAGCGCGGCTATCTCTACATGCTCAACCGGCCGCGCGCCCTCTATCCCACCAAGCGCATGTACGACGTGGCCAGCGACATCCTCGCCAAGGACCCGTTTGTCGAACACGCGACGCCGGTGCTGGAACGCTTGCGCGACGCCACGCGCGAAACCGTGATCCTCGGCAAGCGCCAGGGCGAATCCGTGATCTACCTGCAAGTCATCGAAGGCCCGCACTCCATTCGCTACTCGGCCAAGCCCGGCGAATTCAAGCCCCTGCACTCCAGCTCCATCGGCAAGGCCTTGCTGGGCAGCCTCAAGGAGCCCGAGCTGCGCAGCTGGGTGCAGGGCCGGCAGCTGCGCTCCATCACGACGACCACCAAGACCGATCCCGAGCAGTTGATCCAGGAGATTCTGGAGAGTCGGAAAATGGGCTATTTCGTCACGCGCGGCGAGAACGTCAGCGATGTCTGGGCGGTCGCGACCTTCTTGACGATCAACAACGAAACCCTGGCCGTGGCCGTGGCCGGCCCCCGGCACCGCATCGAAGGCAATGTCGCGGAATGCGCCAAGCTGCTGGTGGCGACCTGCAGCTTTCTTTCGCGCCAGCTGGTGCGCAACTGAAGCGCAGCACCGCAAGATACGGAGTGCCAAGGCGGGAATGCGCCGCTATTCTGGCCGCATCCCTTCGCTTTCCAAGGAATCCACCATGCGCTCCCAGCTTCCCGACGCTTCGGCCTCCGCCGCGCGGGCCGCGCTCGTTGCCCAGGCCTGCCGGCAGATCGAGGCCGCCGACACACCGCCTTCGCTGGCCGCCCTCGCCGCCCAGGCCGGCCTGAGCCCGGCGCATTTCCACCGCGTGTTCAAGGCCGAAACCGGCCTCACGCCCAAGGCCTATGCTTCGGCCGAACGCGCGCGCAAGCTGCGCCAGCAATTGCTGCAGCCCGAGGCCACGGTCACCGAGGCCATCTACGGCGCGGGCTTCCAGTCCAGCAGCCGCTTCTACGAGACTTCCACGCAGCGCCTGGGCATGCCGGCGCGCGACTGGCGCGACGGCGGCACGGGCGCGCACATCCACTTTGCCCTGGGCCAGTGTTCGCTGGGCGCCATCCTGGTGGCGCAAAGCCAGCGCGGCATCTGCGCCATCTTGCTGGGCGACGACCCGGAGCTGCTGCTGCGCGACCTCCAGGACCGCTTTCCCAAGGCGAGCCTGATAGGCGCGGATGCCGGTTTCGAGCAGCTGGTAGCGCAGGTCGTGGGCTTCATCGAGGCCCCGGCGCTGGGCCTGAACCTGCCGCTGGACGTGCGCGGCACGGCGTTCCAGGAGCGGGTCTGGCAGGCCTTGCGCGAAATTCCGCCGGGCAGCACCGTCAACTACAGCCAGCTGGCCGAGCGCATCCACGCGCCCAAGGCCCAGCGCGCCGTGGCCCAGGCCTGCGCCGCCAACCATATCGCCGTCGCCATTCCCTGCCACCGCGTGGTGCGCCGCGACGGCGAACTTTCCGGCTACCGTTGGGGCGTGGAGCGCAAGCGCGAGCTGCTGCGGCGCGAAAGCCAAGGCTGAAGGCCGCGTGAATCGGCAGCGGGCACGCGCATTGCTTGGTGTTTGCGTCCGTACTTGTTACGCTTGTTGAATCTTCAAAGGAAACACCGCCCCCATGCAACGCCGTCACGCACTCGCCGCCATCGCCGCCGCCACCGCTCTTCCCGGTCTGTCCCTCGCCCAGGACAAGCCTTTGCGCATCGTCGTTCCCTTCCCTCCGGGCGGCGCCACCGACATCGCCGGCCGCTCCCTGCAAGAACCCTTGCAACGCCTGCTGGGCCAGACCGTGGTCATCGAAAACCGCGCCGGTGCGGGCGGCTCCATCGGCATGGCGGAAATCGCCCGTGCCGCGGGCGACGGCCTGACCTTCGGCGTGGCTACGCTGTCCACGCACGGCGTCAACCCCGCCGTCTATCCCAAGCTGCCCTACGACCCGATCAAGGACTTCGTGGGCGTGACCGAAATCGTCAAGGCCCCGGGCATCATCGTGGTCAATCCACAGGTGCTGCCCGTCAAGGACTTTGCCGATCTGGTCAAGTACCTCAAGGCCAACCCTGGCAAGATTTCCTACGCCACGCCCGGCACCGGCACCATCGGCCACATGTGGGGCGAGCTGTTCAAGAGCGCCACGGGCACGAGCATGGTGCACATTCCCTACCGCGGTGCAGGCCCGGCCCTCAACGACGTGCTGGGCGGCCAGGTGCCGGTGTACTTCGACCAGGTGGCTTCGTCCCTGCCCCACGTCAAGTCCGGCAAGCTCAAGGCCCTGGCCGTGTCCTGGCCCGCACGCCTGGACGTGCTGCCCGACGTGCCGACCTACGCCGAGCTGGGCTACAAGCAGGCCAACGATGCCTCGTGGTTCGGTCTGGTGGCCCCCGCTTCCACGCCCGCCCCGCTGGTGCTGCGCGTGCAGCAGGCCGTGGCCGCCGCGCTCAAGGAGCCTGCCGTGCGCGACCGCCTGGCCGCCCAGGGCCTGTACCCTTCTGGCACCACGCCCGCGGACTTTTCCCAGCAGATCGTGCGTGAAATCGACAAGATGAAGCGCGTGGCGGCCTACGCCAAGATCAAGCTGGACTGAGACGGCATGCGGGCCCATGCCCTCATCCGACTGGATGGCGCGCAGGATTCGGAGTAGGCTGGCATCCGGCGGCGCGTTGCGAGGGCACGCGCCCACCGCTGATCCCGTCAAGCCACCTTCCTAAGGAGCCCGTGGTATGCAACGCCTGATTTCACTCGTCCTGCCCGCCCAGCGTGTCATTGATGACGGCGACATGCTTTTGTGGCGGGCCCTGCCCTTGCCGGCCCGCACTTCGCTGGGCCCGTTCATTTTCATCGACCATTACCGGCACCAGAGCCGGCGCGGCATCGGCGACTCGCCGCATCCGCATGCGGGCATCGAAGTCATCAGCTACCTGCTCGAAGGCGGCGTGGAGCACCGCGACAGCCTGGGATTCAAGGACCGCCTGGGGCCTGGCGACGCGCAGTGGATCCGCGCCGGGCGCGGCATGCTGCACGCCGAGCAGCCCAGCGGCGGGCGCCACGGCCTGCAGCTGTGGACCAATCTGCCGCCGGCGCAAAAACTCGTCGATCCGGCCTATGCCTCGTTTCGCAGCGCCGAAATTCCCGAAATCCACCGCGTTGGCGCCCGCGTGCGGGTGATCGCGGGCACGCTCGCGGGCGTGCACGGTCCCATGCAGACCACCAGCCCCACGCTTTTCGCCCATATCCACCTGGAGCCCGGCGCCAGCATCACCTTGCCGCTGGGCGACGTGGCTGAATTGGGCATTTACCTGATGCAAGGCTGGCTGGACCTGGGCCGCGGCGCCCAGCTGGGCTCCGGGGAGCTGGCCATTCTGGGCCCCGGCAGCTACGTCACGCTGACGGCCAGCGCGATGCAGCGCGTGGACGCGGTCCTGCTCGGCGGCGCGCCGGTGGAAGGCGAGGTCCTGTTCGGCGGCCCCTTCGTCATGGACACGCCCGAGCGCCTGGCGCAAACCAAGCGCGACTATGCGAGTGGAAAAATGGGCCAGCTGGACGGCACGCCGTTCTAGCGCCTGGCATGCCGCCTGGAAACATCCAGGCCTTGAAGACGGGTCCGATCCAAACTGAGCAGGAGCCACCATGCTGAACTCTCTGATCCTGGGCTATAGCGACGCTTTGATCCTTCTGGCACGCCTGCTGCTGATGGCGCTGTTTCTGATCACCGGCTGGCAGAAGATCACCGGCTTTGCCGGCACGGTGCAATACATGGCGTCGACGGGATCGCCCGTGCCGCAGGTGGCAACAGCGATTGCCATTTTCATGGAGTTCTTCGTCGGCATTGCGCTGATCCTGGGCCTGTGGACGCGGCCGCTGGCCCTGCTGTTTTTCGTCTTCACGCTGGCCACCGCCGTCATGGGCCACCCTTACTGGAAGCTGGAAGGGGCCGCGCGCCATGACAACCAGATCAACTTCTACAAGAACCTGAGCATCATGGGCGGCCTGCTGCTGCTGGCCGTCACCGGCCCGGGCCGGTTTGCGCTGATGCCTTAGACAAGGCACAGGCGAGCAGCTTGGCCGTACAGCGGATTCTCGCGCGCTCAGCGTTCTAAATTCAGAACGCTGACGGCGATTTTTGCCACTATCCAGGCAAATACCCCTCGGATAAATTGCATTCATCGGCATGGATGGCGTCCTCTACGGCCCCGACGTCGCCAGGTCCGATGCCCTGCTCATCCACTCTTGCCAAGGAAATCCATCATGTCCCAGCTTGCCATTCCCGCCAATTTCAACGGCGCCGCGCCCGTCATCGACCCTGCGAACGTCGCCATGCTGCTCATAGACCACCAGAGCGGCCTGTTCCAGACGGTGCAAGACATGCCGTTCACCACGTTGCGCCGTCTGGCCAGCACCCTGGCCACCATCGCCACCCTGTCCAAGATCCCGGTCATCACCACGGCCTCCGTGCCCCAGGGCCCCAACGGCCCCTTGATTCCCGAAATCCACCAGAACGCGCCCCACGCCCGCTACATCGCCCGCAAAGGCGAAATCAACGCCTGGGACAATCCCGACTTCGTGCAAGCCGTCAAGGACACGGGCAAGAAGCAGCTGATCATTGCCGGCACCATCACCAGCGTCTGCATGGCCTTCCCCTCGATTGCCGCCGTGGCCGCGGGCTACCAGGTGTTTGCCGTCATCGACGCTTCGGGCACCTATTCCAAGATGGCGCAGGAGATCACGCTGGCGCGCATGATCCAGGCCGGCGTGGTGCCCATCGATGTCGCGGCCGTGGCCTCCGAGCTGCAAAAGACCTGGAACCGCGACGACGCCGCCCAGTGGGCCCAGGCCTATACCGGCATTTTCCCCAACTACCAGCTCTTGATCGAAAGCTACGCCAAGGCCCAGGAAGTGGTCCGCAACCAGGAAGTGCTGGACTCCCAGCGCAAGTGATGCGGCGGGCCTTGGCCCGCACGGTCTCGGCGACGTGAAAAGCGTGCCGACCATTCTCCGACCGCGCTGCCCGCGGGGCGCTGCCTGGCGCGGCGCCCGGCCCTGTCTGGATGCGGGTTTTCGCGGGGTGCGACAGTCATGAAAAGCGAAGTCCAAGACACAAAACGTCAAGTGCTGGACGACCGCTCGCTCCATCATGAAGTTCTCGCTGAAAACACCCGCAGCCGGGCATTTCACAGACAACAGGAGACAACATGGCGAAAGTCGTTCGATTTTACGAAACAGGCGGCCCCGAAGTACTGCGCTTCGAGGACGTTGACGTCGGTCAACCCGGTCCCGGAGAAGTCCGTCTGCGCCACGTGGCCGTGGGCTTGAATTTTGCGGACACCTATTTCCGCTCCGGCATCTATCCCGTGCCCATGCCCAGCGGCATAGGCAACGAAGCCGCGGGCGTGATCGAAGCCGTGGGCCCTGGCGTCACCGGCCTGGCCGTGGGCGACCGCGTGACCTACACCGGTTTCACCAACACCTTGGGTGCCTACAGCAGCGAGCGGCTGATCGCCGCCGCACCGCTGATCAAGCTGCCCGAAGGCATCAGTTGCGAGACCGCCGCCGCGATGACCATGCGCGGCCTGTCGGCCGCCTACCTGTGCCGCAAGATCTATCCATTCCAGCGCGGAGAAACCATCTTGCTGCACGCCGCCGCCGGCGGTGTCGGGCTGATCGTGTCCCAGTGGGCCAAGCTGCTGGGCCTCAGCGTGATCGGCACGGTCTCCACCGACGCCAAGGCCGAAGTGGCCAAGGCCCACGGCTGCGACCACGTGATCAACTACAGCCACGAGGATGTGGTGGCGCGCGTGCGCGAGATCACCGGCGGCGTGGGCGTGTCCGTGGTGTTTGACAGCGTGGGCAAGGACACCTTCATGCTCTCGCTGGACTGCCTCAAGCGCCGCGGCCTGCTGGTCTGCGTGGGCACGGCCTCGGGCAAGATCCCGCCGTTCGACCCGGCCATCCTGGCGCGCAAGGGCTCGCTCTATGTCACCCGCCCGGGCCTGGCCGACTACATTGCCGATCCGGTGGAAAAGCAGGAGCTGGTGGACGAACTGTTCGGCCATGTGGCCGCGGGCCGCATCCGGATTGAAATCAACCAGCGCTACGCACTGGCAGACGCCGTACAGGCACACCGCGATCTGGAGGGAAGAAAAACCACCGGTTCGTCGATTTTCGTCCTCTGAGCGCCCCACTTTCCCTGCGAGTCATCATGAAAAATTCTCTCCAGCGCCTGCGTTCTCTTGCGGCCGTTCTTTTGTCGTCGGTACTTGCCGTGTCGTTTGCCAGCGCCCAGGAATGGCCGACCAAGCCCATACGCATCATTGTTCCCGCGCCGCCGGGCGCCATCACGGACGGCGTGGCCCGCCTCATCGGCGAGCAGTTGCGCGTCAACCTGGGCCAGCCGGTCATCATCGACAACAAGCCCGGCGGCTCGGCCGTGATCGCCGAGCGGGCGATGCTCAGCGCTCCGGCCGACGGCTACACCTTGATGGTCGCGCCTTCCAGCGTCTGGACCGATTTCCCCTTCTCGGTCAAGACGCCTTTCGACCCCCACAAGACGTTCACCTATGTGGCCGACGTGGCCAGCATGGTCCATGTGCTGGTGGCGAGCAACACCTACCCACCCAACAAGCCGCAAGAGATCCTGGACCACGCACGCAAGAACAAGAACACGGTCAGCGTGGCCAATATGAGCACCGGCACGCGCTCCAACCTGCTGGGCGATTTGCTCAGCGAGAAAAGCGGCAAGAACATCCTGGTCGTGCCCTACAAGGGCTCGGCGCCGGTCCTGGTGGATTTGATGGGCGGCCAGGTGCAGCTGACTTTCGACGTGCTCAGCAACGTGGCGCCGCTGGTCAAGGCCGGCAAGATCAAGGGCGTGGGCATTGTCTCGGCCACGCGCTCGCCCCACCTGCCCGATGTGCCCAGCTTCGCGGAACTGGGCATGCCCGATCTGGTCATGCCCGATGCCAGCGTCGGCGTGATGATTCTGAGCAGCACGCCGCCGGCCATGAGCGAGCGCATTCGCCGCGAGATGGAAAAAGTCATGCGCTCGCCCAAGTTCCGCGAAATGATGGCCGCCCAGGGCTATGACCAGCCCAAGGAAAGCACGTTCGAGGAACTGCAAAAGAAACTGGCCGACACCGTGGAGCAGAACCGCCAGATCCTGGTGAAGCTGAAGATGCCCACCACGCCGCAGTAAGCGGCTGGCCGCGCTAGCCGGCAGGGCGCATCACTGCGCCAGGGCCTGCCGGGAGCGCAATGCGCCAGGGCTGCTGATCAGCACCTGCAGCAGGCCGCCGCAAATCGCCAGGTTCTTCAGGAAACTGATGAGTTGCGACCTGTCGCCAAAGTCGGCGTGGAACAGCAGTGCGGTGGCCAAGGTAAACGCCAGCAAGACAAAGGCGCTGATGCGCGTCTTGTAGCCCAGCAGGAAAGCCGTGGCCACGACCACTTCGACGCACAGCGCCGCCGCATAAGCCATGGCGGGCCAGGGCATGCCGGCCTTGGCGATGTAGGCCATCGAGGCCTCTGGTCCCAGCAGCTTGCCTATGCCGCTGTAGAGGAAGACAGCACTCAGCAGTGCTCTTGCGAGCAGCGCTCCAATATCCGGGGATTCTTTGTTCATCGGTCGTTGATGCAGTGAGTCAAAAAAGGTGGGCTGAAATAGCCCACCCCGCAAAGGCTTACTTCGCCACGCCGCCCTGGCGACGCAGTTCTTCCTGGAATTCAGCGCCGCGGCGCATCTTCTGGTACTGCGCCATGCGCTGTTCGTAGCCGGCATCGAAGCTGGTGTTTTCACCCTGGTGGTAGATGTTCATGCCGGCACGGTTCCAGATCGCCAGGTCGGCCAGCACTTCCGCGCGCGACAGCGACGGACCGGAGATCACAGGCTCGGCGCCGAACCAGACCTGCGGGTTTTGCGCCGAGGCGATGCCGGAAAACGAAGCGGCGGCGATGGCGGCGATGGCGAGGATGTTCTTGGTGGTTTTCATGACGGTGCTTTCTTCAAGGTCTTGCAGTGCGGGCTTGCGTTCTGCATGGACTGAAGTTTCTTCTTCCGTCATGGAGCTGTATGTGCGTAAACGCACAGTTTTGCGCAGAAAGCGCAGGTCAGGCGAGTACCAATTCCTGCAGGTCCTGCACGCAAGTCACGCATAGCGTGCGCTGGCCTTGCTTGCGCAGCAGCCCGCTCTTGGTGAGCGCGCTGATCTCCCTGGCGACCTGCTCCCGGTTGGTGCTGATCTTGCTGGCCAGCGCCGAATGCGGCGGCGCGGGCTCGATGCGCGCACTGCCGTCCGCCAGCACCCCGGCGGCATGGGCCAGGCGCAGCAGCTCCACATGCAAGCGCGTTTGCACACTCAAGGTGCTGAGCTCCAGCACACGGTCGGTCAACTGCCTGACCAGCCCGGTGAGGTGCTGCAACATGCGCCGTGCGATCAGGGGCTCGCGCGCCATCAGCGCCATGAAATCCGCCGCGCCGAGGCCGGCCAGCTGCGAGGACTCGAGCGCGACGACATCGGCCGAGCGCATCTGGCCGTCGATCGCCGAGAGATCGCCAAAATGCTCCCCGGGCTGGTAATCGCGAAACGACACTTCGCGCCCGCTGGCCGAATAAGTGGTGATGCGCACGCGTCCCGTGAGCAGGAAAAACACGTCGCTGCCCGTCGATGAGCGCGTGAACACCGGCTTCTTGGCATCGACATGGCGCCATTCGCAGGCCGCGGCAATGCGGTTCAGGCAGTCATCGTCCAGGCCTGCGAAGAGTGAAATCTGGCGCAATGCCAGGCTGGAGCGAACGATGGGAGCAGGCATGAAAGGCGGGGGCGAAGCAGGGGACAGCGGCAATTATCGGCAGGCATGGCCGCCGCCGCTGGCAGGCCCTGCGCTGCCCCCAGGAAGGACAGGACATCGCCTATGGCTTATCTTGGCCGCCGGCGCGCAGCTGTCGTGCCGGCCTTGCCCTCCTGAAGAACCCGATGAAATCCCCCTCCTCCGTGCGATCTGCGCGGCCCCCGATGTCCATGCCTTCCCTGCGCAAGCTGCGCTGGGGAAGCGGCCTGGTACTGTGGGTCTATGTGGCGCTGCACCTGATCAACCACGGCCTGGGGCTGGTGTCGCTGCACGCCGCGGAAACCATGCGCATGGGAGTGCAAAGTCTTTGGCGCTCCGTGCCCGGCACCGTGCTGCTGTACGGCGCGTTCGCCACCCATGGGGCGATGGCGCTCATGGCCGTGTGGCAAAGGCGCAGCCTGCGCATGCCGGCGATGGAAGCCATACGCCTGGTGCTGGGCCTGTGCCTGCCGCTGCTGCTGGCCGCGCATTTTTCCGCCACGCGTTGGGCCTACGCCAGTTGGGCCATCGCCAACAGCTATGAACGCCTCATTCCCGCGATCTGGAATCCGGCCAGCATCAGCCTGCAGTTGCTGCTGCTGACCACGGCCTGGGCGCATGGCTGCCTGGGCCTGCATTTCGCGCTGCGCGCGCGCAGTGCCTGGCAGCGCTGCCAGCCTGTGCTCCTGAGCTTGGCCGTGCTGCTGCCGACCCTGGCGGCACTGGGCGTGCTGGCCATGGCCAGGGAAATCGCCGTTGGCATTCCCGCCGTGGCACAGGAGCCCCCCCTGCAAGTCTCCCAGGACCTGCAAGGCATGACGGCGGATCTGCGCCTGGGCTGGCTGCTGCTGCTCGCGGCCGCGCTGGCCGGGCCGCGCCTGTGGCGCTGGCTGCGCCAGCGGCCGGGGACCGGCATGATCCAATTGCATTACCCGGGCCGCACGCTGCAGGTGCCGCGGGGCTTCAGTGTGCTGGAGGCCAGCCGCTCCCATGGGCTGGAACACCTGTCCTTGTGCGGCGGCAGAGCGCGCTGCTCCACCTGCCGCGTGCGGGTGCGGGGGGCGAGCGCCCATTTCCCGCCACCGGGGCGCGATGAGCGCAAAACCCTGGAGCGTGTGCATGCCCCCGCCGATGTGCGTCTCGCATGCCAGCTGCGCCCGCTGGGCGATATTGAAGTCACGCCCTTGTTCCACCCCCAAGCCGAGACCCGCGTGACCAGCGGCGGGGAGGAGCGCGCGGTGGTGATTCTGTTTGTCGACCTGCGCCAATGGTCCGGCCTGTCCGAGCGCCAATGGCCGGTGGACCTGTCCTGGGTGCTGGACCGGTATTTCGAATTGATAGGCAGCGCCGTGCAGGAGTGTGGCGGCGTGGCCAATCAATTCATTGGCGACAGCGTGATGGCCATTTTTGGCCTGAAGACGGATCTGCCCAGCGCCGCCCGCCAAGCCATACAGGCCTGCATGCTGATCGACCAGCGCATGCAGGCCTGGGGCCAGTCCTTTCACACCGAATTCGGCCAGACCCTGGAATACGGCATGGGACTGCATGCGGGCAGCGTGGCTTTGGGGCGCGTGGGTTTCGAGAACACCACCAGCTTCACGGCCGTGGGCGAAGTGGTGAACACCGCGAGCCGACTGCAGGAGTACTCCAAAGTCGCCCAGGCCAGGCTGGTGCTGTCGGCGGATGTGGCCCGTCTGGCGCAGGTCCAGGGCAGTCTGGGCAAGGCCCAGCAGGTGCAGGTGCGCGGACGCTCGGCACCCCTGGAAATCTTCCATGTCGTGCGCCCGGCCCAGCATTGGGCGACGCTCAAGACGGCGTGAATCCCGGGCGCGGGGCACCCGGGCGCGGGCCGCCGGGCGCGGATCGCGCTAGGAGGCGGCCCCGCGCTGGGCGGCCATGGCCTTGGCCCGGCTTTCCTTGGCGCTGCAGCCAAACTGCATCTGGTACCAGCGCGAGAAACTGCTGGGCGCCGTGAAGCCCAGCAATTCCGCCACATCGGTCAGCGAGCGGCTGCCTTCAAAGACATAGCGCGCCGCCAGTTCCTTGCGGATATCGTTCATCAGCGCGGAGAAACTCTGGCCTTGCTCCGTCAGGCGGCGCTGAATCGTGCGCGGCACCACGCCCAGGTGCTCGCTGACTTTTTCAATGCTGCAGCGCCCGCTGGGCAGCAGCAGGAAAATCGTGCGGCGCACTTCGTCCAGCATGGTTTCATCGCTGGGCTTGACCAGCGCATCGAGCAGCTGCTGGGCGTAGCGAATCATGGCCGGATCGGCAAATTCGTTGGGGGTATCGAGATCGCTTTTGCTGCAGACAATGCAGTTGAATTCGTGATTGAACTCCACATGGCGACCGAACATCTGGGTGTGCATGCTCAGGTCGCGCGGCGCCGAATGCTCGAAGCACACGCGCCTGGGCTGCCAGTCGCGCCCTATCAGCTGGCGAATCAGGCGCACCATCACGCCCAGCGCCAGCTCGACCCGCTGGCGCGTGGGCTGGTGGGTGCTGCCGGCCATCAGCAGCTCGCGGATGACCACCGTGTTCTCGCCCTCTTCGACCAGCAGCGTGAGCGCGCCATTCAGAAAGGCCTGGTAGCGCACCAGCAGCGCCAGCGAATCCCGCAGGCTTTGCTGGTCGCGCATCAGCAAGCCCACGGCGCCCAGATTGGACAGCAGGCGCGAGCGCGCCATGCACAGACCAAAACTTTCGTTGCCCGACACCGTGGCCGCGGTCTGCAGCAGGCGGCCGACACGCTCCACGGGAATCATCAAGTCCGGCTCATCGAGCACACTGGGACTCAAATCCGCATCCAGCAGCATGCGCGCGGGATTCAAGCCCGAAGCCTTGGCCACTTCGCCGAAATTGGTAAGGCAGGCAGCACGAACGAGAGACGTCATCGGGATCAATTATTTGGCA
Source organism: Acidovorax bellezanensis (assembly GCF_025421555.1). Taxonomy (NCBI): domain Bacteria; kingdom Pseudomonadati; phylum Pseudomonadota; class Betaproteobacteria; order Burkholderiales; family Comamonadaceae; genus Acidovorax; species Acidovorax bellezanensis. The sequence goes on from NZ_JAODYH010000004.1 coordinate 675,777, forward strand.
TGAAATGCCAAACTTCAGTCATGTAATGACAAGCGAAAAGCGCGAAAAATTTACACACTAAAGTCATTAATCCATTCTACATGGGAGACATGATCATGACTGCTCTTCAAGCTGCTCCGGCCGTGGTTCGTGCGACCTCGTTGACGCGATCCATACAGGTCAATCCGCTGACTTGCAAGATTGGCGCCGAGCTGAGCAATGTCGACCTTGGAGCCGCGGCCCAGGACGATGGCTTGCTGGCCGAAATCCGTGCCCTGCTGCTCAAGCACCGTGTGATCTTCTTTCGTGACCAGGACATCACGCGCGCCGAGCATGTGGCCTTCGCCCGCCGCTTTGGCGAGCTGGAAGACCACCCCGTGGTCGGCAGCCATCCCGATCACCGCGGCCTGGTGCAAATCTACAAGACGCCCGACAGCCCGCAGGACCGCAACGAGAACTCCTGGCATACCGACGCCACCTGGCGCGACGAGCCGCCCATGGGTTGCGTGCTGCGCTGCGTGGAATGCCCGCCCGTGGGCGGCGACACCATGTGGGTCAACATGGTCGAGGCCTACGCGCAGCTGCCCGACGACATCAAGGCCAAGATCGCCCCCTTGCGCGCGCGCCACAGCATAGAAGCCAGCTTCGGCGCCGCCATGCCCATAGAGAAACGCCTGGCGCTCAAGGCCCAGTACCCCGATGCCGAGCACCCCGTGGTGCGCATCCACCCCGAGACCGGCGAGAAGATCCTGTTCGTCAACGCCAGCTTCACCACGCACTTCACCAACTACAACACGCCCGCCAACGTGCGTTTCGGTCTGGACAAGTCGCCCGGCGCCTCCCAGCTGCTCAACTACCTGACCAGCCAGGCCATGATTCCCGAATACCAGGTGCGGTTTCGCTGGCAGCCCAACAGCATCGCCTTCTGGGACAACCGCTCCACCCAGCATTACGCCGTCATGGACTACCCGCCTTGCCACCGCAAGATGGAACGCACGGCCATCATCGGCGACGCCACTTTCTGAAACTCCGCAACATGTCCATGACTCCTACTTTTCTCATCATTCCCGGCCTGCGCGACCACGTCGAAAACCACTGGCAGACCCTGCTCGCCGCCGAGCTGCCCCAGGCCTGCATTGTTCCGCCGCTGGAGCAGGACAAGCTCAGCTGCGCCGCGCGCCTGGATGCCATCGATCACGCCCTGGCCGGCATCCAGGGCCCGGTGGTCATCGTCGCGCACAGCGCCGGCTGCATGATGGTGGCCCACTGGGCCGCACGTACGGCGGCCCGCGGCACCCCGCGCGCCATCCAGGCGGCCTTGCTGGTCGCCCCGGCCGATCTGGAAACGCCCATGCCCGCGGGCTACCCCACGGTGGACGTGCTGGACAGCCACGGCTGGCTGCCCGTGCCCCGCGCGCCCCTGCCCTTCCCCAGCATCGTCGCGGCCAGCAGCAACGATCCATTGGCCCAACTCGAGCGCACGCGTTCTTTCGCCAGCGACTGGGGCAGCCAGCTGGTCGAGCTCGGCCCTATCGGCCACGTGAACCCGGCTTCAGGCCACGGCCACTGGCCGCAGGCCCTGGAACTGGTCCAGCAAGCGCTCGCGCTGAGCGCCGCCACCGCCTGAAACAAGATTTAGCAGGAGACAACACCATGCACGCACCCACTTTGAAAAAACATGCGCTGGCCCTGGCCGCAGGCGTCTTCGCCCTCAGCGGCCTGCAGGCCGTGCACGCCGAGGCCGCCTGGCCCAACAAGCCGATTCGCCTGCTCGTGGCCGGCCCCGCGGGCGGCACGGCCGACGCACTCGCCCGCTTGCTGGCCGACGGCATGCACAAAAGCCTGGGCCAGGCCGTGATCGTCGAATCCAAGCCCGGCGCCTCGGGTGGCATCGCCATCCAGGAATTGAAGGCCCGAGGCAAGGATGGCTACACTTTCCTGGTGATCCAGGAAGGCACGGTCACCGAGTCGCCGCAGGCCACCAAGGTCAGCTACGACCCGTTCAAGGACTTGAAGCCCCTGGCCCAGCTGACACGCACCGGCCTGGTGATGGTGGCGAACAAGCAGGTGCCCATCACCAACCTGAAAGAGCTGATCAGCTACGGCCAGGCACAAAAGGACGGCCTGGACTTCGCTTCCTACTCGGCCGGTCTCAAGGGCCACACTTCGGGCATGCAGCTGGGCCAGCTGGCGAACATCAAGATGCGCCATGTCGGCTACAAGGGCTCGCCACCCGCGCTGATCGACCTGATGGGCGGCCATGTGCCCGTGATGTTCGACGGACTGAGCACTTCCTTGCCGCTGATCAAGGCCGGCAAGATCACGCCCATCGCCGTGGTCTATCCCACGCGCCTGTCCGAGCTGCCCAATGTGCCGACCTTCACCGAACTGGGCTACCCACAGATGGCCAAGGCCGGCTGGTTCGCCGTCTGGTCCAACCCCGATGCGCCCGCGGCCATCCAGCAGAAATTGCGTGACGTGGCCGTGGAGCATTTCAAGCAGCCTTCCGTTCTCGCCACCGTCCGCACCATGGGCATGGAGCCGCCCCTGCCGCTGACTTCGGCCGAAATGACCGCCGACCTCAAGGACGGCTCGGCCAAGCAGGCCGCCCTGCTCAAGTCCATCAACTACCAGCCGGAATAAGCCGCTGGAACCAGGTACCTGACTGCAGCTTCTCCTTTTGGGCCCGCCACGAAATCAGGGCGAGGCGGGAATGGCAAGAAGAAGCTGCAGTCCAGGTACCCTGCGCAAATGCACCAAGGCCTGCCCGAGGAGACTCCGGCAGGCCTTGGTCTTATGCGCGTTCAGCGCTCAGGGGCTCACACCCGCTCAAAAATGGCGGCAATGCCCTGGCCGCCGCCAATGCACATGGTCACCAGCGCGTAGCGCCCGCCCGTGCGCTGCAGCTCGGCGATGGCCTTGGTGGTGATGATGGCGCCGGTCGCACCCACGGGATGGCCCAGCGCGATGCCCGAGCCATTCGGGTTGACCTTGGCCGGGTCCAGGCCCAGTTCCTGGATCACGGCGCAGGCCTGGGCGGCGAAGGCTTCATTGGCCTCGATCACGTCCATGTCCTGGATCTTCAGGCCGCAGCGGGCCAGCACTTTTTGCGTGGCGGGCACGGGACCTATGCCCATATAGGCCGGCTCCACGCCCGCGTGGGCATAGCCCACCAGGCGCGCCAGGGGCTTGCCGCCCAAGGCCGCCAGGCGGTCACCGGCGACCATGACGACGGCGGACGCGCCGTCGTTGATGCCCGAAGCATTGCCCGCCGTCACGGTGCCGCCGTCCTTCTTGAACGCCGGCTTCATGCCGGCCAGGGTTTCCAGCGTGGTGGCGGCGCGCACATGCTCGTCGGTATCGAACCGTACCGTGCCTTTGCGCGTGGCGATTTCCACGGGAACGATCTGTTCCTGGAAGTAGCCCGCGGCAATCGCCGCGGCCGCGCGCTGCTGGCTGGCCTGGGCCAGTGCGTCCTGCATGGCGCGGCTGATCCGGTAGCGTTCGGCCACGTTTTCCGCCGTCACGCCCATGTGCATCTTCTGCCAGGGGTCGAGCAAGATGCCCAGCATGTAGTCCACGCTTTTGACATCGCCCATGCGCGCGCCCCAGCGGGCACTGGTGTCGAGGTAAGGGCCGCGGCTCATGGATTCGGCGCCGCCGCCTATGGCCGCGTCGCAGTCGCCCAGGGCAATGGACTGGGCCGCCGACACAATGGCCTGCAGGCCCGAACCGCACAGGCGGTTCACATTGAACGCCGGAGTCTCGACGGGGCAGCCGGCATCGACGGCGGCCACGCGCGACAGATAGGCATCGCGGGTCTCGGTGGGAATCACATGGCCCATGACCACATGGCCCACGGCGTCGGCGGCGATGCCGGCGCGCGCAATCGCGGCCTTGACCACGGTGGTCGCCAGTTGGCTGGGAGTAACGTCTTTCAGGCTGCCGCCGAAAGTGCCTATGGCCGTGCGGGCCGTGCTGACGACAAAGATATCTCGGGTATGCATGCGTTGGTCTCGCAAAAAAGGATGGCAAGTGGCAGCCAGCGGGGCTGGACTGCCGCAGTGGATGTCTCACTGCCCTGCAGATCGCGTGGCCTGCAGGTATTTTTTTATGCGGGGAGGGGCTTGCTCAGGCGAGCGGCTCGGGCGGCTGCAGCCACAGCTGGCCGTCCTCGATGACGACGCCATAGCTAGGGATGCGCATGCCCGCCGAGGCCAGGCACTGGCCGTTGCGCACATCGAAGCGCAGGCCGTGGGCCGGACAGCTGATGACGTGGTCCACGCAGGCGCTGCCGCTGAGCGCCGCGCCCGCGTGCGGGCAGCTGTTTTCCAGCGCGTAGAACCGGCCGTTCAGATGGTAGACGATGATGGACTCGCCGCCGGGCACGAAGACCAGCTTGCGCGCGCCAGGCGCCAGGGCATCGGCGGCGCCGGCCGCAATCCAGTGGGTTTCAGGCATGGGATGGACTTTCTCTGCGCGCAGGCCAGCAGCGGTGTGAACGAAAAAGGCCAGCGGCCACTTTGCAGCGGCGCTGGCTTTGCGACAGCGTCCGCAGACGCCGCGTACCGGAATCAGGCGGTTTTGCGTAAAAAGCCCTGGTTGCCGCCATTGCGGTTGGGCGCGAAGCCGTTGGCGGCCAGCGACTCTTCCACCGTGTCGTAGAACACGCCGATCTTGCTGATTTCGCGCGCCTGCCGGGCGGTGGCGATGGGGCGGCCGAAGTCCAGCGACATGCGCACCAGTTGCTCGATCTGCGACACCGTGCTGGCCTTGGCGCTGCGGTCCTGGTTCCACAGGCAGTCTTCCGTGCCGCAGCGCACGTGCAGGCCCGCGGCAATGCCCATCATGTTCACCGGCAGCACGTTGCGCACATTGCTTTCCACCGTCAGCACCGCGCCATCGGGCACGGCGCGCACGAAGTTGGCCAGGCTGTAGAGGCTGGGCATGTCCATGCCGCCACCAATCGCCACCCAGTTCATCACCAGCGGGCCCATGTAGAAGCCGCGGCGCATCAGGCGCTCCACCGATTCGAAGCTGTTGATGTTGTAGCACTGGAAGGCGCTCTGGATGCCGGCCTTGGTCAGGCGGCGCACATGCTCTTCGACCCAGCCGGGCTGGGCCGGCACGGTCATTTCCTTGTAGGCGTTGAAGATGGCCGGGATTTCGCGCGACGTGCCCTTGAAGTCCGCGTCTTCGGCCTGGTCGGTGACGTTCATCTGCGAGGTATTCACGGTGACCGTCACCTGATCGGGCACGGGGTCCAGATCGGCCAGCATGTGGCGCGTGTCGTCGCTGAGCCACTTGGCCATTTCGCCTTCGTTCTCGGGCGCGAAGCTGATCGAGCCGCCGACCTGAATGATCATCTCGGGCACGGCCTTGCGCACGCCGGCAATCAGTTCATTGAACTTGGACAGGCGCTTGGAGCCCTTGCCGTCCATTTCACGCACATGCAGGTGCAGCACCGTGGCGCCGGCGTTGTAGCAGTCTACGGCCTTCTGGATTTGCGCTTCCATGGCGACAGGAATGTCTTCGGGGAAGTCCGAAGGCAGCCAGCCCGGCGCATAGGGCGCGGCCGTGATGATCAAGGGCTGCTGGTTTTCTGGGAACAGGTGGCCGTCGAGGAAATTCATGCTTTGTCTCCAATGGGGTTTCGACTTCGAGCGCCAGGCCCGCAGGCCTGCGCCACCAGGGGGCGCTGGGCGCTCGAAGTGCTGAAGTGCCTTCACTTTAGGACAGGGCGCGAAGAAACATTTGCCAGATCACGCTGCGCACTTGGCATTTCGCGCCAACCTCCGCGCCCGCGCGCGCCACCAATGAAAAACGGCCGCAAGCGGCCGCCGGAAGTCGTTGCCCGCCATCCACGACGGCGGGCGCTGCCCCCCTCAGAACACGTGGCGAATGCCCAGGTCGAAGCCCGAGGCGCTGCCGCCGCGCACCGGCACCGGCCCCAGCTCGGAGCCCGAGCTCACGGGCAGGCGGATCGCGCCCTTGTTGGTCACATGCGCATAGGTGCCATAGAGCGTCGTGCGCTTGGACAGCGGATGCACATAGCCGACGGCCAGCTTGCGCGCCGAGCTGTCCGCCACATCATTGCGCTTGAGCTGCATGTAGCTGACGGGGATATAGCCCAGGCCCGTGGACACCCAGGCGCCCACCTGCCAGAAGCGGCCGCGGCTCGTGCCGTCCAGCGAGGCGACGGGCAGGCCGGTCTTGTTCTCGCCCACCAGCGCCATCAGGCGGTGGCCCTGCCAGGTATAGGAGCCGCCCAGATTGCTTTGGCGGAAGTCGCCCACGGCCGCGTTCTTGGTGGTGGCGGAAGCCACGGCGAGGTCGAAGTTCTCGCCGCCATAGCCCAGGCGGAAGGAATAGACATTGCCGTCGCGCTTGGTGGCGCCGGTGCTGGCGTTTTCACCCGAAGCCAGCATGCCCTGGAAGAACACGCCCTTGCACGCGAAGCTGGTGCATCCCGGCGAGAAATAGCCCACGGCGTTCGAGGCACGGAAACCCGTGACCGTCGTGCCATTGAGCACATGGCCGCTGATGCCCGCGCCCACGCGGAACGGGTCGTAGGCAAACAGGTTCCAGAAGGCCGGCGTGTAATCACGGCCCAGGCGCAGCTGACCCCAGTCCTTGCCTTCCAGATAGACATAGGACTTGCGGTTGAAGGTGATGGCGCCATTGGCATTCACCGTGCCCGAAGGCTGGTTGTTGGTATTGCTCGCCTGTCCCGCGCCAGTGTCGGTATTGAGCCCCGACTCCAGCTCGAAACCGGCCGCCAGACCGTCACCCAGATCCTCGCGGCCCTTGAAGCCCAGGCGGCTGGCCTGGTTGCCGCCGGACGTCAACATGGTGCGCGAACCCGCTCCTTCGCCCCGGTAGGACGAAAGCGCCATGTCGACCACGCCGTAGACGCTGACGCCCGTTTGCGCGGCGCCCGATTGCGCGAAAACCAGCTGCGGCGCCAGAACCAGCGCGCTCCACAGTATTTTTTTATTCATCGCCGTTGTCTCCATTAGAAAAGTTATGAACACGGGAAAACCGAGCCTACGCAAATGCCGGATGGCATTTGCACACGCTCAAAAACACAGGGGACCAGGCCTTATTGCGGCTGGTAGTTGATCGATTTGAGCAGCGCGGCTTGCTGCTGATAGGCCTGCTTCAGGTCGGCCATCAGCTCTTGCGAAGTCGCGGCGCCGCCGGAGTCCATGCCCATGTCCCTGACACGGCTGCGCACGGCGGTCTTCTGAAAATGCTTCAAGGCCAGTTCGCGGATCTTCTGTTGCACCTCCGCTGGCGCGTCGGGGCGCGACCAGACGGCAAACCAGCCGGCCTGGGCCAGTTGCGGATAGCCCAGTTCCTTGAAAGTCGGCACTTCGGGCAACTCGGCGATCCGGGTCGGGTAGTTCACGGCAATCGCCTTGATCTTGCCGGCCTTGATCAGCGGCAGCGAAGTGGGCAGGCCGTCGAACATCAGCGGCACATGGCCGCCCATCAAATCCGTCAAACCGGGCGGCGAGCCCTTGTAGCCCACATGCTTCATGGGCATGTCGGTCAGTTGCCCCAGCAACATGCCCGAGGTGTGGCCCTTCATGCCCGCGGCGTAGGAGGCGAAGTTGAGCCCGTCCTTTTGCGCCTTGCCGTAGCTCACCAGCTCTTGCAGGTTGGAGGCGGGTACGTCCTTGTTGGCCACCAGCACCAGGCCCGTGCGGCTGATCTGGGCCAGGGGCTTGAGGTCGGTGAACGGCTGGTAGTTGGCTTTGTAAGCCAGCGGCGTCTCACTGACGATGCCGCCCTGGATGACCAGGAAGGTATAGCCGTCCTTGCCGTTGGCCAGCAAGTCATTGACCGCCAGCACGCCGGCCGCGCCGGGCTTGGATTCCACGATCACCGGCTTGCCCAGGTCCTGCTGCAGGCCTTCGGCCAGCAGCCGGGCCAGGGAGTCGGCGCTGCCGCCCGCGGGAGCACCCACCAGCAGGCGGATCGGCTTGCTGGGCCAGGGCTGCTGGGCCAGGGCCGTGAAGCTCCACCCCACGACACCGACGGCCAGAGCGAAACCACGCCACCACGAACTTTTTTGTTTTTTCATGTCTGTCTCCTGGGATGGACTGGGCCTGCGACTCAGAACGGCTTGTCGCCGACGATGGCTGCGCGTTCCATCTTGCGCGGGGCGGGCCAGTAGTCCTGCACGGCGTAGTGCTGGGTGCAGCGGTTGTCCCACATGGCCACGCTGCCCGGCTTCCAGCGAAAGCGCACGTGGTATTCGGGAATGGCGGCCTGGCTGGTCAGGTAGTTCAGCAACATGCTGGAGCCCGGCGTCTTGTCCTGTCCGTAGCGCACATTCTCCGGCGTGTGGTAATTCGCCAAATGGGTCGTGAAGCTGCTGACGTAGAGGACTTTTTCCCCGGTTTCGGGGTGGGTGCGCACCACCGGATGCTCCACCGGCGGGTGCAGGCGGCCCAGCTCCAGGCGCTTGTCCTCGGGCATGACGGCGCCGAAGCCGTGCTCTATGCTGCTCTTGGCCTTGAGCTTGGCTATCTTCTGCTTGATCTCCTCGGGCAGATTGCGGTAGGCCTCGGCCATGTTCACCCAGATGGTGTCGCCGCCCACGGGCGGGGATTCTATGCAGCGCAGCACGCAGCCCATGGTCGGCGTCTCGCGCCATTGGCCGTCGGTGTGAAAGCTGTTCTCGTAGTTTTCGCGCTTGTCGTTGCGGTAGATCTGCACCAGGCCCGGATGGTCGGGATCGCTGCCGGCCACGGGGTGGTCTTCGAGCTCACCGAAGTGGCGGGCAAAGGCCACATGCTCGGCGCGCGTGATGTCCTGGTCGCGAAAGAACAGCACTTTGTGCTGCAGCAGCAAGGCCTTGAGCTCATTGGCCAGACCCAGATCGCGCGAAGCATCGCCCAGGCTCACGCCCGAAATTTCCGCACCGATGGTGCACGTCAATTGTTCGACTTTCATGGCGGCCTCCTTAGATCACGAACACCGAAGCGCCGACTGTCTTGCGCGACTCGAGATCGCGGTGCGCCTGCTCGGCCTCGGCCAAGGCGTAGCGCGTCTGGATCTCGATGCGGATGCGGCCCGAGGCCACATGGCCGAACAGCTCGTCGACCAGCTCCTGCTTTTCCACGGGGTCGGCGATGTAGTCGGCCAGGCCCGGGCGGGTGACGAACAGCGAGCCCTTGCGCGCCAGGATGGCCGGGTCGAACGGTGGAATCTTGCCCGAGGCCGTGCCCACGCAGACCAGCAGGCCGCGGCGCTTGAGGCAGTCCAGCGAAGCCATGAAAGTGTCCTTGCCCACGCTGTCGAAGACCACGGACACGCCCACCCCGCCGGTGATCTCGCGCACGCGCCCCACCACATCCTCGTGGCTGTAGTTGATGACGTGGTCGCAGCCGTAGGCCTTGGCCACTTCGGCCTTGGCATCGGTTGACACCGTGCCTATCACCGTCAGGCCCAGCAGCTTGGCCCACTGGATGACGATCAGGCCCACGCCGCCGGCGGCGGCATGCAGCAAGATGGTCTCGTTGCCCTGGAAGGGGTAGATGCGGCGCATCAGATAGGCCGCCGTCAGGCCGCGCATGGTGATGCAGGCGGCGGTATCGAAATCGATGTTGTCGGGCAGCTTGATCAGCGGCGCGGCGGGGATGAGGCGCTCGCTGCTGTAGGCACCCAGGGTGTTGGTGAAGCCGGTGTAGGTCACGCGGTCGCCCACGGCCACGTTGCTCACGCCTTCGCCCACGGCGGTGACCACGCCAGCCGCTTCGTTGCCCACGCCGTTGGGCAGGGACACGGGATAGATGCCGGAGCGGAAATAGGTGTCCGCATAGTTCAGGCCGACGGCTTTATGCTGCAGCCGCACCTGCCCTGGGCCGGGTGCGCCGACGCTCACGTCCTGGAGTTGCAGGACTTCGGGTCCCCCGGTCTGCGCGAATGTGATGACTTGTGCCATGGCTGTTCTCCTTGAATTTCACCTGTACAGGTTCATCCCAGCCTGGCTGGAATGTCTGCTGCTTGGGCGGAATTCTCGGAGCGGCGCCCCACAAGCCACTTGACCGATTGCGACAGGCTCTTGCCCACTCACGCTACGACGGGAAAACCCTGAGCGGGTCTTTACGCATGGCGCTGCCAAGCACCCCCGGGCTAATACCATTGACCCCGGCATTCCGACTTGATATACCTCACGCTTTCCGCTCGACGCTGGCCTTGGCCGGCGTATGAAGTGCTCACGCCTGAGCGTATAAATTTGCACCCGCCGCCATGACGCCCCGCATTCGAAGCATCAGCCTGAGCAAGTACGCCAACGTCGTGCAAGAGCTGGGCATGGACCCTCTGCGCATGCTCAGGCAGGCCGGCCTGGACCAGATCTGCCTGAACTCCCCCGATCTGCTGGTGCCGGAGACCGCTTTCGCCCAGCTGCTGGAAACTTCGTCCGCGCAGACCAGCGGCGCGGCGCTGGGTCTGCTCATGGGATCGCGCTGGCGCCTGTCGGACTTCGGCCAGATCAGTCTGCTGCTGCAGCACCAGGCCAGCCTGGCCACGCTGATGCGCACGCTCAAGGACTACCAGCACCTGATCAGCAGCACCATCACCACGGAAATCGTGGTGCAGGAGCGGATTTCCATCATCCAGCTGCAGCTGCATACCGAGCGCGACACGCCCGGGCGTCACCCCATGGAGCTGGGCATCACGGCCTTGCTGAGCCTGTGCCGCCACCAGCTCGGCAAGGACTGGAACCCGATGGGCGTGCACTTCACGCACGCCCCTCCGGCCAGCTCGGCCCACCACCGGCGCGTGCTCGGCTGCGACACCGTCTTCGCCTCGGACTTTGACGGCATCGTGGTCAGCAACCAGGATTTGCAACGCCTCGACCCCGAGCACGACAGCCGCATGGAAGACCACGCCCGCCAGCTGATCGACGTGCACGCGCCGCGCCCATCGGCGCGCTCCGTCGAACAACAAGTGCACAGCACCATCCAGTCCTTGCTGCCACACGGGCGCCACAGCATCGCCCAGGTCGCCGGCGCGCTGGGCTGCACTTCGCGCTCGCTGCAGCGCCAGCTGGAAAACAGCCAGACCAGCTTCCAGGAGACCCTGGACGCCGTGCGCAGCCAAGCCGCGATTCGCGCCCTGAAAAATCCCGATCTCTCGGTCAGCGAAGCCGCCGCCCTGTCCGGCTTCATGGAAAACAGCTCGTTCACCCGCTGGTTCAGCAAGCATTTCCAGCAAAGCCCCAGCGCCTGGCGCCAGCAGCAGCTGCGCTCCTGAGCCTTCCAGCCAAGCCCGGCCGCAACAGCCTTCCCACCCCATCCGCTTCCCAGCGGCCTTGAGGACGGACGGAAAAACCTTGGCTTTGACTTCCCCATCCACCGCCGTCCCGCGCCGCGATGGGACTCCACTGAACCGGGCGACACCCCCCAGGTTTTCACCAGCACCGGAAAGCGGATGCCACAAGGGATGCGGTGAAATGCAGCCTCCGGCGAGGCCGCTGGACGACTAGGACTTGGGCGGGCCCAGGAACGCCCCACCCACGGCCCAGTCCGAGGCCTGGACATCGACAAACACCACGTGCACGGATTCGGGCGTGCAGCCGCAGTGCGCCACCAGGGACCGGGTGACGTCGGTCACCACTTTTTGCTTTTGCTCCTGGCTGCGGCCAGCGGAAAGTTCGACTCGGATGACAGGCATGGTCAGATCACTCGCAACAATGGAACATCAGGCCTGCTGGAAATACAGGTGCGCACCGCAGGCATCCGCAGGCGCTACGGCCAGTTGGCCGTCGACCTGGCGATAACGGATGGCGTTGTCGGCAAACCACTTTTCGGTGGTCGCGATGTCCTTGACCAACAGCGTCGCCGCCGCCATGTAATCGCCGCGCACGGGCTGGGCATCGCCCCGGCGCTCGGCTTCCTCCGGGGCAATCAGCTCCACATCGGCTCCTTCGCCAAAGTCCAGGAAAATGCGATCGGCTTCACGCTTGACGTTGTGCGCGCCCAGCAGCCGCGTGTAGGCGGCCTGGGCCGCGTCGAAATCACGCACCACGCCCACCAGCCGGCCAAAGGAAATCACGCCATTCGGGTGGTCCAGCCAGCCCGGCTGGCGCAAGGCCTCGGGTGTCAGGTGTTCGCACAGGTTGGCATGGGTCAGGCCCGGGTACAGGTCGTGGGCCAGCATCACGGTCTTGAAATGCAGGTCCAGCGTCTTGTCTTCCAGCACCAGTTGGCGGTTCAAGTGCTTGGGCAGCTCGATGCCCACGCCGGTGGCGATGGCCTCGGCATAGCTTTCGTCCGCATTCCTGGAATTGAAAGCCACGCCGCACAGGCCTTCGCCGTGGACCAGAAACTTGTCCAGCCCGGCGAGGAATTTGTGCGGGTCGCCCACGCCCCGGATCTCCAGGTAGTCCTCGGCAAACATGATGCACACATTGGCCGTGCCCCATTCGCGGTGGTAACCCGTCGGCGGCACCACAAAGCCCAGCTTCTTGTACTGCACGCGCGTAGGCTCCAGCTGATGCACTGCCACCACCGGATGATCGACTCTTCCAACTTTTGCCGCCATACAAACCCCATCTCTCAGAAATAACGAATACAAAAAACCATGAACACACGCACCCGACAGCCGCAGCAGCGACGTCGGGTGCATCACGCAGCGCGCTCAGAAGTTGTGGCGGATACCGAAATCCACACCTTTGGATGTGCGGCCATTCATCACCGGGCCGGGTGCGACGACAAACTCCGCGCCCCCCTTGTTCTTGATATAGGCCAGATTGGTGTACAGGGCCGTGCGTTTGGACAGGTCATAGGCATAACCCACGGCAATCTTGCTGGCCTTGTTGTCCATGCCATCGACCTGGTACAGGCCGCCCTTGCCAATCGACTGGGCCAGGTTCACTTTCAGCGTGCCCTGGCCCATGGGCACCAACGCGCCCAGGTTGTAGCGGTTCTCCGTGGCGCTGGTGTATTTGAGCTGCGACCAGCCCGCGTAGAGCCTGAACGCGCCGAAGTCGTAATTGCCCGCCAAGGCCGCGGTTTTCACCGAACCCACCGCGACCTTGGTCTGGCCGTAGGCCACGCCCACATCCAGCGGCCCCGACTTGTAGCCCAGCAGGCCGCCCGTATGGCCCGCACCGTCCACACCTTCGCGCGGCGCCACCGTGGCTTGGCCGTACACACCGCCCAAGCTGTTCGGCAGGAAATAGGTGACCGAGTTGTCCAGCCGGTAATGCGTGCTGTAAGCCACGCCATTGATCTTGGCCGTGGAGAAAATGGAATCGATGGCCGGCATGCCGGAGTTGCCAAACGGATCGGACAACAGCGTCGCCACGCGGTAAACGGGTGTGAAATCGCGGCCCATGCGGATTTCACCAAAGCCGCCGGTCAAGCTCAAGGTGGAGCGGCGCCCCCAGAACTTGCCAATCACTTCACCGGTGTCGGCATTGATCTGGCTTTCCAGCCAGAAACTGGCCGACAGGCCGCCGCCCAGATCTTCCGAGCCGCGGATGCCCAAACGGCTGGCCGCAATGCCGCCCGAAGCCAGCTGCGTCGCCGAATTGCTGCCATTTTTGACATAGCGCACACCGGCATCGACGATGCCGAACATATTGACGTTCGATTGGGCCGAAGCCTCGCCGACCAGCGCACACAACACAGCCAGGCACAGAACAGAGCGTTTCATCTTGGTATCTCCAGAGCGTTTTTATGAACAGAAGCGATTGCAATACCATGGAAGAATCCAAAATTGGATCCATCAAATGATGTGATTCATTCCAAAAAAGGGTAATCCTTCAAGCCAGTGCAGCGTCCATGGGGAAGGTGCTGCTATCCACCCGCGCCGCATATTTCACTTTGGCCTGGCTGGCCCAGATGTTGTTGGGGTAGTACAAGGGAATAATCCCCTGGTCATCCACCACGGCCATGCGCGTCGCCTGTTGCAGCAGCTGTGCGCGTGCGCCGGCATCCACGGTGCGCACCGCTTTTTGCAGCACGGCATCCATCGCCGGGTTGCTGTAGCGACCGCGGTTCGATGAGCCCGCGCCCGACTTCTTGTCCGACGTCGCCAGCAGCCCTTTCAAGGCGCCCGAAGGTTCGACCGAAGCCCAGCCCACCTGGATGACGCTGAACTCCGGCTCGCCCCGGCTGCCGCTGGACGCGCGCGCAAAGAACTCGTTGGACGGCAGGGACACCGCCACGGCGTCAATGCCCACCAACTTCAAGCCCGCGGCCATGGCCTGCAGCACCGCTTCGTCGTTGACGTAGCGGCCCTTGGTGCCATGCATCACCAGACGGAAGCCGTCGGGGTAGCCCGCGGCCTTGAGCAGTTCCATGGCCGCTCCCGGGTCATGGGGCGTCGCTTTCAGGTCTTGCAGCGTGCCCGCAAAGGACGCCGGCAGCAACTGCGCGGCAGGCGTGGCCGAGCCTTGCAGAATGCTTCTCACCAGGGCCTCGCGGTCGATGGCCATGGACAAGGCCTTGCGCACCCGCACGTCGCGCAGCGGATTGGCGATGGCCTGGCCCTGCTTGTCCGTGATGTAAGGCGTCATGGCCCGGGCCTGGTCCATGTGCAGGAACAGCAGGAAATTGCTGGCGGTCTCCGACAAGGTCAGCCCGGGCGCGGCACGCAGATCCGCGATGCGCGCCGGCGGCACCTGGTCGATGAGCTGGGCCTGGCCCGCAAGCAAGGCCTTGACGCGTTCGTTGCCGTCCGCCTGCAGCCGCACTTCGACACTGCTCCAGGGAAAGCGCCCGGCCCAGTGCTTGTCAAACGCGGCATAGCGAATGCTGCTGCCCTTGTTCCAGGCGACGAAGCGGAACGGCCCGGTGCCCACCACGCCCACACCCGCATCGAAGTCCGCCGTGCTGGCCTTGCCCGAGACGCGCCTGGACAACATGGGGATGTTCGCCAGATCATGGATCAGCAGCGGCGCCGGGCCCTTGGTCTGCACGCGCAGCGTGAGATCGTCCAGCGCCCAGATCTTCGCGATCGCCTGGGTGTACACCCCCATCGAAGACGGACTGTGGGGCATGGCCGTGGCCCGGGCCAGCGAGAAGATCACATCGTCGGCCGTGAAGGACGTGCCGTCGTGGAACAGCACGTCCGGACGCAAGGCGATGTCCCAGGTATCGGCCCCCGTGGCGCGCCAGGATGCGGCCAGCGCGGGCTGGAGTTCCAGTTGGGGACCGAACATGGCCAGCGGCTCGAACACCGGCATATGGGCCTGGCGGTTGGGACCGAAGTACTGGAAATGCGGATCGAACGAGCTGGGCTCGGTGGCCGAGGCAATGAGCAGCGACCGGCCCGCCAGCATCTGCGCCGTCGCGCCTTGGCCCCAGAGGGCGGCAAAGGATGCCAGCAGCAGCTCACGCCGCCTCAGCCCCCCGGCCCTGGTTTGCATGGAGTGGTTCTGGACCATGGCTCACTCCGGTTTGATGTTCGCGGCCTTGGCCACTTCCTGCATGCTGGCGCGCTCCTTGGCGATGAAGTTGTCGAGCTCCTTGCCCGTCATCTTCTGCGGCACCAGGCCCAGGGCCTCGATCTTTTGCTGGTAGGCCGGATTGGCGTACAGGCTTTGCATCGCCTCGGTGAGCTTGTGGACGATGGCCGGCGGCGTCTTGTTGGACACGGCCAGCACCGTCCAGCCCGACAGGTTGAAGTTGGGGAAACCCGATTCGGCAATGGTCGGCACGCGCGGCAGCTCCACCGTGCGCTTGTCGGTGGTGACCGCCAGCGCGCGGATCTTGCCGGCATTGATCAGCGGCATGGACGCGATCGAGGTGTAGAAAATGCCTTCGACATCGCCGCCCATGGTGGCCGTCAAGGCCATGGGGCCGTCCTTGAACGGGATATGCAGCAACTCCACGCCCGCGGCATGGGCCAGCAGCTTGCCCGCCATGTCGCCGGTCGAGCCCACGCCCGAGGAGGCATAAGTCACCGTGCCGGGCTTGTCCTTGGCCGCCTTGATGAAGTCCGCGAAGGTCTTGTACTTCGACGCCGACGACACCAGCAGATAGCTGGGCATGGCGCCGGTGGCGGCGATGAAGCTGAACGACTGGGGGTCGTAGGGCAGCTTCTGGTAGAGGATGCTGTTGAGCGCGAAGGTCGCATTCGTTCCCAGCAGGATGGTGTAGCCGTCGGCCGGGCTTTTCTCCACGGCCTGCGCGCCAATCGACGTGCCCGCGCCCGGCTTGGGCTCGATGATCACGGGCTGCCCCAATTTGTCCGACAGGCCCTGGGCCACCACGCGCCCCAGCAGATCCGTGGCACTGCCCGGTGCAAACGGAACAATCACCCGTATGGGCTTGGCGGGATATTGCGCTGCCGCATGTCCGCTGATGGCGACTGCCAGCGCCGCCAAAACTGCTTTGATCATCGATGTCTCCTGAGTGGTTTTAATAAATCGACTGACTGAAATTACAGACTGGACTGGCGCTTGAAAAATGCGCCTGCCTTCATCCCGGCGATGATTTTTGAATCCGCTTCCACGAGCACGGAAATATCGGCATAAGGATCGCCATCGACGATCAACAAATCGGCATGCGCGCCCGGCACGATTTCGCCGAGCTTCTTTTCCTGGCGCAGGATTTTGGCGTTGACCACAGTGGCCGAGCGAATCACATCCGCATTGCCCAGCACGCTGGCCGTGAGGCGCAAGGCCTCGGTCTGGAAACTCTGCGTATGCATGGACAAATCGGTGCCAAAACCAATCTGCACGCCCGCGGCTTTATAGACGCTCAAGGCATTGATGCCCGCCACGCGCACGCGCTCGTTTTTCTCCATGCTCGACGGCGATTTACCGGAAGCCGCGCCGAGCCGGTGGTTGGCTTCATGCACGATGGGCGTGGGCACGACGAAGGTGCCGCGCTCCGCCATCATGGCGGCGGTTTCCGCGCTGACGAAGTTGCCGTGTTCGATGGTGCGGATGCCGTTGACCACGGCGCGGCGAATCGCCACGTCGGAGTAAGCGTGTGCACACACATACGAGCCCCAGCGCTCGGCCTCTTCCACGCAGGCCTGCATTTCGTCGTTGCGGTACTGGATGCTGTCCAGCGGGTCATTGGGCGAAGCCACGCCGCCGCTGAGCATGATCTTGATATGGTCCGCGCCCTGGCGCAGCTGCTCGCGCGTGGCCTTGATGACTTCGGGCACGCCGTCGGCCAGGGTGCTGAACAGCGCCAGCCCCGTGCAGCAGGCGCAGCCAAAATCCGCTTCGGCCCGGCCGCGAAAATCCCCATGGCCACCGGTCTGGCTGATGGCCTTGCCGCCCACGAATAAACGCGGCGACTCGATATAACCGGCCTGCTCGGCATCGCGCATGCCGTAATCGCCGCCCGCCACATCGCGCACCGTGGTGAAACCCCGGTGCAGCATTTCACGGATTACCTTGGTGGATTTGGCCGCCGCATAGGTTTGCGGCACACCGGCCAGCGCCGCGATATTCATTTCGTTCATGAAAATATGAACGTGGGCATCGATCAGGCCGGGCATCACCGTCAGGCCCGTGGCGTCGATTTTTTCGGCGTCGGGACAGCGGATGCGGGATTCGGAAACTTCCTGGATCAAACCATCCGCCACCAGAATATCCACCACCGGGCCCAGGCTGTCCTGGTGGGGGTTCAACAATCGTCCGCCGGAGATCAGGTATTTGGTACTCACGTTTGCTCCTTGTTTTCTTGCAAAATTTTTCAGCCCATCACCACGCGATGGCTGGCGTTGCGGGAACCTCGTCCACCCGCTACAAGACTTTTCACTTCAAGGATCCACTGAGAAATCCCAGATTGGATCCCAAAAAAGACATGCTTTGGCAGTGCTGCGGCATGTTCGACGGCCATCACCCGCGTCCCGGCAGCAATGCCAGTCCAAGACGGCGGAAGAAAATTCTTGGCGACAGACATGGAAGAACGGGTGCAGCTTTGCTTGCAATCTTAGGGCGATGAAATCAGTGACTTGTTTCGTATTTCGAAGAAGTTCCTGCATCTTTCACTATGCGCAAGCCTGGGCGTCTTGTCATCCGCAAAAACCGATGGGTCCCGCCCGCCTTCAGGCCGAACGCGCCTTGTCTATCCTGTCGCGCAGGCCGTGGTAACGCGTCGCCACGGCCACTCCCATTGCGCGAAAAGCGTGAAAGGCAAAGGGCTGCATGGCCGTCGGCTGCAGCGGCATGGCGCGCGCATCCATGCCCAGCAGGCGCTCGGCCAGCAGCTTGCCCATGGCGGTGGACAGGCCGATGCCGCGCCCATTGCAACCCAGCGCACAGATCACGCCGTCCGCGGATTCGTGGATGTGCGGCATATGGTCGTTGGTGACGGCGAAGAAGCCGCTCCAGGCCAACTCCCACTGCAGCGGCCCCAGGTGGCCCCACATTTCGGCAGCGGCGGCGTGCAGTCGCGGCACGATGGACGAATGGTCCAGCGTCGCGGTCGCTCCCGAGCCGCCCATGACCAGGCGGTTGTCGGGCGAGATCCGGAACGAGGTCAGCAGACGGCGCGTATCGGAAGCGCACTGGCGACCGGGCAGTATGGTTTGCAGCATCTGCTCGGACAGCGGCGCGGTCGCCACCTGGGCGGTGCGCACCGGCACCATGGAGCGGGCCAGGCCCGGCACCATGTCGCTGGCATAGGCCGCGGTGGCCACGATCACCTGTTTGGCTTCGATGCGCGCCCCGCCCAGGCAGTCCACGATCCAGCCGGCGCCCTGCTTGCGCAGGGACAGGGCCGTGGTGTGGGCATGGACCTGCGCGCCCAATGCCATGGCCGTCTTCGCCAGTCCCCGAGCATAGGCCAGCGGATTGATGCTGCCGCCGCGGTGGTCGATCCAGCCCGCCTGGAAAATCGGCGTGCCCAGCATCTCGGGCAGTCGGGCCGCGTCCAGCATTTCCACGGCCGCGCCGCGCTGGGCCCACTGCGCGCAGCGGCGCGCGATCTGCTCGGCGCCGATGTCGGTGTAGGCCGGCTGGATCCAGCCTTTTTGCACGGGACTGCAGTCGATCCCGTAATTGCCAATGGTCTCGAACACCAAGCCCGGTGCGCCGCCGCCCCAGGCGACCAGCAACTCGGCCTGAGGACCATAGCGAGCGACGATTTCGTCAGGGTTCCACTTGAAGCCCGGAATCACCTGGCCGTTGTTGCGCCCTGAAGCGCCCCAGCCCGGCTCGGCCGCGTCCACCAGCACCACGCTGCGCCCGGCTTCGCGCAAGGTGATGGCCGCCATCTGCCCCGTGAAGCCGCCGCCGATGATGGCCACGTCGGCCTCGACATGGCCGCGCAAGGGCTGACAGGGAACGAGCGGCGGCGACGACAGGCGCCAGACGGTTTCCGGGAGCTGGGGGGTTTCACCTGCGAGGTATGGAGTCACGTTCAGCCTCGTGCGAAAGAACTGGCCGTGCCAGACAGGAAAGCGGCGGCGAGCCGGCGGGGCTGCCGGGCGGCGTGCGGGGCCAGGCAGCGCAAGCGCTGCAGGCCGTGAAGAGAAGATTTTGTCATGTGGCAGGTCATGCGAAACGGGCGCAAACTAAATCAAATCCAATTATGGATCCAATTTTCAGTAAAAACGGAGATGGCACCGGACTTTGGGGCTTATGCGGTCTGCCCGGAAAGTTCCAGCGACAAGGCAGCCGCGCGCTCATAGGCGGCGCGCACGGCAGCCTGCATGGCCTGTGGCGTGCCCTGGGCATCGAGGCAGTTCAGCGCGGCGGCCGTCGTGCCCTGGGGGGAGGTCACGCGCGCGCGCAGCATGCCGAAAGGCTCGCCCAACTGGGCTTGGGCAACCGCTCCGGCGGCCGTGCGCAGCACCAGTTCGCGCGCCGCCTCGGTATCGAAGCCCAGGGTCTGGGCCGCGGCCTGGAAAGCTTCGAGGAAGTGAAACACATAGGCCGGCCCACTGCCGCTGACGGCCGTCACGGCATCGATGCGTTCGTCGCTGTCCACCCAAAAGCAATGGCCGGTAGCAGCCAGCACGCTCGCCGCCAGTTGCCGGTCCGCTGCCGACACGCCTTCGGCCGCGGCCATGCCCGTGACGCCCGCCCCCACCAGCGCGGCCGTGTTGGGCATGGCCCGCACCACGCGCTGGCTGTGCAGCCAGTCGCTCAACGTCTGCAAAGACAGGCCGGCGGCGATGCTGACATGCAAGGCCGCGCCCAGATGCGCGCGCGCCGCGTCGGCGGCCTGGCGCAGCACCTGCGGCTTGACGGCCCAGACCACCACGTCGGCGGCGGACAGGCGCGCGTCGGCGCAGGCAGCGGTGCTGACCTGCAGCGTCTGCTCCAGGTGGGCGCGCTGGGCCGGCGTGGGCTCGACGACCAGGATGGAGGCCGGGTCCTGTCCGGCCCGCAACAGGCCGGCTACCATGGCCGACGCCATCTGCCCGCCACCGATGAAGGCCAGGCGGGGATGCGACTTCGCTGTCAATGGAGCACTCATGGCGTCATTTCCTTGTTCAATGGTTTTTATTTTGGAACGACCGAAACCGAATGATTGTTCGAAGTTCGGCCGTATCGCTGAATCATTCACCGGTATTTCTCAGGCAATCGTCATCAAGCTCGCATTGCCGCCCGCTGCGGCGGTATTCGTGCTGACCGCGCGCTCCATCACCAGGGCTTCGAGCGGCGCGCCGGCGCTGCCGGGGGCAAAGCAGCGCAGGTTGACGATGGGGCCGTCGCGCCGCGCCAGCAGGGCCGCCGTGGCCAGCAGGTCGGCTGGGCTGCCCTGGTGCAGGGCCACATCGAACACCACGCCCGGCGCCTGCCAGTCCTGGGCCAGCGCAATCGCTTCCTGAATGTCCAGCGGCAGGCGCGCACGCAGCGCCAGCGCCTCGGGGCCTACCGGCCAGATCACGCGGCAGCCCACGGCCAGCGCGCCGGCCAGTTGGAACAGCCGCGCAGCGTCGGTCTGCGCCAGGCACAGCGCGGCTTCACGCGGGTGCAGCGAATAGACATTGCGCTCGCCCGTGGGGCCGGCCAGCAGCCGCGCCCGGCGCTGGCCTGCGCTCTGGGCCAGTTGCCGGCACTGCGCCAGCAGTTCGCGCTCGCCCTGGCGCTCCAGCCAGGACAGCAGCGACGCAAAGGAGGGGGCGGCGACCGCAGCACCCTCTTCCACCGATCCCGGCAGGCCGCAATGCGCCGCGCGCAACAGCACATCCTCGGGGCCGCGCGCGAGCAGGCGGTACATGTACAGCGGGCCGCCGGCCTTGGGCCCCGTGCCCGACAGGCCTTCGCCGCCGAAAGGCTGCACGCCCACCACGGCACCCACCATATTGCGGTTGACGTAGATATTGCCCACATGGGCGCTGGCGACCACCTGCTGGATGGTCTCGTCGATGCGGGTGTGCAGGCCCAGCGTCAGGCCGTAACCCGTGGCATGGATCTGTGCCATCAGCGCGCCCAGGTCCTGGCGCGCATAGCGCACCACGTGCAACACCGGGCCAAAGACTTCGCGCTGCAGTTCACTGATGCTGTCCAGCTCGATCAAGGTGGGCACGACGTAGGTGCCGCCCTGGCGCACTTCGGGCGCGCAGCGGCCCAGGCGTTGCACGCGCCGCCCGCGCGAGCGCATGGCGGTGATATGCGCCTCGATGCGCTCGCGCGCCGTGGCGTCGATCACCGGCCCCACGTCCGTGCGCAGCCAGGCCGGGTTGCCCACGGTCAATTCGGCCATGGCGCCGCGCAGCATGTGCAGCAGGCGATCGGCCACGTCGTTTTGCACGCACAGCACGCGCAATGCCGAGCAGCGCTGGCCCGCGCTGTCGAACGCCGAAGCCAGCACGTCGCCGACCACCTGCTCGACCAGGGCCGAGGAGTCCACGACCATGGCGTTCTGGCCGCCCGTCTCGGCAATCAGCGGCACGGGAGCGCCGTGGGGCCCGAGCCGCCCGGCCAGCGTGGCTTGCAGCAGGCGCGCGACTTCGGTCGAACCGGTGAACATCACGGCCTGCACGCGCGCATCGGCGACCAGGCGCGCACCCACGGTGGCGCCGCGCCCCGGCAGCAACTGCAGGGCGGCCGGCGGCACGCCGCCCTGGTGCAGCAGGCGCACGGCTTCGGCGGCGACCAGCGGCGTCTGCTCGGCGGGCTTGGCCAGCACGCAGTTGCCCGCGGCCAGGGCGGCGGCGATCTGGCCCACAAAAATCGCCAGCGGAAAATTCCAGGGGCTGATGCAGACCACGGGACCCAGCGGCTGGTGTGTGCGCTGGTCGAAGTCGGCGCGCGCCTGGGCCGCATAAAAGCGCAGGAAATCGATGGCTTCGCGCACTTCGGCGATGCCGTTGGCGTAAGTCTTGCCAGCTTCACGCGACAGCAGGCCCAGCAGCTGGGGCAGGCCCTCCTGCAGCAGGTCGGCCGTGCGCTCCAGGGCGCTGGCACGTTCCTCGGCCGCGGTAGCCGCCCAGCGCGGCGCGAAGTCGGCGGCCGCGGCCAAGGCGGCTTCCAGCTCGGCGTCATTGGCGGCGCGCACTTCGCCCACCACATCGCGCTGGTCGGCGGGATTGCGCACCGGCATCGCCTCGGCCTTCTCGCCCGTGGGCGCGGCGGCCAGCAGCGGGGCCGCGCTCCAGCGGATGTCCGCGCCTTGCTGCAGCGTGGCCTCCAGCGCGCGCAGCGTCAGCTCGTTCGACAGGTCCAGGCCTTGCGAATTGCGCCGCGCCTGGCCATAGAGCGCCGCGGGCTGGGCAATCGCCGGATGGGGCAGGCCCGGCTGGCCTTCCTCGTCGGCCATGCGGGCGACGGCTTGCACCGGGTCTTCCACCAGCGCAGCGATAGAGATGCCGGGATCGGCGATGCGGTTGACGAAGGAGGTATTGGCGCCGTTTTCCAGCAGGCGCCGCACCAGGTAGGCGAGCAGCGTCTCATGCGTGCCCACGGGTGCATAGATGCGGCAGGGGCGACCGAGCTTGCCGTCCTCGCTGCGGCCGACCACCTGCTCGTACAGCGGCTCGCCCATGCCGTGCAGGCACTGGAACTCGTACTGCCCGCTGTAGTAGCGGGCCGGGTCGGCGAGCATGTAGATCGCCGCCATGGTGTGGGCGTTGTGGGTGGCGAACTGCGGATAGATCTGCTGTGGCGCCGCCAGCAGCTGGCGCGCGCAGGCCAGGTAGGACAGGTCGGTATAGACCTTGCGCGTATAGACCGGGATGCCGTCCTGGCCGTCGACCTGGGCGCGCTTGATCTCGCTGTCCCAGTAGGCGCCCTTGACCAGGCGCACCATCAGGCGCTGGTGGCTGCGCCGGGCCAGGTCGATGAGATAGGCGATGACGGCCGGGCAGCGCTTCTGGTAGGCCTGGATCACGAAGCCGATGCCGTTCCAGGCGGCCAGCGCCGGCTCGAAGCAGAGCTTTTCCAATAGATCCAGCGACAGCTCCAGCCGGTCCGCCTCCTCGGCGTCGATGTTCAGGCCGATGTCGTAGCGCCGGGCCAGCAGTGCCAGACTGCGCACCACCGGATACAGCTCGTCCATCACGCGGCCGTGCTGGGCGCGGCTGTAGCGCGGGTGCAGGGCCGACAGCTTGATGGAAATGCCCGGCCCCTCATGGACGCCGCGCCCCTGGGAGGCTTTGCCTATCGCATGGATGGCCTGCTCATAGGAATGGCGGTAACGGTCCGCGTCCTCGGCCGTCATGGCGGCTTCGCCCAGCATGTCGTAGGAGTAGCGAAAGCCCTGGGCTTCGAGGCTGCGTGCGTTGTCCAGCGCGGCGGCAATGGTTTCACCGGTGACGAACTGCTCGCCCATCATGCGCATGGCCAGGTCCACGCCCTTGCGGATCATGGGCTCGCCGCCCTTGCCGATCAGGCGCGTGAGCTGCGTCGCCAGCGACGCTTCGCTGTGCGTGGCCACCAGCTTGCCGGTCAAGAGCAGCCCCCAGGTCGCGGCATTGACGAACACCGAAGGGCTGCGCCCCGTGTGCGACTGCCACTGGCCATTGGCGATCTTGTCGCGGATCAGCGCATCGCGCGTCGCGGCGTCGGGAATGCGCAGCAGCGCTTCGGCCAGGCACATCAGCGCCACGCCTTCCTGCGAGGACAGCGCATATTCCTGCAACAGGCCTTGCACCAGGCCCGCCCGGCCGCTGGCGTTCTTGCGTGCGCGCAGGCGCTCGGCCAGTTGCAAGGCCAGGGCCTGCACGCGCGGGTCGGCATCCCTAGGGATTTGCGCCAGCAGGTCCGCCACAGCCTCGGGCTCGGGCCGCCGGTAGGCGCGCGTGATCTGGCGGCGAAGCGCGCCAGGCTCGGCCAGTTCGCCGACAAGGCCGCATGTGGCGGGATGGTTCTGCGCATGCATGTTCATGGAAATTTCCGCGTTGACTGGTGATATCCCACATAATGCGCGGTTGTTAGCCGTTTTTTTGTTCATAATTTATCAAATATGCAGAATAAATCACTAGACGAATCGATAGGCTCGCTGGACCTGGACCGGCTCGACCTGCGCATCCTGGCGGCGCTGCAAACCGACGGTCGCATCACCAACCTGAAGCTGGCCGACACCATAGGCCTGTCGCCCACGGCCGTGCTGGCGCGCGTGCAACGCCTCACGCGCGACGGCTTCATCCTGGGCTATGAAGCGCGCCTGAACCCCCTCAAGCTGGGCGCGGGCATGCTGGTGTTTGTCGAAGTCCTGCTCGACCGCACCACGCCCAATGTCTTCGAACAGTTCAAGGCCGCCGTGCAGGTGCGCCCGGAAATCATGGAGTGCCACATGGTGGCTGGCGGCTTCGACTACCTGCTCAAGACGCGCAGCGCGGACATGGGCGATTACCGCAACTTCGCGGGCACCGTGCTGTGGCAGTTGCCGGGCGTGCGCGAAACCCGCACCTACGCCGTCATGGAAGAGGTCAAAAACTCCTCGCACCTGGCCTTGCCAGGCATGTGAGCGGCACTGTCGCCGACATGCCTGCTCGGGCCTGCAAGAACGGATCCGACTTTGGATTCGCTCATAAAATGGGGACATGCACGCCAACGACCCACAGGCCCATCCATGGCCAGCCTAGCGCCCGCCAACGAATCCATCCTTACCGCGGATGCGATCACCGACGCCTTGCGTGACCTGATACTCAACGGCGAGCTGGGCATAGGCGTACAGCTCAAACAACAGGCCCTGGCCGAGCGCTTCGGCGTCAGCCGCATTCCGGTGCGCGAAGCCCTCAAGCGGTTGGAAGCCGAAGGGCTGCTGGAGCACCGCCCCCACCAGGGCTCCATCGTCTCGTCCCAGTCGGTGCAGGAACTCATTGAATCGCTGGACATCCGCATCGCGCTCGAAGCGCGGGCGCTACGGCTAGCGATTCCGTTGATGCAGCCCTCGGACCACCGCGCGGCGCAGAAAATCCTCGAACGCTATGAGGACAGCGATTCCCCGCAGGAGTGGGCCGACCTCAACCTCGAGTTCCACCTGACGCTGTACCGCCCTTGCGGACGCGCCAAGCTGCTCAAGATGATAGAGGACAGCGTGCGCGGCATCGGTCGCCACCTGCGCGCCATGCAGTCCTACAAGGTCGGGCGCAAGACGCCGCAGACCGAGCACCAGCTGATTCTCCAGGCCTGCATGGACCAGGACATTGCCCTGGCCGTGGATTTACTGGAAAAGCACATCGAGCACACCCAGGCCGCGCTGCAAAGCTAAAGCGCCCCGGCCGGCAGTCCCATGAAGTCCCGCCACACGCGCACGGCCGCGTCCTGGTAGGCCTGCATCTGCTGCACCAGGGCCGTGCGCGCGTCGTCCGCCATCAACTCCGGCGGCAGCAGCGGGTCGCGCACCAGGTAGGCAATCACCGCCCGGCCCAGCAGCAAGGATTCGCGCGCCGCGGCCGCCAGGCCCATGGCGGGCAAACGCTGGCCGCTCTCCTGCAGCGCCCGCTGCAGGCGGCGGTAATCGTTCCTGTACGCAGCGACATCCCAGAGCGCATGGGCCTGCGCGCTGCGCTGCGCATCCAGACCGTCCAGACAGAACACCAGCGCCTGCGGTGCCAGGCCCAGTTCCAGCAATTGGGCGCGCACGGCGCCCACACCGCCCCGCAGGTTGTCGGGCCGCAGATGCAGGCCCGACTGGAACGGCGCCAGCCCGCGCAGCTGCAAGGCCAGGCTGTGGCGCCGCCAGGCGGTCTTGTCCGAGCGCGGCACGCCCGCATCCTGCACGGCCAGCCACTGGCCGCGCCAGGCCACGGTCTGCGCGCCTTTGCGCCGCCAATCGTCGATATCTCGGGCCAATGCCGGGCCGCCGCGGTTCAAGCCATAGGCGCCGCGCGCGCTGTGGGTGATCTTGCCCTGGCTGGCCAGCCGGGTCAGGCCCACGCGCATGGTGGCATCGCTGATGCCCATCAAGGCGCCCGCGCGGCACAGGGCCTGCACCGGCAAGACCCGGCCATTCGCCACCAGCAGGTCGAGGATCAGGTCGGGCGCCGTGGGCCGCTCCACTGGAACATTACAGATAGCGTCCATGTTTGTGTAATAAAGAAATGTTTCGTAGCATGGCCGTCAACCGATTTTTTTGTAATTAAACCAGGGCCAACGCCCTGGGAGAGCGCCATGCAGCACATTTCATACGACGCGGATGGAGCCGTTTGCACCATCACCCTCCAGCGGCCGGAAAAACGCAATGCGGTCAACGGCCCGGTGGCCGCCGAACTGCGTGCCGCTTTCGAGCGCTTCGAGGCCGACGCTGCCTTGCGCGTCGCCATCCTGACCGGCGCTGGCGGCCACTTCTGCGCGGGCGCGGACCTCGCGGCCACGGCGGATCCGCTCTTGCGCAACGAACTGGATCCCGACGGCGGCGGCAGCGGCCCCATGGGGCCTACGCGCATGGCCTTGGCCAAACCCCTGATCGCGGCCATCAACGGCTACGCCGTCGCCGGCGGCCTGGAACTGGCCTTGCTGGCCGACCTGCGCGTGGCCGACGAAGACGCGACTTTCGGCGTGTTCTGCCGCCGCTGGGGCGTGCCGCTGATCGATGGCGGCACCGTGCGCCTGCCGCGCGTGATCGGCATGGGGCGCGCACTGGACCTCATTCTCACCGGCCGCCCCGTGGGCGCCGCGGAAGCCCTGACCATGGGCCTGGTCAACCGCATCACGCCTCCAGGCGGCGCCTTGGCGGCCGCGCAGCAACTGGCGCAGCAGATCGCCGCCTTTCCCCAACAGTGCATGCTGGCCGACAGGCGCTCGGCCTACGAGCAATGGGATTTGCCGCTGGCCCAGGCCTTGCGCCGCGAAGGCGCGCAGGGCACGCCCATGGTCTTCGCCGAAGGCGAGGCCGGTGCCGCCCGCTTCATGCAAGGCGACGGCCGCCACGGCCAATTCAAGCGCTAGGCCGCGCTGGCCCAGCTGGAATCACCCCTTCGACCCGCCCTACCTGACCCGTTACCGCTACAGAAGACCTCCATGAACTCCACCGCAGCCACCGCCTCCTTCCCCAGCAGCCCCACCTACCATGCACTGATACGGCGCGGCGCGCTGCAGCATGGCCCGCGCACCGCCATCGTCTTCGGCGCGCAAAGCATGACCTTCACCGAAGTCGACGAACTCAGCAGCCGGCTGGCCCATGCGCTGCTGGGCTGCGGCATCGCGCCGCGCAGCCGCGTAGGCCTGCTGCTCAACAACGGCCTGTACAGCGTTCCGCTGGATTTCGCCTGCGTCAAGTCCGGCATCAACCGCGTGCCGCTCAATGCGCGGCTGTCGCTGGACGAGCATGTGCGCATGCTGCAGGAAACCGGCTGCACGCACCTGGTCTTCGGCGCCGACCTGGCCGAGCGCGCCCAGGCCCTGGACGCCGCCCTGCCCGGCCTGAGCTGCCTGGGCCTGGACACCCAGGTCGAAGGAGGGCAGGACCTGATGCGGCTCGCGCAGCGCCAGCCCACCACCTGGCCCGAGATCGAAGTGCGGCCCGACGACATCGTCCTGACCCTGTTCACCTCCGGCACCACCGGCACCTTGAAGGCCGCCCAGCACACCCAGGCTTCCTACGCCGGCGTCTGCCGCAACGTGCTGCTCAACCTGCTGCCGGCCACGCCGGACGACGCCATGCTGCACGCGGCCTCGATGATCCACGCCAGCGGCGTCTTCGTGCTGCCCTTCTGGCTGCGCGGCGCGCGCACCGTGATCCTGCCCAGCTTCGAGCCCGGGCTGTTCCTGCGCACCCTGCAGGCCGAGCGCATCACGGCCATCAATCTGGTGCCGACCATGATGCAGATGCTGTTCGAGCACGCCGACATCGCCACCACCGATGTCAGCGCGCTGCACACCGTCATCTACGGCGCTTCGCCCATGCCGCGCGCCATCATCCAACGCGGCATGCAGCTGTGGGGCCAGCACCGCTTCTGGCAGTACTACGGCCAGACCGAAGTGCCGCTGTGCCTGGCCGTGCTGCGGCCTGAAGACCACCGCGAGGAACTGCTCGACGCCTGCGGCCAGCCCGCGCTGGACGTGGAAATGAAGCTGGTCGACGAGCACGGCCACACGGTGCCCACCGGCACGCCCGGAGAAATCGCCGTGCGCGCGCCGTCGGCCGTGGCCGGCTACTACAACGCCAGCGAGCAGACCGCGGGAACTTTCGGCGCCGATGGCTGGGTCTATACGCGCGATGTCGGCGTCTTCGACGCCAAAGGCTATCTGTTCCTCAAGGACCGCACCTCGGACATGATCATCAGCGGCGGCTACAACGTCTATCCGCGCGAAGTGGAAAACGCCTTGATGACCCACCCCGCGGTGCGCGAGTGCGCCGTGATCGGCCTGCCGCACGAGAAGTGGGTGGAAATCGTCACGGCCGCCGTGGTACTGCATGCGGGCCAGCAGGTCAGCGAAGCGGCCTTGATCGCCCATGTGGCCCAGCAGCTGGCTTCGTACAAGAAGCCGCAGCAGGTCTTGTTCCTGCAGGAGATTCCCAAAACCGCCGTCGGCAAGCTCAACCGCAAGCAATTGCGCGACCAGTACCGGCAGCCGCGCTGAGCCCGGCGGTCGCGTCCGGCATCAGCCGGCCGCGACCTGGGCCGGCCAGCTGCCGTTGGCGATCAGCTCCTGGACAATGGCGCGCAGCAGATTGCAGATCGACGACTCGGCCATGCTGGGGTTGTCGGTGGAGCGGCGCGCCAGGTACACCGGCCGGGAGATTTCGGGGGCGTGGATCTGGGCCGCGGACACCGTCCCGCGCTTGATTTCCTGGAACACGGACGCATAGGACAGGATGCTGCAGCCCACGCCTGAGGCGACCAGATCGATGATCTGGTGGATGGCGTTGACCTGCGCCAAGGGCTGCAGCTGCAGGTGGTGGGCACTGGCCACGCTGTCCAGCAGAATGCGCAGCCCGTGCTCGGGCGCGGGCAGGATCAGCGGGTAGCGCTGCAAGCTGGCAAAGGCTATCTTGGGCAAGGCCGCGTTCTTTCGCCGCGCGAACTGGCCTGGCGGGGCCACCAGCACCAGGGCCTCGGTCGCCAGCTGCTCGTAAAGAATGCCCGCGCTGGCGTGCTTTTGAAACGTCAGGCCCACATCCACCTGGCCCTGCAGCAGCATCTGCGGGATGTAGCCGGTACTGAGCTCGGCCACCTGCAACTGCACGCCAGGCCAGTGGGCCAGCGTGCCGTTGACCAGGGGCACGGTCAGCAGCTTGGCCATGGACTGGGGCAGGCCCACATTCAGCGGCCCGCTGGGCGTGGCGTCCATGTGGCGCACTTCGTCCAGCGCCAGATCGAACTGCGCCAGCAGGGCCTGTGCATGCTTTTCCAGCCGCCGCCCGGCCGCGGTGGGCGTCACGCCTTGCGCGCTGCGCTCGAACAACTGCAGCCCCAGCTCCGTCTCCAGCCCCTTGATGTGCATGCTCATCGCCGGCTGGGCGATGTACATGGTCTGCGCCGCCTTGGAGATGGAGCCGGCCGCGCAGACGGCCAGAAAACACTGCAGGTTTCGGATATCGATGGACATGGCGGATGAAAGCGAAAACAGAACCGTTTCCAGCGCGGACCTGCGCCGGGGTATATATCAGATTGATACCTACCATCAATATTTGGTCTTTGACGGTTATAGCATTCCTGGACACATTGGAGGCCTGAAACACAACAACAGGAGACGCCCCATGCAGTTCAACCGACGCGACGTGCTCAAAAGCACGGCCCTGGGCCTGCTTGCCACGCATTCGCTGGCCCGCGCCAATGCGGACAAGACTTTGCGCATCGTCGTGCCGTTTGCCGCGGGCGGCCCGGGCGACTTCTCGGCGCGGCTGGCGGCCATTTATCTGGCCAAGGAGCTGGAGCAGACCGTCATCGTCGAGAACAAGCCGGGCGCGGGCGGCAACATCGGGGCGCAAATGGTCGCCGATGCGCCGCCCGATGGCAGCACCGTGCTGCTCAACACCGTGGGCATGCAGGCCATCAACCCGCTGATGTACCCCAATCTGCGCTTCAGCCCCACGCGCGACTTCCAGACGCTGGGCATTGTCTCCGTGGTGCCCAATGTGCTGGTCGTGCACCCCGGCAAGCTGGGCGTGGGCTCGCTGGCCGAGCTTGTGGAGCTGGCCAAGCAAAAGCCCGGCACGCTGACCTATGCCACGTTCGGCTCGGGCAGCTCGCCGCACATTTATGCGGCCCTGCTGCTCAAGAATGCCGGCATCGACGCCGTGGGCGTGCCCTACAAGGGCAGCGCGCCGGCCGCCACCGACGTGATGGCCGGCAATGTGGACTTTCTGTTCGACAGCATGACCACCTCGCTGGGACAGATCCAGGGCGGGCGCCTCAAGGGCCTGGCCATCACTTCCGCGGAGCGCGCACCGCAATTGCCCGCCATTCCCACCATGCAGGAATGCGGCTACCCAGCCGTCAATCTGCGCTTTTGGCTGTCGCTGCAGATCCATGCCAGGACACCCGCGCCCGCGGTGCAAAAGTTGCGCCAGGCCTTGTACCGCAGCATCACCAACCCCGAGTACATCGCCGCCCTGCAGGCGCGCGGCGCCCAGGGCATGGCCATCGCGCCCGACAAGGTGCATGCCTTCGTGCTCAAGGACACCGAGCACTGGGCCTTGCTGGGCAAGCAGATCGACATTCGCCCCGTCTGATGACCAACCCGTTTGCAATCGCCCCCCTATCTGATCGGAGCATGGAATGACGCCTTTGAAAGGCTTGAAAGTGGTCGACCTGAGCAAGGTGCTGGCCGGCCCCCTGTGCGGCCAATACCTGGGAAACCTCGGCGCGGAAGTGATCAAGGTCGAGCCCCTGGGCCTGGGGGATGACACCCGCCAATGGCTGCCCCAGAGGCAGGGACAGTCCGCGACCTTTCTGGCGGTGAACCACAACAAGCAAAGCCTGGCCGTGGACCTCAAAAGCCCGCAAGGCCGGGCCATCGTGCACCGCCTGGTGGCCGATGCCGACATCGTGCTGCAGGGCTTTGGCTCCGGCACGGCCGAGAAACTGGGCGTGGACCATGCGACGCTGTCCGCCCTCAACCCGCGCCTGATCTATTGCGAGATCTCCGGCTACGGCCGCGACGGCC
Organism: Acidovorax bellezanensis; assembly: GCF_025421555.1. NCBI lineage: Bacteria > Pseudomonadati > Pseudomonadota > Betaproteobacteria > Burkholderiales > Comamonadaceae > Acidovorax > Acidovorax bellezanensis. Next base: position 707,197 of record NZ_JAODYH010000004.1, read on the forward strand.
CCCTGGGCCTGGAGCCGGGCTACGACGTCATGCTGCAAGCCTTCAGCGGCATGGTCGCGGTGATGGGCGAGCCCGACGGCCCCATGGTCCGCGCCACCTTCTCTCCCGTGGACCTGGGCACCGGCATGATGGCTTTTGGCGGCGTGCTGGCCGCCGTGCTGGAGCGCGCCCAGACCGGGCGCGGCAGCCTGGTGGAAGTCTCGCTGCTGGACACGGCCATGGGCTTCATGGGCTATCTGGCGCAGAACTACTGGTGCAGCGGTAAGCTGCCGCAACGCATGGGCACGGGCCACCCCGCGATGGCGCCCTACCAGGTGTTCGAGGCCAGCGACGGGCCGCTGATGATCGGCGTGGGCAACGACAGCCAGTGGCAGCGCTTTTGTCCCATCGCCCAGCTGTCGCAATTCCAGGACGATCCCCGCTTTGCCACCAACGGCGCCCGCGTGGCGCATTTCGCCGAAACCGTGGCGCTGGTGCAGCAGCAGATCGCCCAACAGCCCATACGCCACTGGCTGCAGGCCTTGCAGGCCGCGGGTGTGCCCTGCTCGCCCATACACACCCTGGACCAGGCCCTGGAGCACCCGCAGCTGGCCCAGCGCCAGGTGGTCGGGGAAAGCCAGCACGCCACCCTGGGCGCCATGAAGAGCGTCAATCTGCCCATACGCTTCAACCAGGCGGCGCGCGAACAGGTCTGTGCCCCGCCCCTGTTGGGCCAGCACACCCGCGACATCCTGCGCCAGGCGCACTACTCCCCCGACGAGATCGATGCCTTGCTGGCCGATCGCGTCGTCGCCACCCACGCATAAGGCCTGCCATGCACTCCAACACTCCCGCACTCACCTATACGGTGCGCCAGTCCGTCGCCGAAATCCTGCTCAACTGCCCGCCGGTCAACGCCATCACCGAAGCCATGATGGACCAGCTGCTGCAGCACCTGGCCGACGCGGCGCGCGACCCCGCCGTCAAGGCCGTGATCCTGGGCAGCGCCGTCCCCGGCCGGTTTTGCGCCGGCCTGCACTTGAGCGAAATGGGCGATGCCGACTTCGAGTACAAACTGGCCCTGGTGGAAAAGCTCTACAGCGGACTGTTCGAAGCCCAGACACGGCTGGGCAAGCCGTCCATCGCGGCTGTCAGCGGCACGGCGCGCGGCGGCGGCATGACCTTGGCGGTCTCCTGCGACATGCTGATCGCCTCCGACACCGCCAGCTTCGGCTACCCGGAAATCGATGTGGGTGTCACCCCAGCCATCCACTACACCCACCTGCCGCGCATCATCGGCAAGCACCGGGCTTTCGAGCTGCTGTTCACCGGCCGCAGCTTTTCCGCGGCCGAAGCGCTGCAGCTGGGCCTGATCAACCAGATCGTGCCCGAGGCCGAGGTGCTGGAGCGCGCGCGCGCCATCGCCCAGCAGTTCTGCCGCAAATCCCCGCTGGTCATGAAGCTGGGCCGCCAGGCTTTCCACAAGGCCATCGACGTCGAGTACCGCCGGGGCGTGGCGTCGGCGGTGGAACACTTCGGCAATGTCGCGGCCACCGACGATGCGCGTGAAGGCATGGCCGCCTTCGTGGAAAAACGCCCGCCGGTCTGGCCTTCGGACCAGCGCTAAGCCAGCCCCTCCGCCCTTTCCCCCCATTCCCTTGCTCCGCATGACCGACACCGATCTCGATGGCTTTCGCCAACTGCTGCGCCAGTTCCTGTCCTCCGCCGTGCCGCCGGACATCCAGGCCGCGACGAGCTCGCATGCCCTGGTGACGCGCGAGCAGGCCAGCCGCTGGCAAAAAATCCTGCACCAGCAAGGCTGGGCCGCGCCCTCCTGGCCCCGCCAATACGGCGGCACGGGCTGGTCGCTGCGCGAGCAGGCCGTGTTCAAGGAGGAGCTGGCGGCCAGCGATGCGCCCCATGCCGAAAACCTGGGCATAGACACCATAGGCCCGACCTTGATGCGCTTTGGCACGCCGGCCCAATGCCAGCGCTTTCTGCCGCGCATGCTCAACTTTGACGACTACTGGGCCCAGGGCTACTCCGAACCCGATGCGGGCTCTGACCTGGCCGCGCTGAAGACTTCGGCCCGGTTGCGCGACGGCGAATGGGTGCTCAACGGCAGCAAGATCTGGCAAAGCCTGGGCCATTGGGCCAACTGGGCGCTGGTGCTGGCGCGCACCAACCCCGAGGCCGCGCGCAAACAGGACGGCATTTCCGTCTTCCTCGTGGACTTGCAGGCGCCCGGCGTGAGCGTGCGCCCCATCCAGTACATCCACGGCGCGCCGTTTCATGTGCAGATCTTCTTTGACGAGGTGCGCATTCCGGCCGATCAACTGGTGGGCGAAGTCGACCAGGGCTGGCATATCGCCAAGGGCTTGCTGGTCATAGAGCGGCTGTTCGTGGCCCGCGTGGCCGAATGCAAGGCCGGCCTGGCGGCCCTGGAAGCCGAGATGGCGCAGCGCCTGGGCCGGTCCCCGGACAATGCCCAGCATGTGTTGCTGCGCAGCCGCCTGGCCGCACTGCGCGTGCGCGGCCAGGCCCTGGATGCCTGCTGGAACCCGGCCATTGCCCTGGCCGAAGCCGGCGGCAGCCCGGCGCTGCAGGCCTCGCTGCTCAAGCTCGACGGCATTGAGCTATTGCAGGACATCCACCTGCTGGACATGGACTTGCGCGGCCGGCAATCGCTGCGCCTTTCGCCCCAGGCCCTGCAAGGCCTGCCCGCCACGCACGCGGAACAGGCCGACGGCAACGCCGCCCTGCATTTCTGGCGCTATCGCGGCAGCTCGCTGGCCGGCGGCTCGACCGAAGTGCAACTGGGCATCGTGGCCAAGGCGGTTCTGGGCCAGCAGACGGCCTTGCACCAACCGCCCGCGCCGCCGGTTTCCCCCGAATGCGCCATGCTGCTCGAGTCCCTGCGCAGCTGGCTGGACAGGCAGCACAGTTTCGATCTGCGGCAAAAACGCCTGCAGGCCGTGGACGGGGAAACTGCCAGCGATGTGCTGACCCCGCTGATCGACCTGGGCCTGCTGGCCATGAACCTGCCCGAGCGGCTGGACGGCCTGGAGCGCCCGCCGTCCGAGTCCGTGCGCACCATGGCGGCGCTGGGCGAGTCGCTGGTCAACGCGCCCGTGCTGTGGCAAAGCGTCTTGCCCATGCAATTGCTGCAGGCCCTGCCCGCCAGCGCCGCCAGTGACGCGCTTTTGCGGGGCCTGGGCGCGGGCAGCTTGCGCCTGGGCCTGCCGCTGGAAGAAGACGCTTCGTTTGCGGCCACGGCGCGCGGCGACGGCTGGACGCTGACCGGGCGCGCGGCGCTGGTCATGGGCGAGGGCCAGGCCCAGGGCGCGGACGCGGGCCTGCTGCTCAGCGCCAGCGAAAGCCCTTCGGGCGAGTTGCTGCTGCTGCACCTCACGCCGCAGCAACTCGCGCAATGCGCGGCGCGCGATCAACTGCAAGCCTATCGCCTGCACGACGGCCGGCCGGCGTTTGCCGTGCAGTTCGAGCAACTGCCCATTGCCAGCCACCAGCGCATCGCCCAAGGCGAGCCGCTGCGCCAGGCACTGCAAAAAACCCATGGTTTTGCGCTGCTGGCCCTCAGCGCCGAAAGCCTGGCCGCGAGCCGCGAGGCCCTGCGCCAGACCGTGGACTATCTGTGCATACGCAAGCAGTTTTCACGCCCGCTGTCGGAGTTCCAGGTGCTGCAGCACCGGGTCGCGGATTTGTACCGCCAGTGGAGCAAGGCCAGCCATTACCTGGACAGCGTGCTCGAAGCACTCGATGGCGCGCCCGCCGAGACCCTCACTCGCCAGGCCCGCCAGCTCAAGTACCTCAGCGGCGTCACAGGGCGGCGCATGGCCCTGGACGTGCTGCAACTGCACGGCGCCATCGGTTTTCAGGACGAGACGCCGATCAGCCACTACGCCAAGCGCATTTTCGACAACGACCTGCTGCTGGGCAATGCCGACCACCACCTGGGCTGCCTGCTCTGAAAACGCCGACAAGGAAACACCACCATGACATCCCCGCGCCCATACGCACTCTGCGCCCTGCTAGGCCTTTGGGCCCTGACGGCATTGACACCCGCCCAGGCCGCCGAAGCCTGGCCCACGCGCCCCGTCACCATCATCGTCCCGGGCGCCGCGGGCGGCAGCGTGGACACCCCGATTCGCCTGCTCGGGCAAAAGCTCTCCAGCCTGACAGGCCAGCCCGTGATCGTGGTCAACAGGCCTGGCAGCGGCGGCATCATAGGCACGCAGGCCTTTTTGCGCACGCCGGCCGACGGCTACACTCTGCTGGCCGGCAATGTCGGGCCCCAGGCCATCAACTACAGCGCCTACCCCAACCTGCCGTACAAGGCCGCGGATCTGCGGCCCGTCGCCGGCGTGATCTCCTTTCCCAATGTGCTGGTGGTCAATGCCAGCACGGGTTACAAGAGCGTGGCGGACCTGGTCGCGGCCATCAAAAGCAGTCCCAAGCAGGCCTCCTTCGGCTCGGCCGGCATTGGCCAGACCAGCCACCTGATGGGCGAGCTGTTCAATCTGCGCACCCACAGCACGGCCGTGCATGTGCCCTACAAAGGTTCGGCCCCGGCCACCATGGCCTTGCTGGCGGGAGAAACCCGGTTTCAGTTCGACAACCTCACGCTGGCCCTGCCGCACATCCAGTCGCAAAAGCTGCGCGCCCTGGCCGTCACCTCGGAGTCGCGCGTGCCCGAGCTGCCCCAGGTGCCCACCATGGCCGAAGCCGGCTACAAGAACATGCTCTCCAGTGCCTGGGTCGGCATTTTCGTGGCCAGCGCCACCCCGGCCGACATGGCCGCGAAAATAGAGACCGCCATGGCCGCGGCCATGCAGGATGCCGAGCTGCGCGACAAACTGTCGCAGACGGGCGGCCTTCCCAGCGCGCTGTCGGGCCAGGCCTTTGCCGAGTTTGTGCAAAAGGACACGGGCAAATGGAAAGAAGCCATCGACTCTTCCGGGATCAAACTGGATTAGCTGCGGCGGTGGGCGCCACGCAATGCTAGGCTGGGCCCATGTTGTCTGAAATCACACACCGCTGGGGCCTCACGGCCGATGGCCCGCCCCGGGATGGCCCGCCCCAGCACACCCCTGGCTCCTTGCTCCTGCCCGTGCTGTGGCGCGGCCAGCGCGCCATGCTCAAGATCGCGCACAACGCCGAAGAGCTGCCCGGCTTCGATCTGCAGCGCCAGCACCTGCTGCAATGGACTCTGGCCTGGTCCGGCCTGTCGTTTGCCTGGCATGCCGAAGACGGCACGCCGGGCGAAACGGCGCTGCGGGTGGCGACGCTGGCGGCTGCGGCCCTGCACTGCTGAGTCGTCCGCCATCCGCCGGTCGCCATCCGGTGCAGAATCTGCAGTTCCGTGGCTCCCCATCCAAGCTCCACCATGAACACCTGGCCCGACTCCCGTCTGCTCGATCTTTTCGGCATTGACCTGCCTTTGTTGCAAGCGCCCATGGCCGGGCCCGGCCTGCATGCCATGGCCATCGCCGTGGCCCAGGCGGGCGGTCTGGGCGCCCTGCCCTGCGCCATGCTCAGTGAAGCCCAGGTGCGCAGCGAACTGGCGCTGATCCGCGCGCAGACCGCGGCGCCGCTGAACCTCAACTTCTTTTGCCACCAGAGCCCGCCGCCGGACGCCGCGCGCGAAGCCGCCTGGCGCGCCCACCTGCGCCCCTACTACCTGGAATTGGGCCTGGACCCGGACATGCCGGTGGCGCCCTCAAGCCGCAACCCTTTCGACGCGGCCATGTGCGCGCTGGTCGAGGAATTCCGCCCGGCCGTGGTGAGCTTTCATTTCGGCCTGCCCGCGCCCGAGCTGCTGGCGCGCGTCCAAGCCACGGGCGCCAAGGTGATTTCCTCGGCCACCACGGTCGCCGAAGCGCGCTGGCTGGAAGCGCGCGGCGTGGACGCCATCATCGCCCAGGGCTCCGAGGCCGGCGGCCACCGCGGCGTGTTTCTGACGGACGAGGTCTACAGCCAGTTGGGCACCTTCGCCCTCGTGCCCCAGGTGGTCGATGCCGTGCGCGTGCCGGTGATCGCGGCCGGCGGCATCATGGACGGGCGCGGCATGGCGGCGGCCTTGATGCTGGGCGCGGCGGGCGTGCAGCTCGGCACGGCCTATCTCTATACGCCCGAAGCCAAAGTCACTCCCGCCCACCATGCGGCCTTGCGCAGCCCCCAGGCCGAGACCACGGCGCTGACCAACCTGTTCACCGGCCGGCCCGCGCGCGGCATGGTCAACCGCCTGATGCGCGAATCCGGCCCGCTGTCGCCCCTGGCGCCGGCGTTTCCGCTGGCCGGTGGGGCACTGGCGCCGCTGAAGACGGCGGCCGAGGCACAGGGATCGGCGGATTTCAGTTCGCTGTGGGCCGGACAGGCCGCGCCCCTGGGGCGTGAAATGGGCGCGGCGGCGCTGACGCAGCGCATCGCGGCCGAAGCCTTGGCGCTGCTGGCGCGCTGACCAAGCCGCTGCCTAGCGCGGCGCCACGCTGACCATGGTGGCCTGCATCAGTGCCACCACCTTGTAGTCGGCGTTACCGGCGCTGAAGGCCCGCACTTCCCCGGTGCAGACCAGCAGCAGCTTGCCCGCGCTCACCACCTTGCCCACGGCCAGGAAGCGCTCACCCAGTGCCGGGCGCATGAAGTTGATCTTGAACTCGGCCGTGACCACTTCGTGGCCGGGGGCCATGCGGGTCAGGGCCGCGTAACCGCAGGCGCTGTCGACCACGCTGGTGACGGCCCCGGCGTGCACATAGCCGTGCTGCTGCGACAGGTGCGGAGAAAAAGGCAGGGCGATATGCACTTCGCCGTCGGCCACCAGGGCCAGCGTGGCGCCCAGGGTGGTCATCAGGCCTTGCGCGCCAAAGCTGGCGGCAACACGTTGTTGGAAATCGCTCATGGGGAAATGGCCTTCTGAATGCACTTGCCCCCAGCAAAGGGGGCAAGCAGAGATGCGCCCGCGGGCGCGCAACGCACAGTGTGCCTCAGAAAGCTTCCCATTCCCCTTCGGCCGCGCTGCGGGCCGGAGCCAGCGCAGGCTTGGCCAGCGGCTTGGTTTTTTTGGCGACCGGCGCGGCCGCGGGGCGCGACGGCTGGGGTGCTGCAACTCGCGCCACGCTGACCGGGCGCATGGGCGCCGCAGAGGGCGAGAGCTTGAAGACGCTGACCGAGCGCACCAGCTCCTGGGCTTGCGCGTTCAGGCTGCCGGCCGCTGCAGCCATCTCTTCGACCAGCGCCGCATTCTGCTGGGTCGCATGGTCGATGTTGGTCACGGCTTCGCCGACCTGGGCCACGCCCGCGCTTTGCTCCGAGCTGGCGGCGCTGATCTCGCCCATGATGTCGGTCACACGGCGAATGCTGCCAACCACTTCGCTCATGGTGTGGCCCGCGCGATCGACCAGCGTCGATCCAGCCGTGACGCGTTCCACGCTCTCGTTGATCAAATGCTTGATTTCCTTGGCCGCTTCCGCGCTGCGGCCCGCCAGGGAACGCACTTCGCTGGCCACCACCGCAAAGCCCCGGCCCTGCTCACCGGCGCGGGCCGCTTCCACGGCCGCATTCAAGGCCAGGATATTGGTCTGGAAGGCAATGCCGTCGATGACGTTGATGATGTCGGCAATGCGCTTGCTGGAATCGCTGATGCCACGCATGGTCACCACCACCTGTTCCACGACCTGGCCGCCCTGCTGGGCCACGGTGCTGGCGCTTTGGGCCAGCTGGTTGGCCTGGCTGGCGTTGTCGGCGTTCTGGCGCACGGTCGATCCCAGCTCCTCCATGGAAGACGCCGTTTCCTCCAGCGCGCTGGCCTGGCTTTCGGTGCGCGCCGACAGATCCTGGTTGCCCTGGGCGATTTCCGCGCTGGCCGTGGACACGCCATCGGCGCCCTGACGCACCGAGGACACCAGCGTGACCAGGCTTTCCTGCATGCTCTTGAGGGCCGACAGCAGGCGGCCGAACTCGTCCTTGCTGTCCACCGTGATGCTCTGGCTGATATCGCCCTGGGCGATGTCGTTGATCAGGTCCACGGCCTGGTTCAGCGGCCGCACCACCGCGCGCACGATCAGCGCCGCGGACCAGCAGGTCAGGGCCACGACGATGGCACAGCCGATGATGAGCGCCAGCTGCTTTTGCTGGTTGCTCGCTTCGGTCTCGGCGATGATGGTCTGGGAGCGCGTCGCCGTGAGGCTGCTGTAGTCGTCCGTGGCCTGGATCAGCGCCGCCAGCAAAGGCCGGCACTGCGCATTCATTTTCTCCACCGCCGCCTCGCGCTGGCCGCCCAGGGCCATCTCCACGATGGACAGGGCCACTGGCTCGTATTCGGCTTCGATCTTGGCGATGGCGTCGATCTTGGCGCGCACTTCCGGCGGCACATCGGGCTTGGAGGACAGCTCCTTGAGCTGCGCCAGGCTCTTGCGCACATCGACCACCGCCGTCTGCACCACGGCCTTCTCATGGGCCAGGTCTTCCGGCTTGGTCACCAGCACCAGATTGCGCGCCGCGATGGCGCGCAGATCGACCGCGTCACGCACCTTGTTGGCCGCATCGCCGCGGGCCTTGATGCCGCCGATGTAGTTGCTGAATCGCTGGCTGTCTTCCTTCATCACGAAGATGGCGTAGCCCGAAATGCCAATGATCAGGGCGATCAGCAAAGCGAAAGTACCGATGAGCTTGGCTTTGACCGAGCAGTTATTCCAGAATTGCATAGGATTTCTTTCAATCCGCCAATGATTGGCATTGTCAGTTAACTGATCAAATCCCCATGGACTGGGATCAGGCCGATGGTTTCTTCCCATATTTCGCAGAACCTATTTCCATGATCAGCAAAATGGCATCGTCCGTTAACTGATCAAATACGCTGTGGACTGGATATATATCGGTCGCTTTTTGCAAAACTTCAAAGGATATCTTTCCATCCCCAAACACTGCTATTCGTCAGCCCACTGATTTTCTTGTCGCGCACCACGCAGCCATCCCCCTCTGAACGACGTGGATTTGCCAGGCAGAAATTCCGTACGAAGCATTGTTTCATTTTGTATCAACAAACTGTCACAAAACAAAAAATCAACGATTTCAATACATAGAATTTTTCTTTTCATTCCTAAAAATAGATAGCAATTTCCAGCAAACCGATAATACCCCTTCATTTTAAAAGGACGTACAAGGCAGCTGCTGGGCCTATGGGTGGCCGCGCAAGGAATGGCGCGTCCGCCCATAGGATCTATATAAGAATCATATTCATTTGGACGCGCAGCGATTCGAATTAAAACGAATTAAAACGAAGTGATTCTGATCACAAAATGCGGGAGTGCGCCCCGGCGGCCGGCGGCGCGTCGGCGCGTCGGCGGGGGAATGGAGGCGACTGTGCAGGCGGTCGCTGGGCCGCCACGCCATGGCGCTGTGGCGAAGCGGCGGGGGCAGCGCACAGGCCGGTGCCGGCCTGGGCGCAGGGCGGCTTAAAGCGTCACGTTGGCATCACGGATCACGCGGCCCCATTTCCTGGTCTCGGCCGCTATGAAGCGGTCGCACTCCTCGGGCGTGGAGCCTTCGGCCACGGTGCCCATGGCATCGAGGCGCGCACGCGTCTCTTCGCTGTGCATGATGCGGCGCACTTCGCTCGACATGCGCTGCAGGATGTCGCGCGGCACGCCCGCGGGCGCGATCATCGCCGCCCAGGTGCTGGCCACCAGCCCGTCAATGCCCTGCTCGATGAAGGTAGGCACCTCGGGCAGGCTGGGAATGCGCTTTTCGCTGGCCACGCCGATCAGCCGGATGCGTCCGGCCTTGGCCGGCTGGACCAGATTGGGGGGCGGATCGAGAAACAGCGGCACCTGCCCGCCCATCAAGTCCACCAGGGCCGGCGAAGCACCGCGGTAGGGAATGTGCACCATGTCCGTCTTGGTGATCAGCTTCAGCAGTTCCGTCGTCAGGTGGGCACTGGAGCCGCTGCCCGAGGACGCGAAGCTCACCTTGCCAGGGTTGGCGCGGGCATAGGCCACCAGCTCCTTGGTGGTCTTGAACGGCGCGTTCATGGCCACGGCGGCGACCAGGGGCGACACGCCCATCAGCGAAACGCCCACCAGGTCTTTCTGGGGGTTGTAAGGCAGCTTGTCGTACAGCGTGGTGTTGGCCGCGTACGCGGGAATCACCACGCCGAATGTCAGGCCGTCGGGCGCGGCCTTGGCCACCTGGTCCACGCCGATGATGCTGTTGGCGCCGGGCTTGTTCTCTATGACTATGGGCTGGCCCAGGGCTTTTTGCAGGCCGATCTGCAGCAGGCGCGCCATCTGATCGGTGAAGCCGCCCGCCGTGTAGGGCACGATGATGCGCACGGGCTTGCTGGGCCAGCCGGTCTGCGACCAGGCCGGCGCACAGGCCACGGCGGCGCCAGCGGCGGCGGTGTGAAGGAATGAACGGCGTGAAGTCGATTGCGACATGTTTTTCTCTTTCTCTCGTCAAAATAAAAAACGCCTGCCCCGTCTCCTGGGCAGGCGTTTGAACGCTTCACTCTGGGGCTTATACCGCCTGGACCAGCTCCGGCACGGCCACGAACAGGTCGGCTTCCAAGCCGTAATCGGCTACCGAGAAGATAGGCGCTTCAGGGTCCTTGTTGATCGCCACGATCACCTTGGAGTCCTTCATGCCGGCCAGATGCTGGATCGCACCCGAGATGCCGGCCGCGATGTACAACTGCGGCGCGACGATCTTGCCGGTCTGGCCGACCTGCAAGTCGTTGGCTGCGTAGCCTGCGTCCACGGCGGCGCGCGAAGCACCGATGGCCGCGCCCAGCTTGTCGGCCAGGGGGGTGATCACTTCGTCGAACTTTTCCTTGCTGCCCAGCGCCCGGCCACCGGAAACGATGATCTTGGCGGCCGTCAGTTCGGGGCGGTCGTTCTTGGCGATTTCGCTGCCGACGAAGGTGCTCTGGCCGGCGTCGGCTGCTGCGGCGGCGGTTTCCACGGCGGCGGAACCACCGGTGGCTGCAGCGGCGTCAAAGCCCGTGGTGCGCACGGTGATGACGCGGGTCGCGTCCAGCGCTTGCACGGTGGCAATGGCGTTGCCGGCGTAGATCGGGCGCTCGAAAGTGTCGGCGGCGATCACCTTGGTGATGTCGCTGATCTGCGCCACGTCGAGCTGGGCGGCCACGCGCGGAGCCACGTTCTTGCCGCCAGCCGTGGCCGGGAACAGGATGTGGCTGTAGTTGCCGGCGATGGCCAGCACTTGGGCGGCGACATTCTCGGCCAGGCCGTGGGCCAGGCTTTCGCCGTCGGCGTGGATGACTTTGCTCACGCCAGCGATCTGGGCGGCGGCAGCGGCGGCGGCGCCGGCGTTGAGGCCGGCCACCAGCACGTGCACATCACCACCGCAGGCGACAGCGGCGGTGACGGTGTTGAGGGTCGCGGGCTTGATGGACGCGTTGTCGTGTTCTGCAATTACCAGTGCGGTCATTTCCATCAACTCCTTAGATTACCTTGGCTTCGTTCTTCAGC
>NZ_JAODYH010000039.1:0-427 GCF_025421555.1 Acidovorax bellezanensis
CGATCCCGTCATCCTCCACCAACGATCTTCGGGTTTGTACTAAAGTACTTCCCAAACGTGCTATAATTTTTGACTCAACACAAAAGCAGTCTTGCTTAAGACTGCTTTTGTGTTGAATCGTTATCTAACGATTCATCGGCTGTTCTTTAAAAATTCATAGAGTCGAAATCAGAGTTGTTAGCGGAAACTGTACATTCGTAAAGGTTTAGTACAGACCGTGCCGCTAACAACATTTTTGATTGCGTCAAAACAAGATTTAACTTTGTTAAATTTTAAGTAATGACGAATCATTCTCTAAACAATCACTGAGAAATCAGTGAAAGCAAAAAGAATCATTCACATTACGGCATAACGCGTGAGGTGTAAGACCTCACACAGTCTTTGATACAACGGCGATTGTCTCGCAAGAGACGTCAAAGTTATAGGG
>NZ_JAODYH010000040.1:0-201 GCF_025421555.1 Acidovorax bellezanensis
TGACCGTGTAGTTGCTGGCCAGACCCGTGCCGTTGGCCAGCGTCGCGCCCGTCACGGTGACGGTCTTGCCGGCACCTGCGTTCTGGTTGCTGAAGGTGCCCGTCTGGCCGGACAACACCAGGCTTTCGTTCCCCACCAGGCCGTTCAAGATGCCGCCGCTCAGGTTGGCTGCCGTCGTACCGTCGTAGGTCTTGTTGCCGG
>NZ_JAODYH010000041.1:0-384 GCF_025421555.1 Acidovorax bellezanensis
AGAGCCTGGCGGCGGACAACCTTGTGACCCTGACGGCGACAGCGACCGACAAGGACGGCGACAGCGCCCAGGCCACCCTCAACATCGGCCTGAACCTGAACTTCAAGGACGACGGTCCCAGCGTCAGCACGACCGGCACCGAGCCGACGCTGACAGTGGACGAGACCGTGCTGGCGACCAATGCAACGGCCAATTTCGCGGCCAACTTCAGCCCGGTCTTCGGCGCCGATGGTGCCGGTGCCAGCGGGCTGAGCTATGCGCTGGGCGTGGTGGTGGGTGCCTCGGGGCTGGTGGACACGGCCACCAACGAGGCGGTGAACCTGTCGCTGGTGGGCGGCGTGGTCCAAGGCCGCACGGCGACAACCAACGTCCTGGTGTTCACGG
>NZ_JAODYH010000042.1:0-207 GCF_025421555.1 Acidovorax bellezanensis
TTGAGGGTCGCGGGCTTGATGGACGCGTTGTCGTGTTCTGCAATTACCAGTGCGGTCATTTCCATCAACTCCTTAGATTACCTTGGCTTCGTTCTTCAGCTTGTCGACCAGGGCGGCCACATCGGCCACCTTGACACCGGCGCCGCGCTTGGCGGGCTCGGTGACCTTGAGGGTCTTGAGGCGCGGCGTGACGTCCACACCCAGCTC